>JBKBJT010000018.1:0-68655 GCA_046294345.1 Ferrovibrio sp.
TGGTGATCCTGATCATCTTTGGCGCCGGCAAGCTGCCGAAGGTGGCCGGCGACCTGGCTTCGGGCATCAAGAATTTCCGCAAGGGCATGACCGAGGACGACAAGGACAAGGAGAAGCAGGCCGGCGCGCCGCCTGTGATCAACCAGCAGAACCAGCCGACCGGCGGCGCTGCACCCAGCAGTCAGCCGGCCGACAAGACCGCGCAGAATTGATCATGGATCGCCGCGGCGGATATCCCGGCGCGGCCGAACGGCGGAAAGCAGCGTAGGCGGCGATGTTCGACATTGCCTGGTCGGAACTGGGAATCATCGCGGTGGTGGCGCTGGTCGTCATCGGCCCGAAAGACCTGCCCAAGGTGTTGCGCACCGTGGGGCAATGGACCGCGAAGGCGCGCTCCATGGCCCGCGAGTTCCAGAGCGGCCTCGACGACATGGTGCGCGAGTCCGAACTGGACGAGCTGCGCAAGGCCGCCAAGCAGGTGAGTGATTTTTCCATCGAGAACGAAGTGAAGAAGACCTTCGATCCCGACGGGTCGCTGGAAAAGCAGTTCGCCGAGCATAACCAGGCGATCATGGACGCGACGAAGGACATGGATATCTCGAAGGATATCTCGGGTGCGACGCCGATTGCCGATCCGGGCCCGGCCGCCGCACCTGCCGAGCCTGCGCCGGCTGAAGCCGTCGATGCCGGAGCGGCGAAATCCGAGACCAAGCCGTGAGCGAGACCGACGCCAAACCGCAGGACGAGGTGGAAGCCTCGCGCATGCCGCTGCTCGAACATCTGATCGAGCTGCGCAATCGCCTGATGTATTCCATCGGCACGATCTTCATCGCCTTCTGCGCCTGCTATTTCTTCGCGCCGCAGATCTACAACATCCTGATGCATCCGCTGATCGAGGCGATCGGCATGGAAGGCCGGCGCATGATCTTCACCGCGCCGCAGGAGGCCTTCTTCACGCAGATCCGGCTGGCCTTCTGGGCGGCGGCGCTGGTCAGCTTCCCGATCATCGCCAGCCAGGTGTGGATGTTCGTGGCGCCCGGCCTTTACAAGCACGAGCGGAAGGCCTTCCTGCCGTTCCTGGTGGCCACCCCGATCCTCTTCGCCATGGGCGCCACCTTCGTTTATTACTTCATCATGCCGCTGGCGCTGAAATTCTTCGCCGGCTTCGAGACGCTGGGCGGCAACGATACCCTGCCGATCCAGCTCGAGACCAAGGTGAGCGAATACCTCTCGCTGGTGATGACGCTGATCTTCGCCTTCGGCATCGCCTTCGAGCTGCCGGTGCTGCTCACGCTGCTGGGCAAGGTGGGCATCGCCTCGTCGGCGGGGCTGGCAGCCAAGCGCAAATACGCCATCGTCGGCATGTTCATCTTCGCCGCCATCGTCACGCCGCCCGACGTGATCAGCCAGGTCGGCCTGGCCATTCCGCTGATCCTGCTTTACGAAATTTCCATCCTTTCGGTGAAAATGATCGAACGCGACCGCGCCAAGCGGGAAGCCGCGGAAAAGGCCGCCGAGGAAGAGGCGGCAAAGGACGAGGCCGGTTCGTCGCCGGCCGCTTGAAGGTAGTTCACCATGCATGACATCAAAGCGATCCGGGACAATCCGGAAGCCTTCGACCGGGCCATCGCTCGCCGTGGCGTGGGCCCGCAGGCGCAGGCCCTGATCGAGCTGGACAAAAAGCGCCGCACCAGCCAGCTGGAATTCGATGACCTGCAGAACAGGCGCAACACGCTGTCGAAAGAGATCGGCGTCGCTAAGGGTAAGAAGGACGAGGCCCGCGCGGCCGAGCTGATGGCGGAGGTTGCCGCGCTGAAGGATCGCCTTGCCGCGCTGGAAGCCGAACAGAAGGATCACGAGGCGGCACTGACCGATGCGCTGTCGCGCATTCCGAACCTGCCGGGCGACGATGTACCCGAGGGGCTGGACGAGAAATCGAATGTCGAGCTGCGCCGCACCGGCGCGCCGAAAAAATACAGCTTCAAGCCCAAGGAGCATTTCGACCTGGGCGAGGCGCTGGGCTACATGGATTTCGCCTCCGGGGTGAAGCTGGCCGGCGCGCGCTTCACCGTGCTGAAAAGCCAGCTCGCCCGGCTGGAACGGGCGCTGGGGCAATTCATGCTCGACCTGCACACCACCGAATTCGGCTATACCGAAATGCAGCCGCCGATGCTGGTGAACGATGCCACGGCCTTCGGCACCGGCCAGCTGCCGAAGTTCGGTGACGATTTGTTTGCGACAGTGGACAGAGCAGCCGTTAGCGAGGCTCTGAGAGAGTATAGCGAATCTTTTGCTAGCAATAATAAAGCCCTGCTTGATAACGCAGCGTCGCCCACACTTGAAATTGTTAAAGGGATAACAACTGAAAGTCGCCGGTTGTTGAATGACCCGCGATATCGCTACTGGCTGATCCCCACGGCGGAAGTGCCGCTGACCAACCTGGCGCGCGACCTGATCATCGACGAGAGCGAGCTGCCCTGGCGCTTCACGGCGCTGACCGCCTGTTTCCGCTCGGAAGCGGGCGCTGCCGGCCGCGATACGCGCGGTATGATCCGCCAGCACCAGTTCGACAAGGTGGAGCTGGTGAGCATAGTCTCGCCCGACAAGTCGGTCGAAGAGCACGAGCGCATGACGGGCGCGGCGGAAGAGGTGCTCAAGCGCCTGGGCCTGCCGTTCCGCACCATGCTGCTCTGCGCCGGCGACATGGGCGGCGCGGCGCGCAAGACCTATGACATCGAAGTCTGGCTGCCGGGCCAGGACCAGTATCGCGAAATCTCGTCCTGCTCAAACTGCTGGGACTGGCAGGCGCGGCGCATGAATGCGCGCTGCCGGGCGCCGGGCGAGAAGCAGACCCGTTTCGTGCATACGCTGAACGGCTCTGGCCTCGCCGTCGGCCGCACGCTGATCGCGGTGATGGAGAATTACCAGAACGAAGACGGCAGCATCGCGGTGCCGGATGCGCTGAAGCCCTATATGGGCGGACTGGATAAAATCGAGAAGGTGGGGAAGTGATGCGTATCCTGGTGTCCAACGACGACGGCATCCACGCGCCGGGCCTGAAAATCCTGGAGAAGATCGCCAAATCGCTGTCGAAGGATGTGTGGGTGGTGGCTCCGGAATATGAACAGTCCGGTGCCTCCCATTCCCTGACGCTGACCCTGCCGCTGCGCCTGCGCAAGATCAACGCGCGCAAATACGCCGTGCGCGGCACGCCGACCGACTGCGTCATGATGGCGATGCATGAAATCTTCAAGGACAAGAAGCCCGACCTGCTGCTGTCCGGGATCAACCGCGGCGCCAATCTGGGCGAGGACGTGACCTATTCGGGCACTGTGGCCGTGGCCATGGAAGGTTCCCTGCTGGGCGTGCCCTCCATCGCGCTGAGCCAGTGTTTTCAGCATGGCCATCCGGTGAAATGGGCGACCGCCGAACATCACGCGCCGAAGGTGATCAAGAAGCTGATCAAATCGGGCTGGCCGAAAGGCACGCTGATCAACATCAACTTCCCCGACGTGACCGCCGACAAGGTGATCGGCGTGGAAGTGGTGCCGCAGGGCCAGCGCGACCTGACCGACCTGCTGCTGGATGCCCGCGTGGATGCGCGCGGCGTGCCGTATTACTGGATCGGTTATCGCCGGCAGAAGAGCAAGGCCAAACGCCATACCGACCTGGGCGCCACCGAATACGGCGCGATTTCGGTCACGCCGCTGCAGCTCGACCTGACCCACGACGCCAGCATGAAGGCGCTGAAGACGGCCCTGCGCTGACCCGGATTTGATCGTGGATCCCCGGGTCATCCAGCTTGTGATGGAGTTGCGGCGGCAGGGCATCGCCGACACCCGGGTGCTTTCAGCCGTCGAGCGCGTGCCGCGCGAGCGTTTCGTCGCCGACCAGTTCCTGAAACACGCCTACGACAACATCGCGCTGCCGATCACCCAGGGCCAGACGATCAGCCAGCCCTATGTGGTGGCCTACATGACCGAGGCGCTGCAGCTGGGCGACCGCATGAAGGTGCTGGAGATCGGCACCGGCTCGGGCTACCAGACGGCGGTTCTGTCGAAACTGGGGCGGCGCATCTACACCATCGAGCGCTATCGCTCCCTGCTGGTGACGGCCGAAAAGCGGCTGCACGACCTGCAGATCACCAACGTGGTGACCAAGCTGGGCGACGGCAACAAGGGCTGGCCCGAGCAGGCGCCGTTCGACCGCATCCTGGTGACGGCGGCAGCCGACAGGCGGCCCGAGGCCCTGATCGACCAGCTTTCCCCCGCAGGCGGCATCATGGTGGCGCCCGTGGCGGTGACCACGACGGAGCAGGATGTGATCCGCTATACCCGCCAGGGCGACGAGGTGCGGGAGGAACGGCTGCTGGCGGTGCGTTTTGTGCCCCTGCTGCCCGGCATTGCCCGCGAAGCCAGCGCCGCGACCCCGTAACCCCACCCGTAACATCCGCGTAACACCTTGGCCCGCCGGCGGTGTAGCAGGGGGGGGCGGGGGGTTTAGTCCCGGCCGATGCAACGGATTCGGGACATTTCGCTGATCCTGGCGCTGGCGCTGCTGGCTGGCTGCGGCCAGCAGGCCCCGGCGCCGGTGGTGTTCGGCCACCAGTCCGGCTCGCTGCCGCAGGCGGTGCAATTCGGCGGCGGTAATCCGCAATCCAGTGCCGCCGACATTCGGGTGGCGCCGGAAGCCGTGCCCGAAGGCGTGACGGTACAGCCGGGCGATACAGTCTATGCGTTGTCGCGCCGGTATAACCGGCCGGTGCGCGCGATCATCGACGATAACGGCCTGCAGCCGCCCTATGTGCTGCAGCCGGGCCAGCAGCTGCGCCTGCCGGGCGGCCGCTTCCACAGCGTGCAGCGCGGCGAGACGCTGTACAGCATCTCGCGCAGTTATGGCGTCGATGTCTATACGATGGCGCAGAGCAACGACCTGCAGGCGCCCTATACGATCAGCGTGGGCCAGCAGCTGCGCATTCCGTCGCAGACCGGCTATGCCGTGGCCTCCACGCCGGTCAGCCCGACGGGTTCGCAGCCTGCACCGCCCGCGGCAGCACCGCGCGGTTTCCAGGTCGAGACCCTGCCGCCGCCACCGGGTGCAGTTTCATCGGGTGCAGCGCCGACGCAGCAGGAGGAACCGCCGGCGTCGTCAGGCCTGCCGCCGGTGCCGCAGCAGCCGGCCGAACAGGCGACGCCTACCCAGACGGAAAGCAGCGCCGAACCGCAGGTGGCGAATGCACCGCCCAGCAGCGCTCCGGCATCGTCCGCACCGCCAGCAGCCGAACCTGCCGTGCCGCAGCAGGAAGCCGTTCTGCCGCCGCGTTCGGGTCGCACCTTTTCATGGCCGGTGCGCGGACGCGTGCTATCCACCTTCGGCCCGAAAGCCGACGGACTGCATAACGACGGCATCAACATCGCCGCCCGCGCTGGCGCGCCGGTGGTGGCGGCCGAGAATGGCGTGGTGGTCTATGCCGGCAGCGAGCTGAAGGGCTTTGGCAACCTGCTGCTGGTGCGCCATGCCGATGGCTGGATGACCGCCTATGCCCATCTCGACAAGACGCTGGTGAAGAAGGGCCAGAAGGTGACGCGCGGCCAGGCCATCGGCACGGTGGGCAGCACCGGTGCGGTCAACCAGCCGCAGCTGCATTTCGAAATCCGCAAGGGCACCCAGGCGGTGGACCCGGCCAAGTTCCTCTCGGTGGCCTGAACTTACTTCGTGGATTTGAGAGGCTTGCCCAGCCTGCCGGCCAGGTCCTGGATGAACTGCCAGGCCACGCGGCCGGACCGCGCGCCGCGCGTCATCGACCATTCCACGGCCTCGGCGCGCAACTGCTTCTGGTCGATCTTTAAGCCATAGGCTTTGCAGTAGCCGTCGAGCATGGCGAAGAAATCCTCCTGGCTGCAGGAATGGAAGCCGAGCCAGAGGCCGAAGCGGTCGGACAGCGAGACTTTCTCCTCCACGGCCTCGTGCGGATTGATCGCGGTGGAGCGTTCGTTCTCCATCATATCGCGCGGCAGCAGGTGGCGGCGGTTGGACGTGGCGTAGAGGATCACGTTGTCGGGCCGGCCCTCGATGCCGCCATCCAGCACGGCCTTCAGCGACTTGTAATGCTGGTCTTCCGCGTCGAACGAAAGATCGTCGCAGAACAGCACATAACGGCGCCTGGAACCGCGCAGCAGCTTGAGCAGAGCGGGCAGCGAGGGGATGTCCTCACGATGGATTTCCACCAGCGCCAGAGCATGAGCCTTCTTGTCGTTGATCGCGCCGATGGCGGCCTTCACCAGCGACGATTTGCCCATGCCGCGCGCACCCCACAGCAGCGCGTTGTTGGCCGGCAGGCCCCGGGCGAAGCGGGCGGTGTTGTCGAGCAGGATGTCGCGCACGCGGTCCACGCCCTGCAGCAGGTCGATGGACACGGCGTTCACCTTCGGCACGGCCTCCAGCCAGCCCGGCGCCGGTTCGGCATGCCACACGAAGGCATCGGCGGCATTTTCGTTCCAGTCCGGCGCACGCGGCGGCGCCAGCCGCTCCAGGGCATCGGCGATGCGCAGAAGTACGCCCGGGTCGGGGGCGGTTTCCGACGGGTGAGCGGATTTTTTGGCGGCGGGCTTGGCTTTGGGCTTGGCTTTTTTCATTGCTTGTTCTGCGGGGATACAAGTTGCGCGGGCGGCCATTCTGCGGGCGGCATCTTCCCGGCGCAACCGGTAGCGGGGCCATGACGTTTCCGCCATAATCCCGGGCCTGATTTTGCAGTTCCGGATGCGGTGAGGAGGAAACATGTATCCCGAAGTTTCGCTGTATATCGACGGTGCCTGGACCAAGGGCGCCGGCGGCAAGACCATCCCCGTGCTGAACCCGGCCACCGGCGAGGAAATCGGCAAGGTGGCCCATGCCGAGAAGGCCGACCTGGACCGCGCGCTGGCCGCCGCCGACAAGGGCTTCAAGGCCTGGAAGAAGGTTTCGCCCTACGACCGCTACAAGGTGCTGCGCAAGGCCGCCGACATCATCCGCGGCCGCGCCGACGAGATCGGCAAGATCATGTCGATGGAACAGGGCAAGCCCTTCATCGAGGCCAAGGGGGAGACCCTGCTGGCCGGCGACATCATGGACTGGTTCGCCGAGGAAGCGCGCCGCACCTATGGCCGCATCGTGCCGCCGCGCGCCGAAGGCGTGTACCAGCTTGTCGTCAAGGAACCGGTCGGCCCCGTCGCCGCCTTCACGCCGTGGAATTTCCCGATCAACCAGGCGGTGCGCAAATGCTCGGCCGCCCTGGCCGCCGGCTGCTCGATCATCCTGAAGGGCCCGGAAGAGACACCGGCTTCCTGCGCCGCCCTGGTGCAGGCCTATGTCGATGCCGGCGTGCCGGCCGGCGCGATCCAGCTGGTGTATGGCGTGCCGTCGGAGATCAGCGAATACCTGATCCCGCATCCGGTGATCCGCAAGATCACCTTCACCGGCTCGACTCCGGTAGGCAAGCATCTCTCGATGCTGGCGGGCCAGCACATGAAGCGCATCACCATGGAACTCGGCGGCCATGCCCCGGCCATCGTGTTCGACGATGCCGACGTGGACACCGCCGTGAAGGTGCTGAGCGCCAACAAGTTCCGCAATGCCGGCCAGGTCTGCGTCTCGCCGACGCGTTTCCTGGTGCATGAGTCGGTCTACGGCAAGTTCGTCGAAGGCTTCACGGCGTTTGCCAAGTCACTGAAGGTGGGCGACGGCCTCGACAAGGATACCCGCATGGGTCCGCTGGCCAACGACCGCCGCGTGCAGGCGATGGAGATGTTTGTCGCTGACGCCGTGAGCAAAGGCGCCAAGGTCGAGACCGGCGGCAAGCGCATTGGCAACAAGGGCAATTTCTTCGAGCCGACCGTGCTGACCGGCATCAACACCGACATGCGCATCATGAACGAGGAGCCCTTCGGCCCGCTGGCGCCGATCATGCCCTTCTCCAGCTTCGACGCGGTGGTGGAAGAGGCCAACCGCCTGCCGTTCGGCCTGGCGGCCTATGCCTATACCAAGTCGGCCAAGACGGCGGCGGCCATCGGCGCGGCGTTTGAGGCGGGCATGGTGTCGATCAACCATCACGGCCTGGCCCTGCCGGAAGTGCCGTTCGGCGGCATCAAGGATTCGGGCTATGGCTCGGAAGGCGGCTCGGAAGCCATCGAAGCCTACCTGAACACCAAGTTCATCACGCAGGTCGGCCTGTAAGGCTCTGTGCGATATGGGAACGGAGAAGGGGGCCTCATGGCTCCCTTTTTCGTTACGCGATGAAGCGGATCGCGATACCGGCCAGTGCCGCGCCACCGAGCAGCCAACTGAGGCCGAGGTAGAAGCGGAAGACGGCGACCAGCGCCGCCGCCGACAGCAACGCCATCCAGGGATCGAGGCTGGACAGCACCGGCACATCCCAACTGAGCGGGCCGAGCGACAGGCTCTCCATCTGCCTGAACAGCACATGCAGGCCGAACCAGATGGCGAGGTTGAGGATCACGCCGACCACGGCCGCCGTGATCGCCGCCAGCGCATGGCTGAAGGCGCGAACATGGCGGATGCGCTCGATATAGGGCGCGCCGAGGAAGATCCACAAAAAGCACGGCACGAAGGTGACCCAGGTGGCGAGCACGCCACCGAGCAGACCGCCCAGCAGCGGATCGATGCCGCCGAGCCGGAAGCCGGCGAGATAACCCACGAAGGTGAGCACCAGAATCAGCGGGCCGGGCGTGGTTTCGGCCAGGCCGAGGCCATGCAGCATCTCCTCGGCATTGAGCCAGCCAAAACCTTCGACTGCCTGCTGCCCGACATAGGCCAGCACGGCATAGGCGCCGCCGAAGGTGACCACGGCCATCTTGCTGAAGAACACGCCGATCTGGCTGAAGACATGGGTTTCGCCCAGCGTGGCGAACAGCCAGAGCAGCGGCCCACCCCAGAGCATGCCGAAGATGCCAATGACGATCAGGTTGCGCGACCAACTCGGTGCCACGCTGGGCAGCACATCGGCGTCCTGGTGGCCGGTACCCGGCAGAACCCAGGCCGGTTTGCTGCGCCCGACCAGCCAGCCGATCAGCGCGGCGCCCAGCACGATGAGCGGGAAGGGAATCTGCAGACCGTAGATGCCGATAAAGGCCAGGGCGCTGATGCCTAACAGGAACCGGGTCTTCACAGCGCGTTTGGCGATGCGCTGCACGGCCTCGATCACGATGGCCAGCACGGCAGCCTGCAGGCCGAAGAACACGCCATCCACCAGCGGTACGTCGCGCCACAGCACATAGATGGTACTCAGGCCCAGGATCACGGCGAGGCCCGGCAGGATGAACAGCAGGCCGGCAGCCACGCCGCCTTTCGCCCGGTGCAGCAGCCAGCCGATATAGGTGGCGAGCTGCTGCGCCTCGGGGCCGGGCAGCAGCATGCAGAAATTCAGCGCATGCAGGAATTGCGGCTCGCTGACCCATTTCTTCTCGTCCACCACGATGCGGTGCATCATGGCGATCTGGCCGGCTGGCCCGCCGAAGCTGAGCAGGCCGATTTTCAGCCAGGTGCGGAAGGCCTCGCCGAAGCTGGGGCCGCCGGTCTGATTCGCCGTGTTCATGTTCAATCTCTAACCCTTCAGGCCGCCGGCGGCCAGCCATGACGTTCGGCCGAGGCCGAGGCGCACCAGGCGTAGAGTGCGTCATACACCAGCATCCCGCGCTCCAGCATCAGTCCGTCATCGTCCTGACACATGGCGGACAGGCCGAGCGAAATGCTCAGCAGGCCGGGAGCCTGTGGGGCCAGATCGGGCCGACCGGTATCGGCGCCGCGCACGATGACGGCCAGTTGCCGTAGCGCCGGATCGTCCTGCAAGCCGTGGTGGGTGATAAAGGCATCGAAGCTGCACAGCTCGCCGTCATGGCTGTAGGCTGCGCCGGGGATGTCATAGGGCGTGGCCAGCCAATCTTCGGCACGGGCGAAGACCTGATCGGACGGCACATAGAAGAACCGCGCATCGGGATCGACGAAACGCCGCACCAGCCAGGGGCAGGCGATACGGTCGATCTTCGGCCTTTCGCGGGTGATCCAGCGGCTGGGCTCGGCCGGCGGCTTCGTCTGCAACGGACCGCCGGCTTCGCGCCAGGCCTCGATCCCGCCGGCCAGATAGCGCACACGCCGGCCATGGGATTGCAGTGCGACGCAGGCACCCTGACTGACCTCATGGCCATGCACGCAGTAGACGACGATTTCGGCATCTCGCGGCAGGTCGGCCGCCCAGCGTGCAAGCTGGTCGGGTCGGCGCCGCCTGGCGCCGCGGATCACGCTGTCGACTTCCGCATAGCGCTCCTCGCGCCGTACATCGACCAGATAGGGGAAGCGGCCGGCGGCGATGTTGCGCGCCAGTTCGGCCACCGAAATAGAAGGCTGGGAAATGAAGGGAAGGGTATTGGTATCCATGATGCTACCTCGTCACGCTTTAAGTGCAGCGTGAAGTTCAGTAGCGGCGCTTGGATACCGGTTTGTCGGGGCATCTGATGGGGAGACCGCGTTGTCCCCATGGAGCGGAAACCTACCGCCGGCACGGCAAAAGGCAAGCGGATTCTAGCCGGCGGATACCTTGCCACCGGGATGGCGCAGCACCCGGCCGGCCAACTCCTTTTCCGTCAGCACCATGAGGATCACCGCCGAAGACAGCCCGCTGAGGCGGATCAACTCGTCGATTTCGACCGGATTGGGCGAAAGCAGGCGATCGAGTTCGGCGTGGGCATGGGTGAGGTCGTCATCGGCAACTGGTGCGGCCGCGTCGACGGGGCGGGTCGGTGCCTGCGGTGCTGCCGGCCGCTGCGGCGCGATCACGGCCAGGATGTCGTCGATGCGCTCGACCAGCGTGGCGCCCTGGCGGATCAGGTCGTTGCTGCCATGGCAACGCGGATCGAGCGGCGAGCCCGGCACGGCCATCACCTCGCGGCCCTGTTCGGCCGCCATGCGTGCGGTGATCAGCGAACCGGATTTCAGCGCGGCCTCGACCACCAGAACGCCGAGCGAAGCGCCCGAGATCAAACGATTGCGGCGCGGGAAATTCTGCGCCAGCGGCGGCGTGCCGGCCGGCATTTCGGCGAAGATCACCCCACGCTCGGCGATCTCGTCATGCAGTTTCGTATTCTCGGGCGGGAAGACGATGTCGATACCTGTGCCGATGAAGGCCATGGTCTTGCCATCGGCCTGCAGGGCGCCGTCATGGGCGGCCTTGTCGATGCCGCGCGCAAGGCCCGAGATGATGCTGAAATCCTGCCGGCAGAGTTCGGCGGCGATGTCGCGGGTGAAGCGCTGCGCAATCGCCGAAGCATTACGTGCACCGACGATGGCGATGCCGGCAATTTCCGAAATCAGCGGATCGCCTTTTGCCGCCAGCAGGGGCGGGGCATCGTCAAGCTGCATCAGGCCGACGGGATAACCCGGTTCGCCCCAGGCGACGAGTTTCGCACCGCAGGCCTTGAGCGCCTTCAGTTCCGCATCGATGCTTTTTTGGTCCGCCAGTTCGATCCGGCGTTTGGCGCCGCCGCGTTTGGCCATCTCGGGCAGGCGTTCGATGGCGTTTGCCGCGCTGCCGTAATACCGGAGTATGTGATGGAAGGTGACCGGGCCGAGATGCGCGCTGCGGATCAGCCGCAGCCAGTCGCGCTTTTCAGAGTCAGGCAGAGGCGGCGGGCGCGCCGTCATCCTTTTTCTTCTGGCCGATCTTGGGTTCTTCGCCCTTCAGCAGACGGGCGATGTTCTGGTGATGACGGATATAGACCAGCACGGCCATCGCGGCCGCCAGAATAGCAATCTCAGGTCCGATCACGAACCAGGCGACAACAGGGCTGAGCAGAGCTGCGATCAGAGCCGAGAGCGAGGAATAGCGCAGAGTGAAGGCGATAAACAGCCAGGTGGCGCAGGCAAACACGCCAACAGGCCAAGCTGCGCCCAGCAGCACGCCAAGGAAAGTGGCAACGCCCTTGCCGCCGTTGAATTTCAGCCAGACCGGAAACAGATGGCCGATGAAGGCCGCGAAGGCGGCGATGAGCATTACATCCAGGCCATAGCGCGCGCCGATCAGCGCCGCTGCCGTGCCCTTGCCGCCATCGAGCAGCAGAGTGAGGGCGGCAAGGTCCTTGCGCCCGGTGCGCAGCACGTTGGTGGCGCCGATGTTGCCCGAGCCGATATTGCGGATATCGCCCATGCCGCTCAGGCGCGTCAGCACCAGGCCGAAAGGGATGGCACCGAGCATGTAGCCCAGCACGGCGGCCGCCAGGTAATAGGGCGGTTCATGCACCCAGAGAGCGGGATCGATCATGCTTTCAGCTTTCACGCTTGCGCTGGAAGACCGTTTCGCCGCCGACGATGGTGCGCAGGGCATGGCCCTGCACGCGGCGGCCATCGTAGGGTGAGTTCTTGGCCTTGGAGCGGAATTTCTTTTCGTCGATGCGCCAGGGTGTATCGGGGTCGAACAGCAGCAGGTCGGCCGGTGCGCCCGGCGCCAGGCGGCCGCTTTGCAGCTTGAGCAGGCGTGCCGGATTGCAGGTGAGGCAGGCCAGCAGCTTGAGCAGTGGCACGGAGCCGTTGTGATACAGCTCCAGCGTCAAAGCCAGCAATGTCTCCAGCCCGATGATGCCGAATTCGGCCTGGGCAAAGGGCAGCCGCTTGCTTTCCGGATCCTGCGGCGCGTGGGCGGAAGAGATCACGTCGATGGTGCCGTCAGCGATGGCATCCACCACGGCCTTGCGGTCGCTTTCCAGCCGCAGAGGCGGTTTGACCTTGGCGAAGGTGCGGTAGTCGCCGACATCAAGTTCATTGAGCGCGAAATTATGCGGCGCGGCGCCGGCGGTGATGCGCAGGCCGCGCTGCTTGGCGCGGCGCACGGCATCCAGCGATTCCGCCGTCGAAAGATGCGCGGCATGCAGCCGGCCGCCGGTGACTTCCAGCAGGCGCAGGTCGCGCTCCAGCATGATCGTCTCGGCCACGGCGGGAATGCCGGCCAGGCCCAGCCGCGCGGCGATCTCGCCCTCGTTCATCGCGCCGCCCTTGGCCAGCGAGGGGTCTTCGCAATGCTGCATCAGCAGCAGGTCGAAGGTGGTGGCGTATGACAGCGCACGGCGCATCAGCCGGGCCGAGGCGACAGGCTTCTCGCCATCGGTGAAGGCAACAGCGCCAGCCTGGGCCAGCAGGCCCAGTTCCGTCATCTCCTCGCCCCGTGTGCCCTTGGTGACGGCGGCGGCGGGCAAGATGCGCACCACGGCGCTATCTGCGGCGCGGCGGGCGACGAATTCCACCAGCGCGACCTCGTCGATCACCGGATCGGTATTGGGCATCGCCACCATGGTGGTGACGCCGCCGGCCGCTGCCGCGCGGGCGCCGGTGGCGATGGTTTCCTGATGCTCGGCGCCGGGCTCGCGCAGCCAGACATGCATGTCGATCAGGCCGGGCGAAAGGCAATGGCCCTGGCAGTCGATCACTTCGGTGTCGCCGGCGAAGCTGCCGCTGGCGAGCTTGGGGCCGAGATCGACGATCCTGTCGCCTTCGGTCAGCAGGGCACCTTTCACGTCGAGTCCCGAGGAGGGGTCGAGCAGGCGTGCGTTTTTGTAGAGCGTACGGCGACGGGCCATGGTTCTAAATCTTCAACTTCCGGTCGGCGTGGTGCCGCGCCAGTTCGGCAGGTGCTGCGCCAGCAATTCGAGGCAGGCCATGCGCACGGCGACGCCCATCTCGACCTGTTCGTGGATCACGCTGCGGTGGATGTCGTCGGCCACCTCTGTGTCGATCTCGATGCCGCGATTCATCGGGCCGGGATGCATGATCAGCGCATCGGGCTTGGCGAAGGCCAGCTTTTCGTGATCGAGGCCGTAGAAATGGAAATACTCGCGGGTGGACGGCACGAAGGAACCGTGGAAACGCTCCATCTGCAGGCGCAGCATCATCACGATATCGACGTCGGTGAGGCCTTTGCGCATGTCGTGATAGACCTCGGCGCCCAGTCGGTCGGCATGGGCCGGCAGCAGGGTGGGCGGGGCGATCAGGCGCACGCGCGCGCCCATGGTGTTCAGCAGGTGGATGTTGGAGCGGGCGACGCGGCTGTGCAGAATGTCGCCGCAGATGGCGACCAGCAGGCCATCCAGCCGGCCCTTGCGGCGGCGGATGGTGAGCGCATCCAGCAAGGCCTGGGTCGGGTGTTCGTGGCTGCCGTCGCCGCCATTGATCACGCCGCAGCCGACCTTCTGGGCCAGCAGTGCGACCGCGCCGGAATCCTGATGCCGCACCACCAGCAGGTCAGGGTGCATGGCATTCAGGGTGATGGCGGTGTCGATCAGGGTCTCGCCCTTCTTCACCGAGGAGGTGGCGACCGACATGTTGATGACATCCGCCCCGAGTCGCTTGCCCGCCAGTTCGAACGAGGTGCGGGTGCGGGTCGAATTCTCGAAGAACAGGTTGATGATGGTGCGGCCGCGAAGACTGGACTGCTTCTTCTCCACCGCCCGATTCAGGTCCACGTAATAGTCGGACCGGTTCAGCAGGATCTCGATATCCTGGGCGGAAAGGCCTTCAATTCCAAGGAGATGGCGGTGGGGGAACGGTACCGGAGACCCGTGGCCGGGCTGTTCGGCGGATTTGGCGGCGCGACTGGCTGACATTTGACGAATCTTCATACAGCAATCGCGGCCGGCCAGCAACGAAACCATTAACCATTTTCTGTTTTGCTGACCGCATGGTGCAGGATTATCGCCAGAACCAGATCGACCTTGTGGCCGCCGACACGACCGCCAGCCAGGCGGTGCGCCTGCTGCAGGTGCTGAACGGCCGGGCGCAAGACGTACAGGCGATCACCACCGACCTGTACGAACGCGCCGTGCTGATCAGTTTTTCCGATTATGCCGATGCCTTCCGCCGGGTGCAGGAATTCCTGTCCTTCTGCGATGTGATCGAAAGCAAGCTGGAGGACATGCCGCCGGCGACCCGCGAACCGATCCTGCATGAGGTGACGGCCATCAAGGTGCGCGCCTTCCATGCCATGCTGCGCGGCATCGGGGCCTATCTGACCGTGCTGGAACGCCGGGGCATGATCAACTTCTTCGCCCAGGCCGTGTTCCTGATGCAGCAGGACGTTCTGGCCGATTTCCGACGCGATGTCCTGCCCAATGTGCCGCCGCAACTCGTCCCAGAGAATATGGGGCTGCTCTACGATGAAGTGGAGCGCGACATCAAGCTGCTGCTGGATCGCTGCGTCGACGTGCCCGATTTCCGCTTCGAGACATGAACGGGGGTGTGCTGAAACTCGATCCGGCTCTGCTGGAGCAGTTGCAGGCCGGGTTGGACGCGCATCGCCGGGGCGAGCTGGCCCAGGCAGAAAAACTTTATCGCGCAGTACTGGCAACCGCGCCGGAAACGCTGGACGCCGCCAACCTGCTGGCCAGGCTTCTGGTGCAGGTGGGGCGGGCCGGCGAGGCCGTGCCATTGCTGCGTCATGCGCTGGACCGCGCACCCAACGAAGCCGGGCTCTGGCTGAGCTATACCGAATGCCTGCTGGCGGCCGGTCAATTGGTGCCGGGGCGGGAAGCGGCGGAAAGCGCACGCCGGCTGGCGCCCAATGATCCGGATATTCTCTATCTGTGGTGCGAGGCCCAGCGTCTGGCCGGCGCCTGGGAAATGGCGGCCGGCGGCTATCGGCAGTTGCTGTCGACCAAGCCCGGGCATGCCGGCGCCTGGCTGCAGCTTGGCGACTGCCTGCGCCAGATGGGCGATCTGCCCGGTGCTCTGGATGCGGCGAAACGTGCTCTGATACTCGCGCCGCAGGCGCCCGAATGCCACAACAACCTGGGTGGCCTGATTGCCGCGCAGGGGGGTCATGCCGCGGCAATCGGCCATTTCGACGAAGCCCTGCGGCTGCGGCCGAATTATGCGCTGGCGCTGATCAACAAGGCCGGTTCGCTGCGGGAGATCGGTCAGGCCGATGCCGCGTTGGCACTGGCGCGGCAGGCGGTGCAACTGACTCAGGGGCATCCCGATGCCTGGCTGGCGCAGGCCCAGGCGCTGCATGTGCTGGGCGACCTGCCGGCCGCCATCGCCGCTTACCGCGAGGCGCTGTCGCGCCGCCCGCAGAATGCCGAAGGACAATGGAATTATGCGCTGGCGGCGCTAGCGCAGGGCGATTTCGCCAATGGCTGGCTGGCCTATCGCTGGCGCTGGCGCAAGGCCGAACCGCCACTGCCGCACAGAAGCTGGCCCTGGCCGGAATGGACGGGCGACGGCGCCGTGCCGCAAAAGATGCTGCTGTGGGGCGAGCAGGGTTTGGGCGACCGGCTGCTGTTCCTGCAATACCTGCCCGACCTGCTGGCCGGCACTGACAGCGAACTGACGCTGGAAACCGATCCACGCCTGATCCCGCTGCTGCGTCGCAGTTTTCCGCAGATGCAATTCGCCGCCGAGGCACCGCAGGCCGCCCCGGCTTTGCTGGCCGCGCGGTTCGACGCCCATCTGCCGTTGGGCAATCTGCCGAGGCGGATACCGCCTGGCAAAGCCTACCTGAAGGCCGATGCGGAGCGGGCTGCGGAATTGTCGGCGCGCTATCGCCACGGCGGCGAGCGATTGATCGGCCTGTCATGGCGCAGCGCCAATGCGGCGCTGGGGGCGGCGAAATCACTGCGCCCCGAGGATTTCGGGCCGTTGATCGATCTGCCCGATTGCCGCTTCGTCAGCCTGCAGTACGGCGCCAGCGAAGCCGAGCATGCGGCGTTCCGGTCCATGTTCGGTGATCGCTATATCCACGATCCGGCCATCGACGCGCAGAACGACCTGGACGGGCTGGCGGCGCAGATCGCGGCGCTGGATCTGGTGCTGACCATATCGAATGTCACGGCCCATCTGGCGGGCGCGCTGGGACAGCCGGTCTGGCTGCTGCCACCGCAGGGCAAGAGCCGATTTTTCTACCTCATGGGAACAGGTGAGGGCACGCCATGGTATCCGCGGATGCGGATTTTCCGCCCCGTGGCCGCCGGCGGCTGGGCCGGCGTGTTGCAAACCGTGGCAAACAGCCTGGAATCGCTGGAAAAACCGGCCCGCAGGTGATAGCACAGGGCCCGCCGCTGGCATCGCCGGCGCCCACACCCTAGTTTAAGCCCATGACCCGCAAAACCTATTACATCACCACGCCGATCTACTATGTGAACGACAAGCCGCATATCGGGCATGCCTATACGTCGCTGGCCTGCGACGTGCTGGCGCGCTTCAAGCGGCTGGACGGCTATGACGTGATGTTCCTCACCGGCACGGACGAGCATGGCCAGAAGGTGGAGAAGGCCGCCGAGGCGGCCGGCATCGATCCGCAGACCTTCTGCGACAAAGTGAGCCAGAGTTTCCGCGACCTGGCCGGGGCGATGAATTTCTCCAACGACGATTTCATCCGCACCACCGAACCGCGGCACGTGAAGTCGGTGCAGGCGCTGTGGCAGAAGGTGGCCGCGTCGGGCAACATCTATCTCGGCCATTACGAAGGCTGGTACGCCGTGCGCGACGAAGCCTTCTACCAGGAAGACGAATTGCAGGATGGCCCGAACGGCCAGAAGCTGGCGCCGACCGGCGCGCCCGTGGAATGGGTGAAGGAGCCGTCGTATTTCTTCAAGCTCTCGGCCTGGGGCGAGAAGCTGCTGAAGTTCTACGAAGAGAATCCCGGCTTCATCCTGCCGGCCAGCCGCCGCAACGAGGTGATCAGCTTCGTGAAGGGCGGCCTGAAGGATCTTTCGGTCTCGCGCACCACTTTCAAGTGGGGTATCCCGGTGCCGGGCGACGAAGCCCATGTGATGTATGTCTGGTTCGACGCGCTGACCAATTACATCACCGCTGCCGGCTATCCTGATACGGCGAGCGATGCATACAAAAAGTTCTGGCCGGCCGATCTGCACATGGTGGGCAAGGACATCCTGCGCTTCCACGCCGTGTATTGGCCGGCCTTTCTCATGGCTGCCGACCTGGCACCGCCGAAACGCGTTTTCGCCCATGGCTGGTGGACCAACGAAGGCCAGAAGATTTCCAAGTCACTCGGCAACGTGATCGATCCGCTGGCACTGATCGAGGAATTCGGGCTGGAGCAGACGCGCTATTTCTTGATGCGCGAGGTGCCATTCGGCAATGACGGCGATTTCCGCCGCGCCGGCATCGTCAGCCGCATCAACAGCGAACTGGCCAACGGTTTCGGCAACCTGGCGCAGCGCACGCTCAGCTTCTGCGCCAAGAACACCAGTGCCGCCGTGCCGACACCCGGCCCGCTGGCCGAGATGGATGAGGCCCTGCTGGCCGAGGCCGACAGCCTGGCGGACCGCATGCGTGCGGCCCTGGACGATCAAGCGATCCACACGGCACTGCAATACTGGTTCGACCTAGTGGACGCGGCCAACAAGTATATCGACGTCGCCGCACCCTGGACCCTGCGCAAAACCGATCCGGCGCGCATGGAGACCGTGTTGTGGACACTGCTGGAAGCGATCCGCCAGCTTGCCATTCTGGCGCAGGCGATCATGCCCAACTCGGCGGCCAGGATGCTCGACCAGCTCGGTGTCTCGGAGGCCGCGCGCAGCTTCAGTCATCTGGGCGAGCTGGGCCGCCTGCGCGCCGGCACGCCATTGCCGACGCCGCAGGGCGTGTTCCCGCGTCATGTCGAGGCGGCGCCTGCCGCAAATGGGGAAGGCGCGTGACATGGCTATGCTGATCGACAGCCATTGCCATCTGGATTTCCCCGATTTCGCCGAAGAGCGTGACGCGATCATCCAGCGCGCGCGCCAGGCCGGCGTCGGCCTGATGCTGACCATCTCGACCCGGCTGGACCAGTTCGACCGCGTGCTGGCGGTGGCTGAGGCCTATCCCGATGTCTATTGCACCGTCGGCATCCATCCGCACGAGGCGGACGACCATGTGGATGTGGCCGCCGCGAAGCTGGTCGAACTGACCCGGCATCCCAAAGTGGTTGGCATCGGCGAGACGGGACTGGATTATTTCTACGAGCACAGCGACCGCCAGGCGCAGAAAAAATGCTTTCTTGCGCATATCCAGGCTGCGCGCGAAACCGGCCTGCCAGTGGTGATCCATACCCGGGATGCCGATGAGGATACCGCTGCGATCATCGAGGCCGAGATGGCCAAGGGCCGTTTCAAGGGCCTGCTGCATTGCTTTTCGTCGGGTCACGCACTGGCCGAACTGGCCGTGAAGCATGACATGATGGTGTCGTTCTCGGGCATCCTCACGTTCAACAAGGCGCGCGAGGTGCAGCATTCGGCGCAAGTCCTGCCGCTAAGCCATGTTCTGGTGGAAACCGATGCGCCCTATCTGGCACCGGTGCCGCTGCGCGGCAAGCGCAACGAACCGTCCTATGTGGTGCATACGGCGGCTTTCCTGGCCAAGCTGAAACAGGTCGGCATCGCCGAAGTGACCGAGGCGACCACGGCGAATTTCCTGCGGCTGTTCGAGAAGGTGCCGCAGGCGGCGGTGATCGACCGCCGGGCTGCCTGATCCAGACGATGCGCGCGATCATCCTGGGCTGCGGCACATCGGCCGGCGTCCCCCGCATCGATGGCGACTGGGGCGCCTGCGATCCGAACGAGCCGAAAAACCGCCGCAGCCGCTGTTCCATCGTGGTGGAGCAGGGCGATGACCGGCTGCTGATCGATACCAGTCCGGATCTGCGCAACCAGTTCCTGGCCAACGGCATCAAATGGGTTTCGGCCGTGGCCTGGACGCATGACCATGCCGACCAGACCCATGGCCTGGATGACCTGCGCATCCTGGCCTATACCTCGCGCCAGCGCGTGCCGGGATATGCCGATGCCTTCACCCATGAGCGGCTGAAACGCAAATTCGGATATTGCTTCGAGAAGGCCGGCGATGGTTATCCCCCGATCATCGAACCACGCCTGATCGATGGCCCTTTCAATGTTGGCAGCATCGAAGTGACGCCGATCCGCCAGCGCCACGGCAATATCGATTCCCTCGGATTTCGTTTCGGCGATCTGGCCTATTCCAACGATGTGGTCGGGCTGGACGACGAGGCTTTTGCGGCTCTGGATGGCGTGAAGCTGTGGATCGTCGATGCCATGCGTTATACGCCGCATCCGACCCACAGTCATGTCGAGCAGACGCTGGAATGGATCGCGCGCGTGAAACCGCGACGCGCCGTGCTGACCAACATGCATATCGATCTGGACTACAGCAGACTGAAAAGCGAACTGCCGCCCGGCGTCGAGCCGGCCTATGACGGCATGGTGGTGGAATGCTGAAATCCATCTGGGCTGTCGCGCAGAAGGGCGCCGCCGGCATGCTGAACCAGGCGGTCGGGCTGGCTGAGTCCCTGTTCAACGGTGGCGGCTTTGGCCTGCCGCAGAGCTTCGAGCTGGAGTATCGCTGGCCCTATACCTGGGCGCCGATGCATCCGTTCTTCGCCAGCCTGGATGCCATCACACCAGAAAGCCGGGCGCAGTTCGGCGATCAGCCCTGGCCGGACGTGCTGATCTCCTGCGGTCGCAAATCCGCGCTCTTCGCCCTGGCGGTGAAAAAGGCCAGCGGCGGCCGCACGACGGTGATCCATATCCAGGATCCCAAGGCATCGCCGCGTTACTGGGACCTGTTGATTGTGCCCGAGCATGATCGCACGCGCGGTTCAAACGTGCTGGTCTCGACCGGCTCGCTGCATCGCGTGACCCGGCTGAAGCTTGAAACCGGCGCCGAAGCGATCCGGCAGGAATATGCGCATCTGCCGCATCCGCGCGTGGCCGTGCTGGTCGGGGGTAACAACCGGTATTATTCGCTGGATGAAGACTGGATGCGCGGGTTTGTCGCTCAGTTGCGTAACATGTGCGAACGGTCGGGCTGTGGCATCATGGCGACGATCTCGCGTCGCAGCGGAGAGGCCGAGGCGAACATCCTGCGCGGCGGTCTGGCCAGTCTGCCGGCGGTGCTGTGGGACGGAAAGGGGCCCAATCCATATTTCGGGTTCCTGGGCCTGGCCGATGCCATCGTGGTGACCTGCGATTCCGTCTCGATGATTTCCGAGGCCTGTTCCACCGGAAAACCGGTGCTGGTGGCCAAGCTGCCCGGGCGGTCCAAGCGGTTTGATGCCTTCTTCGACAGCCTGCTGAAGCAGGGCCTGATCCAGTGGTTCGATGGCCGGCTGATGCAATGGGACAGCGGCAAACTGGACGACATGGGTCATATCACCCGGGATGTCCGCCAGCGCTTTGGCTGGTCCTGAGCCGACCCGCATCTTCCGCTTAAAGATATTTATTGTTATAGTATAACAATTCTCCGCTATGCCGCTTTATTTTGCGAGCGGTTCTCATTATTAATAGCGGAGTCCCCGGCATAGCTGCACGCAGATGCAGGCAGAATTTGGAGTAAGCTCTTATGAACCATGAATTTTCCTTCATGGCGATGATCCTGAATGCGGATCCGGTCGTCCAGCTGGTGATGGCATTGCTGGTCCTGACATCGATTGCCTGCTGGGCCATCATGATCGAAAAGATGGCCAAGTTCGGCCGGGCCCGTCGTGCCGCCGCCGCCTTCGAGGCTGCCGTGAAGGCCGATGCCCTGCTGGCTTCGGGTGGCAAGACCGCCCTGGATGCCCTGCAGGGGGCCATCCTTGCCGCCGCCGCGCGCGAAAAGCGGGACGGGCAGGATATCGGCGAGAGCCGCCACGATTTCCGCGCACGCATGGAAGGCGCGATGCGCCAGGCCATGGCTCAACAGCTTCGCCAGATCGAACCCGGCCTGCCGTTCCTGGCAACGGTGGGTTCGGCCGCACCGTTCATCGGCCTGTTCGGCACGGTCTGGGGCATCATGAACAGCTTCACGGCCATTGCGGGTTCGAACGACACCAGTCTGGCCGTGGTTGCGCCGGGTATCGCCGAGGCGCTGTTCGCCACGGCTCTGGGCCTCGTGGCCGCCATCCCGGCCGTGATCGCCTACAACAAACTGAGCACCGATCTGGGGCGGCTGGCACAGCGCTTCAACGCCGCGATTTCCGAGGCCGCCCGCCAGTTCGCCCGCGGCAATACCCATGCGGCGCGCAGTCACGCCGAAGCCGGACAGTAAGAGGCTGTCATGGCGATTTCACCGATAGGCGGTGGCGGCAGCGGTTACGAAAGCGACGATTTCGGCAGCTACAAGCCGCTGGCCGATATCAATGTGACGCCCTTCGTCGATGTCATGCTGGTGCTGCTGATCATCTTCATGGTGGCGGCACCGCTGATGATGGTCGGCGTGCCACTGCAATTGCCCAAGACCACGGCCACCAAGGTCACGCCGCCGAAAGAGCCGCTGGTCATCAGCATCGACAAGGATGGCAAGCTGTTCATCCGCAAGGAACCGGTGGAAGAGGGCGATCTGGTGCGGGTGCTGAGCGAGATGCGCAATGCCGAAGCCGATACGGTGGTCTATGTCCGCGGCGACAAGACCCTGGAATACGGCCGCATCATGGATCTGATGAGCCTGGTCGGCCAGGCCGGCTACGGCAAGATTTCCCTGGTGGCGGAAGGGGCGACAAAGGCCGCTGCTTCCGGCGCCCCGGCGCGGTAACGCGTGATGAAAACGCAGGTCTCATCCTGGACGGTATCGGTTGCGGCCCATCTGGCCGTGGCATCCGCGCTGCTGTTCGGCCTGCCGTTCTTCAGCAAGCCCATTGTGGCCGAGGAAAAATTCCAAGGCATCGAAGTCCTGCTGATGGCCAGTGCGCCCCCCGTGGAAGCGCTGCCCCCACCACCGCAGCCGCAGCCGGTGGTGGAAGTTCCGCCCCCGCCGCCCGAGCCGGTCAAGGAACCGGAACTGATCACTTCCAACTCGACGGAACCGGATGTCGAGCCGGTGCCGCCGCCAAAGCCGAAACCCGTGGTTCAGAAACCGCCCAAGCCACGGCCGGAACCGCCGCGGCCACAGCCCGAGCCGGTGAAAATGCCGCAGCCGCCGGCACCCATAGTCGAGCCGCAACAGTCCAAGACGCAGGTCGCGGCCGTGCCGCCGGCACCGACGGGCCCGGTGATGTCCGCGCCGCGTGTGGCGGTCAATCCGAATGCCGAGGCCAGTTACTACGCCACCCTGCTGGCGTGGCTGGAACGCCACAAGGAATATCCGCGCCGCGCGCAACTGCGGCGACAGGAAGGCGTTGCCCATCTGCGCTTTACCATCGACGGGCAAGGGCGCGTCATCGGCCATCGCATCGAGCGCAGCTCGGGGCATGAGTCTCTCGATGACGCCGTCGAACGGATGATCGCCAAGGCATCGCCGCTGCCGCCGATCCCTGCCGCGCTGGGCAAGAACAGCCTCGATGTGGTTGTCCCGATCCAGTTTTACCTGAAATGATTCTGCCTGAAGGAAGAGCCGCCATGCTCCGTTTTGGCCTCGCGCTTATTTTTGTGGTCGGACTGTTTGCCGGAGGCAATGCCTCGGCCGCCAGCCAGGACGACATCAAAGCGGCAGTGCTGAAAACCTATGGCGATATCGCCCAGGCGACCTATGAGGACTCACTGACCTCGGCGCGCAGCCTGCAGAAGGCGATATCAGCCCTGATCGCTACGCCATCGGAAGCCAGCCTGAAGGTGGCCCGTGCCGCCTGGATTGCCTCACGCGTGCCTTACATGCAAAGCGAGGTGTTTCGCTTCGGCAATGCCATTGTCGACGATTGGGAAGGCCGCGTGAATGCCTGGCCGCTGGACGAGGGCCTGATCGATTACGTGGATGCCGACCGCTATGGTGAGGAATCCGACGAGAATCCGCTCTACACCGCGAATGTGATCGCCAACAAGCAGATCAAATTCGGCGGCAAGGTCCTCGATGCTGCGAAGATCGACTGGAAGCTGCTGCGCAGGCTGCATGAAGTGGGTGGCGTGGAGGCCAATGTCGCCACCGGTTATCATGCCATCGAGTTCCTGCTCTGGGGCCAGGACCTGAACGGAACCGGCGCGGGCGCCGGCAACCGGCCCTGGACCGATTACGCCAAGCAGGGCTGCACCAATGGCAATTGCGAACGCCGCGCCCAGTATCTGGCGGTGGCGACCCAGATCCTGGTCGATGATCTGGCCTGGATGGCCAGGCAGTGGCAGCCCGAAGGTGCGGCCCGCAAGGCCCTGGCCGAGAAAGGTCTGGATGCCGGTATCAGCGCGATGCTGACCGGGCTGGGCAGCCTGTCCTACGGCGAACTGGCCGGCGAACGCATGAAACTGGGCCTGCTGTTGCACGATCCCGAGGAGGAGCATGACTGCTTCTCCGACAATACGCATAACGCGCATTACTACGACGTGCTGGGCATGCTGAATGTCTATGGCGGCGAATACAAGCGCATCAACGGCAGCGTGGTGAAGGGGCAGGGCCTGACGCATCTGGTGCGTGTCGCGGCCCCCGAGCTTGATACCGAGATGCGGGCGAAGCTGAAAGCCACCATCGACTCCTTCGGCGCGATCAAGCAGCGCGCGGAGAGCAAAGAGGCCTATGACCAGATGCTCGGCGAGGGCAACGCCGAGGGTAACGCCATGATACAGGCCGGCATCGACCGGCTAACCGACCAGACGAAGACGCTGGAGCGCGTGGTTGCCGCGCTGAAACTGAAGGCGACATTCGAAGGTTCGGACAGTCTCGATGCACCCGATAAGGTCGGCAAGCACTAAGGCCCGCGCGTTCAGTATCGCCGCACTGGCAACTTTGCTGGCGTTACCGGTCGGGGCGGACGAGCACCGGGTGAATGATCGCCGTCCCGGCGGCGATACGACGGTGAGCAAGCCGATCAACAGTTCGGTCTTTTCCCATCCTTCCGGCAACATGCGGTTCGAGCGGCAGCTCGACTTCAGGATCGGCGATGGCATCTTCCGCAAGCTTTGGACATCCTCGCCGAGCTCGACGACCTCATCGGACGGGCTGGGGCCGCTGTATAACGCGCGGTCCTGCCAGTCCTGCCACCTGAAAGACGGGCGCGGCCGACCGCCGGCCGAGGGCGAAGCGGCCGTCTCGATGTTCCTGCGCCTCAGTATCCCGCCACAGGATGAGACCGACAGGCAGGTACTGGAATCCTTTATCCAAACCGTGACGCCGGAGCCGACCTACGGCACGCAGCTGCAGAACTTTTCCGTGCAGGGCCTGCTGGCCGAGGGGCGCATGGAGGTTGCTTATAACGAGATCAAAGTGGAGCTTGCCGATGGCGAGACCGTCACTCTGCGCAAGCCGAGTTACAGTATCGCCGACCTGAATCACGGACCGTTACATCCGCAGACCATGATCTCGCCGCGCGTGACGCCGCAGATGATCGGCCTCGGATTGCTGGAGGCGATCCCAGAGTCCGACATTCTGCGTCACGCCGATCCGGAAGACAGGGATGGCGACGGCATCGCCGGCCTGCCCAACCGGGTCTGGAGTCATGCCCATGGCAAGGCAATGCTGGGGCGTTTCGGATGGAAGGCCGGCGCCGCCACGGTGGCCGACCAGACGGCAGAGGCTTTTGCCGGCGATCTTGGTCTTTCCACGCCGCTGCTGCCCAAAGCCTCGCATGGCGAATGCACGACGGCGCAGCGCGACTGTCTGAACGCACCCACAGGCGACGATCCGGCCGAAGGCATCGAGGTGCCGCGCCAGATGTTCGACCTGACGGTGTTCTATGCGCGCAACCTCGCCGTGCCGGCACGACGCAAACCCGACGATCCAGCCGTGCGGCGCGGCCAGGCATTATTCGCGGCGGCAGGCTGCGCGGGTTGCCACATCCCCAGTCATCGGACAGCAACCGATGCAGTCCATCCCGAGCAATCGGAGCAAACAATCTGGCCCTATACCGACCTGCTGCTGCATGACATGGGCGAGGGACTGGCCGACAATCGCCCTGAGGGTCGCGCCAGCGGCCGGCACTGGCGCACCGCGCCGCTCTGGGGCATTGGCCTGACCCGCATTGTCAGCGGCCACGATTTCCTGCTGCACGATGGTCGCGCCCGTGGCGTTCTGGAAGCGATCCTCTGGCATGGCGGCGAGGCGCAGTCGGCCCGCGATCGTGTGGTCGGCATGAGCCGCCAGGAACGGGCCGATCTGTTGGCCTTCATCAATTCGCTGTAACGCGGAGAGCTGTCATGCGTATTCCTGGCCTGGTGCTTATTCTGCTGATGGTTCTGCATGGACCAGTTTTGGCGCTGGACATTCAGGGCTACGAAGCGCTCAACCGCGCCGCGGTCGGGGGCCATGTCCTGCCGCGCTACGATGCGCTGGCAACCGCAACTGGAAAACTGGAGCAGGCGGCCAAGACTTTCTGCGCCATGCCGGCTGCGGAACGGAAGCTCGAAACGCTGCGGCAGGCCTATCATGATGCGGCTGATGCCTGGCAGGATATCCAGCATGTGCGGTTCGGTCCCATCGACCTGTTCTTTCGCAGCCAGCGGTTCGCCTTCTGGCCCGATCCGCGCAACACCATCGGCAAACAGTTGGCGGAACTGATCGCCAAACACGCCAGCGGCTCGATCAATGCGGAGGTTCTTGGGCGTGGCAGCGTGGCTGTTCAGGGCCTGCCGGCGCTGGAGCGCATGATCTTCGGCGACGACGCAAAGAAACTACAGACCGGTGCGGACGCGGCTTTCCGTTGCGGATACGTGACGGCGATTGCACAGAACCTTGCCGACATGGCACGCGAAACGCAGCAGGAATGGCGCGCGCCGAACAAGGGTTTCGTCGTGCAGATGCTGAAACCGGGGCAGGACGCGGATGCACGTTATCGCGACGCACAGGAAGCGACGCTGGAGTTGTTCAAGAGCCTCTATACCGCGATCGAGCTGGCGGCTGATCACAAGCTGGCCCGGCCGCTCGGTGCCTCGGCCGACGATGCGCGGCCGCGTCTGGCCGAGTCCTGGCGCAGCGAACGCTCCCTGCGCAACATCCAGCACAACTTGGCAGCCGCGGCCGACCTGTACGCGGCGGCTTTTGCGGCGCAGGTTTCGGATAAATCCCTGGATACGACGATCCGGGCAGCCTTCGTGCAAGCCCAGGCCTCGGCGGCGGCGCTGCCCATGCCGCTGGAGCGCGCCGTGCAGGATGCCGGTGCGCGCAAGGCGGCCGAGAAACTGGCTGCCGATACCCAGGTCCTGAAGAGCCTGGTGATGCAGCGACTGCCGGAAGCATTGCAGATTCCGGTCGGTTTCAACGCGCTGGATGGCGATTGAGATGCCAGCCATCGTTTCACGTCGCACAGCCATTGGCCTGCTGGCGGCCTCGGCGATATTCCCGACCAGGATTGCCAGGGCCGCCGCCGGGCAACTTTATCTGAATGCCTATGGCAGCAAGGCTGGTTTCGGTGTTGCCGGATTCGATGCGGCCGGACGTATCCGTTATACTCTGGCGCTTCCCGCACGTGGCCACAGTTTCGCGCGCAGTCGCGATACCGCCGTGGCATTTTCGCGCCGCCCGGGCGATTACGCCGTGGTTTTTGCGGCGCAGGACGGCAAGGAACGACAGCGTATTAAGGCTGCCGAGGACCGCAGCTTCTGCGGCCATGGTGCGTTCACGGCCGACGGCAGATTGCTGTTTGCCACCGAGGTGGTGGGCTCGACCGGCGAAGGTGTTCTAGGCATCTACGAGGCGACACAGGGTTATCGTCGGATCGGCGAATATCCGACCCATGGCCTGGACCCACACGAAATCCGCTTGATGCCCGACGGCCGCACGTTGGCCGTGGCCAATGGCGGCATCCTGATGCTGGCCGGCATGCCCAGGCTGAAGCTGAACATCCCGGATATGGATCCGTCGCTGGTTTACCTGGATGCGGCGACCGGGCGGCTGGTCCGGCAGGTCCGGCCAGCCCGTGAATTGCGGCAGCTCAGTATCCGCCATATCGCCATCGACCGGCACGGCCGGATCGCCATCGCCATGCAGTATGAGGGCCCGGAAACCGACGAGGTGCCGCTGGTGGCCTGGCATGGCGGACCGGACGACCGGAACGGCCTGCGGTTCCTGCCGATGCCATCGGAACAGCGTGCCGGCCTGCGGCAGTATTGCGGCAGCGCCGCCATGGGCAGCGAAGGCCGTCTGCTGGCCGTGACCAGTCCGCGCGGCAACCGGATGCTGCTGTGGGACATGGAAACGGGACAGCATCTGGCCGCGGCGGAGATGCCGGATATCTGCGGCGTGGCGGCACAGGCGGATAGCCAAGGTTTCATCGTCAGCAACGGTCTGGGCCAGATAGCTGCGTGTTCAGAAAGCTATGCCTTGGCTGCGTTGAATGAAGCGGGCGGATATCGTTGGGACAATCATATGATGGCGATTTCTGCTTAAGTTGATGAAATAATAGCTATTTTAATTTTCCATAATATACATTATCCGTTATTTGGATACCCGGGCAGACGACATCTCTCGGGGTCAAATCTGGCCCTGCCTCATTGCCCGTCCTCCCGGCTGAACCGGTACCGTGTGACCTGGCGATAGGTTTCGCCGGGCCGCAATACGGCGCTCGGGAATGCCGGATGGTTGGGCGCATCGGGAAAGCGCTGCGGTTCCAGGCACAGGCCGGCCCGGGCGCCATGCTGTCCGGCATTCAGGTTATGCCCGTCATAGAATTGCAGCGCCGGTTCGGTGGACTCGATGTCCAGCGTCACCCCGCTGCGGCCCCCGACCAGCCGGGCCACCCGGCGCGGCGTTGTCGCCGCGCCACCGACCAGAACGAAGGCATGATCGTATGGAAAGCCGCCCACCGTGCGGGCCTGGCGGAAATCGAAAGGCGTTCCCGCCACATCCGCAATCTGACCGGTCGGTATCTTGTGCGCATCGACCGGCAGATAGCGGTCGGCCGGGATTTCCAGCCGGTGGCCGCCAATGTCGCCGTCGCCATCCAGATTGAAATACGAATGGGTGGCCAGGTTGACGATGGTCGGCCGGTCGCAGGTTGCCTCCAGGCGGATCTCCAGCGCGCCGTCGGTCGGAATGCTGTAGGTGCAGGTGGCTGCCAGGGCACCGGGATAGCCCTCTTCCCCGTTCGCCGCATCATGGGCCAGCGTCACGGTCTGAGGTCCGACATCCACGAGCCGCCAGTTGCGCCGGCCGAAGCCGCGCGCGCCGCCATGCAGATGGGTGATGCCGGCTTCGTTGCAGGTGAGTTGGTGGACGGTGCCGTTCAGAACGAAGCGGCCGCCATTGATACGGTTGGCAAAGCGGCCGGCAACCGCGCCCATATGGCCGGAGGCGCCGGTATAATCTTCCAGCCTGCCGAGCGACAGCACCATCGGCCACCCGTCGAATTGCAACGCGCGGATGGTCGCGCCGAAACTGAGCACCTCGACCGAAAGGCCGCCGCCCGACAGACGCACCAGCCGGACAGGCTCACCATCCGGCAGGCTGCCGAAAATCGAAACCTGCCTATGCTCCATGTTCAGCGGGCCGCGCCGGGACCGGGAATGGCGGCCGGCGGGCATTTGCCGAGGATGATCATGCCCAGAACCTCGTCCTTGGTCACATCGGCAACACGGGCCGAACCGACCACCCGGCCGTTCTTCATTACGTAAAGCCGGTCCGCTAGGTCGAAGACGTCGTGGATGTCGTGGCTGATGAGGAAGATGCCGATGCCCTCGTTCTTGAGCTGCAGCACCAGGTCGGAAACCTGCTTTGTCTCGGCCGGACCAAGCGCGGCGGTCGGCTCGTCCATGATCAGGATGCGGGCATCGAAATGGATCGCGCGCGCGATGGCCACCGATTGCCGCTGGCCGCCCGAAAGAGCACGAACCGGTTCCTTAAAGCGCTGGAAATGCGGATTGAGGCGCGCCATCACCCTGCGCGTCTGCGCCTCCATGGCGCCATCGTCGAGCGTGCCCCAGCGCGTGAGTATCTCGCGGCCCAGAAATACATTGGCAGCCGCATCGACGTTATCGGCCAGCGCGAGGGTCTGATAGATGGTCTCGATGCCATATCTCTTGGCATCGGATGGATGGTAGATCTCGGCCGCCGCGCCGTTGATGCGGATTTCGCCGGAATCTGGACGATAGGCACCCGACAGAATCTTGATCAGCGTGGACTTGCCGGCGCCGTTATGGCCCAGCAGGCCAACCACCTCGCCCGGATGCAGATCAATCGAGACATCATCCACTGCCTTGATACCGCCGAAGGCGATGGAGATGTCCTTCATCTCGACAAGGGGTGCGGCTGGGCTGTTGCTCATGGAAACCTCCCTGCCCTTATTTCACCCGGCGGCGGAACATGCTGTCCACCCACACGGCAATGATCAGGACGCAACCTACGACGATATTCTGCAACGGCGTCGGCATGTCGAGCAGCAGCATGCCCGATTGCAGAGACCCCATGACAATGGCGCCGAGCATGGCGCCGTAAATTGTGCCGGCTCCGCCGGCGAGCGAGGTGCCACCGATCACCGTGGCGGCAATGACGTAGAGTTCATCGAATGTGCCGGCTGCATTGGTGGCCGATTGAAGCCGCGCGGTGGAGATGCAGGCGGCAGCCCCACATAACAGGCCCATCAGGGTGAAGACCAGCATCTGCGTGCGCCTCGTGTTGACGCCGGAAAGCTCTGCCGCTTCAGGGTTACCGCCGATGGCAAAAACGTATCGGCCGAAGCGTGTTCGCAACGCAAGGAACGTAACGATAATTCCGGCACCAAGCGCGATCAGCACCGGGATCGCATAACCATGGGCGATGCTGAGGCCCCCTTCAGGCCAGACCTCGCCGCGAGCTTCGACGATCCGGCGCGCGACAGCCGTCGGCAGGTTGTAGGAATTCACCACCCAGGTCGCGCCCAGGATCATGGCTGCGATGATGCCCGAAATCAGCGCCTCGGCCCAGACCGGACGCACCGCGAAGCCGTAGGAGATGCGCCGCCGGCGCGAAAACTGCATCAGCATGATCGCCAGCAGGCTGGCGATAACACCAAGAACCCAGCTGGCCGTCGATCCGATCGAACCTTCTATGCCACCGCCGATCATCCTGAAGCGGGCATCGATCGGGGCGACGGTCTGGCCTGCCGTCACCCACCAGGCCGCGCCGCGCCAGATCAGCAGCCCGCCAAGCGTTACGATAAAGGAGGAGACGCCGAGATAAGCGATGATGAAGCCATGCAGCGTGCCGATCAGGGCGCCAACCACCAGTCCGGTCAGCACGGCGATCTGCCAGATCAGCGGATGATCGAAGCCCAGGCCAAACTGTTCCGGCAGGATGCGCGCCTGCATGACACCGATGATCATACCGGAAAAGCCGAGGATGGATCCAACCGACAGGTCGATATGGCGGGTGACGATCACCAGCACCATGCCGCAGGACATGGTGGCGATGGAAGCCGTCTGTACCGACAGGTTCCACAGGTTGCGCGGCGTGAGAAAGTATCCGCCGGAGAAGTAATCAAAGCCAAGCCAGATGACCGCCAGCGCGACGATCATGCCAAGCAGGCGCACATCGATTTCCAGCTTGGCCAGAAAGCCGTTCATGACATACCTCTAACCCATATCCGCATGAAAGCCGGCGCGGTGCGGCGGCGGGGAACGCTACATCCCGGCCGCCGCATGCGTCCTGCGGATCAGTTGCAGGCCTTGACCGTACCGGCCTTTACGCCCTGGCAGACCACATCCTTGGTCACCCAGCCGGCCTTGATCACGACATCGAGGTTATCCTTCGTGATCGGAATAGGCTTCAGCAGGCGTGCGGTCATCTTCGCTTTCTTTGGGCCGTCGGCGAAGGTCGTGGAGTCTGGGATTTCCGAAATCTTCTTGCCGGAGGCCAGGGCAATGGCGATTTCGGCGGCGTTGCGGCCCAGCTCGCGCGCATCCTTCCATACCGAGACGGTCTGGGTGCCGAGCGCGACGCGGTTGAGCGCGGCCTTGTCGCCATCCTGGCCGGAAACCGGCACCGATCCGGCCATACCCTGGGCCGTCAGTGCAGCCACGACGCCACCGGCGGTACCGTCATTGGAGGCGACCACCGCGTCCACCTTGTTGTTGTTGCGGGTGAGTATCTGCTCCATGTTTTTCTGCGCATTGGCCGGCAGCCACTGGTCGGAGTAGGCCTCGCCGACATTCTTGATATCACCTTTTGCGATCGCATCCTTCAGCACGTCGTCCTGGCCGGCACGGAGGAAATCCGCATTCGGGTCGGTGGACGAACCCTTGATGAAAACGTAATTGCCCTTGGGCCGGACCGCATAAACGCCACGCGCCTGCATGCGGCCGACCTCGCGGTTGTCGAAGGTGATGTAATAGGCGCTGGGAATCTCGATCAGGCGGTCATAGCCCACGACGGGAATGCCTTCCTGGGCCGCCTTCTCCACCGCCGGACGGATCGCATCGGCGTCCTGCGCCAGGATGATCAGCGCCTTCGCACCCTTGGCAATCAGGCCTTCAATGTCGGTGAGTTGTTTGCCTGGCGAGGATTGCGCATCGGCAGAGATATATGAACCGCCGGCCTTGACGATGGCCGCCTTGATGGCAGCCTCGTCAGTCTTCCAGCGTTCTTCCTGGAAATTGGACCATGACACCCCGATCATGGGGCCCTGCGCCATTGCGGTGCCTGAGATGAAGACCGGCAGTGCTGCCGCAAATACAGCGGAAAGCAGTTTCGTTCTGCACGTCATCGTTTCCTCCTTGTTGGGCGTTGTTATCCTCGCCCTGTGGCCCCACCGAACCATCGGCAGGGTATTGCTTGGCACGGTGCCGCAATAACGCTGCGACAGTGCGTATGTTTCAGTGCATGTTGTCGCGCATGATGATTTCGATGCGGATTTTCTCCTGCGCGGCCTGGATGGCTTCGCCGGAACACAGCGCAAGCAGCACCCGTGCCGCCGAACGGGCTTCGTGTCCGGGATCCTGGTGAATGAGGGCATCGACGACGCCCTGACCGAGCAGACGGCGCGTGGACGGCATGGATTCATGCGTGACGAACAGGACGCGCTGCGGCCGCGCATCCTCCATCAGCGCGGCGGCGATGCCCTCCGGGCCTGCGCCGATATTGTATATGCCCACGAGATCCGGATGCGTGGCCAGCATGCGGCGCGTGATCCCCTCGTTGAATACCGGATCGTCGCGTCCTTCTTCCGGCGCCAGAACCTGCAGGTTCGGATATTCGCCCGCCATGACCTGCATGAAGCCGGAGAGACGTTCGGCGTGATCGCGCAGGGCAAAGGAACCGGCCACAATTCCAATTCTGCCCTGCCGGCCGCCGAGAAACCGCCCAAGCAGCGAGGCTGCCGTGCGGCCGGCGGCAGTGTTGTCGATCCCCACATAATGGGCGCGACGCGAGCCGGGGGCATCCGAGACCAGCGTCACCACATGCACACCCCCAGCAACCAGATCATCGATGGCCGCTCGCACCAATGGGTGATCGAGCGCGACCACGGCAACGCCGCTGTAGCGGTCGCCGAATCCGTTCAGGGTGCCGGCCAGGACGACGGGGTCGAAGACATCCGTCTCTATCACTTCGGCGATGGCGCGGCGGCCAGCCAACCAGTCCTTCACTTCGTTCACGCTGGCGCTGATCTGGTGCATGAACGCGTTGCTGCCACGCGGCATGACATAGGCGAAACGCAGCCGCCCGGCGCGTGCAAGTTCCGCGGCGGCGGCATGGGGGCGGAACCCGAGCTGATCCACCGCATCCTGGACCCGGCGAACCGTGGCCGCCCTTACGCCGTTCCGCCCATGCAGCACCCGGTCGACGGTCGCGAGGCTGACGCCAGCGAGGCGGGCCACGTCCTTCAGCGTTGCGGGTAGGGCAGCGTTTTCCATGGCCGATATGGTGCCTTACAAAAATGAGGTACGCAACTCATGATTTATGATGCAAAGCAGCAATCACAATCATTTGTATAGACATGAAAACATGAATGCTTTGAATTTACGAAATAAAACAAGAAAAACGAAAGTTGACATTAATGAGGTTCGCACCTCAAACTACCACCGAATTCAGGCCGGCCCTTTGTCTGGAAGCCGACCGCGCCGCGCAGGAGGAACCCGGCCATGACCCTCACCGCTCGCTATCCCAGCCTCAAGGGCCGAACCGTTTTCATCACCGGTGGCGGCACCGGCATCGGCGCCGGGCTGGTGGAAGCTTTTGTGCGACAGGAAGCGAAAGTGGCCTTCGTCGACATTGCCGAGGAGCCCAGCAGGGCACTGGCTGCAAGACTGGGCAAAGAAGTGAAAACACCACCCCTCTTCCTGCCCTGCGACGTGACGGACGTTCCGGCTCTGCGTAATGCGATCGCCGAGATTCGCGGCCGGTTGGGTGATATCGGAATCCTGCTGAACAATGCCGCGAACGACGAGCGGCATGAGACGCTTGAAGTGTCGGTGGACTACTGGGATGAGCGGATCGCCATCAACCAGCGCTCGCAGTTTTTTGCCGCCCAGGCCGTGATCCCTCAGATGCAGGCACTTGGCGGCGGCTCGATCATCAATTTCGGATCGGTGAGCTGGATGCTCAAGCAGGGCGGCATGGCGGCCTACACGATGGCGAAGGCCTCCGTGCAGGGGCTGACCCGTTCACTGGCGCGCGATTTCGGCCGCGACAATATCCGTGTCAACACCATTGTCCCGGGCTGGATCCTCACCGAACGGCAGGTCGCGCTGTGGCTGAACGAAAAAAGCGACCGGGAGCGCCGCGAGGGTCAGTGTCTCGACATCCGCCTGCAGCCCGAGCATATCGCCGCCATGGCCCTGTTCCTGGCTTCCGACGACAGCGCCGGCTGCACGGCGCAGGATTTCATCGTCGACGCCGGCTGGACCTGACGACACGACGCGCCGCGTCAGCCGCCGGCCTTCACCCGGGCACGGAAGGCATGCAGTAACGGCTCGGTATAGCCATTTGGCTGCTGCACGCCCTCGAAAACGAGCGCTCGTGCCGCCTGATACGCCAGGCTATCGTCTGGATTAGTCGCCATAGGGCGATAAGCCGCGTCGCCGGCATTCTGTGCGTCCACCTTTGCGGCCATCCGGCGGAAGGCGGCATCCACCTGCTCGACCGTGCAGACCCGGTGCAGCAGCCAGTTGGCCATGTGCTGGGATGAAATGCGCAGGGTCGCGCGGTCTTCCATCAGGCCGATATCGTGGATGTCGGGAACCTTGGAGCAGCCGATGCCCTGATCCACCCAGCGCACCACATAACCCAGAATGCCCTGGGCGTTGTTGTCCAGTTCGTCGCGCACATCCTGCTCGGAGAAATTCTGTCCCGTAGCCAGCGGAATGGTCAGCAGCGCGGCCAGCGGCGGCACCGGCTGCTTCGCCACTTCGGCCTGACGAGCGAAAACGTCCACGACATGGTAATGCGTGGCATGCAGGGTCGCCGCCGTTGGGCTCGGCACCCAGGCGGTGTTGGCGCCGGTCTTCGGATGGCCGATCTTCTGTTCCAGCATGTCGGCCATGCGGTCGGGTGCAGCCCACATGCCCTTGCCGATCTGCGCTTTGCCGGAAAGGCCGCAGGTCAGACCGATAGCCACGTTGCGTTCCTCATAGGCCTTGATCCAGGCACTGGCCTTCATGTCGGCCTTGCGGACCATCGGGCCGGCCTGCATCGAGGTATGCATCTCGTCGCCGGTGCGATCCAGGAAGCCGGTATTGATGAAGACGATGCGGTCCTTCACAGCATGGATGCAGGCCGCGAGATTCGCCGAGGTACGGCGTTCCTCATCCATCACGCCGACCTTCACGGTGTGGCGCGCCAGGCCCAGAATGTCCTCGACGGCATCAAACAGACGGTTGGTGAACGCTGCTTCTTCCGGCCCGTGCATCTTCGGCTTCACGATATAGACCGAACCGGCACGGCTGTTGACGAAACGCCCGCGCCGCTTGAGGTCGTGGATCGCGATGAGGCTGGTGACGATCCCGTCCAGGATACCTTCCGGGGCTTCCGAGCCATCGGGCAGGCGGATTGCTGGCGTCGTCATCAGATGGCCGACATTGCGCACGAACAGCAGGCTGCGGCCCGGCAGGACCAGTTTGCCGCCATCAGGTGCGGTATAGTCGCGATCGGGCTCGAGCGCACGCGTCATGCTGCGGCCGCCCTTGTCGAAGGTGGCGCTGAGATCGCCCTGCATCAGGCCGAGCCAGTTGGCATAGGCCTCCACCTTGTCGTCGGCATCGACGGCGGCGACGGAATCCTCCAAATCGACGATGGTGGTGAGCGCAGACTCCAAGATCACGTCGGCCATGCCGGCCGGATCGCCCTTCCCGACCGGATGAGCGCGGTCGATCACCAGTTCGATATGCAGGCCGTTATGCTTCAGCAGAACAGCGCTGGGGCTAGCCACATCGCCGCGATAGCCGGCGAAGGCAGTCGCATCCTTCAGTGCGGGCGACAGCTTCCCGTCCTTGATTGACCAGCCCTTCACGTCGGCATGGCTGCCAGAGGCCAACGGCACGGCCTGATCGAGGAAGGCTTTCGCCTTCGCGATCACCTTGGCGCCGCGCGCCGGGTCATAGCCCTTCTTTTCGGTTGCATCATGCGGAATCGCGTCTGTCCCATAATAGGCATCGTAGAGGCTGCCCCAGCGCGCATTGGCGGCATTCAGCAGGAAGCGTGCATTCAGCACCGGCACCACCAGCTGCGGTCCGGCCATGCGGGCGATCTCGTCATCCACCTTCGTGGTGCTAACCTTGAACGGCGCCGGCTCAGGCACGAGGTAGCCGATTTCGCGCAGGAAGGCTTCGTAAGCGGCGGCCTCATGCGGCTTGCCGCGCTGTGCCACATGCCAGGCGTCGATCTTCGCCTGCAACTCGTCCCGCTTGGCCAACAGGGCGCGGTTTTCCGGCGTGAAGCGTGCGAAGATGCCGGCCATGCCCGCCCAGAAATCCTTCGGCTCGATCCCGGTGCCGGGCAGCGCCTGGTCGTCGATGAAACGGGCGAGGCTCTCGGCCACTGCAAGGCCGGCGCGATCTGTGGTTCTGCTCATGGGCGTTTCCCGGAATTCTGCTGTCGACTCAATGGGGCCCACCATAGCAGCCCCATCATTCATTCTGTAGATGAAAAGAATTGAAAGCAGTCGTTCTCTGTGAGAAATAATAATCATGGACAGGGAATACGAACTGTATGCCCGTGTGATCGAAAGCGGCAGCCTGGCCGCCGCTGGCCGTACCATGGGCCTCTCGCCGGCCATGGTCTCCAAGCGGATTGCCCGGCTGGAGGAGCGGCTGGGCGCCCGGCTGCTGCATCGGACCACCCGCAAGCTGACCACCACGGAGGCGGGCCAGCGGTTCTACGAACGCGTGGTCGATATCCTGGCCGCCTCCCGCGAGGCGGAAAGCCTGGTCAGCGCCGCCGATGGCGCCCCCGCCGGGCGGCTGCGCATCACCGCCCCTACCTCTTTCGGCCGCCTGCATGTGGCGCCGCACCTGAAACCCTTCCTGGAGCGCTGGCCACGCCTGAAGCTGGAAATCGACCTGTCGGATGCCTATGTCGACCTGCTGGCGGAACGGATCGATCTGGCGATCCGCATCGCGCCCGCCATTAGCGGCGGCCTGACCGGGCTGCGGCTGGCGCCCAACCGACGCGTCCTCTGCGCAAGCCCGGATTACCTGAAACAGCATGGCGAGCCGAGAAAACTCAGCGATCTGAACCGACACCACCTATTGGCGGCTGTGGCGCAACTGCCCTGGCGACTGCAGGGCCGCAATGGCCCGGTCGTTGTGCCGGGCGAAAGCACCGTGCGCACCAATTCCAGCGAGGTGGTGCGCGAACTGGCTCTGGCCGGGATGGGCATCGCGCTGCGTTCGACCTGGGATATCGGGCCGGATTTACGGGCCGGCCGCCTCCGCGTGGTCCTGCCCGGGCATCCGGGCGCCAGCGATGTGGGGATATTCGCCGTCTATCCGCCAGCCAAGTTTGTGCCGGCGGCCGTGCATGCCTTCATAGCCTATCTGCAGGAATTGTATGGACCGGAGCCGTTCTGGGACCGCGACCTGGCCATCCCGGCCTGACCCCATCCTGATCTGACCGTTGACCAGAATCAAAACTTGGCCCGGTGATTGGGGTTATGAAGGTTGCAGGTCACCATGGCGCCGCATGTCGGTCGCCGAACAGGCTGTAGTACAAAGGTTTGGTTGCTTCCAGGACGCGGTCTTTGCGTTCAGGCGAAGACGTCCAGGCGAATTCGATCTCCCAGGCGGAGTGTCCGGCCATGAAGAATCGTGCGGGTCCATCGATGAAACTGTCACCGCTGCCGGCAGTCAAGCCGACGGCCTGCGGGTACCAGGCGCCACCGGCCACCAGCCGCATCGGTGCGCTCCATGATGCCGGATTGTCCGGCGTCCGCGTCACCGAGACATAGATGCCTTCCTGGAGCATGTTGTGAAAACCGCCCGCGGTATGATTGAGCAGCATGACAAAGGCATCGAGCTGGCGATTGAAATGGATCGCCGGTCCCCAGAAGGCGTCCGGATCGACATGACGCCAGCCGCGCCGTGTCGGCCAGAGTGGCACCGGCAACCGACCGGTGGCGCTCACCCATTCAGAGCCGTTCCACAATTCAAGCGCCGAGGCCGGATGATCGCGTGTGGCGATCGGAAAGCGGGCCATCGCGATGCCCTGTGCGGCCTCGTCGGCGACATAGCTGGAAAAGGCGAGATAGAAATACTGCCCTGCCCGATCCGGAACGACGCAGAAGTCGCCATAGCCGCCAGCCAGGAAACCGTTGTCATAACCGATATCGGCGAGATGGACCGGAGCCCGCAGCATCTCGTCCAGGAAATGCCAGGAGAGGCCTCCGTCATCCGATGCGATGGCGCCGATATGCGGCACGAACAGTTTAGCCGGGCCGCCAACGAACTCTTCGGCATGATACCAGCCATACAGGCGGCCGGTAGCAGGATCGCGCCAGACAGCCTCGATCCACTTGCCCAACGTGGGTTCGGGTTCGTCGATCCAGCGCACGGCCTGCGGCGGCTGCCCGTCCCGCAGCCCGGTGGCAAAAAGCCGCCGGTAGGTATGGCCGCGCGGCTGGTAATGCGAAAAAAAGACCAGCATGCCGCTGTCATCGCTCAGGACGGGACTGTTGGCATCGGTGCGGACAAAATCCGGCGTATGAAGGGTGAGCGGTCGCGCGGCCCGCAGCAATACCTGCAGACGGCCATCCGATATTTCGGCAATGATATCTCCCATCGCCTCAGCCTAACCGATCACCGGGCCGGCGCAGAAGGCCTGAAAACATGAATCGATTGACCGCGCGTCCCGCCGAAACCTTCCTCTGGGGTGTCTCGACCTCTTCCTACCAGATCGAGGGGGCCACCAAGGCCGATGGCCGGGGCCCCAGCATCTGGGATACCTTCTGCCAGCAGAAGGATCGCATCGCCAATGGCGATACCGGCGATATTGCCTGCGATCACTATCATCGCTTCCCCGAAGACATCGCGCTGATGCGGGATATGGGTGTGAAAGCCTACCGTTTCTCGGTGGCATGGCCGCGTCTGCTGCCAACGGGCCGGGGGCATTTCAATGAGGCCGGCGCCGCATTCTACGACCGGCTGATCGATGGCCTGCTGGAGGCAGGGATCGAACCCTGGCTCTGCCTGTATCACTGGGATCTGCCGCAGGCGCTGGATGACGAAGGTGGTTGGCTCAGCCGTGACGCTGCCGGCTGGTTCGCCGATTACGCCACGCTGGTGGCGCGACGTTATGGCGACCGGGTGAAGCGTTTCGCGACGTTCAACGAGCCGGGCGTCTTCGCCCTGTTCGGTTTCGGTTTCGGCTGGCAACCGCCAGGCGTCATCGATGCCGATGCCCATCGCAAGGCGATCCATCACGTGAACCTGGCCCATGGCGCTGCCGTCGATGCCCTGCGCTCCGGCGTATCGCAGGCCAGCATCGGCGTGATCCACAACATGCAGCCCTGCCTGCCGGCCTCAGCCGCGCTGGAAGATCTCGCCGCCGCCGCACGCCTGCACATGCACTGGAACCAGGCTTTCCCCGACCCGCAGATTCTCGGCTACTATCCGAAAACCCTGGCCGATGAGCTTGCACCGCTGATCGTGCCCGGCGACATGGCGCGCATCTGCCGGCCGCTGGACTGGCTTGGCATCAATCATTATTCGCCGATCTATGCGCGCGGCGACAAGGATGCGCCACTCGGGTATGCCTGGGCCGGACCGCCGGCCGGCATGCCGCAGTCCGAAATTGGCTGGCAGGTGCAGCCCGATGCCTTCCGCGACATCCTGTTGGATGCCTCAAAACGTTACCGCCTGCCGATCTATGTGACCGAGAACGGCACGGGTGGCCGCGACCAGCTCGACCATACCGGCAACGTGAGGGACCAGCACCGGATCGATTATCTTAATGCCTATATCGGCGCGATGGAGACCGCGATTGCGGCTGGCGCCGACGTGCGGGGCTATTTCGTCTGGTCCCTGCTCGACAATTTCGAATGGGGTGCAGGCTATGGCGACCGGTTCGGCCTTGTCTATGTCGATTATCCGACGTTGCGCCGCATCCCAAAGGCGTCTGCTCGCTGGTATGCCGAGCGCATCTTGCGCGAGACGGCAATCCGTCCAACCGGCAACCCATGAACAGCCACCCAAGAACTCTGCTGGGCGATATCGGTGGCACGAACCTGCGGTTCGCGCAGATGGTGGACGGAGCCTGCGGCCCTATTACGACCTATCCCCGCGCCGCGTATGGTGATATGGGCGAAGCCATCGCGGCCTATCTTGACGCATCGGCCTCTTCTCCCCCCGATAGGCTGGCCCTGGCGGTTGCCGGACCGATGAGGAATGGCTGCGTTGTCATGACGAATGCTGCGTGGCGGATTGATGCCATGGACCTACGGCAGCGCCTGAAGATTCCGCACGTTCATCTGGTCAACGATTTTGTTGCCACCGCATGGTCCCTGCCTTCGTTGTCTGCCGGCGATGTTCAACAAATCGGTGGCGGGTTGCCACAGCCGGACGGCGTGAAGGTGGCCTGTGGGCCCGGTACGGGTCTTGGTGTCAGCGCCTTCATACCGATGGAAGGCGCTGGCCGCGTGATTGCCAGCGAGGCCGGCCATATCACCCTGGCCGCGCAGACTGTCGACGAGGATGCCGTTCTAGCCCGGCTGCGAGAGACGTTCGGCCATGTCTCGGCCGAACGCGTCATCTCCGGGCCCGGACTGGTAAACCTGTACCAGGCGCTGGCCGCTTTGTCGCAGTCGAGTGCGCCGATTCAGTCGGCTGCCGAAATTGTCGACGCCGCGCGTGAAGGGCGTTGCGAGCTGTGCATTCGCGCGCTGGCACTGTTCTGCGCCTTTCTGGGTGGATTTGCGGGCGATCTGGCATTGACCTTCGGCGGCAGCGGCGGGCTTTACCTGGCCGGCGGCATCCTGCCCCACCTGGTCGACCTGTTGCAGGCCTCCGATTTTCGAAAGCGTTTCGAGACCAAAGGGCGCCTTCGCGACTATCTGGCGCCGATACCGGTTTTTGTGATCCTGCATCCCGAACCGGCCATTCTCGGTTTGCAGGCCATGATCGCGGCCAGGTGTTTTCAGGAGGCCGCCCGGTGACCTCTCCAGCCCCCGCCGAGAAACCGCCGGTCTCGTCCATCGGGCTGACTTCGGATTTCCTGCACCTGGCGCGGCCCTATTGGGGCGGCCCCGAACGGTGGACGGCGTGGTTTCTGCTGATCGCCATCGTCGTTCTGGCGGTGGCGCAGGTGCTGCTGGCCATCCGCCTCAACCTTTGGAACGCCGACCTGTTTGATGCCCTGGAGCGGCGCTCCATGGAAGGATTTATGCATCAGGTGCTTGTTTTCGTGCTGATCGTGCTGGGCACAATGGCAATCAACGCCGTGCATCTTCACTTCAAGCGCAAGCTGCAACTCGGCTGGCGGGAATGGCTCACAGACCGTCTGGTCAACGAATGGATGCGGGATGGCCGCCAATTCCGGCTGAGCATGGTGCCCGGCAGCCACAGCAATCCCGATGGCCGCATCGCCGAGGATATCCGGATCGCCACCGAGGCGGCCGTCGATCTGTTTCACTCGCTGATCTACTGCATTCTGCTATTGGTCAGTTTCATCGGCATTTTGTGGATTCTCTCCGGCGATCTACCGTTGCATATCGATGGCATGGAATTCAGCCTGCCCGGCCACATGGTCTGGCTGGCCTTCCTGTATTCCGGTGTCGGTTCCGCGCTGGCCATGTTCATCGGCAGGGCCCTTGTTTCGGCTGCCGACAATCGCCAGACCGTGGAAGCCGATCTGCGCTACGCGCTGGGCCGCAGTCGTGAAAATGCCGAGGCCATTGCCGTCGCCCGCGGCGAGGCCGATGAACGCGGTTTCCTGCTGCGACTGTTTTCGCCGGTAGCCGAGGCCTGGCATAACCAGACGGAAGGGCTGCGCCGCCTGATCCTGTTTTCGTCCGCCTACAGCACGGTGGCGGCAGTATTCCCCATCCTGGTCAGCACGCCGCGTTATCTGCTGGGCGAGATCAGCTTGGGCGGACTGATGCAGACGGCGCAGGCCTTCCAGCAGGCCACTGCGGCGCTGTCCTGGCCGATCGACAATTTTCCGCGTCTGGCCGAATTGCGGGCCTCGGCCGAACGTGTGCTGGAACTGCATAACGCCGTGACCGAAGCGGAAGCGCGGGACAAGGCCGGGCCGGGCATGCAGCGCATTACTGTTGTCCCCAGCGACAAGCCCGGTTTGAACTTCCATGATGTGACCCTGGCGGAACCGGACCAGCGCATACTTGCCGCCGGCCTGTCGCTCGATATCCAGAAAGGCGAGCGGGTGCTGCTGACCGGGGACCAGCATGCGGCCGCGATTTTGTGCAAGGCCGTGGCCGGCGTATGGCCATGGGGCCGGGGACGGATCGAAGTCCCTGCGGAGTCCATGGCTCTGCTGCCGCAACGTCCCTATATGCCGCCGGGCAGCCTGCGCCATGCCCTGCTCTACCCGGATGCGCCAGCCAAGGCCGATGATGCAACCCTCGCCGATATCCTTCGCCGGGTTGATCTTGAGTTTCTGGTGCCGCAACTGGATGCGGAAACGGAGTGGAGCCAGACACTCAGTCCCGGCGACCTGCAGCGCATTGGGTTTGCCAGGCTGTTGCTGCACCGCCCGGCCTGGATCCTGATCGACCAGGCCACCGATGGCATCGACGAGCAGTCCGAGCTGGCGCTGATGCATGTGCTGACCGATTTGCTCCCCGACGCCACCATACTGGCCGTCGGACATCATAGCGGGCAGAATGGCTTCTTCACGCGCCATCTCCAGCTTCAGCGCTCGGAAGCCGGCATGATCCAGCTGCAGGAGGAACCGGCAGTCGTTCCGCCCCAAATGCCTGAGAAATCGCGGCTCGGCCGGATCGGCAGGCTGATTGATCTGGTACGCGCCGGGCTTGGCGAGGGCTGATCCAGATCAAGGCTCGCTGCCACGCGGTCCGCTATGAATCCACGCAAGCAGTCAATGCCGGCGGATGACGCGGATGACGCCTGGGAGAAAACAACAGGGGCAATATTCGGAAGAGCTGGTGGCCATACCGCCATTCGGCCTTGAAGGGCTGCTTGTGCTGCCCTCCCCCTGTCGTGCCGTAGTCATCTTCGCGCATGGTAGCGGCAGCAGCCGGAACAGCCCTCGCAACCGTCATGTGGCGGCCGCCTTGCAGCAGGCCGGTTTCGGTACCCTGCTGTTCGATCTGCTCGCTGAATCCGAGGCAGGAAACCGTGATCTGGTCTTCGATATCGAGCTGCTGGCCGAGCGACTGCTCCTGGCCACGAAATGGCTGGGTCAGCGTATGGAACATATGCCCCCGCGCATCGGCTATTTCGGCGCCAGTACCGGCGCCGCCGCCGCCCTGGTCGCCGCCGCCCAGCCTGATTGTCCCGTGGGCGCCATCGTCAGCCGTGGCGGCCGGCCCGATCTGGCCGGTGCCGCACTGACCCGGGTTGCCGCGCCAACCCTGCTGATCGTTGGCAGCCTTGATCGTGAAGTGCTGGGGCTCAACCGTCAGGCCATGGCGCATATGCGTTGCAAGACCAGGCTGCTGGTCGTACCGGGCGCCACGCATCTCTTCGAGGAAGCCGGTACACTGGATCAGGTGATCGACCATGCCGGCGCCTGGTTCAGTCAACACCTATTAGACGACGGGGCGGCAGATGTTTCTGGATAGAAGCGAGGCCGGACAGAAACTGGCGAAACGGCTGCTGGGATTCAAGGATGAAAAACCTGTCATCCTGGCCTTGCCACGGGGTGGGGTGCCGGTGGCAACCGAAGTGGCCGCGGCCCTGCAGGCGCCGCTTGACCTGCTGCTGGTACGCAAGATTGGGGCGCCGCATCATGCCGAACTTGCCGTCGCCGCGGTGGCGGATGGAGAAAAACCGAGATTGGTGGTGAACCGCGACGTGGTCGATAGCCTGAAAGTCGACGATGATTACCTTCGTGCCGCCGCCCAGCGCGAACTGGCCGAAATCGAGCGCCGGCGCCAGCGTTACGACATCGGCCAGCCGCATCCCGATGTGAAAGGCCGCACCGTCATCGTGGTCGATGATGGCATCGCCACCGGCGCCACGGCCAAGGCCGCACTGGCCTTGCTGCGTGCGGCGGCCCCGAAATCCATCATTCTGGCGATCCCTGTGGCGGCATCGACCACGCTGGAGGAATTTAAGGGGCTGGCCGATCATATCGTCTGCCTGGAAACGCCCCCGGATTTTTATGCCGTCGGTGCTCATTACCGTGAATTTCCCCAGGTCTCGGACGAACAGGTGATCAGGCTGCTGAAATCCGTCGCTCCGCCGGCTTAAGCTGCCTATCTGCGCCTTGCGCCGGACGGCGCCGGATCGCATTTTGGAGCTCCACGATTGTTGAGCCGGTGCGATCCGATGACTGCCACGCCTGACCTTTCCAGCCTGACCGAACTGCTGGCCATCATGGCCAGGCTGCGCGATCCCGATGGCGGCTGTCCCTGGGATCTTGAGCAGACCTTCGCGACCATCGCGCCTTACACCATTGAAGAAGCCTACGAGGTGGAAGACGCCATCGCCCGTAATGACATGGCCGGCCTGAAGGACGAGTTGGGCGACCTGTTGCTGCAAGTGGTGTTTCACAGCCGGATGGCCGAGGAAGCGGGCCATTTTTCTTTTGGCGATGTCGCCGCCGGCATCAGCGACAAGATGATCCGACGCCATCCGCATGTCTTTGGCGATGTTTCTGCCGACCACCCGGAAGCCGTCAGCACGAACTGGGAAAGCATCAAGGCTGCTGAACGTGCGGCCAGGCCCGCAAATTCACAGGATGACGTATCACCGGTTCTGGCCGGAGTCACAACAGGTCTCCCCGCCCTTCTGCGCGCCGTGAAGCTGCAGAACCGCGCCGCACGCGTGGGCTTCGACTGGCCCGACAAACGACCGGTGATCGACAAGATCAGGGAAGAGTTGCAGGAACTGGAACACGAGATCGAGGCCGGCACCGCACAGACGACCGCGGAAGAATTCGGTGACTTCCTGTTCGTCGTTGCCAATCTGGCTCGCCACCTGAAACTCGATCCGGAAGACTGCCTGCGTGCCGCCAACCGGAAATTCGAACGACGCTTCACCGCGATGGAAAGGATTTTGCAATCTGAAGGCAAGCCGCTGACCGATTGCGATCTCGCTACCATGGACGAGGCATGGAATCAGGCGAAACGGCAGGAAAAGACCGCCTGAACCCGCGGCGACCATCGGCCACATTATCGACACATCTTCGCCGCGGAATGGTCTCGGCATCTCCCCTGTCAGGTCATATACCCTGATCATCCTATGACTTCCGGCACAGGCCGCATCGCGGTGCTGTTCGCAGACATGGGAAGTTCCCAAGATTCATTCGGGAACCTTATCCGCCCTCGCTGGTTTCCCACACGTTCCACAATTCATAATCAAGGAGGTTTTGCATGCGCAAGATCGCTATTGCCGCCGTTTCCGCTATTGCCCTTCTGGCTGCCGCGCCGCCCGCGGCAGTGTATGCCGCCAGCGGCACCTGGGATCAGGTCGAAGGCAACTGGAACCAGTTCGCCGGCAAGGTGAAGCAGCGCTGGGGCAAGCTCACCGACAACGACATCACGATCATCAACGGCAAACGCCAAGAACTGGTGGGCAAGATTCAGGAACGCTACGGCATCGCCAAGAACGAGGCCGAGAAGCAGGTGGATGAATGGGAGAAGGCCCAGTCTAAGTAATCTTGGCCAAGTAATCCCGCATTCCACGCCACATCCAACCAATCGAGGAGATTTCGTCATGCCGAACAAACGCATGGAAGCCAACGTGAAAGCCGCGCTGCCATCCTGGGATCGCATTGCCGGTAACTGGAAGCAGTTTTCCGGCAAGGCCCGCGAGCGCTGGGGTGAACTGACCGACGACGATATCTCGGTGATCGACGGCCGCCGCGAACAGCTGGTCGGCAAGATCCAGGAGCGCTACGGCATCATCACCGATCAGGCCGAACGTCAGGTGGCTGACTGGCTGAACGATCTGGATAAGACCGAACGCCGCCACTAAGCCCATTCATAAATAAAGGAGTATCATCATGGCTCGCACGAATCGACAAAGCACAACCGCAGCGGCCGAAGCCGATCTGGCCGAACTGCGCGAGCAGGTTTCCGATATCGGCACCCAGCTTGGCGCCCTGATTTCCCGCGCCAAGAAGGACGGTACCGCGCTAGCGGAGGCGGAATTATCCGAATTGCAGACCCGCATCCAGGCACTGGCCGGCGACTGGAAGGATCGCGGTCGTGAAGCGCTCGGCCGGGTCGAGGAGACAGTGAAGGAGCATCCCGGCAGCAGCCTGCTGGCGGCTTTCGCCGCCGGCGCCGCCCTCACCCTTCTGTTGCGGAAATAATGTTCGCACCGCTGGCTAGCCTGTTGCCCGGCCTGCTCATTGGCGGAGTGCAGGCAGCGGCCTCCCGTCGGCAGCGACAGCGGATTGCTGTTGTGGCAGGCCTGGGCACCATAGCCTGCGCCGCGCTGCTAGCCGCCTTCATGTTGTTCGGCTGGTCGCTGTTTCTGGCCTATGGCGCCAGCATGATGCCAGCCTGGGCGGCACTGGCGGCCGGCGGGAGCCTGATTGGAGTGATTGTGCTGCTGGGCATGATCGCCGCCCTGGTCTGGCAGTATTGGCCCAACCATGGTTTGCAGGACGAGGTCGAGAAGCTGCGCAGCCAGATCGAGCCCGTCGCTCGTGAGCATCCGCTGGCAGCCATTGGCGTCGCGGCAGGGCTCGGGGTGCTACTGACCTCACTAATGCGGCGTTAGGCCGCCGGACACGAAAAAGGCGCAGATTGTGGTCTGCGCCTTTTTTGCGTTCCGGATAGTGACTCTGCTTAGAACGGGATTTCGTCATCCAGGTCGTCGCGGCGGGGCGGCGAACCGCCGCCAGAGGACCGGCCGCCACCCGCGCCACCCCCGAATCCACCCGAGGAGCCACCGCCGGCATAGTCGTCGCCGCCGCCGAAGGAGCCACCGCCACCGCCTTCGCCGCGGCCATCCAGCATGGTCAGTTCGCCCCGGAACCGCTGCAGCACAACCTCGGTGGTGTATTTCTCGGCGCCATCCTTGTCGGTCCATTTCCGGGTCTGCAGCGAGCCCTCGATATAGACCTTGGAGCCTTTTTTGAGGAACTGCTTGGCCACCTTGACCAGATTTTCGTTGAAAATCACGACTCTGTGCCATTCGGTGCGCTCTTTGCGCTCACCCGAAGCCTTGTCGCGCCAGGTTTCGGAGGTGGCAATGGAAAGCTGGGCGATCTCCTCGCCGGACTGCATGCTACGGATCTCCGGGTCGCGCCCTAGATTCCCGACCAGGATCACCTTGTTAACGCTGCCAGCCATATCTTAACCCCTATCCGTTCACGAAGTGATCTTATATCATGCGAATGGCGTATAGTGAAGAACTGTCCTGAAAAGCGCAATATTCGGCCCCCCAGAGACTCGGCGCAAAAAACCATGCAGAAGTTCATTTCGGTCCGCGGTGCCCGCGAGCACAATCTCAAGAATGTCGACGTCGACATCCCCCGCGACAAGTTGGTGGTCCTGACCGGCCTGTCCGGCTCGGGCAAGTCTTCGCTGGCTTTCGATACCATCTATGCCGAGGGGCAGCGACGCTATGTCGAATCCCTGTCGGCCTATGCCCGCCAGTTCCTCGAACTGATGCAGAAACCGGATGTGGATCACATCGACGGCCTGAGCCCGGCGATCTCCATCGAGCAGAAGACCACGTCGAAGAACCCGCGCTCCACGGTCGGCACCGTCACCGAGATCTACGACTATCTGCGCCTGCTCTATGCCCGCGTCGGCGTGCCCTATTCGCCGGCCACCGGCCTGCCCATCGAGAGCCAGACGGTCAGCCAGATGGTCGACCGCGTGATGGCCATGACGGAAGGCACCCGCCTCTACCTGCTGGCCCCCATCGTGCGCGGCCGCAAGGGCGAATACAGAAAGGAACTGCAGGACCTGCAGAAGCGCGGCTTCCAGCGCGTGAAGGTGGACGGCAAGCTGCATGAGATCGCCGAAGTCCCGGCGCTGAACAAGAAGCTGAAGCACGATATCGAAGTGGTGGTCGATCGTGTGGTGGTGCGCGACGGCATCCAGACCCGCCTCGCCGATTCCATCGAAACCGCGCTGAACCTGGCCGATGGCATCGCCTTTGCCGAAAACGCCGACAAGGACGAACGCACCATCTTCTCCGCCAAGTTCGCCTGCCCGGTTTCCGGTTTCACCATCGAAGAGATCGAGCCGCGGCTGTTCTCGTTCAACAGCCCGCATGGTGCCTGCCCCACCTGCGACGGCCTTGGTTCGAAGATGTATTTCGATCCGGCTATGGTGGTGCCCGACGAGGCGGTGACGCTGCGCGACGGCGCCATCGTGCCATGGTCGCGCGCCGCCACACCCTCGCCCTACTACCTGCAGACACTGGAAGGCTTGGCCAAGTTCTACAAATTCTCGCTGGCGACCAAGTGGAAGGACCTGCCGGCCAAGACCCGCAGCGCCATTCTGCACGGTTCGGGCGAGGATATCGTGCCGATCACCTATGACGATGGCATGCGCACCTATACGGTGAAACGGCCCTTCGAGGGCGTGCTGCCCAACCTGGAGCGGCGCTGGCGCGAGACCGAGTCCGACATGATCCGCGAGGAGCTGTCGCGCTACCAATCGCAAACCGCCTGCGAAACCTGCGGCGGCTACCGCCTGAAGGCCGAGGCGCTGGCGGTGAAGGTCGGCGGCCTGAATATCGGTCAGGTCTGCGAATTCTCGATTGCCGAGGCGCGCCAGTGGTTTCTCGACCTGACCAGGAAACTGAGGCCGAAGGAAAAGGACATCGCCTCCCGCATCCTGAAGGAGATCAACGACCGCCTCGGCTTCCTGGTCAATGTCGGCCTTGATTATCTCTCCATGTCGCGATCGTCCGGCACGCTGTCGGGCGGCGAAAGCCAGCGCATCCGGCTGGCCTCACAGATCGGTTCAGGGCTCACCGGCGTGCTGTATGTGCTGGATGAGCCCTCCATCGGCCTGCACCAGCGCGACAATGCCAAGCTGCTCGAAACTCTGGTGCATCTGCGCGATATCGGCAACACCGTGCTGGTGGTGGAGCATGACGAGGAAGCGATCCGCACCGCCGATCATGTGATCGACATGGGCCCGGCGGCCGGCGTGCATGGTGGCGAGATCATCGCCCAGGGCACACCGGAAGAGATCATGGCCGCCAAAAAATCGGTCACCGGCCAATATCTGACCGGCGTGAGATCGGTGGCCGTGCCCAAGCAGCGCCGCAAGCGCGTCGCCAACAAGACCATGAAGGTGATCGGCGCCAAGGCCAACAATCTGCAGAACATATCGGTCGAGTTTCCGCTGGGCATTTTCACCTGCGTCACCGGCGTCTCCGGTGGCGGCAAGTCGACCCTGACCATCGAAACCCTGTTCAAGGCCGTATCGCGCAAACTGAACAATAGCCGCGAGATTCCCGGCCTTCATGACCGCATCGAAGGTCTGGAATGGATCGACAAGATCGTCGACATCGATCAGTCGCCCATCGGCCGCACGCCGCGCTCCAACCCTGCCACCTATACCGGCGCCTTCGGCCCGATCCGCGACTGGTTCGCCGGCCTGCCCGAGGCGAAGGCGCGCGGCTATGCACCGGGCCGTTTCTCGTTCAACGTCAAGGGTGGCCGCTGCGAGGCCTGCCAGGGCGACGGCCTGATCAAAATCGAGATGCACTTCCTGCCCGATGTCTACGTGCAATGCGACGTCTGCAAGGGCAAGCGCTATAACCGCGAAACTCTGGAAATCCATTACCGCGACAAGTCGATCGCCGACGTGCTCGACATGACCGTGGAAGACGGCGTCGATTTCTTCAAGGCCGTGCCGACTATTCGCGAGAAACTGGAGACCCTCAATCGCGTCGGCCTCGGCTATATCAAGATCGGCCAGTCGGCCACCACGCTGTCGGGCGGTGAAGCCCAGCGCGTGAAGCTGGCCAAGGAACTCTCCAAGCGCGCCACGGGCCGCACGCTTTATATCCTCGACGAGCCCACCACAGGGCTGCATTTCGAGGATGTGCGCAAGCTGCTGGAGGTACTGCACGAGCTGGTGGATTCCGGCAACACCATGATCGTGATCGAGCATAATCTTGAGGTCATCAAGACGGCTGACTGGATCGTCGACATGGGCCCCGAGGGCGGCAGTGGCGGTGGCCGCGTCGTAGCCCAGGGCACGCCGGAAGATGTGGCCAAGGTGAAGGAAAGTTATACCGGCCAGTATCTGAAAGACTATCTTAAACTCGCGGCACAGCGCACCGCGCCGCCCCAGAAGAAAACCCGCCGCGATGCGGCGGCATAAAACCAGGAAAGGATTTTCACTCCATGATTACGCGTAAGGCGCTGACCCTCGACGACGTTCAGACAATCGCCGCCGCTGCCGAGGCGGAAGCCAAGAAGAACGGCTGGAAGGTCAGCATTGCCATTACCGACGATGGCGGCCACCTGCTGCATTTCCAGCGTCTGGATGGCGCGCCGATCCAGTCCACCTGGATCAGTCAGGGTAAGGCCAAGGCCGCCTCTTACGCCCGCCGCCCGACCAAGGCACTGGAAGAGATCGTCGGCAACGGTCGTAATGCCTTCCTGTCGGTGCCCGACCTCGTGCTGCTGGAAGGCGGCGAGCCGATCATGGTGGATGGCATCTGCATCGGCGGCGTGGGTGTATCCGGCGTGAAATCGTCAGAAGACGCGCAGGTCGCCCAGGCCGGCATCGCCGCCCTGCTGGGCTGATTCAAGCTTCCTTCCCATGCCGCGCGGCCAGCCGAAAAAGATCACGCCAACGTATCTGGAACGGGCTGCGCTGTTTTACCTGGAACGTTACAGCAGCTCGGCGGAGAATCTCCGCCGGGTGCTGGACCGCAAGATCCGGCGCTCCATCGAGGTGCATGGCGTGCCAGGTCGCGAGGAGGCCGCCGGCTGGGTTGCCGAGCTGATCGCCAAGCTGCAGCGCAGCAACCTGCTGAACGACCGCGCCTATGCGGAAAGCCGTGTTCGGCGGCTCTATGCTGAGGGCAAGTCGCTCGGCCGCATTCGGCAGACGCTGGCGGTGAAGGGCGTGAACAAGGACGATGTCGCGGCAGCACTGGAACGGCTGGAAGCGGAATCGACCACGCCGGTTTCCGACCTGCCGGCGGCCGCCGCCTTCGTCCGCAAACGCAAGCTGGGACCCTATCGTTCCGATCCGCAGCAGCGCCGCGACATGCGCCAGAAGGACATGGGCGCCCTTGCGCGCCGCGGTTTCAGCCAGGCGATTGCCATGAAGATTTTGAGCGCCGACAGCGTCGCCGCGCTCGAGGAGATGGTTCATGACGCAGATTAATCCCATCCACATCATCGGCGGTGGCCTGGCCGGGTCGGAAGCGGCCTGGCAGGTGGCACGCATGGGCGTGCCTGTCGTGCTGCATGAGATGCGTCCGGTACGAAAAACCGATGCCCATCAGGGCGACGGGCTGGCCGAACTGGTCTGTTCGAATTCCTTCCGCTCCGACGACTCGGAAAGCAATGCGGTTGGCTTGCTGCATGAAGAGCTGCGGCGCTGCAATTCCCTGATCATGCGGGCGGCCGACATTGCCAAGGTGCCGGCCGGCGGCGCGCTGGCCGTGGATCGCGATGTGTTTTCCGCCGAGGTGCAGAAAGCCATAGAGGGTGAGCCGCTGATCACCTTGCAGCGCGAGGAAATCGCCGGCCTGCCGCCGGCCGAATGGGACAATGTGATCGTCGCCACCGGCCCCCTCACCTCGCCGGCCCTGGCCGAAGCGATCCGCGGCCTGACCGGCGAACAGAGCCTAGCTTTCTTCGATGCAATCGCACCGATAGTCCATAAAGACAGCATCGACATGGACAAGGCCTGGTTCCAGTCGCGTTACGACAAGGTTGGCCCGGGCGGCAGCGGCGAACAGGGCGAAGGCGCCGACTACATAAACTGCCCCTTCGAGAAGCCCAATTACCTTGAATTCCACGCCGCCCTGCTGGCCGCCGAGAAGACCGAGTTCAAGGAGTGGGAAAAGAACACGCCCTATTTCGAGGGCTGCCTGCCCATCGAAGTGATGGCCGAGCGCGGCCCGCGCACGCTGACCTTCGGTCCGATGAAGCCGGTTGGCCTGATCGATCCGCGCACCGGCCGCAAGCCTTATGCCGTGGTGCAACTGCGACAGGACAACAAGCTGGGCACGCTCTACAACATGGTCGGCTTTCAGACCAAGATGAAGCATGCCGAGCAGGTACGGATTTTCCGCATGATTCCCGGCCTGGAGAATGCGCAATTCGCCCGTCTGGGCGGCATCCACCGCAACACCTTCCTCAATTCGCCCAAGCTGCTGGACACACAACTGCGGCTGAAGGCGATGCCCAGACTGCGCTTTGCCGGCCAGGTCACCGGCGTGGAAGGCTATGTGGAAAGCACAGCCATCGGCCTGATCGCCGGCCGCATGGCCGCGGCCCAGCGCCTGGGCAGCGAACAGGCGCCGCCGCCGCCGACCACGGCCCTCGGCGCACTGCACAGCCATCTCACAGGCGGCACAGACGCCAAACATTTCCAACCGATGAACGTGAATTTCGGCCTGTTCCCGCCGCCTCCAGGCGACATACGCAAGGACGAGCGCAAACGTTATTTAAGCCGTCGCGCCCTGACCGATCTGACTCAGTGGCTGAACGGCAAAAGCGCGGTTGCGGCATGACTGTGGATACCAGACCCGTCACTCTGGTCGGTGCAACCGGAAAGCTGGGGCAGCATGTGGCCCGCCGCCTGCTGACGCGTGGGATTCCGGTTATACCAGTGGTGCGCCGGCCAGAACGGCTAATGCCAGGCTTGCGCGGCATCGCCCGTGTTTTCGACCTGGACCGTCCCGAAACCATCAAACCGGTCCTGCAAGATGCCAAGCTGTTCGTATCCTGTGTGCACGGTCGTCACGGCGCTGATCTGATCGCGGCGCTGCCGCGCGATGTGGAACGCGTTGTTCTGCTCGGTTCCACACGCATTTTCACGCGCTTTCCTGATCCGAATGTCGCGGAACTGCAGCATAGCGCCGATGCTCTGGCACAGTCGGGGTTTTCCGGCGTCATGCTGCATCCGACGATGATTTACGGCGCAGCTGCTGAGAACAACCTGCAGCGCATCGCCGCTTATATCCGCAAGCTCGGCATCATCCCGTTACCCGATGGCGGCCGCACCCTGCTGCAACCCATTCATGTTGAGGATGTGGCGCGTTGCGTCGAAGCTGCGTTATATCGGGATGAAGCGCCTGGGGCGCCGATCGTGGTTGCCGGACCGGAACCGATCACTTACCGCGACCTCGTCATGGCTGTAGGCGCCGCCATCAAGCGGAAACCGTTCATCCTCCCGATACCGGGCCCTCTGCTCGAACTGATCGCCATGTTCACGGCTATATTGCCGCTTCTACCGCGCATTCGCCGCGACGAGATCCGGCGGTTATCCGAGGACAAGGCCTTTCCGATCGATGAAATGATGCAGCGCCTTGGCGTGCAGTCAATGCCCCTGAGCCAGGGACTGGCGAAGACCTTTACTGGATCAGATGCGGCGGCGCCATAACGCGGCCAGCAAGGCAACATGCAGACGTGTCGCCGACGCACTGGCGCCGGGCACATCAGGATTGAACCCGGCCTTGGCCAATTGCCGCAAATGAGTCCGCGCGATTGTTGCGGGCAATACGGCAGCCATCGCGCGCCGTGAGATTCGCCTTTGCCGCAGCGATGCGAACAGTTTTTCCGCCTCCCTTCCAACCTCGGCGATTACGGCAATAGCCGCAGGCCCAAGGCCAGACTGATACAGGCTTTCCGGCATCAGGCCTGCAGCGGCTAGGCGGTCTGCCGGCAGATAGATGCGTCGTTGCGCGGCAAAATGTGATGTAGCCCGCAGAATGCCGGTCAGGGCGTAGCCTGTTCCGGCCAGCCGAAGGGTTTCGTCGTCGATTTCCTCTTCCAATAGGTCACACGCCATCCGCATCAATGGCGCGGAACTTGCCTTGGCATATTTGCACAAGGCATCCATGTTCGCCGGCGGCGCCTCCTCCATGTCGGTTTCGCGCGCATCGATCAGGGCGAACACGTCCCCGCGATCCAGATTTCGGCAATGGACATGCAGGGCCATGACGACTGGATGGTTGCGCGGCCGATTGTCCCAGATACCCTCCCAGGCTTCGCGCCACCATTGCAGGCGGATCTGCCCGATCATCGGCTGACTGACCGCTTCCCGGGCCCGGGCGATCTCGGCATTAAACGCATACAGCGCATGCAGGCCCGGCCGGCACGCATCGGGCGCGAACAGGGTGGTCAGCCAGCGGTCGGGATCCGCGCTGCGCAGTTCCCGGGTGCAATATTCGTCAGGCGATTCGCTCATGCCACGACTGGTTGGGTTCCGGAAGATCGCTTGTCGCTACCAGGATTTATGCTAGCCTTTGCCAGCGAATCGCAACTGCGAGAATCGCGGCGCTGCCGTATGCAGACTGCCAGCGCCGCATGTCGTGCGATGCGCTGCTTCTGCGTCGCGTAAGCCTGCATAAACAATGGCGACACCCATACGACGGTAAGGAACCGCATCATGGCAAAGATTCTCGAAAACCTCTACAAGGCCCTCGGTGCCGGCGTAGTTCTGGCGCTGGTCCTGTTTTTTCTGATCCACCGCAGCTTCGATACTGCATTTCTCAGCTTTTTCTTCCGCTGGCTGCATGTGCTGTCCGGCATCCTGTGGATCGGGCTGCTCTGGTATTTCAACTTCGTTCAGATTCCGACCATGCCGAAGATCCCGGCCGAGCTGAAGCCGGCGATCGGCAAGTTCATCGCGCCGGAGGCCCTGTTCTGGTTCCGCTGGGCGGCGCTGGCCACCGTGGTTACCGGTCTGGTGCTCTCGGTGCTTAATGGTTACGGCCATCAGGCCTTCATGCTGCAGGAAGGCGCCCGCACCATCGGCATCGGCATGTATCTCGGCCTGTTCATGGCCGCCAATGTCTGGTTCCTGATCTGGCCGAACCAGAAGAAGGCCTTGGGCATCGTGCCAGCCGACGATGCCGCCAAGGCCAAGGCGGCCCGAGTCGCCATGCTGGGCTCGCGCACCAATTTCGTGCTCTCGCTGCCGATGCTCTACTGCATGGTGGCGCAGCAGAATGGCGGCGCCTGGTAAAGAGGCCTAGACGGGTATGAGGGCGGCGGCCACCCGCCGCCCTTCCCCCATCAGCAGATTGTAGGTGCGACAGGCGGCACCGGTATCCAGCGCCTCGATCACCAATCCGCGGGAACGGATATCCGCCCGCAAGCCCTTGTCTATGAAAACCATGTTCGGGCCACAGCCGATCAGCAGCAGCTCCACGGCGGGCTGCATACCGAAGGCCGGCTCCAGCGAAGCAATGCTCAGGCTGCCGATATCGGTCATGTCCCAGGCCATCGTCTGGCCGGGAAAGACCAGCACGGGTTCGGTCCAGTGCCGGCCGGAAATCCGGAAACCGCCATCCCCGTAGGCATTGATCACCTGCCGGTCGGCCGGAATGCGCGGCAGCAGGTCCATCCCCGCCCCTCTGGCCTATGGCCGCTGCGCCGCGGCCTTCTCGGCGGCTTCGGTAGCTTTCTTCTGCCGCAGCCATTTCTCGCCGGTCAGCAGCACAAGCGGCGCCGCGATGAAGATCGATGACGAGGTGCCGACCACGATGCCGAACAGCATGCCCATGGCAAAAACCTCGACCGCCTCACCACCCATGAATGCCAGAGGAATCATCGCCAGGAAGGTGGTCATCGAGGTGAAGATGGTGCGTGACAGCGTCTCGTTGATGCTGAGATCGATCAATTCGCGTAGTGGCATCGACTTGTATTTGCGCAGGTTCTCGCGCATGCGGTCGTAGACCACGACCTTGTCGTTGATCGAATAGCCGATGATGGTCAAGATCGCCGCCACGGCCGTAAGCCCGAATGGCAACTGCGTGATCGCGAAAAAGCCGATCATCTTCGTGATATCGAGAAGCAGCGTAACCAGCGCCGCCAGCGCGAACATCCACTCGAACCGGAACCAGATGTAGATGGCGATGCCGCCAAGCGCGAGGAACACGGCAAGCAGGCCGCTCTGGAACAGTTCGGCACTGACCTTGCCGCCGACCACTTCCACACGCCGCACTTCCGAGCCCGGATAAGTCGCGGTCAGTTCGCTGCGCACTTTCTGGGCGGCCGCATTCTGGGCTTCGTCGGAAGTCCCCTGGCGCTCCAGGCGGATCAGGACATCGCGGGAAGAGCCGAATTCCTGCAATGCGACTTCGCCCAGATTGAGTCCGCCAATCTGTCCGCGCAGGGCACCGAAATCGGCGGCCTGCGGCAGGCGCACTTCCATAAGGATGCCGCCCTTGAAATCGATGCCGTAATTGAGGCCCGGATAGAAGAACAGGAAAATCGATGCGATCGACAGGAAGGCAGACACCGCCAGACCCGCGAAACGCCCCTTCATGAACTTGATATTGGTCTTTTCCGGAACCAGTCGGAGACGGAACATGATGCTGATCCCTTACACAGCCAGCGATTTCGGGCGGGCGGATTTCAGCCACAACACCATCATCATCCGGACGACCAGAATGGCGGTGAACATCGACGTGATGATGCCTACCGATATGGCGACGGCAAAACCCCGCACCGGACCGCTGCCAATGGCAAACAGGATCGCCATGGCGATCAGGGTGGTCAGGTTGGAGTCCAGGATGGTCGAGAATGCGCGCGAAAACCCGGCATCCAGCGAGGCGATCACCGATTTACCCAGACGCGATTCCTCGCGGATGCGTTCGTTGATCAGCACATTGGCGTCCACGGCCATGCCGATGGTCAGCAGGATGCCGGCAATGCCCGGCAGCGACAGCGTGGCCTGCATGGCCGAAAGCACGCCAAGGATCAGCGCCAGGTTCAGCGTCACGGCGATGACGGCGAAGGCGCCGAACAACCCGTAAGCCGCGATCATGAACAGGTTGACGAGCACAAAGCCAATGATGATCGCGATGATGCCGGCGCGGATGGCGTCGGCGCCCAGGTCCGGGCCCACCACGCGCTCTTCAATCACCTTCAGTGGCGCCGGCAGCGCGCCTGCGCGCAGCAGAACGGCAAGGTCGTTAGCCTCGGTCACGCTGAAATTGCCGCTGATCTGGCCCGAACCGCCCAGAATCGGCTCGCGAATCACCGGGGCGCTCAGCACCTTGTTGTCCAGCACGATGGCGAATGGCAGGCCGACCGACTGCTGCGTGATCTCTGCAAACCGCTTGCCGCCGACGGTGTCGAAACGGAAGGAAACAATCGGCTGGCCGCTACGCTGGTCATAGCCGGCCTGCGCGTCCACCAGATTGTCGCCGGCCACTTCTACCTTGCGCTTCACCACATAGCGTTCAACCGGTGCATTCGGGGTGCGCGGCTTGTCGCCTTCCAGGATTTCCGCGCCGGCCGGCGGAGGCATGTTGGGGTCCGCGTTGGTATCGACCATGCGGAAGGTCAGCTTGGCGGTGGTGCCAAGCAGCCGCTTGATGCGTTCGGGATCGTCCACACCAGGCAACTGCACCAGGATGCGGTCGCTGCCCTGCACCTGGATGGTGGGTTCGTTGACGCCGGTCTGGTCGATACGCCGGCGTACGATTTCCATGGATTGGGCTACGGCGGAACGGGCGCGTTCGCGAACCGCCTGTTCCGACAGGGTCATGCGAACCGCGCCTTCGGCGGAAATATCAAGCTGCAGATCGGTGGCACCGGCACCGAGGTTGAAGGCTCCGCCCTGCAGCGGCTGGCCCAGTTTCACCAGCAATTCGCGGGCGCGGTTCGCCTGACCGGCATCGCGCAGCCGCAGGCCAACGACATTGCCGCCGGTGATGCCCAGATTGGTATACCCGATGCGCTCCTTGCGCAGTTCCTCGCGGGCGCCCTCGACAACCGCTTCCAGGCGCTCCCGCAGCACCGCCGAAGTGTCGACCTCCAGCAGCAGGTGCGAGCCGCCGCGAAGGTCAAGACCAAGGTTGACCTGCGGCAACTGCATCCACGACGGCAAAGCCGAAAGCTGCTGCTTGCTCAGCAGATTGGGGGCGGCAGTCACAAGGCCCGCCAGGGTGACGAGCAACACCAGCGCGGTTTTCCAGGGTGCGAAATAAAGCATCGGATTACCTCTTCAGCCAGCTCGGCAACAAGCGAAAAGGCCGGAAGGAACAAAAACCGGCGCTGCTTCCAGCGCCGGTTGTCGAAATACGGTGATCAGCCTGCCTTGGCTTCGGACTTGTCGTCGTCCTCGACATCGCCGCCCTTCGAGCGGACCTCGGCAATGGTGCCCTTGACCACCTTCACCTTGATGCCATCGGCGATTTCGACTTGCACGAGGCCGTCTTCCTGCACCTTGGCGACCTTGCCAACGATGCCGCCCGAGGTGGTGACCACGTCACCGCGCCGCACGGCCTCGATCATCGCCTTGTGTTCCTTCATCTTTTTCTGCTGGGGACGAATCAGCAGAAAATAGAAGACGACGAAAATCAGGACCAGCGGCAGCAGCGAGGTCAGCATGTCGGTGGTGCCGCCGGCTGCCTGCGCGTAGGCCTCGGAAATCAGCATGAAAGGCTCCCTGTATTGATTGGTTCGCCGGTCGCCCGGCGCGAGAGGGGGACTATAACGGCGGGCGACCGGATTGCAAGTATCTCCCCCTCTCGTTCAGGGCCGGGCTGATGGGGAAAATCCATATATTTCAAACGCCTGCGACGGTCGGCCGCAAGGGCGGCCATAGCCTGATCCCGCTTCACCCCCTATAATGCAAACCATGCATATCCTGACCATAGAAGGCATGAGCTGTGACGCCTGTAAGCGGGCGATCAGCAATGCGATCAGCAACGCGGCCCCCGGTGTGGCCTTCGAAGTGGATCTCCAGCGCAAGCAAGTTCGTTTCAAGACCCTGCCGCCGGAGCGCCAGGCCGATGTGCGCAACGCGATCCGGGATGCCGGTTATGGCGTCCTGGAGAGCAGCAGGTCCTGACGACCGGCGCGATATCCGCCAAAGCGCAAAATTTTGCGCTGGATCAACGCCTGTACAGCCTTCGGTGGCATTCTGACCTGCATCATCAGCAGGAGGCAGGCATGCAGGAGGCCATCACCATCATCCGCGCAGAACATCGTAGTCTGGCGGCAGTGCTGCATGGGCTGCTGAGCATCGTCGAGGGCCTCAACAGGCAGGCTGGAAAGCCGGATTTCGGCCTGCTGCTGGCGATGCTCACCTATATCGATGAATTCCCGGATCAATTTCACCACCCCAAAGAGGACCAGTACCTCTTCCGGCAATTGCGCCTGCGGGCACCTGACGCGATTGGACTGCTGGACGCGCTGGAGGCCGAGCACAAGCGCAATGGCGAGTTAATGTCTGGCCTGCGCCGTGCGCTGAAACGCTACGAGGAACATCCCGAAAAACCGGAAGCCCGCGAAGCATTCCGCAACCTGGTGAAACAGTATGCCGAGTTTCACTGGAGCCACATGCGGCTTGAGGAGGAACAGGTTTTTCCGTTGGCCGAGGTCAGGCTGAACGCACAGGACTGGGCTGATATCAATGCGGCCTTTCGCAGCAATGCAGATCCGCTGATCGGCACAGAGGCGAAAGATCATTACCAGGACATGCTGCGAAAGATCGTGAGCCGAGCCCCGGCGCCAATCGGGGTCGGCGCAAGATGGAGCTGAATCTTAGTCCTGAACGGATGAACCGGACATCAGCCATTGTCGTGCCCCATCTGGCTCAGGAAAGAGCCGGTGCCGACTTGCAGGGAACAGACTGCTGACCGCTTTCACCAGAAGAGAGAACAGGGAATCGCTGGTCAGATAGGCAACCTTCGTCATAACAGTGTTGCCTTTGCTCCAGTCGGTCATGCGGCTGATTGCGAGCATAGACTGCCAGTCGACATTGCCACGAAAACCACGCACATCCACCAGCGTGGGAATTCCCGGGTGGAGCCAGCCCTGCTGCAGGCCGGTAAGGATGGCATCGTGGATCAGCCCGCCGATTGGCGCACCAGCAATCGTGATAGCCAGTATGCCGTCGCACAGGCGGACGATGACATAATCGTCCGCGCTTCCAAGGCGGAGTTCTGCCCCGGCGTCTGAACTGCCGTCAGGAGGCATGATATTCTTTAGGCCTAAAACACTGCATCGGCCGAAGAATAAACTGCAAGTCTTGTGAAATAAACTATACCAATGGCTTACCGCAAATATTTGCAGCGACACCTGAAATACGCCTATCGAACAATATGGAAAATAATGGTCGGAGCGGCGGGATTTGAACCCACGACCCCCAGTCCCCCAGACTGATGCGCTACCAGGCTGCGCTACGCTCCGACCGAGCTGATCGCCGGCGGCCGGATAAGCAGGCGGCGGGCGATCAAGCGGCGCGCACTATAGCCAGCGCCCTTGCATGGCGCAACCGGGCCAAGCCATTGGAAAATCAGTCAGCGGCTCTGGCGCGCGACAATATCGGCGTGAATGCCTTCCAGGTCCCGGAGACAGGATTTCAGGGCCTGGCGAAGACTGCCCATATCGTTGAGCAGATCGAACGGCATGCCGATCTGACGATCCTGCCCGTCCGCCTTTGCCGGCTTGCGCTTACCGGCATCCCGGGCCGGCGCGACAGCCTTGTCCTGCTGGGCGCGGGCGCGAACCGCCTTGGCCAGCCCGCCTTCGCGAAGCAGCTTCTGCACGCCGCGAATGGTGTAGCCCTGCTCGTGCAGCAACACGCGGATTTCACCCAGCAGGGCAATATCCTCGCTGCGGTAATAGCGGCGCCCGCCATTCCGCTTCACCGGGCGAACCTGATGGAATTTCTTTTCCCAAAAGCGCAGCACATGCTGCGGCAGATCGAGTTGCTCGGCGACCTCGCCTATCGTGCGAAAAGCAGCATTAGCCTTGGTTTTGCCTGTCGATTCCCGGCCCGATGTTTCCTTGGCCGCCCTGCCTGTCCGCTGCTGTTCGTCTGCCATGAATGCCTGTCGCGGACGTAACTCAGATACCAGCCTTGGCCTGCTGGCTCAGGGCATGCATGCCCGCGTTGATCTTTTCCTTCAGCACATGGCTGGCCCGGAAGACCAGCACCTTGCGCGGATCGATCGGAACCTCCTGGCCGGTTTTCGGGTTGCGGCCCATGCGCCCGCCCTTGGAGCGGACCTGGAACGTGCCGAACGAGGAAATCTTCACCATATGGTCGGCGATCAGACTGTCGATGATTTCGTTCAGGACGGTTTCGACCAGCTGGGCGGACTCGCTGCGCGAGAGGCCGACCTCCTGGTAGATCGCCTCGCTGAGTTGCGCCCGCGTCAAGGTGTTACCGGTCATCACCAACGCCCCCTTTTGGCCAAATTTTATTGTGAGGACGCTAACTTAACCCCAGCCGGCCGTCAATAAGACCTTGGCCGAATCGCCCGCGCGGATGGCGGGAATAGCATTCCGGACACTACTTTCGGGGGAAACTACCAGCGAACCAGGGCGCTGCCCCAGGTGAAGCCGCCGCCCATGGCTTCCAGCAGCAGGACATCCCCCCGCTTGATCCGACCATCGGCGACTGCTTCGGCCAAGGCCAGCGGCACGGAAGCCGCCGAGGTGTTGCCATGGTGATCGACCGTCAGCACCACGCGGCTGGTATCCATGCCGAGTTTGCGGGCCGTGCCATCGATGATGCGCTTGTTGGCCTGGTGCGGCACCAGCCAGTCGATCTGCTCGGGCTTCATGTCGACGGCAGACAGCGTCTCTTTCACCACATCAGCCAGATTGACCACGGCATGGCGGAACACTTCCTTGCCCAGCATACGAACATGGCCCGTCGTCTGTGTGCTGGACGGCCCGCCATCGACATACAACAGATCGTTATGACGGCCATCGGAATGCAGATGCGTGGTCAGCACACCACGGTCATCGGTGTTGCCCTTGCCCTCCTCCGCGCGCAGCACCAGAGCGCCGGCGCCGTCGGCAAACAACACGCAGGTGGTACGGTCGGTCCAGTCGAGGATGCGCGAAAAGGTCTCGGCGCCGATCACCAGTGCCGTTTTCGCCTGCCCCGCCTTGATGAAATTATCCGCGGTGGCGAGCGCAAAAATGAAACCCGAGCAAACGGCCTGCACGTCGAAGGCAAAACCGCGCGTCATGCCCAGTTCAGCCTGCACGCGACAGGCGGTGGCAGGAAAGGTCTGGTCCGGCGTCGCCGTGGCGAGGATGATCAGGTCGACATCGGCCGCCGTCAGGCCGGCATTCTTCAGGGCTGCCTGCGAAGCCTTGATGGCCAGATCGGATGTCTTCTCGTTGTCGGCGGCGATGTGACGCTGGCGAATGCCGCTGCGTTCGACGATCCATTCGTCCGAGGTATCGACCATCTTTGCCAGTTCGGCATTGGTCAGGATTCGCTCCGGCAGATAGCTGCCGCATCCCACGACGACCGAGCGAATCATGATGCCCTCACACGCGACTCTTGTTGGTCTGCCTGCCCCGCCTCGTCCGACGACGGCTGGGCGGCAAGCGAGCCGGCAAACGCGCCGGCAAAATCGGCCTTGATCCGCTCGATCAGGCGATCCTGCGCCATATCGATGGCCACTTCCAATGCCGCGGCAAAGCCCACATCATCGGTGCCGCCGTGGCTTTTGACCACGATGCCGTTCAAACCAAGCAGCACGCCGCCGTTATAAAAACGAGGATCCATGCGGTCGCGCAGCATCGCGAGGCCGGAATTGGCAAAGAGATAGCCGATCCTGGTGAAGATCGAACGCTGGAAGGCGGACTTCAGCAGCGACGCCATCAGCTTGGCGGTGCCTTCAACCGTCTTCAGGGCGATGTTTCCGGTGAAACCGTCGGTGACGATCACATCGACCTCGCCACCGGCGATATCGTTGCCCTCGACGAAACCGACGAATTCGAAAGGCGGCTTGGCGACGGCACGCAGCAGATCGGCCGCGGCCCTCACCTCGTCATGACCCTTCAGTTCCTCGACGCCGACATTGAGCAGGCCCACGCGCGGCCGATGCCGGCCCAGGGCGGAGTGCGCCAGGTTGGCGCCCATCACGGCGAACTGCACCAGATTGCGCGCGTCGCATTCGACGTTGGCGCCAAGATCGAGGACGACCGTTTCGCCTTTCAGGGTTGGCAGGAAGGACGCGATGGCGGGGCGCTCGATACCCGGCAGCGTGCGCAGCACGAATTTCGCCATCGCCATCAGCGCGCCGGTATTGCCGGCCGAAACGATGGCATGGGCTTCGCCGCTGGCCACGGCATCGATCGACAGCCGCATGCTGGTATTGCGGCCGCGGCGCAGGGCCTGGCTGGGCTTGTCTTCGCTGAGGACCTTCTCGGCGGTGTGCCGAAGCTCGGAGCGTTCTTTCAGGTTGGGAAAACGACGCAACAAAGGCTCGACCTGCGCAGCGTCGCCGAACAGGATGAACTTCACCTGCGGGAAACGCGGCAGCAGGGCCGCTGCACCTTTGATCACCATGTCAGGGGCGTGGTCACCCCCCATGGCATCGAGCGCAATCGTTAAGGCCGCGGTCACCCCGTTGCCCTTATCGATTCAATGCCAATGCCTGAGCGGGCTCAGGCGGCAGCCGTCTTCGCAACCACCTCGCGGCCGTCATAATGGCCGCAGGCACCACAAACGTGATGCGGGCGCTTCAGCTCGCCGCAATTCGAGCACTCGACATAAGCGCTGCCGCTCAGCGCATCGTGGGAACGGCCCATGTCGCGCTTGGACTTGGACTTCTTCTTCTTAGGAACAGCCATGACACATCTCTCTCACTATTCGCGCGCTGCGGGCCCGCATGCGCGTTAACCGCTTTGGCTAGAATCCCCGCCTATATACTCTTGGCGCGCCCGGGGACCAAGCGCTTTCCCTCAATCCTTTTTCACCGCCTTCAGCTTCGCCAGGGCAGCAAAGGGGCTTACTTTTGCCCCCTCTTCTGCGTCCGGACGATACCCTTCCGGCAGACCCGCCCCGGGTTTGCGCGGATACGGGTCCAGCGCCAGGGCCAGCTCCTCGGCAACCACCGCGCCGGCGTCGATCAGGCCGTTTTCGATCGGATCGACTGGATCCTCGGCATCGGGATCCAGCCATTCCGCCTCGTCTTCGCCCAGATCGGCCTCTGGCTCGATCATGTCGGCCGGAGCGAAACGACGGATAAAACCATCCGAAATCCGCTGCCGCACCGGTTCGAGCGACACGACACAGGTCTGTTCGACCTCGGCCTCGATTTCGCCCTTCACCAGATACTGCCCGGCGGTCGCTGGATCTGGCATCAGCCGGACTTTGGCGACCAGCGACAGCACGGCCGGAATACGGAACCGCCGCGCCAGCGCGGCACGGGCCTGTTCGTCAGCCGTCAGGGCCAGCGTCAGGCCTTCAGGACCGATCCGGTCGACCTCGACGACATGGCTGAATTCGTGGCCAGGCGCGTCTTTCGACACGATAAATCCTCTTGATTCCAACCAGGGCGGTCAAGGCGGCGGAACATAGGGGCAAGCCGCCCCCCGGTCAACCGCTTTGTCCGCTGCCGTATCAGCTGGTCAGAGCCGGAAAAACAAGCTTTCCCGCCAGAATTTCGCTATCCGGCTGGCTGGCCAGGTCGCCATCCGCCCGCCGGACATAGGCCGAAACCGCTCCGAGGCCCGGCATGTCGGGCGATGCCTTGCCGGCATAGAGGTTCCGGGCCAGGGCCTCGCGCAGGAGGGCGTCGTCTCCGGCCTGCAGTGCCGCCTCGTAGGATTCGACCCGACCATAAAAGGCCTGGGCCATGGTTTTCACCTTCTTACCCACGCTCAGGTCGCCAACGCCAATTTCGCGCAGGTTGCTGTCCATATCGGCAAACATCAGGTCGAACAGCTGTTGGCTGAGCGGTTCTGCCTCGGTCCCGATCCGGCGTAGCCGGCGCATGGCAAGGAAGCTGTGCAGCACGACCATGTCGAACCGGCCGTCAAGGCTGTCAGGCACCCCATGGTCACGGTAAAAGCCGGCTTGGCGGGATTGGGCAACGATCCCGCTGTAAAGGGCGACCGCCCGTGCATCGGGCTGTTTTCCAGCAAAAAGTGAGAAAATTCTAGCAAGCATATGATTCTACGTCACGAATATTACACGGCTATGGTGGCCATTTGCCTTTCGGAGCGACAGAAGATAGTATGCCGCCCTCGTTAGAGCGAGTCTTCCACCATGCCGATGCGTTTTCGTGGCAGCCTGCTGGCCGCCGCCATACTCCTGACAATCGCTGCCTGCGCCCCGCGCCAGGATTTTCGTGGCGTGACCATTGAGGAGGACAAGCTCAAGCAGATTCAGGTCGGCCAGACCACGGAGGCGCAGGTCGGCGCCCTGCTCGGTTCGCCGTCCACCACGTCCACCTTTCCCGATTGGGGCGTGACCTATTACTACATCTCCAGCGAAACCGAAGCGGTCGCCTTCCTCGCGCCTGAACTGATCGATCAGCAGGTCGTTTCCATTGCCTTCGACAAGGATGGCAAGGTCAAAGACCTGAAACGCTATGGCCTGAAAGACGGCAAGCAGATCGCCTTCGTCGAACGCGAGACCCCAACGCGCGGCAAGGAGCTGACCGTGCTGGAGCAGCTGTTCGGCAATTTCGGCCGATTCAACTCCGCCAACAATTCCAGCAAGTGAACGCGTGATCAGCCGCGCTGGCTGACACTGGCTTCGGCAAAGGTCGCCATGCCGGTGTGACACACGACGGCAGCCTTCAGCAGGCCGATGGCAACAGCAGCACCTGCCCCCTCGCCCAGACGCATGCCCAGATCCAGCAACGCAGGTTTTTGCAGCTCAGACAGCAGCCGGCGATGACCCGGCTCGGCCGAGACGTGTCCGGCCAGACAATGCTCCAGACCACCGGGATTGAGGCGGGCCAGAACACCTGCGGCTGCCCCGACCACGAAGCCGTCCAGAAGAACCGGTACCGATTTCAGGCGTGCCATCAGCACGGCGCCAAACAGCGCTGCCAGTTCCCGGCCACCGACCCGGCGCAGCGCTTCCAGAGGATCGCCCAGCGACGCAGCATGAAAACCAAGCGCGGCATCCACCACGCCGATCTTGTTGGCCAAGGCATCGCCATTCACGCCGGTGCCGGGGCCGACCCAACTCGCGGCATTGCCGCCATAAAGCGCAGCGGCCAATGCCGCTGCGGTGGTGGTGTTGCCGATGCCCATTTCTCCAGGCACCAGCAGATCGCATGACGACGGCACGGCGGCGGCGCCAGTATTGATCGCCGCGAGACAGTCCACCTCCGTCATGGCCGCCGCGGCGGAGAAATCTTCAGTGGGACGATCCAGATCGAGCGCAGCAACCGACAGGGTTGCACCATGCAATCTGGCAAGCTGGTTGATCGCCGCGCCGCCACGTTCGAAATTCGCCACCATCTGCACCGTGACTTCGGCGGGATATGCCGAGACCCCGCGCGCAGCAACGCCATGATTGCCGGCAAAGATCGCGATATGGATATCATCGAGACGCGGGATGGCACGACGCTGCCAGCCGGCCAGGTGGAACACACAGTCTTCCAGTCGGGCCAGCGCCCCGGTGGGTTTCGTCAGTTGCAGATCGCGCTCACGCGCAGCGGCCATCATATCCGGATCCGGCGCGGGCAAGGTCAGCGCTGCGGCCCGTACGGCCGCGAAATCCCGGAATGGTTGCGTCATGGTTTCACTCTGCCTGCCAAGCGTCGTCGGAACTGCGTTGGCGTGCTATAAGCCAGCCTAACCGGAACCGCAACGCATCATGACAGACTCCAGCCCCGATTCGCCTGATCCGCATCAACAGCCGGGCCGCCGCCAGCGCTGGTTCGACGATCTGCGGCTCGCGCTGATGCTGCTGACCCGTCTGCCGATACCGGGTGGAGACGCTGTCGGGGGCAGCGTGGCGCGGGCCGTGTGGCTGTTCCCGGTGGTTGGCGTGCTGGTCGGTCTGGGCGGCGGTGCCGTGTTCTTCGCCGCCAACCGGCTTGGCCTTGGCATTTCGACGGCAGCTCTCCTTGCCATCGGCATGCAGGTCCTGCTCACCGGGGCCCTGCACGAAGACGGCCTGGCCGATACTGCGGATGGATTCGGTGGCGGCCGCACGCGCGAACGCAAGCTGGAGATCATGCGCGACAGCCGCATCGGCACCTATGGCGTGGTTGCCCTGTTGCTGGTGCTCAGCCTGCGCTTCTCGGCCCTCCAGGAGCTGGCCAGCAACCTGCTGTCGATCAGTGACGAACTGGACGAGACCATCAGCCATGCTGGCGCCATCATCGTGTCCCTGGTTGCCGCCGGCGCATTGTCCCGCGCGGCCATGGCCGTGGCCTGGTATCTGCTGCCTGCCGCGCGCACGGATGGTCTTGCCGCCAGCAGCGGCAGCGTGCCTCAACTCTCCGCCCTGCTGGCGCTGGGGCTTGGCATCGTCACAGCGTTCCTGCTGCTGCCCGGCACGGCTTTCCTGCTTGCCGTTGCCAGTGTCGCCGTCATGACAGCTCTGCTGGCTGCTCTTGCCTACCGCCAGATCGGCGGTCATACCGGCGACGTTCTCGGCGCAATTCAGCAGGCAACCGAGATCGCCGTCCTGCTGGCGATCGGCGCGGCGACGCTGCCAGTTTGACCTGAACATGGCGGTTTGATCCGGACATGAAAAGGGCCGGGTTGCCCCGGCCCTTTCCGTTTGGATGCGGATATCCGCGATCAGCCGTGCGCCAGCACCGCCAGCAGCAGCAGCGCGACGATGTTGGTGATCTTGATCAGCGGGTTCACGGCCGGACCGGCCGTGTCCTTATACGGGTCGCCGACCGTGTCGCCGGTCACCGCGGCCTTGTGGGCATCCGAGCCCTTGCCGCCGTGATGGCCTTCCTCGATGTACTTCTTGGCGTTATCCCAGGCACCGCCGCCTGCCGTCATCGAGATGGCGACGAACAGGCCGGTGACGATCACGCCGAGCAGCATGGCGCCGACAGCGGCAAAGGCCGCCGCCTGACCGGCGATCCAGGTGATCACGAAGTACAGCACGATCGGGCTGAGCACCGGCAACAGACTGGGCACGATCATTTCCTTGATCGCCGCCTTGGTCAGCAGGTCGACCGCCTTGGAATAATCAGGTTTGGCCGTGCCTTCCATGATGCCGGGGATTTCCTTGAACTGACGCCGCACTTCCACGACGACCGAACCGGCCGCGCGGCCGACCGCCGTCATGCCCATGGCGCCGAACAGATACGGCAGCAGACCGCCGATCAGAAGGCCAACCACGACATACGGGTTGCT
>JBKBJT010000019.1:0-58493 GCA_046294345.1 Ferrovibrio sp.
CGCCGTGATCTGCGCCGCCATTACCTGGACCATGTTCTATCGCGTGGAAACTGCGCTGATGCAGACCCAGGCCTTTGTCGGCCTGCTGTTCGGCGTGCTGTCGGCGCTGTACATCATGCGGCTGTTCAGCGCGCTGACCGGCCAGTTGCAGCAGGATGGCCTGCGAGCCGGCCCCTTGGGCCAGGGGGTATTCCTGGTTCCGGCCCTGGCCGCCCTGCTCGCCACCATCGCCTGTGCCCTGATGGTGAGCCAACGACTGCTGCAACGGCTGCAGACCACCGTGCGCACCGACCAGGCCACCGGTCTGGTCAATCGTGGGCTGCTCGACGAGATCGGCGCCAAGGAAGTCTCACGGGCGCGCCGGCATGGCTACGGGCTGTCGGCCATCGTTCTCGACATCGATCATTTCGAAGCCCTCAGCCGCCAGAGGGGCAACGGTTTCGGCGATGCCGTGCTGCAGCAGATCGCCGGCATCATCAACGCCAATATGAGACGCGAGGATTACCTGGCGCGCATCGACGGCACCACCCTGTGCATCCTGCTGCCCAGCACGCGGCTGGCCGGCGCGCAACAGCTGGCCGAACGTCTGCGCCAGCAGGTCGCCGCCATGCATCCCGCTGCTGAAGCCGCGCCGCCGATCACCGCCAGCTTCGGCATCGCCACGCTTGGCCTGCATGGCGATGACTGGAACAGCCTGATGCAGCGCGCCGAAATGGCGCTCGACCAGGCCAAGACCGGCGGCCGCAACCGGGTGTCGGTCGCCCGGCTGAGCGAAGCCAGCCTCGATCCGGTCTGACGCCGCCGATCAGGCGGCCAGCCATTCGCGCAGGGCCGCCGCCGTCTCGTCTGGCTTTTCCATCGGCGGCAGATGGCCGCAATGTTCCACAACCTTCAGCTTCGCCCCGGGGATCAGCGCGGCCATTTCCTCATGCAGTTCCAGCGGCGTGAGCGCGTCCTGCCGGCCGCAGAGCACCAGCGCGGGTAGACGGTATGCCTTCAGGTCCTCGCGGCCATCCGGCCGGGCGATGATGGCGGTCTGCTGCCGGATGAAGCCATCGCGGCCGATCTGCTCGGCCATCGCCATCAGCCGGTCGGTCATCGATTTGTTCGACAGGTTGTCGGGATGCAGCAGCACCGGCAGCAATTGCGGCGTCACGCCACGGAAGCGGCCGATCTGGCCCAGCTTGATCAGGGCGCGGCGGCGTTCGGTCTGTTCCGGCGTATCGGCGCGGGCCGAGGTGTCCATCAGTGTGATACGCGTGACGCGCCCAGACGCCTGCCGCATGATCTCCTGCGCGACATAACCGCCCATCGAGAGGCCGCAGAGGGCGAAGGTCTCGGGCGCCTCGGCCAGGATGGCGCGGGCCATATCGCTGAAATTGTCCATGTCGTAATGGCAGGACGGCACGATGCACTGTGCGACATCGGACAGCCGTGCAATCTGTTCACGCCAGAAATCATCGGTGAGCAACAGGCCGGGAATCAGCACCAGCGGCTGGCGCATGGCGGTATCCTTTCGTGTCGGATTACTTGATCAGGCTGGATAGGGTCTTGAAATCGGGATGAGTCGCGCTGCCCAGCCATTCGAACAGGCACATCTCGGTGGTGACGAGTTCGACACCGGCCGCCTGCAGGCGCTGCAACGCCACCGACACGCTGTCCGCATGACGCGATGACACGGCATCGACGACGACGGCGACCCTGCGGCCTGCCTCCCTCAAAGTCAGCGCCGTCTGCAATACGCAGACATGCGCCTCAATACCCGTAATCACGATCTGCGGCCGATTTGCCGCATCGATATGGTTCCGGATGGCATGGTCGCTGGCGGCCGAGAAATGCATCTTGGCCATCACTGGCGTGTCGCCCGCCTCAACCATCACCTCGGGCACCGTCGGGCCCAGACCCTGGGGATATTGCTCGGTGATCAGCGCCGGGATGGCCAGACGCCGAGCCGCCTGCAGCAGGATGCCGGCCTGACGTACCACGCGCGCGCCATCCCGCATCACCGGCAGCAGTCGGGCCTGGATGTCGATTACGAGAAGCTGTGTTTCAGATGCGGCAAGCAGCATGGCGGAATCCATTCGGTCCGCCCAATGTAGGGCGCCGCCGTCTTGACGGCAAATGCCAGGTCGCCGCTTCCCGCTAGTGGCTGAAGAAGATCGGCAGATCGGCCCTGGCCAGCATATGCGCAGTAGCGCCACCCAGCACCGTCTCGCGCAGCCTGCCGTGGCCGTAAGCGCCCATGACGATCATGTCGGCCCTGGTGTCCCAGGCGGACTGCTGCAGCATTTTTCCCGCATCGCGGTCATGGCCATCGCGGATCAGAAGATCCGCCGTCACACCCTGCCGCGCCAGATGGCGCGCCAGTTCCGCGCCCGGCAGGCCCTGCTTGCGCCCGGGGTCGACGCACAGGACAGTCACCCTCGTCGCCTGCTGCAATAAAGGCATGGCATCGTGCACCGCGCGACTGGCCTCGCGGCTGCCATTCCAGCCGATCAGAACCGCCGCCGGCAGGCCGGGCTTCGGGTTGCCGGGCAGCAGCAGCACGGGACGACCCAGCGCGAGCACAACTTCATCGGCCAGGGTCTCGCGATCATATTCGCGGGCCGCCTTCTGGCCGGCCATCACGCCGGAGAGCAGCAGCAGGTCGCTGGCGCGCGCCTGGGTCAACACCATCTCCAGCGCCGAGCCCGGCATGTCGCACCAATCGCTGCCCACGCCCTGGGTGCGCGCCGCTGTTTCAAGCTGCAGCCGAGCCTTCACGGCCGCGGTTTCGCATTCGGCCTTGTGCCGCTCGATCACCTCGGGCGGCATGTAATGCCGCACCAGCGGCAGCGGCGGCCGGTTGAACAACCCGGTCAGGTGCGCGCCGCAGCCGGCGGCCAGCGCCGCCGCATAGGCAAGCTGCGCCGGCAGTTCGCCACCGGCATTCATACCGACATGGATGGCGATATCGCGATAAGCGGTTGCCGACATGCGGGATCAGTTGCTGAGCAGGACCGGAACTGTCATCGACGACAGGATGGTTTCGGTGACGCCACCGAACACCACCTCGCGCAGACGGGAATGACCGTAGGCACCCATCACCAGCAGATCGATGCTGCGATCGGCCAGGGCCGACAGCAGCGCCTCGCCCGCTTGCATATCCTCGACCACGGTATTGGCGACATCCACCTTCACGCCATGACGGGCCAGATGGCGGGCCAGTTCGGCGCCGGGCGTGCCGCGGCTGCGGTCGGCATTGATGCCATAGACCGTGACATGCTCGGCCTTGGTCAGGAACGGCAGGGCATCGTGCACGGCGCGGGTGGCCTCGCGGCTGCCATTCCAGGCGACCATCACGCGGCGGCCGATCCTGGGATAACTGCCGGCATACGGCACCGCCAGGATCGGACGGCCGGCGCGCAGCGAAATGTCATGCGGCAGCACATCCATGCCCGAGGGCACCAGCACCGGGTTTTCAGGATCGGGATCAGGCTGGCCAAGCACCAGCAGATCGAAGGCGCGGCCATAGGTCTCGATCGCGTCCACCGGCAGGCGCTCGCTTTCCACCCACTCCGCGCCAACGCCCTGCTTGGCGGCGGCCGCCTCGAACTCGGCCTTCGCCTTCTTGGCGGCGGCGCGGGCTTCGTCGATCTGGCGCTGATAGAATTCGGGCGGGACGTACTCGCCCATGTAGAAGAGATGCTGCGGCGGCGGCAGGGTGTAAAGCGCAGTCACATGCGCGCCGTCGCGCTGGGCAACCTGCAGGGCCACATCGATCTTGGCGCCATTGCGCGGGTCTTCAGAAAGATGAACAAGAATGTCGCGAATGGCCATGGTGCCCTCTTCCGGTTGTCATCAGGTGCCGGGTTTCGCTCCGGTCATATTTGCAGCCTAACCCGCAATGCGTGCGGGGCATTGACCTGCATCAACCGGATTGTCCGTTGGCGGCCGGTTGGGCAGGCCTTCAGTTGCTGAGCAGCACCGGCAATGACATGCTCGACAGGATGGTTTCCGTCACGCCGCCGAAAACCATCTCGCGCAGCCGCGAATGGCCGAAGGCACCCATCACCACCAGATCGGCCTGGCGTTTCTGGGCTTCGGCCATCAGGGCGGTGCCGACCTTCTGGCCTGCGGGATCGACAATGGCGGTCTCCAGGCGCAGGCCATGACGTTGCATATGCTCGGTCACTTCAGCCAGCATCGTACGGCCCTTGCGCTCGGGTCCGACGGTGACGAGATGCACCGTCTCGGCGCTGCGCAACAGCGGCATGGCATCATGCAGGGCGCGCGTCGCCTCGCGTTTGCCGTTCCATGCCACCAGGATACGGCGGCCGATCTCGGCAACCGGACCATTATGCGGCACTGCCAGAACCGGCCGGCCGGCCTGCAGGGCCAGTTCATGCGGCAGTACATCGGTGCCATACGGAATCGAGGACGGATCGGCGGGATTCGGATCGGGCTGACCGACGATGGCGATGTCGCTGGCGCGCACGGTGAGCCGCAGGGCCTCCACCGGCGCCAGTTCGCTGCTGAGCCAGCGATGCTCGATGCCGGCGCCGGCGCAGGTGGACATGAATTCGGTATGAGCCGAGACGGAGGCCTTCTGCGCCTCATCCATCTGCTTCTGGATCAGTTCGGTGGGGATGTACTCGCCCATGTAATAAGGCACGTTGGGCGGGGGCACGGTGTAAAGCCCGCTGACCCGGGCGCCGAAACGGCGCGCCAGACCGATGGCAAGCTGGATGCGCGCGGCATTGCGCGGGTCCAGCGTCAGATGCACGACGATATCGCGGTAACTCATCGCCCGGCCTCCTTGTTCTGGGCCCTGCCGCTGTATCCCCCGGCGACGGGCCTGTTATCGGAAGGTGGTAACGGCTTGCGCCGCTGACGACTTCACTACGGGCTTCTATTCACGCCCTATATAATAAGTTTAGGCATGCGGCCGCGCCGTTACAAGCGCGGCCGCATCCAGGCTATCGGTAAATGGGGCAGATCAGGCCGCGGCCTGGGCCTTCCAGGGCGGCAGGCGCCCCTCCTCCACCGCATGGCAGGCAACAGCGCCCCCTTCGACGGCCATGCTCTGTGGGACTTCGCGCTTGCAGCGCTCGTTGGCCAGTGGGCAGCGCGGATGGAAACTGCAACCCGGCGGCGGATTCAGCGGGCTGGGCACCTCGCCCGCCACCGGCGTGCGGGCGCGGCCGGTCATGTCGAGATCGGGAATCGCATCCAGCAGCATGCGGGTATAGGGATGCAGCGGCCGGCTGAACAGCGTCTGCGTGTCGGCCCATTCGACCAGGCGGCCCAGATACATCACGCCGACCTTGTCGGAGACATGATACACGACGGCCAGGTTGTGGCTGATGAACAGGTAGGTCAGGCCCAGCTTGCGCTGCAGGTCCTTCATCAGGTTCAGGATCTGGGCCTGCACCGAAACGTCGAGCGCCGAGGTCGGCTCATCGCAGACCAGGAATTCCGGCTCGCCGGCCAGGGCACGCGCAATCGAGATGCGCTGACGCTGGCCGCCGGAGAATTCGTGCGGATACTTGCGGGCATCGACCGGCGACAGGCCGACCTGGCTGAGCAATTCGCCCACGCGCTTGTCCACGCTGGCCTTGTCCTTGAGCAGGCCGCGAAAACGGATCGGTTCGGCGATGATGTCGCCCACACGCCAGCGCGGATTCAGCGACGCATAGGGATCCTGGAAGATCATCTGCATGCGGCCCTGGATATCGGGGTGCCGCGCACGATCCGCCGCCGTGGCCAGCTCAACGCCCTCGAAATTGATCGAGCCCCCGTTGGCTTCGTACAGACCGACGATCAACCGCGCCACGGTCGACTTGCCGCAGCCGGACTCGCCCACCAGACTGAAGGTCTCGCCCCTGTTGATCTCGAAGTTGACGCCATCAACGGCGCGCACCAGGCTCTTGCCCTTGCCTTCGAGCAGGCGATTGAGCCATGGCGCCGAGACATCGAATATCTTGCGCAGATTCTTCGCCACCAGCATCGGTGCGGTTTTCTTCTCTGACATCGGCTTCTCAGACATGGGCCGGCTCCTTCACCAGCCAGCAGGCCGCCTGGCTGTTACCGGCGGGCATCGGCTCGGGGCGATCAACGTAGCATTTGTCGAAAGCCTTGGGGCAGCGCGGGTTGAAGGCGCAGCCCTTCGGGATGGCGTTGAGGCGCGGCATCGAACCGTCGATCTGGGTCAGGCGTTCGACCTTGTGCCCCATGGCGGGGATCGCACCCATCAGGCCCACGGTATAGGGATGATGCGGCCGCTGGATCACGTCCTGCACCGGGCCGATCTCGGCGATGCGGCCGGCATACATGACGGCAACGCGGTCCGCGGTTTCGGCGATCACGCCCATGTCGTGCGTCACCAGCATCACGGCGGTGCCATGCTCGCGACACAGGCGCTTGAGCAGCTGGATGATCTGCGCCTGGATCGACACGTCCAGCGCCGTGGTCGGTTCGTCGGCGATGATCAGCTTCGGCTCGGCGGCCAGGGCCAGTGCGATCACCACGCGCTGGCGCATGCCGCCCGAGAACTGGTGCGGATAATGCGTGATGCGCTCGGCGGCCGAGGGAATGCCGACATCCTCCAGCAGCTTCACCGCGCGGTCCCGCGCCTGGGCCTGGCTGAGCGGCAGATGGGTGAGGATCGTCTCGACCAGCTGGTCGCCCACCTTGTAAAGCGGATTCAGGCTGGTGAGCGGATCCTGGAAGATGGCGCCGATCTGCCGACCGCGGATCTTGCGCATCTCCGAATACGGCAGGTTGTCGATCCGCCGCCCTTCCAGGCGGATTTCGCCGGCGGCGATGCGGCCAGGCGGTTCCAGCAGGCCGATGATGGCCGCGCCGGTCATCGATTTGCCGGCACCGGACTCACCCACCACGCCGAGCACTTCGCCAGCGGCGATATCGAGCGAGACATCATCGACGGCGACAAGGGTGCCGCGCCGGGTGGGGAACTCGACGCGGAGGTTGCGGACTTCGAGAAGCTTGGGACTGGTCATGGCGCGGTCCTCACCGCAACTTGGGGTTCAGGGCATCGCGCAGCCAGTCGCCCAGCAGGTTGACCGACAGCACCAGGGCCGCCAGCGCGATGCCGGGGAAGATGGTAATCCACCATTCGCCGGAGAACAGGAAATCGTTGCCGATGCGGATCAGCGTGCCGAGCGACGGTTCGGTCGGCGGCAGGCCCACGCCCAGGAAACTGAGCGTCGCTTCCGTGATGATGGCCAGCGCAAGGTTGATGGTGGCGATCACCAGCACCGGGCCCAGAACGTTGGGCAGCACATGGCGGATCGCGATCAGCGGCCCGGGCAGGCCGATCACACGGGCGGCCTGCACGTATTCCTTGTTCTTCTCCACCAGCACCGAGCCGCGCACCGTGCGGGCATACTGCACCCAGTAGCTCAGGCCGATGGCGACCACCAGCACGGCCTCGGCGAAGTCGGAATGCCGCGCCTCACCCAGGATGCCGCGGGTGACACCGTCGACCAGAAGGGCGATCAGGATGGCCGGGAAAGAGAGCTGCACATCGGCGACGCGCATGATGAAGGCATCGAGGCCGCCGCCCATATAGCCGGCCACCAGCCCCAGGCCGATGCCGAGAACCATCGCAAAGATGACCGACAGGAAGCCGACCACCAGCGAAATGCGCGAGCCGTACATGATGGTGGACAGCAGGTCGCGGCCCTGATCGTCGGTGCCGAGGATGTATTTCCGCTCGCCGCCCTCTTCCCAGAATGGCGGCTTGAAGGCATCCGAAAGCTCCAGCGACGCCAGGTCGAAGGGATTATGCGGCGCCAGGAAGCCGGCTCCGAAGGCGCCGACGAAGAAGACGACCACGATCAGCGCGGACAGCATGACCAGCTTGGAGCGCTTGAAGCTCCAGTAGATGTCGCTGTCGGCGGCGCTGCGCCAGAATTCGATGACGCGTGCGGCGGGCAGCATCATTTCGCACCTGCCTTGGCACCCTGGCTGCGCAGCCGCGGGTCCACCACGAAATATAAGATGTCGACGGCCAGGTTGATCAGCACGAACAGCAGGCCGATCATGACCAGATAGGCCGACATCACGGGAATATCGACGGCCTGCACCGACTGCAGAAACAGCAGGCCGACGCCGGGCCAGGAAAAGACGGTCTCGGTGATGATCGCAAAAGCGATGATCGAGCCGAGCTGCAGGCCGGTGATGGTGATCACCGGCACCAGCGTGTTCTTCAGGGCATGACCGAAATGGACGGCGCGATTGGTCAGGCCGCGGGCGCGGGCGAACTTGATGTAGTCGGCGCGCAGAACCTCCAGCATCTCCGACCGCACCAGGCGCATGATCAGGGTCATCTGGAACAGGCCAAGCGTGATGGCCGGCAGGATGACGGCCTTCCAGCCCGAGACGGTGAGGAAGCCGGTGCTCCAGAAGCCGAGTTTGACCACATCGCCGCGGCCGAAACTGGGCAGCCAACCGAGCATGACGGCAAAGATCAGGATCAGCAGGATGCCGATCAGGAAGGTCGGCAGCGAGATGCCGATCAGGGAAACGGTCATCATGCCGCGGCTGAGCCAGTGATGCGGATAGAGGCCGGAAAAGACCCCCATCGGGATGCCGACCGCAAGCGCGATGATTATGGCGACAAAGCTCAGTTCCAGCGTCGCGGGCAGCCGGTCGGTGATCATGCGGGCGACAGGCTCGGTCGTCCGATAGCTCAGCCCGAACTTGCCCTGCACGGCATTAGCGACGAAACGGCCGAAGCGCACCGGCATCGGATCGTCCACGCCCAGGGTTTTGCGGAGCTCGATGATCTCGTCGACCGGAGTGTCCTGGCCGACCATGTTGATGACGGGATCACCAACGAAATTGAACATCGCAAAGGCGATGAAGGCAACCGCCAGCATCACCAGCGCGGCCTGTACGAGGCGGCGAACAATAAAAGCAATCATTGGGGGCAATCCCTAACGGACGCGGCCCAGGCACAAAGCCCGGGCCGCCCGTTATGAGAGGACAGTCTTACTTGACCTTGACGAAGCGCAGCGGGAAGTAGTTGTCCGCCGGCTGCACCAGTTCGATGTTATCCTTCGACGCCCACACCACAAACTGCTGATGCAGCGGGATATAGGCATAGTCGTCCAGATAGATCTTGGTGGCTTCCTTGATCATCGCATTACGCTTGGCGACGTCGGTTTCCTGCTCGACCTTGTTGGACAGCTCGTCGAACTTGGCATTCGAATAGCCGCCAGCATTGAACAGGCCCTTCTTGGTCTGGGCGCTCGGGCTCTGGATCAGCGACTCGAAGACGTTATGCACGTCATAGGTCGCGGCTGGCGACCAGCCCAGCATGTAGAAGCTGGTGTTCGGCGACTTCTCGATATCCGACGCGGTGCGCAGGATCTTCGCAAAGTACTTCGAACGGGTCTGGGCCAGCAGGTTCACCTTGATGCCGACCTTGGCCAGCATGGCGACCGATGCCTGGCAGATCGCTTCGTCGTTGACGTAGCGATCGTTGGGGCAGTCCATGCCGACTTCGAAGCCGTTCGGATAACCGGCTTCGGCCAGCAGCTTCTTCGACAGTTCCGGATCGAACTTCGGACGCACGTCGAGGTCCTTGTCGTAGCCGTTCAGGCCCTGGCCCACCATCAGGGCGCTGGGCCGCGACTGGCCGCGCATGACGGTGCGCTTGATCGCCTCGACGTCGATGGCGCGATAGAAGGCCTCGCGCACCCGCTTGTCCTTGAACGGGTTCTTGCCCTTGATATTCGACTCCGGCAGTTCGTCGAGCTGCTGGTTGAAACCGAGGAACACGATGCGGGTTTCCGGACCCTCGATGATGCGGCGACCGGCCGTCTTGCGGATGCGTTCCACGTCCTGCGGCGGCACGGTGTAGATCATGTCGATCTCGCCCGACAGCAGGGCCGCGACGCGGGTGGCATCGTTGGCGACGCGCTGGAAGATAACCTCGGTCAGGTTATGCTCCGGCTTGTCCCACCAGCCCTTGTTCGGCTCGAGAACCGTGCGCACGTCCGGCTCGCGCACCTTGACCACGAAGGGGCCGGTGCCGTTCGAATTGCGGGTGGCGAAGTTCTCTTCGTTCTTGGTCATGTCGGCAGAGAACTGGGCGTTGTTCTTCTCGGCCCAGGCCTTGGACATGATGCCGATCAGCGCCAGCTTGTCGGCCAGCAGCGGATCCGGATACTTGGTGTCGATCTCGACGACGAAGTCGCTGACCTTGCGGACTTCCTTCACCGAGGTGAAGTTGCCGCCCAGGTTCGAGCCCTTGCCCATCGCGCGATTGTAGGAGAACACCACGTCGTCGGCCGAGAAAGCCTCGCCGCCGGTGAACTTCACGCCCTGGCGCAGTTCAAAGCGCCACAGGGTCGGGCTCGGGTTGCTCCACTTGACCGCCAGCGCCGGCTCAAGCTTCAGGTTGCGATCGCGCCGCACAACCGGCTCGTAGATGTTGGCCATGAAGGTCAACAGGAAGGTCTCGTTGCGGGCGTATGGATCCATGGAGCTGACGTCGCCGTCGTTGCCCCATTTGAAAGTCTTGGCCGAACCCGGCTGCGCGCCAAGCAGAGCCACGGTGGCCACTGCGGCGACCAGAGTCGCCTTGAAGAACTTGCCTCGTTGCATCGTCCCCTTATCCTTCTCCCAACTGTGGCCCGTTCATCGGGCCGACATGTAAACCACCGCTAGCAGGCGGCAGATTGGCCGGATCATAGGGCCGCAGACGTGTATACGTCTACACCTGACTGGAAAAACATCATGCCGAAAAAAACGGCCCGCTGCATGCCCTTAAGGCATGGCTGCAAACCTTTATGGTAAGTGGTTCACCCCAAGCGCTCAGCTCAGCCTCTGGGCCAGCGACACCACGTCCCTGCCCTTAATGATGCGACGCGCCGGCATGATCAGCGTGCAACCCTGGGCCGGCGCACGGATCTCCTCGTCGCCATCGGTGGCAATCAGGGTGCCACCCGGCAGGTCCTCGAAGCCGATGAAGGGGGCCGCGAAGCGGAAACGCTCGCTTTTCGCGATCAGAATTTCCATGATTTCGTAGCGTTTCGGCTCACCCGCCTCGGCCGGATATTGCGCTGCAAGAGACGGCGGAATCATCCCGTAGAAATCCAGGAACCGCATGGTGACGCCGATGGCGATGTCACCGCTCGTACGCGCAAAATGCTGGCCGCATTCGACCACAAGTCCGACCGGCATCGCCTGCGGATCGCCGAAAGCACCATACTGGATCAGCGGCCGCCCCGGGTGTTTCACGCCCTGCAGCATGACATGGTACAGCGGCGCATGCAGATGCCGCGTCAGGGGCTCGATCTTGGCCATGCGCTCGTGGATCAGCATTGGCGGCACGGCATAGGACGTCGAGTGGATGTCCAGCAGGGCGTCGGCCTCGGCATAGATGTGCCGCAACGCACGAGCCCGCTTCACGTCCACCGTCTCGTCAGGGCCTTCCAGGGTATCGACATCCCAGACCCGGTTGAAATCGCGATCCACATACCGCGACTCAAACGGCTTTGCCGGATCGAACCGGTGATAGGCATCGACATTGGCGAAAGCCAGGGTGAGTTTGCCGCGCAGCGGCCGGATGCCCCGCTCCAGCAGATGCGTGACGGCAACCATGCCGCAGAACTCGTTGCCATGGGTCAGCGCATTGACGATCACATGCGGACCCGGGCGACCGGAATCGAAGGTGTGGACGTAGTCTACGCCGCGATTGCCCGCGCGATAAGCCGAGATGTCCTTCGGCAGCAATTCGATGGGCGGCAGGGCCGCGTGCTGATCCGTCATTGCAATCCTTTCAACCACACAACGCTGCCGATCCCGTAGAGGCCGAAGCTCAGGATCAGCAGTCCCGACAGGCCGTTGATCCAGCGCAGCCCGCCATTACCAAGCCGCTGGCGGAAAGCGCCGGCCAAAGCCGCCAGCGACAGCCACCAGATCGAAGAACCGGCGAAAACACCCAGCACCAGCCACGCCGCCATGGCGTGCGACAGTCCGAGCGAACCGATGCCAAAGAAAGCGAAGATGCCCAGGAAGGCCACGATGGTGATCGGGTTGGTGGCCGTCAGGATGAAGGTTGAGACCAAGCCGGTGATCGGACCGTCGCGGCCATGCAGAGGCGCAGCGGCAACCTCCGGCGAGGGATGCAGGGCCGCGCGCAGCATGCGCCAGGCCATAAAGATCAGGAAAGCACCGCCACCGAGCCGGAATGCGGTTTCATGATCCTGCAGCCAGCGTGAGATCAGGCTGAGGCCGAACGCGGCGATGCAGCCATACAGCGCATCGGCCAGCGCGGCGCCCAGACCGGCGGAAAGGCCAGCCAGCCGGCCCTGATGCAGAGTGCGCTGCACGCAGAGCACGCCCACCGGGCCGACCGGAGCAGCAATGATGAATCCCGCCAGCGCGCCTTTGCCCAGCATCAGCAGGATGTCCCACACCGTCTCCGCGCTCCGTAATCTGACCAACAAGGAAAGGGTTCGGCTGTAGCATGGCGGACACGGGAGGTAAACCGAGGCCGGATCGTTTCTGGCTCCATCAAAATTTCAATAACTGGCACTTAATAGGGTGCCGGATAAGAGATATTCCCAGCGGCACCAAGGAGATGCCGCCCCAATGTCCAAGTCGATCCCGAAGCCGGTTTCCGCCAAATCCGCCGCTCCCAGCGCCCGCAGCCGGGTCAAGCGCGTGCCCTATCGCGGCCATTACGACCGCGATACCGTGCATGCCGTGCTGGATGCCGGGCATGTCTGTCATGTCGCCTTCAGCCAGGACGGCCAGCCTGTCGTGATTCCCACCGCCTACTGGCGCGAGGGCGATCACCTCTACATCCACGGATCGACGAAAAGCCGCATGGCCATGGCGCTGGCCCAAGGTGCCCCGGCCTGTATCGCCGTCACGCTGCTGGATGGACTGGTGTTGGCCAGGTCGGCTTTCCACCATTCGATGAACTACCGCTCGGTGGTGGCATTCGGACGCTTCGAGCTGGTGCCCGACGATCACAAGCTGGCCGCTTTAGAGGCCTTCACCGAAAAGCTCGCCCCGGGCCGCTGGGCCGAAATCCGTGGGCCGAACAAACAGGAATTCAAGGCCACGATGGTGCTGCGCTTGCCGCTCAACGAGGCCAGCGCCAAGATCCGCCGCGGCCCGCCGAAGGACGATGCCGAAGACATGACAATCCCGGCCTGGGCAGGCGTTTTGCCGTTCAAGACTGGGTTCGCCACGCCAGAGCCCGATCCGCTGCTCGCCCCGGGCACATCCCTGCCCGGCTACCTCAGGGCCTTGGCCAGGCGCTGAACCGCCGTTTCCAGCTCGGCTTCCGGAAAGGCCGCGAAGCCGAGCAGCAGGCCGCTGAGACGCCGCCCGACCGCATAACGCGACAGCGGCGCAACAGTCAGGCCCGCCGCGCGCGCCGCCTCTGCCGCCGCCCGGTCATCGCGACCGTCGCGGAATTCGGCGGCCACATGCAGTCCGGCTTCCGACAGGCGCGGCGTGAGAAGATCACCGGCATGACGTTCGATGGCCGCCAGCAAAGCCGCGCGGCGCCGGCGATACAGCACGCGCATGCGCCGGATATGCTGCACCAGATGTCCCTCGGCGATGAATTCGGCCAGGATCGCCTGGGGCCAGCCGGGCACAAAACCATCGGCTGCCGTCTTCAGGCGCAAGAACCCGTCGACCAGTCCCGGCGGCAGCACCACGTAGCCCAGCCGCAGGCCGGGAAACAGCACCTTGCTGAAGGTGCCGACATAAAGCACCCGTTCGCCGCCATCGAGGCCCTGCAGGGCCTGCAGGGGCGGACCGCCATAGCGGTATTCGCAGTCGTAATCGTCTTCCACGATCCAGATACCCCGGGCCCGCGCCTCGGCCAGCAGGGCCAGCCGGCGCGAAGCCGGCAGGGTCATGCCAAGCGGGAACTGGTGGGAAGGCGTCAGCATCGCCAGCTTGGGCGCAGGGTTGAGTGCGGCCAGAACGGCCGGATCGAAACCCTGGTCGTCCACCGCCACCGGCACCAGTCGCGCGCCGGCACTGGCCAGGGCATCCCGGGCACCGACATAACCGGGATCCTCGACCGCCACGGCGTCGCCCGGGTCGAGCAGCAGGCGGGCGATCAGGTCCAGCGCCTGCTGGGCACCGGACACGATCACGATGGTTTCCGGCGAACAGACCACGCCACGGCTGTCGGCCAGATAGGTCGTCAGTGCCCTACGCAGGGCGGGCAACCCGCGCGGATCACCATAACCCAGCACATCGCCAGGCTGGCGGCGCAGGGTGTGTACCGCCAGCCGCCGCCATATCTCGACCGGAAAAACATCCATCGCGCCGGCGCCAAGGGCAAAAGGCCGCCGGGCAGCCGACTCGCCCTCCGCGTGCAGGCCGGGAGCAGAGGCGGAGCGCCGGGACAGGGCCGGCGGGGCTGCCGCCGGAAGCGGCCGGACACCCTCGGCCGGGAAGTCGGCCGCGACGAACAGGCCGGCGCCACGCCGGCTGCTCAGGTAGCCCTCCGCCACCAGGCGTTCGATGGCAACCAGCACCGTGTTCCGCCCCAGGCCAAGGTCGGCGGCCAGCGCCCGGCTGGACGGCAGCCGCTCGCCGGCGACCAGTTCGCCCCGCAGCACGGCCTGCCGGATAGCAGCGTAAAGCTGATCCTGCAGGGTGCCGCTGTCAGCACCCCGGTCCGGCCGGAACCAGCCAACAAATCGTCCTGCCGCCCGACGCGCCATTTATCTAATCTTTTAAATTAATAATCATATATAAAATACCGTTTAAATTCAATTTTATTGTATTTTATCATGCGATTATGGATGATAAGCCGGCACGCCGAACAGAACGGCATGAGCCCATAAAAAGATCGCATAAAGCGCTGCTGCACCAAGGATATTCATCCACCCTATATCGCTGAACTGCAGCTTGACCCGGCCCGCCCAGGCAGCAGCGAATGGAAAGATTGAGGTTTTTGCCATAAACCTTTGCCATCTATCAGTAAATACGGATGCTCGCTTGCGGTCGATGGAAAACATGCCATTGACCGCAGTGAGCAGGACCGCACCGGCCAGAAGCAGGGTCGCCAGATCGCCATTGGCGATCATGTGAGAGCCCGCCCAGAGGGCGAAGGCCCAGAGCATGGGATGGCGGGTGATCTTGGTGAAGCCCCGGATGGGCAATTCCTCGCCCTTGCCCTGCATTAGCATGTCGGGTCCGGCAGAAGTCGGATTGGACGGTCGCAAGCTGCCAACCAGAAACAGGAGCGCCACTGGCATCACTACGACGGGCACGACCGATACGGCGGAAGTGGTCGGCCATAGCTCGACATAAGGGGCTGCCCCATAGGTCCAGATCAGGGCGCCCAGCGCCACGACGCTCAGAACCGAAAACAACCCACGATAGGCCGGAAGGCCAAGCCGCGCGACGAGGGCCGGCCGCAGCGGACCGGCCACCAGCACATGCAAAAGGACCCAGGCCAGGGCCGCCAGAACAAGCTCGGTCATTCGTCCTCTCTTTCCGGCCGGATGCCACCGGCCAGCCGTTGAAACAATGCTGCCGCCCGGGCCCGCTCCGCGGGCGGCAGGCGGGCCTCGATGAAACGCCGGCCACCGGTGGCCTCCGTCATGCCGGCCTGTTCGGCCAGACGCAGGTGGGCCCAGGCCAGGGCCGGATCAACCGCCCGCCCGTCGCCGCGGGCGTATTGCTCCCCCAGTACCAGCAGGGCATGGGGATAGCCCTGTCGGGCAGCACGCTGGAGCCAGGCATCGGCGGCGGCAATATCGGCCGTCACACCGTCGCCATTGAACAGGATGCGGGCCATCTGGAACTGGGCGTCGGCATTGCCCCGGCCGGCGGCCGCTTCATACCAATGCCGTGCGGCAACGGCATCGGCGGCGATGCCCTCGCCCGCTTCAAGATAACTGGCATATTTGAAGGCGCCGGCAGCGTGGCCGTTTTCAGCGGCCCGGCGGAACCAGCCGATGGCGGCCGGCAGGTCCTTCGCGATACCGCCCCAGCCCTGCTCCAGCCAGAGCGCCAGACGGAACTGCGAGGGCACATACCCTGCCTCGGCCTGCCGCGCGACGAGGGCGCGGGCGCGGGCCGGATCGGCCGCCCGGCCACCCTGGCCGGCGGCCAGGTAGGTGGCGAAGTTATTGGTGGCGGCGGGATGGTCCTGCGCCACGGCTTTTTCCCACCAATCCATGGCCGCCGCCTGATCCGCCGGACCGGTCAGGCCATTGAACAGCGTCATGGCCAGGTAATTCTGGGCATCGGCAAAGCCGGCTTCAGCCGCCTGTTGCAGATAGGGTCGCGCGGCGATTGGGTCAGGCGCCCCGCCTTCGCCGCGGAACAGCATCCGTCCAGCCATGTCGGCGGCACGCAGATTGCCGTCGGCGGCGGCACGGATCGCCAGCCGCCGCGCCTCGGCCTCATCCGGCGCTCCCAACTGGCCGGTCTCATGCAGCATGGCGAGATTAAGCCAGCCCGTGCTGTCGCCCAGTTCGCCGGCCTGCCGGAACAGGGTCGCCGCCTTCGCGGCATCGCGCGGTGTGGCCACGCCGCGCAGGTGGTAGAGGCCAAGCTGGTTCACTCCCTCGGCCAGTCCCGCCCCGGCCGCCTGCCGCGCCAGATCCAGTCCCCGCTCCGGCGTGCCGGCGCGTCTGTCCTCCTCAAGGATCAAGGCGGCCAGATAATTCCTGGCATAGGGGCTGTCATGCGCTGCGGCCTCGTTCAGCATGGCCAGGCCACGCGTTTCATCGGCGTCGACGACGCCGCCTTCGAACAGCATCCGCCCCAGCCGATAGCGTGCATTCACAGCGCCGGCAGCCACGGCGCGCTCCAGCACGGCCACGGCCTGGGCCTTTTCGGCCGGGCGGTATTCCAGGATCAGTTCGGCCAGATTGGCCCAGGCCGTGGCCTCGCCACGCTCGCCAGCCTGCCGCAAGGATTGCTCGGCGCCGGGCAAATCCTGCGGCCCACCCTGACCGACCAGCTGCATGAATCCGAGCCCGTTCAGCGCACGCGGATGCTGCTGGGCTGCGGCCCGCCCGAACCACTGTCGGGCTGCCGCCAGGTCCCGCACAACGCCCAGGCCAAGCTGATAGGCCAGCCCGACCTGGAATTGCGCTTCGGCTTCGCCCGCCTCGGCCTGCCGCAGCAGATCGGGGAATGCCGCCACGGGAGCGACCGGCCCGACATGCGGCGCGGAAAACCGGTCGCTCGGCCGGGCGTCTGCCCCGCCGGGCGCAAAAGCGGGGAGCCCGCCGAAAAGCAGCGCGAGGACTACGGCCCGCGCCCGTCTGGAACCCTGCATGATCAACGACCGGAAATGTCGAACAACGCCCTGCCCTGCGGCGTCAGCTTGCAAACCAGCCAGTCCGGCTTGATCGGGTTTTCGAACCAGGGCTCGGCCCAGCCGGCCTTGATGCAGGACACGATGGTGAGCGTGCTGATCTGCTGGCCATGCTCATCGAACAGGGGCAGTTTGCCGCCGGCCTGCCGCAGGCCGCGACGCAGATACCGCAACTGGGCATCGGTCGGTTTGACCTGCCCATTGCGGAGAACCCGCACCCCGTCTGCCATGCCCCATCCTCCTGCGCTGCCTGACCAGAATAGGAAAGCTGCACCCGGGGAGCAATTCCGCAATGCATCCCGGATCATTCCGGCAGCCCACCTGCGACCGCGGGGCATTTGCGAATGCCTTGCAAATGACGTAAGCAGGGCATTCTTTTCATCACCATTCGACCTGCCCGCGTGACCGATACCGCTGCCGCATCGCCCATGACCGCCGCATCCCCAGCCGGATTGCGCCATGGCCGGCTGTGGATCGCGTTCGCCACCCTGCTGGCCCTGGTGATCGCCGCTCCCATCCTCGCGATCCTGATCAACCTGGCTCAGCCGGCCGGCGATGTCTGGCAGCATCTCTTCACCACCGTGATGCCCGAGATGCTGGCCAACACCGTGGTGCTGATGCTTGGGGTCGGCTTCGGCGCGGTGGTGATCGGCACGGGCTGTGCCTGGCTGGTCACCATGACCGAGTTTCCCGGCCGGCGCTGGCTGGCCTGGGCCCTGTTCCTGCCGCTGGCCATGCCGGCCTATGTCAGTGCCTTCGTCTACAGCGATCTGCTGCAATTCGCCGGCCCGGTGCAGAGCGGCCTGCGCGGGCTGTTCGGCTGGCAGCGCGGCGATTACTGGTTCCCGGATTTCCTGTCGCTGCAGGGCGCCGTCGCGCTCTTCATCGTCAGCTTCTATCCCTATGTTTTCATGTTGGCCCGCGCGGCCTTCCTCGACCAGTCGGTCTGCGTGCTGGAAGTCGGCCGCACTCTGGGCCTCGGCCCCTGGGCCCGCTTCTGGCGCATCGCCCTGCCGCTGGCGCGGCCGATGATCGCCGGCGGCGCGGCGCTGGTGCTGATGGAGACCTTGGCCGATTTCGGCGCGGTGAGCTGGCTGGGTGTGCCCACCTTTACCACCGCGATCTACCGCACTTGGTTCGGCATGGGCGACGTCACCACGGCGGCACAGCTATCCGGCGTGCTGCTGATCTTCGTGCTGGCTGCCATGATGCTGGAGCGCACCAGCCGGCAGGCCAAGCGTTTCCACCACACCTCGGCAAGGACCCGGCCGCTGCCGCTGCGTCCGCTGTCGCCCGGCCGCGCGGTGCTCGCCATCATGGCCTGCCTGCTGCCGATCCTGCTCGGTTTCGGGATTCCGGCCGGCTGGCTGCTGCATCTGGCGATCCGCGAAGGCGATCAGATCGGTTACGCCCGCCTGGCCGACTTCACCTCGAACAGCTTCATCCTGGCCGGGCTGGCGGCCGTGCTGCTGATCGCCGCCGCGCTGGGGCTGGCCTATGCCAACCGGCTGGTGCCACGACGCATGACAGGATGGCTGATCCAGCTTTCCACCATGGGCTATGCCGTGCCCGGTTCGGTGATCGCCATCGGCGTGATCCTGCCGCTGGCCACCTTCGATCACGCCATCAACCGTTGGACCGAGGCCGCCTTCGGCGCCGGTCCCGGCCTGCTGCTGAGCGGCAGTCTGGTTGCCCTGTTCTATGCCTATCTGGTGCGCTTCCTGGCCGTGGCCTTCAACACCGTGGATGGCGGATTGCACCGCATTCGTCCCAGTCTGGACCAGGCCGCCCGCGTGCTGGGCGAAACGCCGCTGGGGGTGGTGCGGCGGGTGCATGCCCCGATGCTGCGCGGCAGCCTGCTGACAGCCGCCATGCTGATCTTCGTCGATGTGCTGAAGGAACTGCCCGCCACCCTGATCGTGCGCCCCTTCGATTTCGATACCCTGGCGGTGCGGGTCTACCAGCTGGCCAGCGACGAACGGCTGGGCGAGGCCTCCACCGGCGCCCTGATCATTGTCGCGGTGAGCCTCATTCCCGTAATCTGGCTGCATGCCGCCGTGGCCCGTTCGCGTCCCGGCGAAGATTGACCAAAAAGGCCTGCCGGTCCTTGAGCCGGCTTGCCGCAATATCAGGCAGGATTGAGTGGTATGACGAATCCGGTGAGCAACGCGCTTCTGCAACAGGCTGGCATCGTCGGCGATCCGCTGGGCACGGCCAGTGCCCTTATTCAGCAGGGACAGCACGATGCCGCGCGCGCCCTGCTGGAAGACCTGGTGAAGAAAAGTCCGCGCCGCGCCGATGCCTGGTTCAGCCTTGGGCAGTTCCACGCCATGCTGGGCGAACTCAAGCCGGCCGCCCAGGCTTTCAAGCGCGCCATCCAGCTCGCACCCGACGTGATCGACGGCTATGTCAATCTGGGCAACACCTATCTGCGCATGGATCGCCTTGGGCAAGCGATGGAGACCTATCGCAACGGCCTGAAGCTGCAGCCGCAGCAGCCTCTGCTGCATTTCAATCTTGGCGTCGCCCTGGGCAAAAGCGGCGATCTGCCGGCCGCCATCGCCAGCTACAAGACGGCAATCAGCCTATACCCCTCCTATGCCCAGGCCTATTTCAGCCTTGGCAATGCCTATCGCGATGCCGGACAGGTCGACGAGGCGGAAGCCGCCTATCGCAATGCCGTCGCCCTGGAACCGGGTTATGCGGATGCCCTCGCGAATCTGGCCGGCCTGCTCGCCACCAAGGAAGATTTCCGCGGCGCCATCGAGAATTGCCTGAAAACGGTGGCGCTGGTGCCGAACCATCCCCATGCGCTGCGCAACATGTCGCTGTCGCTCTACAAGGTCGGAGAATACGAGCAGGGCACCGAGGTAACTTTCCGCGCCATCGCCGCCGCACCCGGCGACACGATGCTGCAATACCATATGGGCGAAATGCTCTATGGCCTGATCCGTATCGGCAAAACGGAGCAGGCGCATCGTTATGCCCGGCAATGGCGCGCGACCTGCGCCGACGACCCGATTGCGCAGCATATGGCGGCGGCGATCCTGGGCGAGAATGCGCCGGCTCGTGCCGATGACACCTATGTGCGCGAAACCTTCGACCGTTTCGCCAGCGATTTCGAAAGCACGCTGGCCGGCCTGGGCTACCGTGTGCCGGAACTGCTCTGCGGCGCGATGGAGAAGCATCTGGACGGCCGGCGCAATCTGGCGATCCTGGATGCCGGCTGCGGCACCGGCCTCTGCGCGCCGCTGCTCAAACCGCTAGCCAGAACTCTGGTCGGCGTCGACCTCAGTGGCGGCATGCTGGCCAAGGCGAAGGCGCGCGGCCTGTATGATTCGCTGCATGAGGCGGAACTGGGCCGTTTCCTCGCCGATACCACCGACCGTTACGACATGACGGTGGCCGCCGACGTGTTCTGCTATTTCGGCCAGCTCGATCCGACGATTAAAGCTATCGCGGCGAAGACGAAGCCGGGTGGCCTGTTGGGTTTCACCGTGGAAGCGATGCAGGGCCCCGCACCCGCCGAAGGCTTCAAGCTTGGCCCGACCGGCCGCTATCAGCATGACGAAGGCTACGTGCGACGCGCATTGCAGGCTGCCGGTTTTTCGATTCTGAGCCTGGAGCAGACCCATGGACGGGAAGAAATGGGCCAGCCCGTGCCCTGCTTCATGGTGATCGCGCGCCGCGACTGACGTCGCAGTTTCTCAGTCGATGAAAACGAAAAAGGGCGGGGTTCCTTCCCCCGCCCTTTTGTCTTTACAGGCCCTGCGGCTTATTTCCAGCCGGCGCGGTCCATCAGCTTCAGCGCCGCTTCGTTGTTCTTGCCGAACACGGCGGCATTCAGCGTGTCTTCCTTGAATTCCGACCAGGCCGCGATCACCGGATGCAGCGGCACGCCGCCGACCACGGGGAATTCGTAATTGCCCTTGGCGAAATATTCCTGCGCCTGCTTGGACGCCAGGTATTCGAGGAACTTGATGGCATTCGCCTTGTTGGGGGCATGCTTGGCCAGGCCGGCACCGCTGATGTTCACGTGGGTGCCGCGATCGCCCTGGTTGGGGAAGATCACCGCCAGGTTGGCGATCACCGCCTGGTCCTCAGGCTTCTTCGAGCCCATCAAGCGCGCGAAGTAATAGGTGTTCGACACCGCCACGTCGCCCTCGCCGGCCGCCACCGCCTTGATCTGGTCGGTGTCGCCGCCCTTCGGCGCGCGCGCCATGTTGGCCACCACAGCCCTGGCCCAGGTCTCGGTCGCCTCGGGACCGAGCGTGGCGATCATCGCGCCGACCAGTGACTGGTTGTAGACATTGGTCGACGACCGGATCAGCACCCGGCCCTTCCACTTCGCATCGGCCAGGTCCTCATAACGGCTGAGTTCACCGGCCTTCACCTTGGTCTTGTTGACCACGAAGATGCGGGCGCGCTTGGAGAACCCGAACCAATGGCCATCGGGCTCGCGCAGATGGGCGGGGATCGCCTTTTCAAGCGCTGCCGACTTCACCGGCTGCAGCAGGCCGGCTTCCTGGGCGCGCCACAGGCGACCGGCATCCACGGTGATCAGCACATCGGCCGGGCTCTTGTCGCCTTCGGCACGCATGCGCTGCAGCAACTGGTCCTCGCTGGCTTCCAGCCGGTTGATCTTGATGCCGGTTTCCTTGGTGAAGGTGGCATACAGCGCCTCGTCGGTATCGTAATGACGCGAGGAATAGAGGTTGATCACCTTGTCCTGCGCCGAGGCGAGGCCGGGCAGACCGAAGATCGCGGCGCCGGCCAGCAGGCCGAGCATGAGGGCGCGGCGGACGATGGACGATTGGCTGAGAGTGGCGAGACGCATGCCTCTGCTCCTGTGGGCGGGGTTATTGTTTCTGCGACTTACTTTCAAACGCAGAAACTAGCATTGCCCTCGGCCAGCAGCAAGTGAGATTGACTTTCAATTTTATGTAGCGAGTCGCGCCTTCAGACCATCAGCTTACGGATGAAACTCGTAATTGCAGCAAGGGTCGCCTCAGGTTGGTCTCGTTGGGGGGAATGGCCGCAGGCCGGCAGTAGCAGCGTCTCCGTCCCCGCCACCCGGCGGGCGATGGTCTCCACCTGCGCCGCCGTGCCGTATTCGTCATCCTCGCCCTGGATCACCAGAACCGGCACCCTGATGCGGTCGACATAGCCTTCGATGTTCCAGCGCATGAAATCGGGATTCAGCCAGCCATCGCACCAGCCATGGAAGGCGCAGTCGACATTGTCGCCATGGTATTTCGCCAGCCGGGCGCGCAGGTCGCCGGTGGCGAAAGCCTCGTCGGCGGCGCGGATCGAGGCGACCGATACATCCTCGCAGAAACTGTGCGGCGCCATCACTGTCATGCCCTGCAGGCCGGGACGATCCGCCGCGCCGGCATAGATCAGCGAGATCGAGGCTCCGTCGGAATGGCCGATCAGGATGTGGCGCTGGATTCCGAACGCCGCCAGCAGTTCCGGCAACACGGCCTCGCCCTCCTCATGCATGTAGGTCAGCGGCCGTGGCAAAGCGCAGGGACTGGAACCACCATAGCCGATGCGGCTGTAGACCAGTGCCGGCAGGCCAGTGGCCTCGGCCACGCGGTCCGGGAAATCCTTCCACAGCGCGACGCAGCCAAGCCCTTCATGAAGGAAGACCAGCACCGGCAGGCCGGACTGGCGTGGACCGATCCAGCGGTATTCGATGCGGCCCCGGCTCAGTTCGACGTGGCTGTACTCTGCGGTCATGCCCGGAGCGTCACGCCTTGTCGCGCAACTTGAAGCGCTGGATCTTGCCGGTGGCGGTCTTGGGCAGTTCGTCGACGATCTCGACCCAGCGCGGGTATTTGTAAGGCGCCAGGCGATCCTTCACGAAAGCCTTCAGTTCATCGACCAGTGCATCCTCGGCGCCGATGCCGGGCTTGAGCACGACATAGGCCTTGGGCTTGATCAGGTCGTCGGTATCGGCATGGGCCACCACGGCGGCCTCCAGCACCTTGGGATGCGCCAGCAAAGCGGATTCGACCTCGAAGGGCGAAACCCAGATGCCGCTGACCTTCAGCATGTCGTCGGAACGGCCGGCATAGATGTAATAGCCGTCGTTGGTGCGGATATATTTGTCGCCGGTGCGTGTCCACGGTCCCTGGAAGGTGTTCAGGCTCTTGGTGCGGTTGTTCCAGTAGGCCATGGCACTGGACGGGCCGCTGACCAGCAATTCGCCGATGCCGCCCTGCTCCACGTCCTTGCCATGCTCATCCACGATGCGCAGGTCGTAGCCCGGAACCGCCGTGCCGGTGGTGCCATAACGCACGTCGCCCGGCCGGTTGGACAGGAAGATATGCAGCATCTCGGTCGAGCCGATGCCATCGAGGATCTGCACGCCGAACAGCTTTTCCCACCGCTTGCCGATATCCTCGGGCAGCGCTTCGCCGGCCGAGACGCAGCAGCGCAGCTTCGCCGAGCCGCTTTCCTTCGTGATGCCTTCGGCGGCGAGTATGCCGGCATAGAGCGTCGGCACGCCGTAGAAGATGCTGGCCTGGTGGTCTTTCAGGCGTTTCATCACGGCCGGCGGCGTCGGCCGTTCGGCCATCAGCACCGCCGTGGCACCGACATGCAGCGGAAAGGTCATGGCATTGCCCATGCCATAGGCGAAGAACAGCTTGGCTGCCGAGAACACGACATCGTCCTCTTTGATGCCGAGCACTTCCTCGCCATACAGCACGGCGGTATGCACCAGGTCGCCATGCAGGTGCATGGCACCCTTGGGCGCACCGGTGGAGCCCGAGGAATAGAGCCAGAAGCCGATATCGTCCGGCGTGGTTTCCGCCGCCTCAAGCTGGTCGGACTGCGCTTCCAGCAGCTTGTGCAGAGGCGTCACCGTCGGCGGCACCTGGCCGGAGATCAGCACCTGCTTCAGATGCGGCTGGCCGGAAACGATGGGCCGGAACTTCTCCAGCAGCGCATCGGAAACGGCCAGCACCACAGCGCGGCTGTCGCGCAGCAGGAAATCGTAATCCGGTGTGGTGAGCAGCGTGTTCACCGGTACGGGGATGGCGCCGATCTTCATCGCACCGAAAAACAGAGCGGGAAAATCGATGCCATCCAGAAGCGCCAGCATCACGCGCTGTTCCGGCTGCACGCCCTGGGCCTTCAACAGATTGCCGGCACGGTTCACCCGCGCGGCCAGATCGGCATAGCTGTAGCTGCCCTTGTCGTCGATGAAGGCGGTCTTTGCGCCACGGCCCTCGGCGATGTGACGATCGACGAAATGGCTCGCGGCGTTATACCGCCGCGGCAGCTCGATGAAGCGCGGCATTGTTTCCTCCCGGGGATTTTTGTTATGCCGCCCGCTTATGTCAGCGAGCGGTCATGCGGCCTTGGCAAGCGGTGCAGCCTGCTCAACCCAGTCCAGCGCCCAGGTCACGGCATCCTCTTCCGGCAGGGTCCCGCCAGACGCGTTGTGCTGCATGCGCTCGCCGACCAGCGTGGCATTCAGGCCCTTCAGCAGGGTTTCGAACTGCTGGCCGCCATGGTTGAAGGTGTCCTGGTAGGTGGTATCGCCCAGGCCGATGACGCCGACCAGCTTGCCGGTCAGGTCGGGCTTGGCGGCCTGCAGATCGGCGAAGAAATCGCGGGCATTGTCGGGCACGTCGCCCTGGCCATAAGTGGAGGTGCAGATCAGGAAGGCACCCGGGCGCTGGAACACCTCGGCCTTCAGGTTGTCCATCAGCAGCACGTCGACGCTGTGGCCCTTGCCTTCCAGCGCCTTCTTCACGTCGCCGGCCACCAGCTCTGCGGTGCCCGTCATGGTGCCGACCAGAATGGAAACCTGCATCTACACTCTCCTGAACCTGTTCGCCGGGGATGGTCGCCGTTATTGTGGCTCGAACTATAACGCAGTGTTTGCTGGCGCTCCAGCAGAAATTGCACTATAATGCATGCCATGAACGAGAGCCGCGACAAGGCCAGCCCCGAAGATACCGCTTTCCTGCAGGTTGTGGGCGAGCGGGTGCGCAATGCGCGCGCCAGACGCGGCATGAGCCGCAAGATCCTCGCCCGCGATTCAGGTGTATCGGAACGCTACCTCGCCCAGCTCGAAGGCGGCGCGGGCAACATCTCCATCCTGCTGTTGCGCCAGATCGCCCGCGCGATGGATCTGCCGATCACCGATTTCCTCGGCGACCGCCCGCCGCTGGGCGTGGACCAGGCGCTGCTGCTGCGCCAGATCGAGGACCTGAATGCCGAACAGCTGCAGGAATTGCAGGCTTTCGCACGCGAGCGTTTCGGCGTCGCAGCCAGCGTGAAGCGCCATATCGCCCTGATCGGCCTGCGCGGCGCGGGGAAAACCTCGCTCGGCCAGCGGCTGGCCACCGCCTTCGGCCTGCAATTCGTGGAAATGGCCAAGGAAATCGAAACCGAGGCGGGCCTTTCCCTGAACGAGATTTTTGATCTCTACGGCCAGGCGGCCTATCGCCGCTTCGAACGGCGCGCGCTGGAGCGGGTGACCGCCGATCCGTCGCCGAAAGTGATTTCCACCGGCGGCAGCCTGCCCTCGGAACCGACCACCTATGCCCATCTGCTGTCGCATTGCTTCACCATCTGGCTGAAGGCGAAGCCGGAGGAGCATATGGGCCGGGTCGTCGCCCAGGGCGACCTGCGGCCGATCGCCGGCCAGTCCGAAGCCATGGCCGACCTGAAACGTATCCTGGCCCAACGCGAGTCGCTCTATGCCCGGGCCGACATGGCCTTCGACACCGCCGGAAAGACCCTGGATCAGGCCGCTACCGAACTGTCCGCCGCGCTCCGCGCCCATCCGGCCTGGCTGGCCCGCGAGGCGGCGGAATAAAAAGGACGACACCCGGCAAAAAGCTGCAAAATAATTCTTGTCGTCCCGAAACTGTGTATTATAATGCATATTCAGTTCGAGGGAGGACCAGCATGGCCGACAGCCAGCCCAACGGTGCCGCTCCGGTGGATTTCCGCACCGAGCCCAGCCAGTACAAACATTGGAAACTCAGCATCGACGGACCCGTCGCCACGCTCGCGATGGACGTGCGGGAAGACGGCGGCCTGCGCCCCGGCTATGAGCTGAAGCTGAATTCCTACGATCTCGGCGTCGATATCGAATTGCACGATGCCGTGCAGCGCCTGCGCTTCGAGCATCCGGAAGTGAAATCGGTGATCATCACCTCGGCGAAGGAGCGCATTTTCTGCGCCGGCGCCAATATCCGCATGCTCAACCAGTCGGCCCATGGCTGGAAGGTGAATTTCTGCAAATTCACCAACGAGACCCGCAACGGCATCGAAGAGGCCACGGCAGAATCGAAGCAGACTTACATCGCCGCCGTGAACGGCCCCTGCGCCGGCGGCGGCTATGAACTGGCGCTGGCCGCCGACTACATCCTGATGGCCGATGACGGCAATACCTCGGTCTCCCTGCCCGAGGTGCCGCTGCTGGCCGTGCTGCCGGGCACCGGCGGCCTCACCCGCCTGGTCGACAAGCGCATGGTGCGCCGCGACCGCGCCGATTTCTTCTGCACCATCGAGGAAGGCATCAAGGGCAAGCGCGCCGTGGACTGGCGCCTGGTCGACGAAGTCGTGCCGCGCACCAAGCTGAACGATGCCATGCGCGAACGCGCCGAGGCCTTTGCCGCCAAGTCCGACCGGCCGGCCAATGCCAAGGGCATTGCGCTGTCGAAGCTGGAGCGCAAGATCGATGGCGACACGATCCGCTACAGCCATGTCGAGGCCCGGCTGGACCGCACCAAGGGCATCGCCGAGATCACCGTGTATGGCCCCAAGGCCCCGCCGCCGGCATCGGCTGACGCCATCCAGGCCCAGGGCGACCAGTTCTGGTCGCTGGCGCTGGCGCGCGAGCTGGACGACCTGATCCTGCATCTGCGCACCAATGAAGAAACCACCGGCATGTGGGTGTTCCGCACCAATGGCGATGCCGACCTGGTGGCCGCTTACGATGCCGCGCTGGAACAGCACAAGTCGCACTGGCTGGTGCGCGAAATCCGCCTGTTCCTCAAGCGCGTGTTCAAGCGCATCGATGTTTCGTCGCGCTCGATCTTCGCGCTGGTCGAGCCCGGTTCCTGCTTCACCGGCACGCTGCTGGAACTGGTTGTCGCCGCCGACCGCTCCTACATGCTGGACGGCCAGATGGAAGGCGACAACCGTCCGCCCGCGACCATCCGCCTGACGCCGATGAATTTCGGTGCCTATCCGATGGGCAACGGCCTGAGCCGTATCGCCAGCCGCAACCTCGACAACCCGGCGCGCGTCGACGAGATCAAAAAGCTGATCGGCAACGATCTCGATGCGCAGGCCGCCGACGAGGCCGGACTGGTCACCTTCACGCCCGACGACATCGACTGGGAAGACGAGGTGCGCATCGCCATCGAGGAACGCGCCGCCTTCTCGCCCGATGCCCTCACCGGCATGGAGGCGAGCCTGCGCTTCGGCGGACCCGAAACGATGGAGACGAAAATCTTCGGTCGCCTCACCGCCTGGCAGAACTGGATTTTCCAGCGCCCCAACGCCGTCGGCGAGCAGGGTGCCCTCAAGTTGTACGGCACCGGCCAGCGCGCCGCGTATGACCGCAAACGGGTCTAGGGAGAAAACAAAATGGCTATCGACTACAACTCGCGCATCCCCAACAACGTCAACCTCTCCGACAACCGCCGCCTGCAGCGCGCGCTGGAGGAATGGCAGCCGAAATTCCTCGACTGGTGGCAGGATATGGGCCCGGCCGGCTTCCAGGCCCGCGAGGCTTACCTGCGCACCGCCGTCAGCGTCGACGCCGAGGGCTGGGCGCAGTTCGGCTATGTGAAGATGCCGGACTATCGCTGGGGCATTTTCCTTGCCGAGCCGGAAGCCGAGCGCAAGGTGAATTTCGGCGACCACAAGGGCGAGGCCGCCTGGCAGGAAGTGCCCGGCGAATACCGCGGCGTGCTGCGTCGCCTGATCGTGACCCAGGGCGATACCGAGCCGGCCTCGGTGGAGCAGCAGCGCCTGCTGGGGCAGACCTGCCCGTCGCTCTATGACCTGCGCAACCTGTTCCAGGTCAATGTCGAAGAAGGCCGCCATCTCTGGGCCATGGTCTACCTGCTGGACGCCTATTTCGGCCGTGACGGCCGCGAGGAAGCCGAAGCCCTGCTGCAGCGCCGCTCGGGCGACGACGACAAGCCGCGCATCCTGGGCGCCTTCAACGAGAAGACGCCGGACTGGCTCAGCTTCTACATGTTCACCTTCTTCACCGACCGCGACGGCAAGTTCCAGCTCGCCTCGCTGGCCGAAAGCGGCTTCGATCCGCTGGCGCGGTCCTGCCGCTTCATGCTGACCGAGGAAGCGCACCACATGTTCGTGGGCGAGACAGGCGTGGGCCGCGTGATCCAGCGTACCTGCGAAGTCATGCGCGACTTCAAGACCGACGACGTGCGCAAGCATGGCGTGATCGACCTGCCCACGCTGCAGAAATACCTGAACTTCCACTTCTCGGTCTCGATCGACCTGTTCGGCTCGGAAATCTCCACCAACGCCGCCAACTACTACACCATGGGTATCAAGGGCCGCTTCGACGAGACGCGGATCAACGACGATCACAAGCTGACCGATGCCGCCTACAAGGTTCTTGAAGTGGATGGCGACGGCTTCCGCGAGAAGGAAGAGGCCGCGCTGACCGCTCTGAACGAGCGCCTGCGCGACGATTACGTGGCCGATTGCGCGCGTGGTGTGATGCGCTGGAACCAGATCATCAAGCGCCACGGTATCGACTTCGAGCTGAAGCTGCCGCATCGTGCCTTCCATCGCCAGATTGGCCAGTTCTCCGAACTGCGCGTGGACCCGCAGGGCCGCATCATCAGTCAGGCCGAATGGGATGCTCGCCATCATGAATGGCTGCCGACCGATGCCGACCGGACTTATGTGATCAGCCTGATGACCCCGGTGACCCAGCCCGGCAAATTCGCCAACTGGGTCGCCCCGCCTGCCCGCGGCATCAACAACCAGCCGGTCGATTTCGAATATGTGCGTGCGTAAGTAGGTTTTATCCTCCCCCTCCTAGACGGGCGTCCGGCCCCCCTGCCGGGCGCCCTTTTCTTTTCTCCCGTTTCTTTTCCCTGGGCCGCCGCCGGCCCGTGCTTTTTTTTCGCCCCGGCCCTCCGTATGATCCGCGGCTATGACCGATTCCGCAAACCGATCCTTCACCCCCGACCGTCCCTTCGCCTGCCCCCGTATCGTGCAATGGGGCGAATGCGACCCCGCCGGCATGGTCTACACCACCCAGTTCCTCGACTATGTGATGGAGACGCTGGAAGCCTTCTGGCGCGACATCATCGGCTACAGTTTCCTGCGCCTGCACAAGGAACTTGGCCTTGGCTCGCCCACGGTCAGCACCAAGCTGGATTTCCAGCGCGCCCTGAAGGGCGGCGATCCCTTTAGCGTCGAGTTGCGGGTCGAGAAGCTGAGTCGCGCCACCATCACCTACGAATTCAAGGGCCGGAATGCAGCAGGCGAAGTCTGCTTCACCTGCACCCATGTCTCCTGCATCGTGGACGAGAAAATCCTGAAATCGGTGGAAATCCCGGAGCGCATCCGCGGTCCCATCGAAGCCTATCGCCAGGCCACCACGCCGGCACAAGCCTGAAGACCGGAGCAAGCACATCATGACCGAAGGCCATGGCTATACCAAATTCTTCCCGGTCTCGTGGGAAGAGCTGCACCGTCACTGCAAGGCGCTGGCCTGGCGGCTGCTGGATGCAGCCCAGGCGCGCGGCGGCTACACGGGCATCGTGGCGATCACCCGTGGTGGCCTTGTGCCCGCCGCCATCGTGGCACGCGAGCTGAACCTGCGCATGATCGAGACGATCTCCTGCTCCACCTATAACGAACTGGAACGCGGCTCGAAGGTGAACATCCTCAAGACCGCCGAGGCGGCCCTGGCTGATCAGGGTGATGGCTGGCTGATCGTGGATGATCTGGTCGATACCGGCGTGACGGCCAAGGCGGTGCGCGCCCTGCTGCCCAAGGCGCATTTCGCCACCATCTATGCCAAGCCCAACGGCCGGCCGATGGTGGATACCTTCATCACCGAGGTGAGCCAGGATACCTGGATCCTGTTCCCGTGGGACCAGGAAGCGGTGATGTCGAAACCCATCGTGGAACTGCGCAGTGGGCTGTAAGCCTGACACGCCCTACGCGGCGGGTTTCTTCCCCGTCATCAGCGTCCACTGCACGGTTTCGCGCAGCACATAGCCCAGGGCCTCGTCGAAAGCCGCCACCACGCCCAGCAGCGAGGTGTTCTTCGCCCTCACCCGCTGGCTGAAGGTGGCTGCCGCCACGATCTGCTGGCGCGGCTGCGCCACCAGCTTCACCTGCAGGGCCACATGGGCCTCGGGCAGGCCGCGGTCGTCCTTCAGTTCGGCCTGGAATTCGCGCAACTCGCCCTTGAGGTTGAAGTCCGAACGCAGGCCGACGGACTGGCGGCCGACGGCCACGATCTTGCCGGTATTCTCGAAGCTTTCCACCAGCAGCGTCTGCACCATGCGGGGCGCCCGTTCGCTCCACCGCGCCTCAGCATAGTACTTGACCTCATAGGGGTTGGTGAAGATCGCGATCTTGTGGGTATCAAGCCCGCCGGCGGCGAAAGGTTCCTCCACCACCAGCTGCCAGTCCACGCGCGGCAGCGTATCGGTGAAGGTGGTCTTGGGCGACAGGCTGTAGAGGTTGGAGGGCGGCGTCTGCGGGATCAGCCCGCCGCAGGCGGAAAGCGGCAGCGCGGCTCCCGCCAGCAGAATCCCGCGTCTCGTGGTCATCATCCTGGTCATGGCCGCTGCCCTCCCCCTTCGCCGCGGTATTCGGCATCGCGATTGCCGAACAGCACTGAACTCGGATCGTCTTCCAGGCGCTGCGCCACCCGCGCCAGGCTGGATACCAGGATGCGCGTTTCCGACATCAGGCGGCGGAATTCGCCGAAACCTTCTGTCGTCATGGCATGCAATGGCGCCCGGTTTTCTTCCATGATGGCGTTCAGCTCGGTCAGTAACGTGTTGAGCTGGGCCATGGCCTGGCGCGCATCGGCGGCCGCCAGCGTCGCATCGCCCTCCAACAGGCGGTTGGCATTTTTCAGGGTTGTCTCGGCCTCGTTCATCACGCGGTCCATCTTGTCGGCGATATCGCGCGCGGCCGAAGCCGCCTTGGCGATATCGCCGCTGGTAGCGCTGAAGCTGTCGATGGCCCGGCCGATCGATTCCTGGCGCGATGCCAGGGTCTGCGAAACCTCGCGCAGGTTGGCGATGAACCCGGTCAGGTTCTCCAGATTTTCGTCACTGAGGATACGAGCCGCACGCTGGAAAAGCTCCGGCGCCGCTTCCACCAGCGCCTCGATGGCGGATGGCTTGGAACGGATGGTCGGGTATTTGCTGGCATCGCGGCCGGCCACCACCGGCAGGATCGGCGCGTCACGACTGCCGGGCAATATCTGAACGAAGGAAACGCCAGTCACGCCCTGAAGCTGCAGGGTCGCCTCGGAATCGGCACGGATCGGGGTATCGGCATCCACTTCCACCGTCACGCGCACCCGGCTGGTATCTTCGCGGTCTATGGTGATCTGCGACACGCTGCCGACCTTGATGCCATTGAACCGCACATCGCCGCCCAAGCCCAGGCCGGCGACCGAGCCGGTGAAGAAGATATTGTAGCGCGCGATCTCGCGGTCGACCTCGGATTTCGCCAACCACAGCACAAAAGCCACGATGGCCGTCAGAAAGACCAGCATGAAACTGCCGATCAGCAGATGATGTGCCCGCGTTTCCATGGCTTCACCTCTTGTCCAGCGCCGCGGTGATCGCGGCTGCCCGGGCGCGCGGCCCGTGGAAATATTCCATCACCCAGGGATGCTTGTCCTGCAGCATCACGTCCATCGACCCGGCCAGCAGCACCTTCTTCTCGGCCAGCACGGCGATACGGTCGCAAATGGCATAGAGTGAGTCGAGATCATGGGTGACCATGAAGACGGTCAGGCCAAGCGCCTGCTGCAGGTCGCGCACCAGCTGGTCGAAAGCGGCCGCCCCGATGGGATCGAGCCCTGCGGTCGGTTCGTCGAAAAACACCACTTCCGGATCGAGCGCCAGCGCACGGGCCAGGCCGGCGCGCTTGCGCATGCCGCCGGAAAGCTCGGCCGGATATTTGGCTCCGGCATCGGACTGCAGGCCGACCATGTGCAGCTTGGCAGCCACGATTTCGTCCAGCAGATCGTCCGGCAAGTCGTAGAATTCCTTCAGCGGCACCTGGATATTCTGCGCCACGGTCAGCGATGAAAACAACGCGCCATCCTGGAACAGCACACCGAACCGCTGGCGCACCGCGCGCAGGTCCTCGGGAGACCCGTTGATCATGTCGGTGCCCAGCAGATCGATGCTGCCCGCGGCGGCCTCGTTGAGCGCAATGATGGTGCGCAACAGCACCGACTTGCCGGTGCCAGAACCGCCCACCACGCCCAGCACCTCGCCGCGATAGACATCGAGATCGAGCCTGTCATGCACCACATGCGTGTCGAACCGGTTCACCAGTCCCCGCACCGTGATCACCCGCTCCCTGCTCTGCTCTTCCCCCGCCATTCCTAGACTTTCAGGATGTTGAACAGGATGGAGAACAGGGCATCGAACAGGATGACCAGGAAGATCGACTGCACCACCGAACGGGTGGTCAGGCGGCCGACGCTTTCGGCATCGCGCTTGACCCGCAGGCCCTCGTAACAACCGACCAGGGCGATCAGGGAAGCGAAAACCGGCGCCTTCACCATGCCGATGAAAAAGGTGCGCGGCACGATCACGTCATTGAGCCGGTTGAAAAACAGCACCGGGTCGATGCCCAGGGTATTCCAGGCCATCAGTGCACCGCCGGCCAGGCCCATCAGGTCTGCGAAGAAGGTGAGCACGGGCAGTGTGAGGACGAGGGCGAACAATCGCGGCAGCACCAGAACCACGACCGGATCGAGACCCAGCGTGCGCATGGCGGCGATTTCCTCGTTCACTTTCATGGTGCCGATCTGGGCGGTGAAGGCGCTGCCCGAGCGGCCGGCGATGAGGATCGCGGTCAGCAGCACGCCCAGTTCACGAAGCACGGATATGCCGATCAGATCGACGACGAAGATTTCGGCACCGAATTTCTGCAACTGGCTGGCGCCCTGATAGGCCATCACCATGCCGATCAGGAAAGACAGCAACCCAACGATAGGAATGGCTTTCAGCCCGGTCTCCTCCATGTGATGCACCATGGAGGTGAAGCGCATGCGGCCGGGCCGGAGCCCGATCAGCACCGCGGTTTCCGTGACCTGGCCGATAAAGGCGATGAAACGGCGCGCCTCGCGCACGAAGAACATCGTCTGCCAGCCGAGATATTCGATGAGCCCGAGCAGTCCGCTGCCGGTTTTCGGCCATACCGTGACAGCGTCGCCCGAACCGGCCACATAGTCGAACAGGGCACGATGCTCGCGCCGTGCCTGCGGCCAGTCGATCTCAAAACCCTGATCAAGCAATTGGCGATGCAGCCGCACCAGCAGAATCGCCCCTGCGGTATCCAAGCGGTCCAGCGCAGCGGTGTCAAAAACCGCCCGGCGTTCGCCTCCGCCGGTGACATGGCTGCCAGCCAGCCCGGCCGTGGCCAGCCCGCCCAGACGCGGCAGCAGCGCGGCGGCATGGGCCAGCGTCCAGTCGCCGGTCAGGCGCAGGCGCAATGCCGTTCCATCCCGCTCTGTCTGCAACCGGCCGTCGGCCATCGATCCTCGGAAGGAGAAACAACAAGACTTGCCCAACAGTTACCAGAAATGACAGTCTCGGCAAACCGATGCTTCGGCGCAGGCTCGACGACAGGCCGGAAGGCCGCCCAGGGGGACGCCATGCCACGCTTTGCCGCGAATCTCAGCTTCCTGTTCCAGGATCTGCCCTTCCTCGACCGCTTCCAGGCCGCCGCCGAACAGGGTTTCGACGGGGTGGAGTTCATGTTCCCCTACGACCATGCCCCGGCCGCGCTCGCCGCCGCCATGCGCGATGCCAGCCTGCAGGTCGCCCTGTTCAATGCCCCGCCCGGTGACTGGGCCGGCGGCGAGCGCGGCCTGGCCTCCCTGCCCACCCGGCGCAAGGAGTTCCGCGCCGCCATGGCCCGGGCATTTGAATACGCGGCCGCAATGAGCTGCCCACGCATCCACGTGGTCGCCGGCGTGGAACCGGCACAGGCCGACCGCCGCGCCATGGAAGCCTGCTATATGGACAACCTGGCCTGGGCGGCGGAGCAGGCTTCAGGGGCCGGGTTGCTGCTCCTGATCGAACCGATCAACCGGCGCGACATCCCGGGCTTCTTCCTTAACGATTTCGATTTTGCCCAGAAGGTGCTGGAGGATATCGGCGCGCCCAACCTGCGCCTGCAATTCGACATCTACCATGCCCAGATCATCCATGGCGACATCACCAGACGGCTGGAGCGGCAGATGCCATGGATTGGCCATATCCAGATCGCCAATCCGCCCGACCGGCGTGAACCGGGCAACGGCGAGATCGATTACCGTTATATCTTCGCTCGGCTGGATGCGCTGGGCTACGACGGCTGGATCGGCTGCGAATACCGTCCCGAAGGCGACACCGCCGCCTCGCTGGGCTGGATCAGGGAATACGGCGTGGTGCCGAAAAAACGCTGATCAGTCCATAAGGCCTGGCAGCCACAGCACGATCTGCGGAAAACCGATCAGCAGTCCGACACGCACCAGATCGGCCAGCACGAAGGGTAGAATGCCACGGATTACGGTCGGCAGCTTCACCTGCCCCACGCCCTGGATCACGAACAGGTTCATGCCGACCGGCGGCACGATCATGCCGATCTCGACGATGGTGACCATATAAATGCCGAACCAGAGCGGATCGATCCCCAGGGCCTGCACCGCCGGAAAAACGAAGGGCAGTGTCAGCAGCATCATCGCCAGGTCGTCCATCAGTGCACCGAGCACGACGTAGAATACGGTGAGCAGCACGAGGAACAGCGCCGGGCTGACATTCAGGGCTTGGATCTGCTGCACCACCAGTTGCGGCGCATTGGTGACCTCGAGGAAGAAGTTGAACAGGCCGGCGCCGATCAGGATCAGGAATATCATCGCGCTGGTCGAAGCCGTTTCCAGCAGCGAATCCTTGAAGCGCGACAGGCCCATCGTGCGGCCAGCCAAAGCGAACAGCAGCGCTCCAACCGCGCCAACCGACGCGGCTTCGTTGGGGGAAAAGACGCCCGCGAACATGCCGCCGATCACCACCACGAAAAGCAGGAATACCGGCCAGACGCTACGCATGGTGCGCAGGCGCTGCGGCCAGGCCATGCGCTCGCCCGCCGGCCCGCTGGCCGGGTTGAGCCGCACGGTGGCGGCAATGGCCAGCATATAGAGGCCGGTGCCAAGCAGGCCCGGCAGCAGCGCGCCGACATACAGCTTGCCCAGCGACTGTTCGGTCAGCAGCGCATAGATCAGCAGGATGATCGAGGGGGGAATGAGGATTCCCAGCGTGCCGCCGGCGGCAATGGTGGCGGTGGCCAGGCTGTCGGCATACCCGCGCCGGCGCATCTCGGGCAGGGCGACGCGGCACATTGTGGCCGCCGTGGCGATCGCCGAGCCGCAGATCGAACCAAAGGCCGCGCAGGCCCCAATGGTGGCAAGCGCCAGGCCACCACGGAAATGCCCAAGAAAGGCATAGGCGGCATCGTAAAGCTGGCGCGACAGGCCGGCATAAGTGGCGAACACGCCCATCATCACGAATAACGGCACAACGGACAGGCTGTATGGAAACACGCTCTCAAACGGCGAGGAGCCCATCACATAGGCCAGCCCATCCCAGCCCTGCAGCAGCAGGAAGCCGGCGGCGCCGACCAGACCCATCGCCACGGCCACCGGCACGCGCAGCAGCATCAGCGCCAGAACGGCGCCGAAACCCAAGATCCCCACCAGCGCCGGGCTCATGCCAGGGGCTGCGGCTTTGGCGCCGGCAGCGGATCGCGACCGGTCAGCAGTGTCAGCAGATGGCGCAAGGCAACCGTCAGCGCCATCAGCGCGGCAAATACCGCACCACCCAGCAGCGGATACCAATACCAGGTCATAGGCAGGGCAATGGTCTGCGATTTGTCACCCATCAGCGCCACGGTGTTGAACTGCTGCCAACCGAACCAAGCGATCGCCAGCATCAGCAAGGTGCCGCACAAGGCGGCCAGCATGCGACAGAAGGCCTGCAGCCGGAATGGCAACCGCTCGACACCGAGGTCGACGGCCACATGGCTGTCGGCAATGAAGCCATAGGGAATGGTCAGGAAGGCCGTGGCCATGATCATCAGCTGGGTGATATCGACCGTGCCGAGGATGCCCTGTCCGCCGGCATGGCGGATCACCACATCGGCACAGGTCGCAAGCCCGGCCAGCAGGGCGCAGAAAGCACCCACCCGCGCGGCCCAGGCGGCACTCCATTCAGCCGCACGATAGATCGGCGTCATTCCGGCATCCGTCAGAAAAAGCTGTGGCCCGCCGCGCCGGAAACACCGGTTCGGCGGGCCACGGGATTATACCGCCTCAGCGCTTGCCGCCTTCATACTTGGCGATGCGCTGCTGCATCTCGCGATAGATATCGCGGGCATTCTTCACGCCCTGTCCTTCCAGGTCGGTGAGCAGCTTCTCGGTGGTAGGTTTCAGCGCGTCGCGCCAGCGGTTACGTTCCGCCTCGCTCAGCGACGACATCACGTTACCCTTCTTGCTCGCCGCTTCCAGGCCGGGTGCATCCCACTGGTTCCACCAATCGCCGAACTTCTCGGTCAGCGCTGCGCCGGTGGTATCGTCGATCGCCTTCCTCACCTCGGCCGGCAGGCTGTCGTATTTGCGCTTGTTCATCACGAAATAGAAGCTGGCCGTGTAGGAGCGCGCGTCGAGGTGATACTTGGTCACTTCGAACAGGCGGAAGGAATTGATCGGATCCCACGGAAACACGGCACCGTCGATCACACCGCGCTGCAGGTTCTCGTATACCTCGCCCGGCGGCAGGCCGACCGGCGTGGCACCCAGCTGCTGCAGCATGGCGTTGATCTGCGGGCTGGGCGAACGAATGCGCAGGCCCTTCAGATCGTCCATGGTCTTGACCTGCTTGTCGCGGGTGTGGATCAGGCCGGCATTATGGGCATGCAGGCCCAGCACTTTTACCGTGTCGGGAAATTCCTGGGCAAAATGCTTGGGATACATCTCCCACAGCGTGCGGCTGGCAGCATTGGCGGTTTCCACCAGGAAGGGGAACTCAATGATGCCCATGCGGTTGAATCGTCCGGCCGGCACGCCGCGCAAGCCATGGGCGATATCGACCACACCGCTGACGGCCTGTTCGAGCTGGCGGGCCGGATTGCCGAAGGCCGAGCCGGCGGGGAAGATCGTCACCTTGACCTTGCCGTTGCTGCGCTTGGTCAGTTCCTCGCCCCAGGGCAGCAGCCAGTCGCGGTGGATACCGTGGCCGGGCGGCAGGAAATGGCTCAGCTTGAGTTCTATTTCCTGCGCTGCAACAGGCTGCGCGGGGGCGGCAATGAGCAGGGCGGCGCCTGAGGCCACGGCAAAAGCGGCCCGGGCCAGGATGGCCTTAAGGTTGTTTCGCACGGCAATTCCTCCCGAGGAATTTGTTGTGGATTTTTTTACCTGACCCGAAGTTAGTTACAAGAGAAACTAAGAGTCAAGCGGATGGCCCGGACCGATGGACGAGCCGCCCGCCTGCCCCTTATGGTGACGCCCGGCAGTTGCCAGCCGCACTTACGGCGCCTGGCGGGGAGAAAGTGAAATCCTGATGGCGCGTCTGGTCACCGTAGCTGGCCTCGCATTGGTATTGGGCATCCTGATCGGCATCGGCGCCGTGTCGCTGCAGCGCGCCTCCAACGCGCCCGAGGCACGTGCCATCAAAGAGCCCGAGCCGGCTGCCGCCGTCACGCCCTCGCCAAACGAGCCGTCAGATCAACCTGCCCGGATCAAACTGGCCAGCCCGGCCCCGTCAACGGCACCGCTGATCGGAACCATGGCGACGGCCATGGTCGAAAAGCTGGCCATTGCCTCGAATGGCAATGTCATCTTCAAGCTATATGAACCCAACACGCTGGCACCAAACGCCGAGCTGTTTGACAAGGTATCGAGCGGCGAGATCGATGCCGTCTGGTCATCGGCCAATTTTTTCGCCGCGCGGGACTCTGCCTTCTGGCTGTTTTCCAGCGTGCCCTTCGGCCCGCCGGCCAGTGAATACCTGGCCTGGCTATCCTATGGCGGTGGGCAGCCGCTGATGGACGAGAGCTTCGCCCGTTTCAATATCAAGCCGGTGGTCTGCACCATCCTGCCACCGGAATCCGGCGGCTGGTTTCGCCGCGAGATCAATTCCGCTACCGACCTGAACGGCCTGCGCATGCGCTTCATGGGTATCGGCGCCCGTGTGATCAGCCAGCTTGGCGTCGAGATCGTGCCGCTAAACGGCGGCGAGATATTCAACGCCCTGCAAACCGGCGACATTGACGCGGCTGAATTCTCTCTGCCCGCAACCGATCTGCGTTTCGGGTTCGACAAGGCGGCGCAGAATTTCTACTTCCCCGGCTGGCACCAGCAGAGTTCGCTGATCTCGTTGCTGATCAACATGAAGGTCTGGGAGGGCCTGAGCGACGCGCAGCGTGGCCTGATCATGAGCGTCTGCGGCGATACCGTGCGCGAGAGCCTGGCCGAGGGTGAGGCCCAGCAGGTGAAGGCATTGCAGGAAATCCGCGCCCGCGGCGTGACGATACGCACCTTGCCCAAGCCGGTGATGCAGGAACTGAAATCCGCCTGGATCAAGGTGGTGAAGGAAGAAAGCGTCACCAATCCGGAGTTCAAGAAAGTCTGGGAATCCTATTACGGATTCCGCCAGGCCTATGCCGAGTGGCGCACCCTCGGCTATCTGCCCTGAACTTCAGGCGGCCAGCGAGCGGCGCAACTGCCGCATCCGGCGCTCCACCGAAATATCCAGGGACGCGGTCACTTCCAGACTGCGGTCTTCCAACGCATCGCCGCGCGGATTGGCGCGACCCCGCGCCTCCACCGCCGCATCGCGGCGACGGATCAGTTCGACGATCTCGGGCTGGAACAGGCGCATCAGGCCATTCAGCCAGCGGTTCACATCCGGCGCCGGCCAGCCATGACGCAATTCAAAACGATCCAGCATCGCGATCAGGTCGCGCGCCGAATACCACGTCTCGTCGGTGACCCAGCGATTGACGGTGAACAGCCGGATCGGCTGGCCATAATGATCCATCGCCACGGCAACGATATGCGCCAGCGCGCGATGGCCACGCGGCCAGTGCGGGCCGATCTTTTCCTTCGGTGAGCAGCGGCCGACTCCGGGTTTCACGAAACGAACCGGTTCGAATTTCTCCGGCAACAGGTGCGGCCGCTGAAAGATGTGGAAATGACCATGCTCGCGGCCATCGTTGCGATGGGCATGATAGTAATATTGCGCTCCCGTTTCCGGATCGAATACATCGCCGGCCGGGTAATGCCTTTGCTCGTAGAAATCCTCTTCACCACGCAGCAATTCAGCCACCAGGTTGCTGCGCCGTGCCGCCAGCGCCTGCTGGATCCGCAGCACCTCGTTCCCGGCTGCAACCATCGTCTGCAACCGGCCATGACCCAGATTGGCCATCATGTTCATCTTCAGCCGAACTCCCGCTCCGCGAGGACGTTTTTCCGTCCAGGCGGGGCAGACTAGGCAGCGGCCTGTTAAGCGCAGGTAAATGCGGCAACGCGCCGCTGTTGATAGAGCGAGTCGCTATGCTATTTTCCATCCGGTTTCGGGGATTTCGCCGCCTCATAAAGGCGTATAGGTTCCCGGATGGACACAGAATCACGCGAGGAGCCCCACGAGATGTCGCGAGTCGTTTTTTCCGCCCTTGCCGCCCTGGCGGTCTCATTCACCCTCGCCAGCGGCGCCCAGGCAGCCGGTGACGTCGAAGCCGGCAAGAAGGCTTTCGCCAAATGCCGCGCCTGCCATCAGCTTGAAGCCGGCAAAAACGGCGTCGGCCCTAGCCTGGCCAAGGTTTTTGGGCGCAAGTCCGGCACCGTCGATGGCTTCAAATATTCCGACGCCATGAAGGCCAAGGCCGTGGTGTGGGACGAAAAGACCATTGCCGCCTATGTCGCCGACCCGAAGGCCTATATTCCCGGCAACAAGATGGTCTTCCCCGGCATCAAGAAGGAAAGCGAAGTCGCCGACCTGATCGCCTATCTGAAGGACGCCACCAAGTAATCGACTGTTTTCTCTCACGGCGGCCTCCCCTAACCGGGAGGCCGCTTTTTATTATACATATGCTTATGTGAATATCTGTTATTACATATTAAAATGATATTTTATTTGAATTCCACAGTTGCAAGCCATATATTCGGCATATGTCCACTGCAAATGACATGACCCTGAATTCCCCCGCAGCTGTCGTCACGGCCCAGACCGTTCTGGCCTGGCTGGCGGCCGGAGAGGCCGTGCTGATCGATGTCCGCGAACCGGACGAATACGCCGACGAATACATCCCCGGTTCGGTGCTGGTGCCGCTTTCCAGTCTCGATCCTGCGGCCCTGCCGGCCGCACCTGGCAAGCGGCGCGTGCTGCAATGCCTGACCGGCAAACGCTCGGCCACGGCCTTGACCCGCTTGGCGGAACAGGGGGTCGAGAACCTGTTCCATCTTGATGGCGGCCTGCTCGCCTGGAAGATCGCCGGCGGCGAAACCATCGAGGCCGATGAGGCTGTGGCGGCCTGACAGGTCTACTCCTGACGGGACCCCTTCCGCCCTTTTTCCTTTCGCTGCGCTTGTTTAAGGTCTTTCTCCGGAGATGGAGGAACGACAATGCCCGTGCATGGCCCCGATGTGGTGCTGAACAATCCCGCCTATATCCACGACACCGCGCAGATTTACGGCAAGGTGCGACTGGAGGAAGGCAGTTCGGTCTGGATCAATGTCGCCATGCGGGCCGAGAATTACGAGATCGTCGTCGGCGCCTATACCAATATCCAGGACTTTTCGATGCTGCATGTCGGCAGCCAGACCGGCACTTATGTCGGTGCCCATTGCTCGATCACCCATCACTGCACCATCCATGGCTGCACCATCGGCGACAACTGCCTGATCGGCATCGGCTCGACCATCATGGACGGCTGCGTGATCGGCAATAACTGCATCATCGGCGGCCACACCTTCCTGAAGGAAGGCACCGTGATCCCGGACAACTCGGTGGTGGTGGGCAGTCCCGGCAAGGTGATCAAGAGCCAGAACAATTACGTGCGCTGCCGCCTCAATGCCTGGCTGTATTACCGCAACGCCCTGGCCTACCGGCAGGGCCAGTACCGCGACTGGGACCAGTCCGACATGGCCCGGGCGGTGGGCCAGGAAATCGCCCGCCTGACCGAGGAACTCAAGGCCCTGGAGGCGGCCGGCCAGGCCTGATTACAGCATGATCCGCCTGCGCAGGATTTCCCGCCCTGCCCCGTATAGGGGATATGGGAGAAATCCCGGCCCCCGTTTCGTCGGCCAGAGCAGGAATTATCCGGATGCTTGCCTCTATCACCCAGTCCCGCCCAGATGCTTTCTCGGGCGTATTGCCAACAACCCTGTTGTCCATCCCGCTGCGGCGGAATGAGGCCGTGCAGGATGTCGACGCCGCCCTGATGCTGCGGGTCGCCAATGGCGACCATGCCGCCTATCGCCTTCTGGTCGACCGCTACCTGCGTCATGCCGTGAGCATGGCCTATCGCGTACTGTTTGATCGCGCCGATGCCGAGGAAGTCGCGCAGGAAGCCTTCCTGCGCGTCTGGCAGCATGCCGGTCGCTGGCGGGCCGATGGCGGCGCCAGTTTCAAGACATGGCTGAACCGGGTGGTGGTCAACCTCTGCATCGACCGCAAGCGCAAGCCGGGCATGGCCGCGCTGGACGACCAGCCCGAACCCGTCGACGAGGCGCAACCCAATCCCTATCAGGCGCGCCTGGCCGCCGAGACCGGCGACCGCGTCACCGCTGCCCTGGCCAGACTGCCCGAGCGGCAGCGTGCCGCCATCCTGCTCTGCTTCTGGGAGGGCGAGAGCAATATCACCGCCGCCCAGGCTTTGGGGATCAGCGTGGGCGCCCTGGAATCCCTGCTGGTGCGCGCCAAACGCAGCCTGCGCGACGATCTCGGCGCAACCTTCGGCGCCACGGAATGAGTCTGGAGTGAAATCATGGATCTCGACCGCTTCACCGACCTGATCGATGCCTATGGCGCCGATATCGAACATTGGCCGACGCGCGACCGCGCCGCGGCCGACCGCCTGCTGGCGGCATCGTCGGAAGCGCGCGAATTGCAGCGCGCCGCCCTGCGTTTTGACAATCGCCTGCTTGGAGCCGCCCTGCCCGAGATCGAGCCCAGCGACGCCCTGCGCGCCCGCATCTTTGCCCAGGTCGCCGCGCTGCCCGCCGCCGTCGCCCAACCGCCCGGATGGCGCGCCCAGATTGCCGAAGCCCTCGCCCTGCTGTTCCCTGCCGGCCGCGCCATGCCGCAACTGGCTGCGCTGGCGCTGGCGTTGTTCATCGGCATCGGCGCGGGGCTGAGCAATTTCTCCTTGATCGACACGCAGGAAGTCGAGCTGGTGGCCGTGCAATTGGCCAGCACCGCACCGCTTCTGTACGAGGAATAAGAATCATGGCCGACCCAAACATCACTCCGCCTCCGGTTGCACCGACAGCGAAGTCGCGCGCCAACCGCTGGCTCGCCATCGGACTCATCGCCTCGGTGGCGATCAACCTGGCTTTCGTCGGCTGGGGCGCCGTGCGCTTCGTCAAATACAGCCACTGGATGGACCGCGACCGCGCCCATATTGAGGAGCAGTTCGCCCGTCGTCTGCCCGACGATGCCGGCAAGGCTTTCCGCAAGGCTTTTGAGAAAACGCATAAGGGCAATGCCTTCACCCTGCGTGAGATGAGCCGCGAACTGGGCACGGCCCTGGCCGCCGAACCCTATGACCGCGCCCGGCTGGAAGCCGCCCTGCTCGAACATCGCCGCCGACTGGATCAGTTGCAACAGGGTCTGCAGGCCGGCCTGCTGGCTGCGGCCGATGCCATGACCCCGGAAGAGCGTGCCAAGCTGGCACGCAAGCTGATGCGCCATGGCCCGCCGATGCCGCCCCCGCCGGATGGTCCCATGGGCGGTCCGGGTGGTCGCCACATGGATGGTCCGCCACCCCACCGCCTGCCCCCACCGCCGCAGGACTGAACCAACTTGTACCATGCCGGCCGGCTTGTTTCCGCCGGCCGGCATCGCTAGCGTGAGCGCTTTCCCGGACAACTCCTGGGGGCGTTCATGCTCAATGTCGTCATCACCGGCGGGGCCGGTTTCATCGGCCAGAAACTGGCGCAGGAACTGCTGAAGCGCGGCAGCCTGACCGGCCCGAGCGGCAAGCCCGAACCGATCCATCGCATCACCCTGTTCGATACAGTCGAAGCAGCTGGCCCGCAGGACGAGCGCATCGTCTGCATGGCGGGCGATATCGGCGACCATGGCGAAGTCCTGCGTCTGATCGGCCACAACACCCATTCCGTGTTCCATCTGGCCGCCATCGTCTCGTCCGGCGCCGAGGCAGATTTCGAGGGCGGCTATCGCGTCAACCTCGAAGGCACCCGCTATGTGCTGGAAGCCTGCCGCGCCATCACCACCCACACGCCACGCATGGTCTTTGCCTCCTCAGTCGCCGTCTATGGTGGCGATGCCCTGCCAAAGACGGTAACAGACGAAACCGCGCAGCGACCGACCACATCCTACGGCGTGCAGAAACTGACCGGCGAATTGTTGATCAACGACTACAGCCGCAAAGGCTTTGTCGATGGTCGCGCCATCCGCCTGCCCACCATCATGGTGCGCCCCGGCAAGCCGAACAAAGCCGCCTCCACCTGGGCCAGCTCAATCATCCGCGAACCGCTGTCGGGCGTGGATGCGATCTGTCCGGTGCGGCCGGATTCGCCCATGGCCTGCCTGTCGCCGCGCCGCACGGTGGACGCTTTCATCCGCGCCCATGACCTGCCCGGCGAGAGCTTTGGCAAGGACCGCACGCTGCTGCTCAGCGGCATCCGTGTCACTGCCGGCGAAATGGCCGCTGCCGTCGAGCGCAGCAAGGGTAACCGCAAGATCGGCACCATCCACTGGCAACCCGATGCCGCGATCCAGAAGATCGTGGATGGCTGGCCCGGAGAAACACGCTCGGCGCGTGCCGGCGCCCTGGGATTCACCACCGATGCCTCCATCGACGAGATCGTGCAGGGCTTCATCGCCGACGATCTCGACAGCCAGATCAAAAGCCTGCAGTCCAACTAAACTAGAAAGTATGCCTTCCATGACCAAACCCAGTGCAGAAGCCCTCGCCATGGTTCGCCAGCTCATCGAGATGCCGACGGTGAGCCGCGATTCCAACCTGGCCCTGATCTACTGGATCCAGGAACACCTGCAGTCGCTCGGCGTGGAATCCACGCTGGTTTATGACGACAGCGGCAAGAAGGCCAATCTCTATGCGACGCTGGGGCCGCAGGATAAACCCGGCATCGTGTTGTCGGGCCACACCGACGTTGTGCCGATCGACGGCCAGGAATGGAACACTGATCCCTTCACATTGACCGAGAAAGATGGCCGCCTATACGGTCGCGGCACCTCGGACATGAAAAGCTTCGTCGCCGTGGCGCTTTCCTACGCCCCGAAATTCCTCGCGCAGAAACTGGAGACCCCGATCCACTACGCTTTCACTTACGACGAGGAAGTGGGCTGCCTGGGTGCCAAGAAACTGATCCAGGTGCTGAAGGACATGCCGGTGAAACCCAAAGCCTGCATCGTCGGCGAGCCGACCGAGATGCAGGTGATCGCCCAGCACAAGGGCAAAAAAAGCTGGCGCGTGGATGTGCGCGGATTCGAATGCCATTCCTCGCTCACGCATCTGGGTGCCAATGCGGTGGAAGCCGCCGCCGAACTGATCGCCTTCATCAAGAGCCTGGCGCGCCGCAAGCGCGAGCACGGTCCATTCGACGGTGAATTCGCACCGCCCTATACGTCGCTGCATACCGGCACGGTCAATGGTGGCACCGCGCTGAACATCGTGCCGAAGGATTGCAGCTTCCTGTGGGAAATCCGCTACCTGCCGCAGGATGACGTGGATGCCCTTTATGACGAGGTCGTGGCCTATGCCAGGAACAAGCTGGAACCCGAACTGAAGGCCATCGACCCCAGTTGCGGATTCACCTTCACGCAGATTTCCGAATTCCCCGGCCTGGCCACCGACGACCGCGCCGGTGTGGTCGAACTGGCCAAGGCCCTGACCGGCGCCAACCGCGTGCAGAAAGTCGCCTTCGGCACCGAGGCCGGCCTGTTCTCGGAACTGGGCATCCCCACCATCGTTTGCGGCCCCGGCTCGATCGAACAGGCGCACAAGCCCGATGAATTCATCGCACTGGAGCAGATCGCCCAGTGCGAGGCCTTCATGGCCCGCCTGCTGGAACGTGTGAAACAGGGCGCTGCCGCCCTGCCGATCTGATCCCGTGCCGTCATAGCGCCATCATGGTATTGCAATACCATGATGGCATTTTGCCGCTGTACCGGCCGCTGGCCTTTCCTGGTAGGCCACCCCATAATTCGGCATGGCCTCGCATCCCAATATTACGGCGATTGACGACATCCTGAGCCGGGCGCGCAGCAATGTGGTGCGCGATTTCCTGCACTACATGCGGCAAATCCATCCGCTTGACCGCCTGCCGTCGCGCCATGATTTCGATATGACCGCCGTGTCGCATCTGCTGCCGAACATGGTGCTGGTGCAGGTGGAGCGGCAACCCGCGCCAAAGCCGGCAAGGTTTTTTGTGCGTGTGGCCGGCGAGGTCGTGCTTGAAGCGGCGCCATCGCCGATGATGAACCGCTATATCGATGAGATCGTGGCCACCAATGCCAGGCTCTCAGGACAACCTGCTTCCGTGATTCTCGATGTGCGCCAGCAGGTGCTGCAGACCGGCGTGAGCTATTACTGGCATGGCCCGCCGCGCATGAAATTCCGGCATGATTATGCCGATCTGGAATACGTGCATTGTCCGCTGGCCGACGATGGAGTCACCATCGACCGCATCATCTCGGTGTTTTACTACCACGGCGCCACGAACTGAGCGCGGTGTTCACCAGCGGGTGAAGCGCACCGCCGCCAGCGTGGCCAGCCCATAAATCACCATCGCGCCGCCAGCGAGCGCGAACAGCGTCCAGACCGGGGCTGCCTGCATGGTCAGGAGCCAGCCGCCCAAAGCCACCAGCGCCAGACGCAGCGTGCCGGCCAGAACCGGCCCCACCAGCCTGCCCGCTCCCTGGGAGGCGAAATACAGGCACAGGCCGAGGCCGAAGAAAGGAAAACCGGCACCGGCCGCAATCAGATACTGGCGTGCCGCCGCGATCACGTCGGCATCCTCGGTGAACAGGCCCGACCAGGCATCGGGCAGCATGATGACGATCAGGCCGATGATGCCCAGGATGCCGAAAGCCAGGCTGCCGGCGGTCCAGGCCACGCGTCGCGCGCGCGCCACATCACGGGCGCCGATCGCCATGCCGACCATCGGCACGCTGGCCACACCAACCGAGAAGGCGATCGGGATCAGCATGAATTCGAGCCGCGCGCCGATGCCATAGCCGGCCAATGCCACGGTGCCGAACCGCGCCACCAGCCCGGTGAAGATCAGGATGGTCAGCACGGTCTGCAGCGACGACAGGCTGGCCATCGCGCCGACCTTCAGGATATCGGCGAACATCTCGCCCCTAGCCTTGAAACTGCCAGGACTGAGCCGCAGCCGGGCACGGCCAGCCAGCAGATGCCAGGCCAGATACAGCGTGCCCAGGCTGAAGGCGATCACCTGCCCGAGCGCGACGCCCATCATACCAAGCCGGGGCACGGACCCCAGCCCGAGGCCAAGCGTGCCGCCGATCATGATCTGCAACACGGCCACGGCCAGGCCCAGGGCGGACGGCACGGCCATGTTGCCGGTACCGCGCAGCACCGACGACAGCGTATTGAACAGCCAGACCGCGATGGCGCCGGAAAACACCGTGTTGGAATACAGCACGGCCTGCGCCAGCGTATCGCCGCGACCGCCCAGCAAACGATAGATCGCCGGCCCCAGCAGCCAGAAGAAAGCCGTGAAAAGCAATCCGGCGCAAACCGCGATCACCACGGCATGCAGCGCCAGCGCATTGGCGCGGGTGATATCGCCTCCGCCCAGGGCACGCGCAATGGCCGACGACACACCGCCGCCCATCGCACCCGCCGAGGTCATCTGCATCAGCATGATCATCGGAAACGCCAGCGCCATGGCCGCCAGGGGCTCGACGCCGAGCAGGCCTACATACGCCGTCTCGGCAATCGCGGCCAGCGCGGTGGCGCCCATCGCCACGGTGTTGGGCAGGGTGAGTTTCAGCAGGGTCGGCAGGATCGGCGCGGCCAGCAGCTTTTCCTGCACCGGCTGCGGCGGGCGGATCGGCTGCACGAAAGGGCGTGGAGCGACGGCGGCAGGACTCTGCTCGTTCATGTTTCCACCTGGTTCAGCCGGGCCTGCAGACTGGCACGGGCCGATTGCAGGATACGGTCGGACAAATCCCGGTCGCTCACCGCGCGCGCCAGCGCCACGGCGCCCGCCATTTCGGCCAGCAGCGCCATGGCGAAAGCTTCGGCGTCGAATCCTTCGCGCGCCGGCAGACGCGCCACGAACCGCGCCACGATGCCGCGCAAGCCATCGTCAAAGGCGGCCCGGCCTGCGGCATCCAGGCGAGCGACGTCGCTGGTCAGCGCCGCCAGCGCACAGCCGCCGCCCACATTGTCGCGATGCGATGACGAGACATAGGCATCGATCCACAGCCGCAGGGCTTCAACCCCCTGCCTGTCGGCTGTGCGCGCGAAAAAGCGTTCGCGCCCCTGCCCGAACATGGTGGCAATGGCGGCGGCAACCAGATCGTCCTTGGATTTGAAATGCGCATAGAAGCCGCCATGGGTCAGGCCGGCCTCGCGCATGATTTCCAACACGCCCACGCCCTGCGGGCCACGGGCCCGAATCGCGCTCGCCGCCGCACGCAGAATCCGTTCCCGCGTGGCCTGGCGGCGGGGCGTTGGCGCGAATTTAAGTCTGATCTCGTTCATCGTGCGACTTCTATAATATGATGATTATCATCATATTATGCATGTGGTTTTTTGCCTAGTGTCAAAATATATGCATGCAAAGTGATGGAATTACACGGTCTAATTCAGTTTATGATATTGATATATAATAACTATTTATATAATCGACTCGCTGTTACACAAAACGCACAGTTATCCGCGAAAAAAATCTGTGTAATACTTCCGTCGAATTTACGGCTGCGAGTAGGTTCCCGCGCTGTAACGAACCAGACGCTGCATTCCCATTCAAATGGACAACAACCGAACCACCCTTCTCCAGAAGCTGGGCCAGATTCTCGCCGGCAAGGACGAGCCGTCGGCGGCGCCGCGCCGGCGCGAATATCCCGCCCCCGACCCGGCCGCGCCGAGTTCGCAGAATCTCGCCAGCCTGGGGATCACGCCCGGCAAGATCGCCGCCGGTTCGCTGCAGCTGATCGGCCTGTCGGGCATCCGCACCGCGCTGGGCGAGCGCTGGGAGCAACGCAGCGAGCAGATCTTTCGCCTGATCGAGGGCATCTTCCGGCGGCGGCTGGATGTGACGGATGCCTATTACAGGGTGGACGACGAGAGTTTCCTCATCCTGTTCACTCGCCTGCGTCAGCGCGAGGCCGAATTCAAGGCCCGCGTGATCGCCGACGAGATCGAGAAACTGATCGTCGGCGAGGAATCGGCCGCCCATGAGATCGCCGTGGTTTCGCGCGTGGCCGAGATCAATCGGCAATTCGTGCTGGAAAAGATCAACTCGCTGGACGAGCTGATCGAGCATGTACGCGTCAGTGCCGATGCGGCGGCCCGGGAACATTCTGTCATGGAACAGAATGAGGAGGCGGAATTCGCCGATATTCCCGAACTGAACCAGGATTTCCGCACACTGTTCCAGCGCACCAGCACCGAAGATTACCTCAAGCAGTGCAGCGCCAGCTTCCGCCCGATGTTCAATACGAAACGGCGGCTGTTCTCGTCCTTCCTGACCAGCGTCACCAGCAAGCGCACAGGGCGGATGGTGCTGGTCGATGACGATCCGCTGCTCGACAAACCGGAAGAGTTGCTGCCTGCGCTCGACCGGTTCACGCTTGGCGCCGCCCTGCTCGGTCTGCAGCGCATGATCAGCGCCAACCTGCAGACCAAACTGGTGATCCCCATCAGCTACGACACGCTGAGCATCAGCCGCCTGCGCGAACAGTATTTCGGCCGCCTGCGCGAGGTGCCCGATGGCATCCGCACCTTCGTTGCCTTTGCCGTCACCAACCTGCCGGTCGGCATGCCGGCCAGCCGGCTCGGCGAGCTGGTATCCTACCTGCGACCGCTTTCCTCCCTGCAGGTCGCGCATGTGTCGGCCGACATTAAACTTGTCGACATCTATGCCGGCACCGGCTGCTACGGCCTGAGCACGGAAATACCCGCCAATCAATCCGATCCCGCCCGGCTGCAGACCGACATGAGCAGCTTCGCGCGCCGCATCCACCTGCATCGTAACGTCGCGATTCTTGCCAATATCAACAGCCGGGACGATCTGCGCACAGGCGTCGCGGCGGGTTTCGACATCATCTGGGGCGATGCGGTGAGCGGCATGGTCGATACCCCGGGCCTGCTGGATGGCTTACGCAGCGATCATATTCCGGGCTAGCCTGACGGCATGAACTCATCGGAGCGCACCACGCCCCCCGCAGCCGGCCGGCCGCACATAACCATTGCCTATTGCACGCAGTGCCAATGGCTGCTGCGCGCGGCCTGGATGGCGCAGGAACTGCTTTCCACCTTCGGCGACGACTTGGCCGAAGTCGCCCTGCAGCCGGGCGTGGGCGGCATATTCGAAATCCGCTACGACGGCGACACGATCTGGGAAAGGAAGCGCGACAACGGCTTTCCAGATGTGAAAACGCTCAAGCAGATCGTACGTGACCGCCTCGATCCCCAGCGCGATCTCGGCCATATCGACCGTTAATCGGCAGGAGGAGCCGTGGAAATCTTCGCCACTCTGCCTCGCGTTAGCCTTGAGATTAACCACAGCCGCATCTCCGATATTCCAGACGAGCGCCTGCAGATGCTGGCACGCTACTGGTTTTCCAAAGCCACGTCAGGCGATGTGCCGCTACGCGCCGATATCGATCCGCTCGATTTTCCCACTGTGCTGCCCAATGTCATGCTGCTCGACCGCATCGCCGGGCCTGATACCGACAGTGACCGATACCGCTTCCGCCTGGCCGGCACCCATGTCGCGCTTTATACCGGCCGCGAATTGACCGGCTGTTATCTCGATCAGGTTCTGCCGGCCGGCTATCTGGACTATGTGCGACTGCTGAACCGAACCGTGCTGGCGGAACGCCTGCCCGTTTACACATCGAGCCTTTATCACGATGAAGGCAATTTCGTGAATGGGATCACGTATCGCCTGGTGATGCCGCTGCGTTATGCGGATTCCATCATGCCGGACATCATTTTCGTCTGCCAGTTCTGGCAGCGCCGCGAGGATCAGGGCAGTTGGACCGGCGACTGGCTGGACGTAGAGCCCGAGATCCGGGTCATTCATGCCGATGGGGCGGCAGAAAATTCCGCTTAACGTGCGTTTACCTTACTCTGCAACATTGTGATTCTGCCGTTTTCCGCAACATCCTGTCGCGACATCGGCCACGCTGCCATGGCATGCGCGTTGCTTCCCTGCTGCTCAAAGGCAACAGGAGGATGGCATGTCGGTTTCCGGTATCGGCGGTGGCAACAGCCGCTTGCAACTGCTTTCATTCGACAGCGAGACGATGGAGCAGTTCGTCGCGCAGGCGCGGGCGAAGCGCAAAGAAGCCGAGGGCACCGATCCGCTGAGTCGCCCAGCATGGCTGAACACGGCGGTCGGCGCGGTCGACGAGGTGGCGGCAACGCAGTCGACCGCCGCGACACAGACGGCCGAGGCCGTTGCCGCCACAGCACCGCCGCAGCGCCCCGATGCCGCCCAGGATTTTCTCGATTATGCCAAGATGTCGATCCCGGAACGCATCCGGGCGAAATACCTTGAAGAGAATGGCCTGACCGAGGAAAGCCTCGCCCAGCTGGACGAAAAGCTGCGCAAGAAGATCGAGGAAGAAATCCGCGAGGAAATCGAGGAGGCCGTCAAGCAGGGCACCGGCAAGAGCGCCGGCGGCATTGCCGATATGCTGGTCTGAGCTGTCTAGACCAGAATCCTCTTCAGCGTCAGTGCCGCCGCTGCAGCGCCCAGGGCGGCGGCAAGCGCCGCCACGCCAAAGGCGGCGGTATAATCCACACCGCCGGAAACCGCGCCAAGCAGGGCGATGCCGATGGCAAAGCCCGCCTGCCGCAATGTCGTTGCCATGGCGGACGCCATGCCGGCGCGATCCGGCGGCGCCAGCGCCACCAGCGCGCCCGAGACCTGCGAATTGCTGATCCCCGCCCCACTCGCCAGCAGCAGCATGGCCAACAACACCTGCCAGAGCGGGGCGTCATTCAGCGCGGCGAAAGCCAGCAGCGTCAGACCCACCATGAGCAGAAGCATGCCGCCGGTGAACGTCGCCTGCCAGCCATAACGCTGGGTCGACCAGACGCCGACTGGCGGCAGCACCAGCATCGGCAAGGTGGCGGCCAGCATCGCCAAACCGCCCTGTTCGACATCGAGACCGAAAGTCGCCAGCAGATAGAGCGGCAGATAGATCAGCGTGGCCCAGTAACCGGCCGACAATGACAGCAGCAGGCAGCCGATGCCGATGGCCTCGCGCCGCCGGAACAGCATCGGGTCGAGCATCGGTTTGGTACGGCGCTTCTGCTGCCGCACCAGCACGATGCCAAGCAGCACGCCTGCTCCCGTGGCGGACCAGCGCCAGGCCGGCGCACCGTCGCTGTGCAGCAATGCCTGCACCGGCAGGGCGATGGCCAGCGTCAGCAGGACCACGCCTATGATATCGAGCGCCCGCCCCTCTTCATCGCGCGATTCTGCAATCACGCGACGGACCGCCCAATCGCAGATCATGCAGACCGGCAGGTTGATCAGGAATATCCAGCGCCAGCCCAAGCCTGCGGCGACGAAGCCGCCCAACGTGGGGCCCAGCGCCATCGCGGCGCCGCCGGTAACGCCGATGACGGCGAAAGCGCGCGCGCGGGCTGCTGCATCGGATGGCGGATAGGCCAGCGAGATCGCAGCCAGGCCGCCGGTGATATAGAAGGCAGCGCACAACCCCTGCAGCGCACGGGCAAACCAGAGCGACGGTCCGTCCCAGGTCAGGCCGCAGAGCAGCGACGCCAGCGCAAAGCCGGCATTACCCAGCAGCAGCATGCGGCGGCGGCCGAACCGGTCGGCCAGCGCGCCGGCGGCGAACAACGAGCCGGCAAAGGCCAGGCTGTAGGCGTCCATCACCCAGGCGGTGGCGCCGATCGAGAAACCGAGTTCGTCACGTATGGCCGGCAACACCACGGCGACGACGGTGACATCGAAGTTGGCCAGACTGACCGACAGCGCCAGCACCCAGGCCACGGCCATGGGATGACGGAGGCCGAAGCGTGTTGTTGGTTGTGCGAGATCGGACATGGCACTGCATCGCATGCCGCCGTGCGCCGCGCCAACGAGATCGCTTCACAGTATCATGAATATCATTCATAATACGGCCATGCGTCCCCTGCCGCCTTTCGACTCCCTTGTGGCCTTCGATGCCGTGCTGCGCCATGGCAGCATGACTGCGGCGGCCAGCGAGCTAGGCATCACCCAGAGCGCGGTGAGCCATCGCCTGCGCCGTCTCGAAGCCTTTATCGGCACATCTTTACTGCTGCGGCGTCGCGCAGGCCTGTCTCCGACTCCGGCAGGCGCGGCTTTGGCTGAAGGACTGGGCGACGTGTTCGACAGCATGGTCGGCCTGCGCGAACGTTGCCGCGCGGCGACAACGCCGGGTCGCCTGCGCGTCAGCATCGGCGCGGCGCTGACGCAGCACTGGCTGGTGCGCCGCCTGCCGGCTTTCGCGCGGCGGCATCCCGGCATCGAGATCGAACTGGTCATCGCCACCACCCAGGCGCAGATGAAGGCGCGCAGCGGCGATTGCGATCTGAGCGTGCTGTGGGTCAGGCCCGAGGAGGCTCGCAACACCAGCACCCAGCGCCTGCTGTTCCGCGAACAGGTTTTCCCGGTCTGCGCACCCTCGGTACTCAGGAAACCGCTGCGCGATCCGGCGCAACTCGCGTCCCTCCCCCTGCTCTACAAGGGAACCGAGGAGGGCAACACCCCGGAATGGGAATGGAGCACCTGGTTCAAGCGGCTCGGCATTCCCGGCAAGCCGAAGACCAGCCTGCGGTTCGTCGATATCGGCACGGCCATCACCGCCGCCATCGAGGGCGGCGGCGTGGTGCTGGCCAGGTCCCTGCTGGTCGATGACGCATTGAAGGACGGCCGTCTGGTCAGGCCGCTAGGCCCCGGCTGGGGTATGCCCTGCAGCAAGGTGCATATGGTGCGCTGGCCGGCGGCGTTGTCGGGCGATCTGCGGGTGCGGGCCTTCGTGGCCTGGCTGGCGGCCGAAGCCGAGAAAACCGTGGCCGAAGGAGCGCCTGCTACCCCTGCCCCAGCTAAGCTACGGATTCGGCGGGGTTAATTATCTGGCGCGATGCCGGCATGGCTGCCCTGCGCCGCCGTCACCGCGGCGCAACAAATCTGTCCTTGTAACAATCGGTCGCGCACCGTATATACCCGCCCAACCCTAGCCGATCTTAAAGGAATCGCGCCCGGCCGCCTGACCCCAGGATGGACCGGGCCTTTTGTGTAAGCCGCATGGATATCCGCAATATCGCCATCATCGCCCACGTCGACCATGGCAAGACCACTCTGGTTGACGCCCTGCTGCGCCAGTCCGGTTCGTTCCGCGAAAACCAGCAGGTGGCCGAGCGCGTGATGGACTCCAACGACCTGGAGCGCGAGCGCGGCATCACCATCCTGGCCAAGTGTACCTCGGTCGAGTGGCATGGCACCCGCGTCAACATCGTCGACACCCCCGGCCACGCCGATTTCGGCGGCGAGGTCGAGCGCATCCTCTCCATGGTGGATGGCGTGGTGCTGCTGGTGGATGCCGCCGAAGGCCCGTTGCCGCAGACCAAGTTCGTGCTGGGCAAGGCGCTCGGCTTGGGCATGCGCCCCATCGTCGTGATCAACAAGGTCGACCGCCAGGATGCCCGTCCGGTGGAAGTCCATTCCGAGGTCTTCGACCTGTTCGCCGCGCTGGACGCCTCGGAAGAACAGCTCGACTTCCCCTGCATGTTCGCCTCGGGCCGCAGCGGCTGGGCCGATGACAGCCTGGAAGGTCCGCGCAAAGACCTGGCCCCGCTGTTCGACCTGATCGTGCGCCACGTGCCCGCCCCGAAGGCCGAGGTCGACGCGCCGTTCAAGATGCTGGTCACCACGCTGGAAGCCGATAACTTCCTCGGCCGCATCCTCACCGGCCGCATCTATTCCGGTAAGCTGAAGGTCAACGCGCCGATCCATTCGCTGCGTGCCGACGGCACCGAGATCGAAGCCGGCCGCGCCACCAAGCTGCTGGCCTTCCGCGGCATCGAGCGTGTGCCGGTGGACGAGGCCGAAGCCGGCGACATCATCGCCATCGCCGGCCTGACCACCACCACCGTGGCCGATACCATCTGCGATCCCGCCGTTACCGAACCGGTGCCGGCCAATCCGATCGACCCGCCGACGCTCGCCATGACCTTCTCGGTCAACAACTCGCCCTTCGCCGGCAAGGAAGGCAGCAAGGTGCAGAGCCGCGTGATCCGCGAGCGCCTGCTGCGCGAGGCCGAGGGCAACGTGGCGATCCGCGTGACCGAAACCGACGAGAAGGATGCCTTCCAGGTCGCCGGTCGCGGCGAATTGCAGCTTGGCGTTCTGGTCGAGGTGATGCGCCGCGAAGGCTTCGAGCTTTCGATCAGCCGTCCGCGCGTGCTGTTCCAGAAGGACGAGAACGGCCAGCTGCTCGAGCCGATCGAGGAAGTGCATGTCGATGTCGACGACGCCTATACCGGCGTCGTGGTCGAGAAGATGAGCCTGCGCAAGGCCGAGCTGCGCGACATGCGCCCGTCGGGCGGCGGCAAGACCCGCGTCACCTTCCATGCTCCGTCGCGTGGCCTGATCGGCTATCACGGCGAGTTCCTGACCGACACGCGCGGCACCGGCATCATGAACAAGCTGTTCCATGGCTACGGCCCGCATCGCGGTCCGATCCCGGGCCGCCGCAACGGCGTGCTGATCGCCAACGGCACCGGCGAAACCGTGGCCTATGCGCTGTGGTACATCGAGGAGCGCGGCGTGCTGTTCGTCGATCCCGGCACGCCCGTCTACGAGGGCATGATCATCGGCGAGAACAGCCGCGACAACGACCTCGAAGTCAATCCGATGAAGGCCAAGCAGCTGACCAACATGCGCGCCTCGGGCAAGGACGAGGCCGTGCGCCTCACTCCGCCGCGCAAGATGACGCTGGAACAGGCGATCAGCTACATCGGCGACGACGAGCTGGTGGAAGTGACGCCGAAGTCGATCCGCATCCGCAAGAAGCTGCTGGATCCGAACGACCGCAAGCGCGCCAGCCGTGCTGCCGAGGCAGCCGCGTAAAGCACTTCAGATTTTCCAGAATGCGAAAGGCCGGGTTGATCCCGGCCTTTTCTTTTTCGTCACTCCCGCGCAAACGGGTATGACGAGGGTGTGGAAATCCCTACTCCGCCACCGCCGCGCAGTAGCGCGTGCCGGTCCGCAGTTTCGCGCAGGCCGCCTCGGCCGCCTTCCTGTCGGGGAAGCCGACCAGTTCCAGCCGCGCGAACGAACCCCTGCCTTGCAGTTCCACCCACGACACCAGAGGATCGTACGGGCCATAAAGCTGCGGATTGGCCTTCAGCAGTTCCTGCCATTCGTTGATCGCGGCCGATTCCGTGCGGTGCGAGGCCAGATGCACGCGCCATGAACCGCCGGTGACGCTGCCCGGTTCCTTCATGCTGCCGGCCATCTTCGGTGGCTCCGGCATAGCCCCCGTAGCGGCCGCCATCTTCTGCTGCTCCGCCGCCTTGGCCGCATCGTCCATCACTGAAGGCGAAGGCTTGTAACCGGCCGGCAAGCCGGGCGCGGTGGCGGTAGCAGGAGCGGCTGCCGTTCGGGTTGCCGTCGTGTTGCCTGACGGCGCCACCGCCCGTGCCGGTCGCGGGGCGGCAGGCGGCGCGGCAGTCGTGGCCGGTGCTGCCGCCGTGGCCGCCACGGTTTCGGCCGGCTTCTCCGGCTCCGTGTAGCCAACCGGCGTGGTGTTGCCCTGGTTGTTGGCGGCGGCGGTGGCCGCACGCTGGGCCGCCCAGTTCGCCTGCGCCACTCCACCCTGCATGACAGGTGCCGGCTGCACGGGCATCGACTGTGCCGATGGCGGCGCGGCTTGCGGCTGGGCCATGGGCTGCGCCATGTGCTGCGTCGGAGCAGGATCAACCGGATCGATGCCGATATCGCGACGAAGCGAGTAATAGGTGTCGCAGCCCGTCAGCAGGCCGGCAAAGACTAAAACCGCGAAGACGTTACGGCAGGACATGGCAGCCTTTCGGGACTCGGCGGAACCCGCGTATTTTACGCTGGCGCGACAGGCACTTCCAAGGCAGAAACAGGGTTAACGGACCGAGGAGGACACATGCCCGTTATCGAGATCAAAGCCGATGTCACCGGCAAGGTATGGAAGATCGAGGCCGAGGCCGGCACCAGCCTGGCCGGCGGCGACATCGTGATGATTCTTGAATCGATGAAAATGGAAATCCCGGTAGAAGTGCCCAAGGCGGGCAGGCTCGCGTCCCTCACCGTCGCCGAGGGCGACAGCGTCAAGGAAGGCCAGGTGCTGGCGAAGCTGGAGGCGTAACGTCCTGCCGTCACACTCATCATAAGCCAATGGCCGGGACTAGCCCGGCCATGACGAAGGATTCCGGCTAAAAGCCCGGCGCCTCAATGCCCGCTTTTCGCCAGATGGTCGAATTCAAGCAGCTGTTCGAGGATCGGCTCCAGCTTGTCGAATTCCACCATGTTGGGGCCGTCCGACGGGGCTGAATCCGGGTCCTTGTGGGTTTCCATGAACACGGCGGCCACGCCGATCGCCACGGCGCCGCGCGCCAGCACCGGCACGAAGCGGCGGTCGCCGCCCGAGGCCGTGCCCTTGCCGCCCGGCTGCTGCACCGAATGGGTAGCATCGAACACCACGGGGCAGCCGGTCTCGGCCATTATGGGGAGCGCGCGCATGTCGTTGACCAGTGTGTTGTAGCCGAAACTCACGCCGCGCTCGCACAGCATCACGTTCGGATTGCCGCAATAGTCGAATTTCTCGACGATGTTCTTCATGTCCCAAGGTGCGAGGAATTGCCCCTTCTTCACGTTCACCGGCTTGCCGGTCTGCGCGGCGGCGACCAGCAGGTCGGTCTGGCGGCACAGGAAGGCCGGGATCTGCAGCACGTCCACATGCGGCGCCACTTCGCGGCACTGCTCTTCGGTGTGAACGTCGGTGATCACCGGCAGATGGAGCGTGGAGCGGATCTCGTCGAACACCGGGATGGCGTTTTCCAGGCCGAAGCCGCGGTTGGAGCGGATCGAGGTGCGGTTGGCCTTATCAAATGAGGACTTGTAGATGAAGCTGATGCCGAGCTTCTCGGTCAGCTCCTTCAGCGAACCGGCCATGTCCAGCGCGTGTTCGCGGCTTTCCATGGCGCAGGGCCCGGCGATCAGCGTCAGCGGCAGGTCGTTGCCGATCTCGAATTCGCCGACCTTCACATGGCGGATGGGGTTCTGGGCTTCGCTCACGACGGTATCTCCTGAATTACGCGCCCCGGCGCGTATTCTATAGCGTCATGGCCGGGCTTGTCCCGGCCATCCACGCCTTAATTTCCATAAAAAAAAGAAAACCATGGTATTAAAACCGGGGTGGGCGGGGCAAGCCCGGCCCAGGGGGCG
>JBKBJT010000019.1:58503-60269 GCA_046294345.1 Ferrovibrio sp.
AACAAACACAACCCACGTATCACAACCCCTGGGTCGCCCCGCCCCCCCCCCGCCCCTGGACGGCTCAGGAGCAGATGTTGCCCCTATACCAGCCGCGACTGGTCCAGCGCCGCCTTCACGAAGCTGGCGAACAGCGGATGCGGCTCAAAGGGCTTGGATTTCAGTTCGGGGTGATACTGCACGCCGATGAACCAGGGATGGTTCGGCAGTTCCACAATCTCGGGCAGCAGGCCGTCGGGCGACATGCCGGAGAAGACCAGACCGCAGGCCTCCAGCTTGTCGCGATACTTGGTGTTCACCTCGTAGCGGTGCCGGTGGCGCTCGGAGATCGTCGTGCTGCCATAAATCTCGGCCACGCGGGAGCCCGGCTTGAGCGCGGCGTCGTAGGCGCCCAACCGCATGGTGCCGCCCAGGTCGCCGGCCCTGCTGCGCTGTTCCAGTTCGTTGCCGCGCATCCATTCGGTCATCAGGCCCACGAGGGGCTCGTCGGCCGGGCCGAACTCGGTGCTGCTGGCCTTTTTGATGCCGGCCTTGGAGCGGGCATATTCGATCACCGCCATCTGCATGCCGAAGCAGATGCCGAAATAGGGCACGTTGCGTTCGCGCGCGAAGGTGACGGCGCGGATCTTGCCTTCCGAGCCGCGTTCGCCGAAACCGCCCGGCACCAGGATGGCGTGCACGCCGTCCAGGGCATGCAGGGCGGTCTCGTCCTTTTCGAAAATCTCGGACTCGATCCACTCGATGTTGACGCGCGCGTTGTTGGCGATGCCGCCATGCACCAGCGCCTCGGCCAGCGACTTATAGGCGTCCTTCAGGCCGGTATACTTGCCGACGATGGCGATCTTCACCGTGTTTTCCGGCGCCACCACGCGCTGCACCACATTCTGCCAGCCACGCAGATCGGGTTCCTTCGCCGCATCGATGCCGAAGCTTTTCAGCACCTGCACATCCAGCCCGGCCTCGTGATAGGCGAGCGGCGCGGCGTAGATGGTGTTCACATCCAGCGCGGGGATGACCGCCTCTTCGCGCACGTTGCAGAACAGCGCCATCTTCTTGCGGTCGCCCTGCGGAATCTCGCGGTCGGCGCGGCAGAGCAGGATATCGGGCTGGATGCCGATGGAGCGCAGCTCCTTCACCGAATGCTGCGTCGGCTTGGTCTTCAGTTCGCCGCTGGCTGCGATGAACGGCACCAGCGTCACGTGGATGTAGATCGCCTGGCCCCGGCCGGCTTCCAGGCCGAACTGGCGGATCGCCTCCAGGAAAGGCAGGCTTTCGATGTCGCCCACCGTGCCGCCCACTTCCACCAGCATGAAGTCGACGTCGTTACGGTCGGCGGCAATGAAATCCTTGATGGCATCGGTGATGTGCGGGATCACCTGCACGGTGCCGCCCAGATAATCGCCCCGGCGCTCCTTGGCGATCACGGTCTGGTAGATGCGGCCGGTGGTGATGTTGTCGGTCTTGCGGCCGGGCACGCCGGTGAAGCGCTCGTAATGGCCGAGATCGAGGTCGGTCTCAGCGCCGTCATCGGTGACGAAGACCTCGCCATGCTGATACGGGCTCATCGTGCCCGGATCGACGTTAATATAGGGATCGAGCTTGCGCAGGCGGACGGAATAGCCGCGGGCCTGCAGCAGCGCGCCGAGCGCCGCCGAAGCCAGACCTTTGCCGAGGGAGGAAACCACGCCGCCGGTGATGAAGATGTACCGCGTCATGGGCCTCCTGTTTAATCTAATCGCTCGACACAATGAAGGGCTTTGCGCACC
>JBKBJT010000020.1:0-58045 GCA_046294345.1 Ferrovibrio sp.
CATATTGGTCGTCGATGACATCCGCACCAATATCAAGGTGCTGGAAGCCAAGCTGACCAGCGAATATTACGAGGTGATCACCGCCGGCTCCGGGCCGGAGGCGCTGGATGCCGTCGCCAGCCAGAAGCCCGACCTGATCCTGCTCGATGTGATGATGCCGGGCATGGACGGATTCGAGGTCTGCCGCCGGCTGAAGGCCGATCCCGACGCCGCCCATATTCCGGTGATCATGGTCACCGCGCTGGGCGACCCGGAAGACCGCGTGCAGGGCCTGAGCGCCGGCGCCGACGATTTCCTCACCAAGCCCGTCGACGATGTCGCCATGTTCGCGCGCGTGCGGTCGCTGCTGCGCGTCAAGCTGATGCTTGATGAACTGCGCATGCGCGAGCGCACATCCGCGTCGCTGGGCGTGATCTCGCCGCCGGTACCGAAGCTGGACGAGGATTATGCGTCGTCGCAGATCCTGCTGGTGGAGGACAATCCGCGCGACCAGGTGCGGCTGCAGCGCATGCTGGAGGGCCAGTTCCGCACCGAGCTGATCGCCGACGGCATGGAGGCCCTGAGCCGCGCGCGCCAGGTCGAATACGATTCCGTGGTGGTCAGCCTCAGCCTGCAGAATCCCGATGGCCTGCGGCTGTGCTCACAGTTCCGCACCACCGAGGAAACCCGCAATGTGCCGATCCTGCTGCTGGTGGGGCCGGACGACCAGAAGCAGCTGGTGAAGGGCCTGGAGATCGGCGTCACCGACTATGTCGTGCGGCCGATCGACCGCAACGAGTTCATCGCCCGCCTGCGCGCCCAGGTGCGGCGCAAGCGCTATCAGGACCGCCTGCGGCAGCATTACCAGCAGAGCATGGAAATGGCGGTGACCGATCCGCTCACCGGCCTGTATAACCGTCGTTACATGGCCTCGCATCTGGCCACCCTGCTGAGCCAGAGCGCCAGCCAGCACGGCACCGCCGTGGTGATTCTCGATCTCGACCATTTCAAGCAGATCAACGACACCCACGGCCACCAGGCCGGCGACGAGGTTCTGCGCGAGGTGGGTAACCGCATCGTGCGCAACATTCGCGGCATCGACATGGCCTGCCGCTATGGCGGAGAGGAATTTGTCGTGCTGATGCCCGACACCGATCTGGATTCCGCCGAGGTTGTGGCCAACCGCCTGCTGCATGCGCTGGCCGACAAGCCGGTGGCGACGCGCAACGCCGGCGAGCTGGTCGTCACCTGTTCCATCGGCTGCACGTCGTCGGGGCCGAGCGACAACGCCGATTCCCTGCTCAAGCGCGCTGACGAGGCGCTGTACGAAGCCAAGAATGGCGGCCGCAACCGGATCATCTACCGGTCGGCATGACAGCGGCGGATACCCGCCAACGCTGGCGGCTGTTCCTTTCCCTGCTGGGCCTTTATGTGGCGCAGGGCATTCCGATGTATCTCTTCGCCGCCGCGCTGCCGGCCATCCTGCGTGAGGACGGCATGTCGCGCAGCGTGATCGGGATGGTGGGCATCCTGATGGCGCCGCTGATGCTGAAATTCCTCTGGGCGCCGCTGGTCGATCGCACGCCGTTTCGCCTGCTCGGGCTGGCGCGGCTGGGTCATCGGCGGTCGTGGATCCTGCCGGCCCAGCTCGGGATGATCGGACTGCTTGTGCTGTTCGCCTTCCTGCCGCCGACCGACATGTGGGTGGTGCTCGGGCTGGGCTTCTGCATGATGCTGCTCAGCTCGACACAGGATATCGCCACCGACGGCTATGCCACCGAACGGCTGAAGGCCAGCGAACGCGGCCGTGGCAATGCGATCCAGGGCGGCAGCGTCGCGATCGGCGTGGTGATTGGTTCCAGCCTCACGCTCTATCTCTACAGCCAGTTCGGCTGGACGCCGACTATCCTGACCCTGGCTGGCCTGTCTGCCCTCACGCTGCTCTCGACCCTGCTGATGGACGAGACGCGGACCGATGCGTCGTCACCGCCGCCGGCCGCCGCCACAGCAGCGCCATCGCTGCGTGCCGCGCTGAAAGACCCGGTCACCTATTCGGTGCTGGGCTTCGCGCTGATCTACCGCGCCTCGGAAGGCCTGACCAAGGCGATGGAGAAGCCGTTCCTGGTCGATAACGGCCTGTCGCTGGAAGTGATCGGCTATCTCACGGGCGCGTCGGCGGCGACGGCCGGCCTGTTCGGTGCCGTCGTGGCCGCCTGGACGATCAGGCGCTACGGCCTGTGGCATACCATCCTGGGGCTGGGCCTGTTGCGCAGCGTCGTTTTCCTCGGCTGCGGCATCTATGCGGCGCTGGGGCTGCAGATGCACACGCTGCTGATCGGCCTCATCGTCAGCAACACGGTGTCGCGCTACATGGAGGTGGTCGCGCTCTACACCCTGTTCATGGGCGCGGCGGCGAAGGAGCGGGCCGGCACGGACTTCACGCTGCTGTCCTGCGCGCAGCTTTTCATTTTCATGGCCGGCTCGCTGGTCAGCGGCGTGCTGGCCGATGCCACCGGCTATGTCGGGCTTTTCGCCGTGGCCACGCTGCTGTTGGTGCTCAGCCTGTGGGCTGCGATGCGGCGCGTGCCGGCCGACCATCCGGCCATGGTGATCACGGCCGAGCCGCAAAACGAAAAGCCCCACCGATAGGGCGGGGCTTTTCCGGGCAGCGCGCGCGGCGCTGCCGAAACCGGAACGGAAGCTTACTTGATCTTGGCTTCCTTGAATTCGACGTGCTTGCGCGCCACCGGGTCGTACTTCTTGAACGACAGCTTCTCGGTCTTGGTGCGCGGGTTCTTCTTGGTGACGTAGAAGTAGCCGGTGTCGGCGCTGCTCACCAGCTTGATCTTCAGGGTAGTCGGCTTGGCCATGACTTACGATTCCACAATTGGCGGTCGGCTTGGGATTGGCGGCGCAGCATAGGGATTCGCACCCCGATGTCAACCGCTTATGGTTTTTCCCAGCTGATCAGGGGTTTACCCCGACGATAACGCCAGAAAACCGGCCGTTCGGGCTGCAGATCGGGCCCCAGGCGGCCGACCACGTCCCGCAGCATGAATTCGGTGATGTCGGCCAGCGGCAGCCGCAGGGCGGCCTCCAGCGGCCGGAAGGCCAGGTCCAGCAGCTCGCCCGAACCGCCCAGGCTGACCGGCAGGCCGCTGACATCCTGCAGGAAGAACCGGGCGTGGAAGCGGATCGGACTTTCGGCCGGCGTGATGGCCCGGCCAAGATACTGCAAGCCGGAGGCATCGGGCTGCAGCCGGCCGGCTTCCACCCCGCCCAAGGCGATCCCGGTTTCCTCCCAGGTTTCGCGCAGGGCGGCCAGCGCCAGGGCGCCAGCCAGATCAGGCGAGCAGCCCATAATTGATATAATATTTCTGTTTATATTTATGACATTAGAGATTGTATCTGACAGATCACTTGCATCAACCCGGCCACCTGGGAAGGCATACACGTCGGGCAGGAACCGGTGCTTCCCGGCCCGACGGCCGAGCAGGATTTCCAGCGGGCCAGCGCTGCTCCGGCGCACCAGGATCAGGCTGGCGGCATCCCTGGGCTTCACCGGTCCCGGAAGGTTCAGGCTCATTCCCAGTCCAGCCGGCGCTGGCCGTGGCGCATGTAATGGAACGGCACCCGGCAGGCCGGGTCGTCGGCGTTGCCTGGCCGCAGCCAGTCTTCCAGGGTGGCGATCACGAACTGGGTGATGTTGGGCAGGGGCAGGCTTTTGGTCTCCTCCCGGGTCACCCAGCTCAATTTGTCCAGTTCAGGCGAGGGGCGCAGATCGCCGGTCGCGGCCTCGGCCGGGGCGGCGAAAAAGCGGGCATCGAAGCGGCGCGGCCGGCCCGGCGGGGTGATCGCCCGGCAGACATAGAGCAGGCTGGAGGGGTCTGGGGCAAGGCCGCCGGCACAGAAGGCGGCCCAGCCGGCGGGCGGCGGGCCGGGCTGGGCGAGGGATGGCGCGGCAATGCGCAGGCCCGATTCCTCGAACGTCTCGCGGATGGCGGCCAGAGCCAGGGCCAGGGCCTTGCGCGGGCCGGTGGCCCTGGCGCGGCCGAGGCGGCCGGCGCTGACCGGATGGAGTGGCGCGGCCGGGCGGACTTTATAATCGGCCAGATCGAGCCGGCCGCCGGGGAAGACATAGCGGTTGGGCATGAAGGTGCTGGCGCCGTGGCGCTCGCCCATCAGCACCTCGAAACCTCCATCACTTCCGGCACCGCGCCGGCGATAGAGGATCAGCGTGGCCGCATCGCGGATCGGCTGGGCTGCTTTGGTTTTTTCACTCTGCGAGTCGGCGGACGTCATCCGGCGCAGTATAGCGCGTTTGCAAAAACTAGTGCGGCTCGCTGCCGAATCCATGCATGCGTCGCGCCCATTGCAGGCCGATCAGCGTGCCCTTGATATGCGGCAGCAGCCACAGGCAGAGCAGCAGGGTGAGCGGCAGCCACAGGGCCATATGCACCCATTGGGGCGGCTGCACATTCTGTTCCAGCATCAGCATCAGCGGCACGATGATGTGGCCGACGATCAGGATGGTGAAATAGGGCGGTGCATCGTCGGCGCGATGGCCGGACATTTCCAGCCCGCAGGACGGGCAGGTGTCGTTGACCTTCAGATAACGGCCGAACATGCGGCCCTGGCCGCAGGCCGGGCACCGCATGCGCCAGCCGCGCATCATCGCATCGCCCATCGGGCGTTCCATCAGGTCGTCGAGGGAGAGCGGGTTCACAGCCAACCCTTCCGCTTGAAGAACCAGTAGGGCAGCACGGCGGAGGCGATCATCAGGCCGATCGCCATCGGATAGCCGAAATCCCACGACAGTTCGGGCATGTGCTCGAAATTCATGCCGTAGATGCTGGCGATCAGGGTAGGCGGCAGGAACACCGTGGCGGCCACCGAGAAAATCTTGATGATCTTGGTCTGCTGGATGTTGATCAGGCCCAGCGTGGCATCAAGCAGGAAGTTGCCCTTATGCGCCAGGAAGGCGGCCTGCTCGTTCAGCGACTGCACGTCGCGCGCCAGGGTTTTCAGCCAGGTGCGGCTTTCCTTGGTGCCGCGCTGTTCGGCCATGGTCAGCGTCAGGAAGGCGATCAGGCGGGTGAGCGACACGAGGCTGTCGCGGATGCGCGAATTCAGGTCCTCGACATGGCCCAGCTTGCGCACCGCTTCTTCCAGATCCACCTCGTCGGCGGATTCATGCTCCTTCACGCGATGACCGAAGATGTTGCGCGACACGCCGTCCAGGTCCTTGCCGGCGATCTCCAGCACGTCGGCGGCGCGGTCGATGATGGAATCGAGCAGGCCGCAGAGTGCGGCATCGGGCGAAGCGGCCAGGCTGGGCTGGCGCTGGGCGCGGGCGACGAACTGGCGGAAAGAGAGCGGATCGGCGAACCGCAGCGTGACGGTGGCGCGCGGCGTGCGCATGAAGGTGACGGCCGTGGTCTTGGGCTGTTCCGTTTCGGCATGGAACAGGATGTTGGCGGTCATGTAGCTGGCATCGCCTTCGCGATACAGCCGGCTGGAGGTCTCGATCTCCTGCATTTCCTCGCGGGTCGGCATCTCGATGCCGAGCAGGCGTTCGATGGATTTCTCCTCGGCCGGACTGGGTTCGAGCAGGTCGATCCACACCGCGCCTTCGGGCAGCGTGGAGTCCGGGGTAAGCTCGATGCGTTGTAGCTGGCCGCCTTGCGGCAGGTAGGCAGTGATCATGCTGGCCGTCCCTGGTTCCGGCGCCGACCCGGCGGTGCGACGCGGCGCCGTTTTAGCCCCGTATGCCGGGCCTGGGAAGCCCTGAAACCATCCTGCGGCAAATTTGTCATCTGCCGCAGGATGCCGCCTGGATGCGAAGGATTTATGGCGTCACGGGGGAGGCGGCGGGCAGGGCGATGCCCCGGGTCTGCAGCACGGTGCGCAGGCGGTCGGGGTAGTCGGTGATCAGGCCGTCCACCTTCAGGTCGATTTGCCGCTCCATCTCGGCCGTGCTGTTTACCGTCCAGGGAATCACCTGCAGGCCCAGCGCATGGGCCTCCGTCACCAGATCCGCCGTCACATTGCGCCAGAAGGGGGACCAGACCTGGCCGCCTGCCGCCTTCACGAGTGCCGGCGTGGAGACGTGGTCGTCGGCATCCAGGCCGCCCAGCCATGGGCTGGCATCGGGCCGGCCGCGCTGCACGTTATCCGAGGTCGTGCCCTCGATGGTGAGATGCACGCGGGGAATCTCAGGCGCCAGCTTTGCCGCCTCGGCCAGCGTGCGCCAGTCGAAGGACTGGATGCTGGCGCGCTGGGCCAGGCCGGCCATGCGGATCGCCTGCACGACGGCCTGGGCAAGCTGGGCCGGTGCCGCCGTTTCGTCTGGCTTCAGCGGGCTGATCTTGGTTTCGATGTTGAAGCGCACGGTACTGTTGCCGCTTTTGGCGACCAGCGCGAACACATCCTCCAGCCGCGGCATGCGGGTGCCGTCCACCGGTTTCTGCTCGGGATAGGTTTGGCCGTATTTGCTGGCCGGATCGAGCCGGCCGACATCGTAAAGCTGCAGGTCGGCCAGTGTGCTGTGCCAGATCGCGGGGCCCGGTGCGGCGATCCATTTGCCGTCCAGTCGGGCGAGATGCGGCTGGAGCAACGGATCGTGGCCGACCACCAGATGACCGTCGCGTGTGAGGCCGACATCCAGTTCCAGCGTGCTGACGCCCAGCGACAGCGCGGTGGCGAAGGCGGGCAGGGTATTTTCCGGCGCCAGTCCACGGGCGCCACGATGGCCCTGCAGGTCGAAGGCGAAGGCCGGCGCAGACAGCATGAAGAGAGCAAGTGTGGCGGCGAGGCGGATCATTTGCGTTTTTTGCTGCGGTGTTTCGACCAGCTTGGGCGGTTGGTGGCCTTCTTGATCACCGCTTTGCCGCCGCGGGCGCGCGGCACGCTGCCGCCGCTGCCCAGAATTTCGAAGCGCAGGCCGCCGGTGACGGGCGTGGCTTCTTCCAGCCGCACGCTCACGCTGTCGCCCAACCGATAACGCTTCCTGGTGCGCTTGCCGACCAGGGCGCGATGGGCCTCGTCATGGGCATAGAAGTCGTCCGACAGAGACGAGATCGGCACGAAGCCGTCGGCGCCGGTTTCCTCCAGCGTGACGAACAGGCCGAAGCGGGTGACGCCGGAAATGCGACCGTCGAATTCCGCGCCGACATGTTCGGACATGAAGGCGGTGACGAAACGGTCCATGGCATCGCGCTCGGCCTGCATCGAGCGCCGCTCGGTCAGCGAGATATGCTCGGCGATATGCTCGAACTGGCCATCATCCTCAGTCGCCAGCCCGTCATCGCCCAGCTTCAGGCCACGCACCAGCGCGCGATGCACCAGCACGTCGGCGTAACGCCGGATCGGCGAGGTGAAATGGGCATAACGCTGCAGGTTCAGGCCGAAATGGCCCTGGTTGTTCGGCGAGTAATAGGCCTGCATCTGGCTGCGCAGCACCACCTCGTTGATCAGGCGTTCATGCTCGCTGCCGCGCGCCGCGACCAGGATGGCGTTGAAATGCATCGGCCGCAGGCCCTGACCCTTGGCCAGTCGGTAATCCAGCGTATCGAGGAACTTGCGCAAGCTATCGATCTTCTCGTCCGAGGGCTGTTCGTGCACGCGGTACATGCAGGGCTGCTTGCGCTTTTCCAGCTCTTCGGCGGCGGCCACATTGGCCGCGATCATGAAATCCTCGATCACCTGATGGCTGAGCATATGCTCGCGCGGCTTGATGGCGGCGATATGGCCGTTCTTGCCCATCACCACGCGGCGTTCGGGCGCGGTGATCGCCAGCGGCTGCCGTGCCTCGCGCGCCCGGTTCACGGCGGCATGGCAGGCATAGAGCGGTTTCAGTACCGGTTCCAGGAAGGGCTGGGCGGCCTCGTCGGGATTGCCGTCGATGGCATCCTGCACCTGGCGGTAACTCAGGCCGGCGGCGCAACGCATCAGGCCACGCACGAATTTGTGGCGCTTCTTGTTGCCCTCGGCATCGAACCACAGATGCACCGCCAGGCAGGCGCGCTCCTTGCCTTCCACCAGTGAACACAGATCGGCCGACAAAGCCTCGGGCAGCATCGGCACGACGCGGTCGGGGAAATAGGTCGAATTGCCGCGCTGGCGCGCGTCGTGATCCAGCGCGCTGCCGGGCCGCACGTAATGCGCCACATCGGCGATGGCGACGATGGCGTGCCAACCGCCCGTGTTATGCGGATCGTCGTCGGGTTCGGCAAAGACCGCGTCGTCATGGTCGCGCGCGTCTTCCGGGTCGATGGTGATCAGTGGGATTTGCCGCAAATCTTCGCGTTCGCCCAGGTGCACCGGCTTGGCCTTCTCGGCCTCGCGCTGGGCGGCTTCGGTGAATTTGGTCGGGATGCCGAAGCTGTGGATCGGGATCAGGCTCAGCGCCTTGGGGTCGGTGCTGTGGCCGATCACCTCGACGATCTTGGCCGGCTTCAGGCCGAAGCGGCGGCCGGGCAGGGGCTGGGCCACCACGATCTCGCCGGATTTGGCGCCGGCATAATGCTCGGGCGCGATCACGTATTCATGGCGCAGCTTGCGGTCGGTCGGCTGCAGGCGGCCCTGGCCGTCCTCGGTCAGCGTAAAAACGCCGAGGACCGGCTGCTCTTCCTTTTCCAGCCGCTTGATCACCCGGCCGGCATAACGGTTGCGGCCGGCGCGGCTCAGGCGCGCCAGCACGCGGTCGCCCACGCCGGTATCGGCCATCTCGCGCCGGCGCGCCTTGCCGCCGGTCTCAAAAATGATACGCGGCGCTTCGCCTTCGCCTTTCCACTCGACCGGCCGGCCGAGCAGGTCGCCGTCGCGATCCAGCTTCACGATATCGACGAGGCAGACTTCCGGCAGCTCGCCCTTGGGCGTCAACTTCTTGCCGTGGCCCTGATTGATGTCGCCTTCGGCTTTCAGTTCGCGCAGCAGGCCTTTCAGCGCCACGCGGTCGGCGGGGCTGATGCCAAAGGCTTTCGCGATCTCGCGTTTGCCCGCCTTGCCGGGATTCTCGGCAATGAAACGCAGGATGTCCTGTTTGGACGGCAGGTTGGCGGCGGCTTTTTTCTTGGCCACGTCGGCTACGCTGCGGCGGCCTTTTTGCCGCCGGTTGTCTTCTTGGCCGCTTTCTTGGCCGTGGCCTTCTTCGCCTTCGGCTTGGCGGCAGGCTTTTCAGCCGCAGCCGCCTTCTTCGGCGCGGCGGCTTTCTTGGCCTTGGGTGCAGTCTTCTTCTTGCCCTTGCCGCCGCCCTTCTTGGCGCGGGCGGCTATGGCCTCGATGGCCTGCTGCATCGTCACGGCATCGGTTTCCACACCTTTGGGCAGCGGCGCGTTGGTGGCGCCATGCTTCAGGTAGGGGCCATAGCGACCGTCGATCACCTGGATCGGCTCGTCGTCGTCGGGATGTTTGCCCACTTCGCGCAGCACGGTGAGCTGCGCGCGCTGGCGCGGGCCTTTGCGGCGCGCATCGGCCTCGGCGATCTTCTGGACGGCATGGTTGATGCCGATCTCCAGCGCCTCCATGGCATCCTTCAGCTTGGTATAGGCGCCGTCATGCAGCAGATACGGCCCGAAGCGGCCCAGGCCGGCGAGGATCTCCTTGCCGGTATCGGGATGCAGGCCCACCACGCGCGGCAGAGCCAGCAGCTTCAGCGCCATTTCCAGCGTGACGTCCTCGATGGTGACGCCCTTGGGCAGAGAGGCGCGTTTGGGCTTGGTCTTCGTCTTGCCTTCGCCCTCGGCCTCGCCAAGCTGCACATAGGGACCAAACGGACCCTGGCGCAGGGTGATCATCTGGCCGGTGGCCGGATCGGCGCCCAACTCCTGCGGGCCAGAGATGGCGATGTCGCCATGGCCGTTGCCGGCACTCAAGGGCCGCGTATAGCTGCATTCGGGATAATCCGAGCAGCCGATGAAGGCGCCGGTGCGGCCGGCCTTGATGGCGAGCTGGCCCTTGTTGCAGGCGGGGCAGAGGCGGGCGGACGTGCCGTCTTCGCGTGGCGGGAAGAAGTGGTGTTCCAGCAGCGCGTTGATGGCGTCCAGCACCTCGCCGCGGCGGCCCATCTTCTCGTCGATGCGGGTGACGGCATCCTTCACCGACACGGCCGTGGTGCCTTCCTTCGGATCGTGCAGGGAGAAATCCTGCCAGAAATCCTCCAGCACCTTCTTCCAGTCGAGTTTGTGCTCGGCGATCTCGTCCAGCTTCTCTTCCAGGCCGGCCGTGAAGCTGTAGGCGAAATACTGCTCGAAGAAGCAGACCAGGAAGGCATAGGCGAGCCAGCCGGCATCCTCGGGCTGGAAGCGCTTGTTCTCCAGCTTCACGTAAGAGCGCGCCTTCAGCACTTCCAGGATGGCGGCGTAAGTAGACGGCCGGCCGATGCCCAGTTCTTCCAGCTTGCGCACCAGGCTGGCTTCGGAATAGCGCGGCGGCGGCTCGGTGAAATGCTGCTCCGGCTTGACGCCTTCTTCCTTCATCGCCTCGCCGACATTCATCTTCGGCAGGCGCGCGCCTTCTTCATCATCAGCCGATTTGTCGTCGACGCCTTCCTCATACAGCTTGAGGAAGCCGGGCGAGAGCACGACCGTGCCGGTGACGCGGAAGGCGCCGGTGTTCTTTTTATCGGCGATGTCCACCGTGGTGCGTTCCAGTTCGGCGGATTCCATCTGGCTGGCCAGCGCACGCACCCAGATCAGCTCGTAGAGCTTGAGCTGCACGTCGTCGAGGTAGCGGGCGACCGCCTTCGGGCGGCGACGGAAATCGGTCGGGCGGATCGCCTCGTGGGCTTCCTGCGCGTTCTTCTGCTTGGTCTTGTAGACGCGCCAGCTTTCCGGCACGGCATCGCGGCCGAAATCCTCGGCGATCACGTCGCGCGCGGCACGGATGGCCTCGTCGGCCATGCTGACGCCGTCGGTACGCATGTAGGAGATGAGGCCGGTGGTCTCGCCGCCGATGGTGACGCCTTCATACAGGCGCTGGGCGATCTGCATGGTCATCTGCGCCGAGAAGCCCAATTTGCGCGCGGCTTCCTGCTGCAGGGTGGAGGTGGTGAACGGCGGCGCCGGGTGGCGCTTGGCCGGCTTGATGGATACGTCGGTGACGACATAATCCAGGCCCTGCAGCTTCGCCACGGCGGCCTTGGCGGCGGCTTCGGTATTGATGTCGAACTTGTCGAGCTTTTTGCCGCCCAGCTCCACCAGCCGCGCGGAAACGGTCTGGTTCTGCGGCGTGCGGAAATCGGCGCCGATGGTCCAGTATTCCCGGGCGCGGAAGGCCTCGATCTCGGTCTCGCGCTCGCAGATCAGGCGCAGGGCCACCGACTGCACGCGGCCGGCCGATTTGGCGGAGGGCAGCTTGCGCCACAGCACGGGCGAGAGGGTGAAGCCGACCAGATAATCCAGCGCGCGGCGCGCCTGCTGGGCATTCACCAGGTCCATGTCGATGTCGCGCGGCTGCGCCATGGCATCCAGCACGGCCGACTTGGTGATTTCGTTGAACACCACGCGGCGGACCGTCTTGCCCTTCACGACCTTGCGGTTGTTCAGCGCCTCCAGCACATGCCAGGAAATCGCCTCGCCCTCACGGTCGGGGTCGGTCGCCAGGATCAGGGTGTCGGCATCCTTCAGGGCGCCGGCGATGGCCCGGATCGATTCCGAGCCCCGGCCGGACATCTCGTAATGCATCTCGAAGTCTTTGTCGGGCTCCACCGAGCCGTCCTTGGCCGGCAGGTCGCGCACATGGCCGAACGAGGCCAGCACCGTGTGGCCGGGACCGAGGTATTTCTCGATGGTCTTTGCCTTCGCCGGGCTTTCGACGACAACGACTTTCATAATCTGCGGTTTTCCAACAAAAATGAGGCGGACGTTTTAACCAGTCTGGGGCCACGGCTGATCCGGCGCGGCTGCCGGAACATGGGCGATGGAATCCGGCTTGTCAAACCCGATTGCCGAGCGGTGCATATAAACTACTGATTTATAATGAAAATCAGGACGGTCGGTTCAGGACAGCCGGTCTTCCTGGGCCGGTTCCAGCGGGAAGGCGGCCACCAGCAGCATGCGGCAATCCTCGCCGCCGGCGGTGAGCGGCAGGGCCAGGCGCTCCCAGCTCCGTTCCACCTGCCAGGCCGAGCGCTTGTCGCGCGAGGTGTAGTCGAAGGTGGCGGTGTAGCGGCGCGACATCGGCATGCGGCTGTGCACCACGGCGTCGTATTCCGTGCGCAGCAGCTCGGCCTGCTGGGCCGGCAGCTCGTTCACCCGCTTGCCGGTCATGTCGATCTTGAACTGGTTCACGAAGGTCGAGCCGTAGAGGCGGTAGAGATAGTCGCCGTCGTCCTTGCGCTCGACCAGCATCAGGTTGCCCAGCCAGGGCTTCATCTCGATGGGGTCGATATCGGCCCGGTCGGGCATGGCGCGGCCCCGGCGCTTGCCGGCCCAGTAGGCATAAAGCGCCTGCAGGGTCTCCAGCGTCAGTTGCGGCGTGCCTTCCAGCATCAGGCCCATGCGGTTTTATACTACCCCCGGTCGTTAAGAACCGGACGTCGACCCAACATCCGGTATGTTTCGCAACAGGATACCGCAAAAGACAGGGGATGTCAGCCGTGGCGGCAGCTTAGACCGGATTTTCCAAGGGCTTGCGGAAGAAGGATATCCTATTTATAATATCAGGATATACTATGAGGAATATTCCAATGCCTCTCTACGTCAAGGACAATGAAGTCGAGGCCCTGGCAGCCCGGCTGGCCGGCCTGCGCAAGGTGAGCAAGACCGAGGCCGTGCGCGAGGCCCTGCGCCATGCTCTGGAGCGCGAAACCGGCAAGCCGTCGCTGGTGGAGATCGGCGTGGACTTCTGCCGTGCCCTGCGCGCCCGCGGCAATCCGCGGCGTGGCCGGCCCGCCGACAAGGCCTTTCGCGACAGCCTCTACGAGGAGCGCTGATGTTCATCGACGCCTCGGCGCTCTGCGCCATGCTGACGGACGAGGGGGATGCGCGTGAACTGCTGGCGCGCCTGCAGGGCACGACTATGCGGCTGACCTCGCCGCTGGCGGTCTGGGAAACGGCGATCAGCGTGGCGCGCATCCTCGATCTGCCGCTGGACGAGGCACGGCAGGCGGTGGAGGAATACCTGGACCTGATGGAGATCGCGGTGGTCGCCGTGCCGCCCGAGGCGGCCGCCATCGCCATCGATGCCTTCGGGCGCTACGGCAAGGGGCGGCATCCGGCCGGCCTCAATTTCGGCGACTGCTTCGCCTATGCCTGTGCCCGCCTCAACCACGAACCGCTGCTGTTCAAGGGCGGCGATTTTCCGCAGACCGATATCGAGGCGGCGTGAGGGGCGTGGGGCTGTTGATGCTGCGTGGGCGGCGGAAGAAGGCCGGACAAGTTGAGCAATGAAAATGAAGCATTTGATTTATGCTTTCCTGCTTCTAGCAGTTTTCGCCGGCGGATATCTTGTTGGTAAGTGGGATGAATCTGCCACACAGAGATCGGCTGAAGACTTGGCGCGTAAATTCCTCACATATAGACCCCAAAAATTTGGGGATTTTTGGGGGCCAATAACAAGTTATGGCGATTGGTATGCACTACCTTTATATACTTGGTTCGGAAAATTTGATGGCAAAGAAATTCGGATGCTCGTTGATATGAACGACAATGTTGCGTGCCTGCATGAAGTTGTTGCGCCTCATCGCTACGAGAAGATCGTTTGCAGTGACGTAAAGTAGTGGTTCGCGTTTTTACGCCCGCCCGCAGCATTGCTTGAACTTTCTGCCCGATCCGCAGGGGCAGGGGTCGTTGCGGCCAGGCTTTTTCGCAGGCCGTAACGCGGTCTCGCCGTCGACATAGACCCAGTTCTGGTCGGCCTCGCGGCGGAAGCGCGAGCGTTCCTGCAGCACCTGCATCCTGCCCTGCGCCCGGAAGCGCGCGGCGAATTCCACGATGCCGGTGCTGTCCGTCGCTCCGCCATCCACAGTGTCGAGGATCTCCAGCCCCAGCCACTGCGTGTTATTCATGCCGGCACTGACATCGGCGGCATCGAATTTGGCGCGATGCTCGGGCGCCAGCGTGCGCGCCAGATATGCCACATCGCCGCGCGTATAAGCCGTGTAGCGCGAGCGCATCAGGGCCAGCGCGGTGGGCGCCGGCCGGCCAGCCAGGATCGGACCGCAGCAATCCTCAAAAGACAGGCCGGACTGGCAGGGGCAGGCCGGCACGTCAGGCCGGCTTTTCGTGATGCTCGGCCGGTCGGGCGAATTGCGGGAAGTTGGGGTGCATCATCAGGGGGATCACGTCCACCTTGGTGAAGCAGGGATAAAGCGGCATGCCACGGAGCGTGGTGGCCACCGCATCGGCGTCGGGCAGGTTCCACAAAACATACGTGCCCAGTGCGTTGGCGCGGCGCCAGATGCCGACAAGCTGACGCTTGGCCAGCATCTCTTCCGACTTGCGCCACTCGGCCTGCACCAGTTCCTGGAACTTGTCGCCGGCGCGCAGGTATTCGATGCGCACGTCGCAGAGGAACAGGTTGCTGTCGGGCTTGGGTTTGCTGTCAGGCTTTTCATGGGTGGCCGCGCCGCGGGCAAATTGCGGGAAATTCGGATGCCCGATCAGCGGCGTCACCTTCACATCGGTGAAGAAGGGATAAAGCGGCATGGCGCGCACCTGATTGCCCACCGCCTCGTTGTTCGGCACATCGAGGATGAACATGGTGCCCATGCCGTTGGCCTTGCGCCAGATGCCGACGAACTGGCCTTTCGCCAGCAGGTCTTCCTCTACCTTCCATTCGGCCTTCACCAGCTCCTGCGCCTTGTCGCCCAGGCTGGAGAAATTGAAGGTGACGTCGATGAGCGCGAGCATTCGGTTTTCTTCCTCATATGTTGATCGTCATTCCGGCCAAGCGGAGCGCGAGCCGGAATCCCATTTCGTCGATTGCAAATGGGATCCCGGATCTCGCGCCTAAAGGCACTCGCCCGGGATGACGGCTGGGGCAATCAATCCACGATCCGCTTCTTCACATAACTGCCCGGCGCATCCTCGATGGCTTTCAGCTTGCCGCTGCCGGGTACGCGGGCGGGCACCTTCGGGCCCGACTTGGCGCTGAGCCACTTGTCCCAGTCGTCCCACCACGAGCCGGGATATTCCGTCGCGCCCTTGATCCACTCGTCCACGCTGGCCGGGTTGGCCTTGGCCTCGTTCAGCCAGTGCTGGTACTTCTTGGCCGCCGGATGGTTGATCACGCCGGCGATATGGCCCGAGCCCGCCATCACGAACCGCACCGGCCCGCCATAAAGCTGGGTCGCCTTGTAGACGGATTTATACGGCGCGATGTGGTCGTCCTTGCTGGCCTGCAGGTAGACCGGGATCTTGATCTTGCGCAGGTCCAGCCTTTCGCCGGCCAGTTCCAGCGCACCGGGCTGCGACAGCAGGTTCTTCTGATACATGTTGCGCAGGTAGAAGCCATGCATCTTGGCCGGCATGCGCGTGCAGTCGGAGTTCCAGTAGAGCAGGTCGAAGGGGAAGGGTTCCTTGCCCAGCAGGTAGTTGTTCACCACGAACGACCAGATCAGGTCGTTGGCGCGCAGCATGTTGAAGGTGGTGGCCATCTCGCCGCCGTCGAGATAGCCTTTTTCCGACATCAGGTTTTCCAGATAGCTGAGCGTGTCCTCGTCGGTGAAGACGCTGAGTTCGCCGGCTTCGGAGAAATCCACCTGGGCGGCGAAGAAGGTGACGGCTTTGATGCGCTCGTCGCCCTTCGCCGCCATCCAGGCCAGCGTGGACGCCATCAGCGTGCCGCCGATGCAGTAGCCGATGGCGGTGACCTCATCCTCGCCGGTCGCCTTCTTCACGGCATCCAGGCCATCGAGGATGCCCTCGCGCATGTAGCTTTCGAAGGTCTTGTCCACCAGCGTGTCGTCGGGCTGGTTCCACGAGACGACAAAGACGGTGTAGCCCTTCTCGGTCATCCATTTGATGAACGAGTTCTCCGGCTTGAGGTCGAGGATGTAGAATTTGTTGATCCAGGGCGGCACGATGTAGAGCGGCCGCTTGTATACCTCCTTGGTCGTCGGCGCGTACTGGATCAACTGCATCAGGTCGTTCTGGTAGACCACCTTGCCCGGCGTGACGGCGATATTCTCGCCCACCGTGAAAGCCTTGGCATCCACCATTTTGATGTTGAGCTTGCCCTTGCCGCGGTCCAGGTCCTCCAGCAGGTTCTGCAGGCCCTTCACCAGGTTCTCGCCCTTGCTGTCGATGGTGGCGCGCAGCACTTCGGGGTTGGTGAGGGCGAAGTTCGACGGCGACAGCGCGTCGACGAACTGCCGGGTATAGAAATCGACCTTCCTGGCCACCTTGGGATCGACGCCGTCCACCTCGGTCACGGTCTTCTGCAGCCAGCGCGAGGTGAGCAGGTAGGATTGCTTGAGGTAGTCGAAAATCGCGCCCTGTTCCCAATGCGGGTCGCGGAAGCGCTTGTCGCCCTTGTCGGGCTGCACCAGCGGTTCGGCCGGCTTGCCCAGGAACCGGTCGGCGGTATTGGCCCACAGCTTGGCGTAATCCTGCCACAGCTTGACCTGGGCCTCGGCCAGTTTGGCCGGGTCGGCCATCAGCTTGGCGGCGATCTGCATGTAGGCGCCGGTCAGGTTCAGGGGGTCCGGGTTGACCGGGGCGGTCAGCGGCGGGGGTAGGGCCGAGCCCTGGCCGCTGGTTCCGGCGCCGCCTTTGGCCTGTTCGGCCTGCTGGCGGGCGGCAAAGTCGCTGATCAGTTTTTGGCTCTGTTCGGCGATCCTGGCCCAGGTCTGGGCCCATACGGCCGGATCGGGCAGCTGAAGATCGCTCTCCGGTTTCCTGTCACTGTCCGGTTGCTTCGCCATCCGACAGTCCTTATTCTCGGGGCCCGTTTCCTCGCCCTGCGACTCCGGCCTTACCGCCAGATTTCCACGGCACGGATTGAGGTTACGGGATAGGGAATCGCCCTGCAAGGCTGACGGGAATATCCAGCGGCCAACAGGACGGAACCGCTGGTTTTTGGGTGTTTAGGGGGATTTTGAGATGGCAGGTATCGGCAGGGCTTCCGCCGACAAGGCGATCCGAGGCAGCCTTGGGCTGCGCGGCGCGACCGCGACCGCCTTGCTGGCCGTCATGCTGACCCTGGGCGGCTGCGGCACCTGGGCCGATCCGACCGAATGGTCCGATCCAACCGGCCTGTTCAGCGACGACTCCGCCGACACCCCTCCTGCCGCCGGCTCCCCCGCCACCACTGGCGGGACCGACGATCGTTTCCCCAATCTGGGTCGCGTGCCGCCGCGCCCGGTTGAGGTGTCGTCCTCCGGCGAGCGCCGCCAGGCCATCGACAGCCTGAATGCCGACCGCGCCAATGCGCGCCATACCGACGAGGAACTGCGGGCGCGTCCGGCCGACAGCAACGCGCCGCCGCCGGCGCCGCGTGCCCCGGTCACCCAGTTGCCGTCCAGCGCGCCCACCGCGCAGCCGCGTGGCGCCATCGAACCGCGTCCTGCTGCCCAGCCCGGCATGCCGACTGCCCAGCAGGCGATGCCGGCTCAGGGCGTCCCACCGGCGCCTGTCCCGTCCGCCCCGCGCGGCGGCGGCATGGTCGACACCTTCTCCTCCAGCCTGGCGCAATCCTCGGCGAATACCCTGCCGCCCAACATGGCGCAGCAGAATGCCGCCGCACCTGCCTTCGGGGCCTCGAATTACATGCCGTTGCCGGGCAGCCAGCAATTGCTGGCGATCATCCGGTTCAACAACAACGAGACCGCCCTGGGCAACGACGATAAGGCGCTGGTCCGCAAGGTGGCGGAATATTACAAGGGCGTGGGCGGCAAGGGTTCGGTGCGTGTGGTCGGCTATGGCCTGGCCGCGACCGGCGGCCTGCCGCAGCGGCGCATCGACAATGTCACCGCCGAACTCAAGCGGCGCGGCGTGGCCCAGCTGGCCGCCGCCATCTCGCCGCCGGTCGCCTATGCTGCCGGCGCCGAGGACTATACCCGCCGGATTGAAATCTATCTCGTGAACTGAAACGGATTTCGATCACATAGCGGCGGGGGCGCGGGGCGAAAAGCTGCCGCGCTTTCGCGTAACTGGAGCCCTGTTTTTCGGATTTAAAAAGCCATGGATACCGAGTTCTACCGCATCAAGCGACTGCCGCCCTACGTGTTCGAGGAAGTGAACCGGATGAAGGCCGCCGCGCGGGCCCGCGGCGAGGACATCATCGATTTCGGCATGGGCAACCCCGACAACGCCACCCCGGCGCATATCGTGGCCAAGCTGGTGGAAGCGGCGCAGAACCCGCGTGCCCACCGCTATTCCTCCAGCCGCGGCGTGCCCGGCCTGCGCAAGGCGCTGGCCAATTACTACGGCCGCCGCTTCGGTGTCGAACTCGACCCCGAGAAAGAGGCCATCGTCACGCTGGGTTCGAAGGAAGGCCTGGCCAATCTCGCCATGGCGATCTCGGCGCCGGGCGACACCGTGCTGGTGCCCAATCCCAGCTATCCGATGCATGCCTTCGGCTTCATCATCGCCGGCGCCAATGTCCGCAGCGTGCAGATCGGTCCCGGCATCGATTTCTTCGCCGGGCTGGAGCGCGCCTACCAGCACAGCATCCCGAAGCCGATTGCGCTGATCGTCAGCTTCCCGGCCAATCCCACCGCGATGACGGTCGACCTGAGCTTCTACGAGGCCATCGTCGACTACGCCAAGAAGCGCAACATGTGGGTGATCTCCGACCTGGCCTATTCGGAAATCTATTTCGACGGCAATCCGCCGCCCTCGATCCTGCAGGTGAAGGGCGCCAAGGACATCGCCATCGAGTTCACTTCGCTGTCCAAGACCTACAACATGCCGGGCTGGCGCATCGGTTTCGGCGCCGGCAACCCGGTGCTGATCGGCGCGCTGGCGCGCATGAAATCCTACCTCGATTACGGCGCCTTCACGCCGATCCAGGTGGCGGCGACAGCGGCGCTGAACGGCCCGCAGGACTGCGTCGAGGAAATCCGCCAGACCTACAAGTCGCGCCGCGACGTGCTGGTGAAGGGGCTGAATGCCGCCGGCTGGCCGATCCCGATGCCGAACGCCTCGATGTTCTGCTGGGCGCCGATCCCCGAGCGCTACGCCCATCTCGGCTCGGTGGAATTCTCCAAGCTGCTGCTGCGCGAGGCCGAGGTCGCCGTCGCGCCGGGCATCGGCTTCGGCGAACATGGTGACAATTTCGTGCGCCTCGCCTTCGTCGAGAACGAGCATCGCACCCGCCAGGCCGTGAAGAACATCAAGCGCCTGCTCGGTTCGCCCTCCAACCTTCCCGATCAGGCCGAGAAAGCTGCCGCCAATGGTTAAGGCTTATGTGAAGTCGGCCCCGCCGCTGAAAGTCGGTATCGCGGGGCTGGGTGTGGTCGGCGCCGGCGTCCTGCGCCTGCTGGATCAGCATGGCGGCATGATCGCGGCGCGGGCCGGCCGGCCGATCAAGGTGGTGGCGGTTTCCGCGCGCGACAGGCGCAAGAAGCGTGACATGCCGAAAGGCGACTGGCGCTGGTATGCCGACGCGGTCGACCTGGCGAAGGACCCCGAAGTCGAAGTGGTGGTCGAACTGATCGGCGGCGCCGACGGCAAGGCGCGCGCGCTGGTCGAAACGGCGCTGAAACTCGGCAAGGGCGTGGTCACGGCCAACAAGGCGATGCTGGCCATGCATGGCGCGAAGATCGCGGCCATGGCCGAGATCAAACAGGCGCCGCTGGCCTTCGAAGCAGCGGTGGCCGGCGGGATTCCGATCCTGAAGGCCCTGCGCGAGGGCCTGATCGGCAACCGCGTCGAGCGCATCACCGGCATCCTGAACGGCACCTGCAACTACATCCTGACCGAAATGCGTGAGACCGGCCGCGATTTCGCCGAGGTGCTGAAAGAGGCCCAGAAGCTGGGCTATGCCGAGGCGGATCCCAGCTTCGACGTGGATGGCGTCGATGCCGCCCACAAGCTGGCGGTGCTCACCTCGCTGGCGTTCAACACCCAGGTGAATTTCAGCGCCGTACATGTCGAAGGCATCCGCCATGTCTCGGCCATCGACATCGCCTTTGCCAAGGAATTCGGCTACCGCATCAAGCTGCTGGCGATTGCCCGCCGCACGTCGCGCGGCATCGAGCAGCGCGTGCATCCCTGCATGGTGCCGGCGGATACGCCGATTGCCCATGTCGACGGCGTGTTCAACGCGGTGGCGGCGGAAGGCGATTATGTCGGCCGCGTGATGTTCGAGGGTCGCGGCGCCGGCAGTAATCCGACGGCGTCCGCCGTGGTGGCCGACCTGGCCGACCTGGCCGCCGGCCGCAGCGCGCCGGCTTTCGGCGTTCCAGCGGCGAAGCTGCAGCCGCTGAAAGCCGCCGCCATGGCCGATCATGTCGGCCGGTATTACATCCGCCTGATCGTGCGCGACCAGCCGGGCGTGCTGGCCGATGTCTCGGCCGTGCTGCGCGACGAGAAGATTTCGATTGAAAGCCTGGTGCAGCGCGGTCGTTCGGAAGCCGAGAACCAGCCGGTGGCGGTGATGCTGATCAGCCACGAGGCGCGCGAGGCCGACATGGCCGGGGCGATGAAGCGTATCGCCAGGCTGCGTTCGGTGCTGCAGCCGCCGGCGCTGATCCGGATTGAACCGCAGTGATCCTTCAACCGCTCTGGAGCTGACGATGGCGACGGGCAAGGCATCCAAATCCAAGGCCAAGGCGGCCGTACAGGCACCTGCCGCCGACAGCATGTCGGTCGAGCGCAACCTCACGCTGGAGGCCGTACGCGTCACCGAGGCTGCCGCCATCGCGGCCGCGCGACTGGTGGGCCATGGCGACGAGATGGCGGCCGACCAGGCCGCCGTGGATGCCATGCGCAAGGCGCTCAACGACCTGAACATCGACGGCACCATCGTGATCGGCGAGGGCGAGCGCGACGAGGCGCCGATGTTGTATATCGGCGAGAAGGTCGGTACCGGCAACGGCCCGCGCATCGACATCGCGCTGGACCCGCTGGAAGGCACCTCGATCACCGCCAAGGGCGGCAGCAACGCGCTTACCGTGATCGCCTTCGCCAATGCCGGCTGCTTCCTGAACGCGCCGGATGTCTACATGGACAAGATCGCCGTCGGCGGCGGCCTGCGCGAGGGCGTGGTCGACCTCGACCTGACGCCGGCCGAGAACATGAAGCGCCTGGCCGAGGCGAAAGGCATTGGCGTTTCCGAACTCACCGTCTGCATTCTCGACCGGCCGCGCCACATGGATCTGATCGGCCAGGTGCGCGAAACCGGCGCCCGTATCGCACTGATCTCGGATGGCGACGTGGCCGGCATCATTGCCACCACCGACCCCGATACCGGCATCGACATCTACATGGGTTCCGGCGGTGCGCCGGAAGGTGTGCTGGCGGCGGCGGCGCTGCGCTGCATCGGCGGCCAGATGCAGGGCCGGCTGATTTTCCGTAACGAGGACGAACGCAGCCGCGCCCGCCGGCTGGGCATCGAGAAGTTTGACCGCAAATACAATCTGACCGACCTGGCCTCGGGCGACGTGATATTTTCCGCCACCGGCGTCACCGACGGTCCGCTGCTGCATGGCATCAAGCGCGTGCCGGGCGGCTTCCGGGCCAATTCCCTCGTCATGCGCTCGCAGACCGGCACGATCCGTCGCATCGACGCGGTGATCCGCGCGCCGATCTGAACATGAACGGCCTGCTGACCGCGCCGGCCGTTTCCGAAACACCGTTCCTGGGTGTGACCCGGTCGGTGCAGGGCCGCCGCTGGCGCTTGCGCAACACCGACGAGCGGCTGGCGCTGGCGCTGGCGCAGCAGGCGAGCCTGCCGGAAATCCTCGGCCGTGTGCTGGCCGGGCGCGGCATCGATCTCGACATGCTGGAGGATTACCTCACGCCGTCGTTGCGCCGGCTGCTACCCGACCCCTCGCGGTTCCGCGACATGGATGCCGCCGCCGACCGGCTGGCCGCCGCCATCGAGACGGACGAGAAGGTTGCCGTCTTCGGCGATTATGATGTGGATGGCGCCACCTCCACGGCTCTGCTCAACCGTTTCTTCCGCGCCATCGGCCGGCCGTTGCGCGTCTATATCCCCGACCGCCTGAAGGAAGGCTACGGCCCCAATGCGCCGGCCCTGCGCCGGCTGGCAGGCGAGGGCGTGAAGGTGGTGGTGACGGTGGATTGCGGCACGCTGGCCTTCGCCGCGCTGGAGGATGCCGCCGCTGCCGGTCTGGACGTCATCGTGGCCGATCACCATCTGGCCGAGCCGGATCTGCCGCGCGCCGTGGCCATCGTCAATCCCAACCGCCTGGACGAGCAGCCGGGCTTCGGCCAGCTCGCCGCCGTGGGCGTCACCTTCCTGCTGGTGGTGGCGGTGAACCGCCGTCTGCGCGAGCGCGGCTTCTACAGCACCGAGCGCCCGGAACCCAACCTGATGGGCTGGCTCGACCTGGTGGCGCTGGGCACCGTCTGCGACGTGGTGCCGCTCACCGGCCTGAACCGCGCGCTGGTGGGGCAGGGGCTGAAGATTTTGCGCGGGCGTGGCAATGCTGGGCTCGCTGCGCTGGCCGACGTGGCCGGCGTCAATGAACCGCCAGGCGCCTATCATCTGGGTTTCCTGCTGGGGCCGCGCGTGAATGCCGGTGGTCGCGTCGGCCAGGCCGATCTGGGCGCCAGGCTGCTGTCCTGCGACGATCCGCGCGAGGCCGCCGTCATGGCCGCCGAACTCGATCGTTACAACCGCGAGCGGCAGGAGATCGAGGCAGGCGTGCTGCTGGAGGCCATGCAGGAGCTGGAGCATGTGCCCGAGACGGCGGCGCTGGCTTTGGTGGCGCGGCAGGGCTGGCATCCCGGCGTGATCGGCATCGTGGCGGCCCGTATCCGCGAAGCGGCCGGCCGGCCCAGCTTCGTGATCGCGCTGGATGAGAACGGTATCGGCAAGGGGTCTGGTCGTTCGATTCCCGGCGTCGATCTCGGCGCTGCCGTGGTGGCGGCCGGCCAGGCCGGACTGCTGGTGAATGGCGGCGGCCATGCCATGGCGGCCGGCCTGACGGTGGAAGCCGCGAAGCTGAACGAGCTGAAGGCTTTCTTGAATGATCGGTTGCGCGATGCGGTGATCCGCGCCGGTGCCTCGGCCTCGCTGGGTTTCGACGGCGCGGTCGGCATCGGCGGCTGCAATATTGAGCTGTATGAAAAGCTGGAACAGCTCGGCCCCTATGGCTCGGGCAACCCGGAGCCGCGTTTTGCATTGACGGCGGCGCGTGTGATTACCGCCGACGTGGTGGGTGAGAAGCATGTGCGCTGCCTGCTGGCTGGCGGCGACGGCAGCGGCCCGCGCCTGAAGGCGATTGCCTTCCGCAGCATCGAGGGCGAGCTGGGCCCGGCTTTGCTGCAGGCCCGCCAGACCGGCGCACCGCTGCATTTGGGCGGCCACCTGCGCGCCGATTACTGGCGCGGCGAACGGCGGGTGCAGTTCGTGCTGGAGGATGCCGCGCAGCCTGCCGGCTGAGCCGATTCAGATTTTCGGTGGCGTCAGTCGCCCGCGTACCCGTTCGCGATGGAATACATACAGGCCGCTGGCCACGATCAGCACAATGCCGGCCGTGGCGAGGTCGTTCGGCACATCGCCCCAGACCAGATAACCGAGCAGCAAGGCCCAGAGCAGACCGGTATAACGCAGCGGCACGATCACCGGCACCTCGGCATGTCGGAAGGCCTCCACCGCCAGCTGGTAGCCGGCGGCGATGAACAGCGCGGACAGGGTCAGGAAAAGGCTTTCGCGCCAGCCCATCGCGACCCAGCCCTCGAACAGGGCCAGTCCCAGCGCCACCACGGCCATCATGGCCACATTGGTGAGGATGACGATCAGCGAGGGGATCGCGGCGTCGATGCGGCGCGTGACCAGGTCGCGCACCACGATGCAGATCACCGCGCCCACCGCCAGAATCGAATAGGCGTTGAAATTCTCGGCGCGCGGCTGCACCACCAGCAGAACGCCGAGGAACCCCGCCACGATGGCGCCCCAGCGCCGCCAGCCCACCGGCTCGCGCAGCACGACCGCCACCACGGCCGTCATCATCAGGGGCGAGGCCATGTTGATCGCCATCATGTTGCCGATCGGCATGTGGAACAGGGCAATCATGTAGAGGTAGCTGCCGACCAGGTCGGTCGTGGCGCGCATCAGCACCCGGCGGTCGATCATCATGCCGATCTGCCGCGTGGCGCCGCGGGCATGGGCGATGCCCAGGATCACCGCCGTGGCGATCAGGCCGCGCACCGCCATGATCTGGTTGGCCGGCACGGTGTCGTAGACCAGCTTGCACAGGGCTTCGTTCACCACAAAGAGGATGATGGCGAGCAGGAAAAAGATGATGCCCCGGCGGTTGCCGGTGCCCAGGAGCCGGTCGAAGGCCATGAAAGGCGGACGGTTATTTCTTTGCCGCCGGATCGGCGTGGCCTGGATGTTTGTGGATGGGATCGACCCAGGGCACGTTTTCCGGTTTTTCGACCGGCTCGATATCCAGGTTCACCACGACGGGATCCTGCCCTGAGCGCACCAGCACGCATTCCAGCGTCTCGTCGCTGCTGGCGTTGATCTCCTGGTGCGGCACATAGGGCGGCACGAAGATAAAGTCGCCCGGTCCGGCCTCGGCCGTGAATTCCAGGTTGTTGCCCCAGCGCATGCGCGCCTTGCCCTTCACCACATAGATCACGCTTTCCAGGTCGCCATGGTGATGCGCGCCGGTCTTGGCATTGGCATGGATATGCACGGTGCCGGCCCAGATCTTCTGCGCGCCGACGCGGGCAAAGTTGATCGCGGTTGCGCGGTTCATGCCGGTGGTCTGACCGGCCGTGGTGGGATCGAGTTGGTCGGCCGGAATCACCCGCACGCCGTCATGCTTCCAGTCGGTGTGGTGGTCATGCGCCATGGAAATTCTCTAGCTTCTTGAAGCCTTTCTGCGGGACAAGACTTTATGCATCTGACAGTCCTTGAGCAAACGCGGCAACTGCGGCACTCAAAGCAGCCCATAGGTTAGCTTCCGCGCCAATTGCCTGGATGGCAGGGATTACATCGGGCTTTGTCATCATAGCTGCAAGTATCCACCAAAAAGCAGAAAACAGCCATGCGACCATGGCTAAGGGTTTGAAGATGACCTTGATCATTTGATGCTCCATATCCATGTGAACAAAATAATATTATTAATAATGGTATGAACAAATGGTAGACGTCATTACATCATGCGCGAATCCGATTGAGTTATAAGAACTCTCATTCTCGATGTCGTGGATCCAGCGCGTCGCGCAGGCCGTCGCCCAGCAGGTTGAAGCACAGAACGACCACGAAGATCGAAAGACCTGGATAAATCGCCATCCAGGGCGCCTGGGTCAGGAAATCCTTCGCCGTGTTCAGCATGCTGCCCCAGCTCGGCGCCGGTGGCTGCTGGCCCAGGCCGAGGAAGGAGAGGCTGGCCTCGGCGATGATGGCCGACGCAATCGTCAGCGTGGCCTGCACCATCAGCGCGGGCCAGATGTTGGGCAGGATATGGCGGAAAGCGATGCGGAAGGGCGGGTTGCCCACGGCCAGCGCCGCCTCGATGTAATCCTCAACCTTCACGGCCTGCACCTGGGCGCGGGTCAGGCGGATGAAGATCGGCGCCGCCGAGATGCCGATGGCGATCATCGCATTGGTCAGACTGGGGCCGAGGAAGGCGGCCAGCGCGATGGCCAGGATCAGGAAGGGCACGGCCAGCATGGCGTCGGTGAACCGCATGATCACGCCATCCACCAGACCGCCGGCATAACCCGACAGCAACCCGACCGGTACGCCGATCAGCAGGGCAAGGAAAACCGAGATCACACCGGCGAACAGCGAGGCCCTCGCGCCATGGATCACGCGGGAGAGCACGTCGCGACCCAGTTCGTCGCCGCCGAAGGGATGTTCCAGCGTCGGTGCGGCGCGCAGGGCGCCCCAGTCCGCTTCGGTGGGATCGTAGGGCGCCACCACATCGGCCAGCACTGCCAGCAGCAGGAAAGCCACCACCACCACCAGGCCGACCACGGCGCCCTTGCGCTTCAGCAGGCGGCGGAAGGCGCGGCGCGCCGGACTTTCCTCGCGCGGAGCGGTTTTCGCGGCGTCATCCATCGTCACGGTACTCATGCCCGCAGCCTCGGGTTCACCAGGAAGTAGGCGATGTCGGCCAGCAGGTTCAGCACGATGTAGGCGGTCGCCGTGCAGAGCACGACACCCTGCACCACGGCATAGTCGCGGTTGAACACGGCATCGACGATCAGTTTGCCGAAACCCGGGATAGAGAAAATCTGTTCGGTCAGCACGGCACCCGATAGCAGCTGGCCGAATTCCAGCGCGCCCAGCGTGATCACCGGCACGGCGGCATTGCGCAGGGCATGCTTGCCGATCACGACTTTTTCGCGCAGGCCTTTCGCCCGTGCGGTACGGATATAATCGCTGGACAGCACCTGCAGCATGGCGCTGCGCGTGTGGCGCATCATCACGGCGGCGATGCCGGTGCCCAGCACGAAGGCGGGCATGATCATGGATTCCAGGTTACCCAGTGGGTCTTCCAGCGGACTGATGTAACCCGATGCCGGCAGCCAGCCGAGTTCCACCGAGAACAGCAGGATCATCATGATGCCGAGCCAGAAATTGGGGGTGGAGAGGCCCCAGAGGCCGATGACGTTGGCGACATAATCGGGCCAGCGGCCGTTATAGAGCGCCGAGATCATGCCCGCCGGCAGGCCGATGCCGAGCGCCACCAGCATGGAGAGGACGGCGAGTTCGATGGTGACCGGCAGCTTTTCGACCAGCAGCTGCGAGACCGGCAGCTGGATGCGGATCGACTCGCCGAAATCGCCCTGCAGCACGCCGCCGATCCAGATCAGGTAGCGCTCATGGATCGGCTTGTTGAGGTGATACTTCTCGCGGATCTGCGCAATTGTTTCCGGGTCGCGTTCCTCGCCGGCCATGGCAATCGCCGGATCGCCGGGCAGCAATTGCTGCAGCCCGAAGATGATGATCGACACGAACAACAGTGTCGGCAGCAGGATGGCGATGCGGCGGAACAGGAAACGGGTCATGGGACTCTGATCAGAGAGGAAAGGGGATCGCGGTCGCGCCGCGATCCCCGGGTGTCATTAGCCCAGCTTCATGCCGGTGAAGCGGATCAGGCCGTCGGGATACTCCTTGAAGCCCTGCAGCTTGTTGCCATAGGCCCACAGCCACTTGCGATGCAGCAGGTAGATGATCGGGCGTTCGGCCACCACGATGGCGGCGGCCTTGTTCCAGGCGGCCTGGCGCTGGGCCATGTCGGTGGTCAGGCGGCTGTCGTTCAGGATCTCGTCCAGCGCCGGATTGCACAGGCCGGAATAGTTCAGCGGCTGCTTGCAACCATGGAAGCTGTAGAGATTGCCATCCGGATCGGGCCGGCCGCTCCAGGCCAGGATATAGGCTTCGAAATCGCCCTTGTCCGCCATGTTCAGCGAGGTGGCGAATTCGGTGGCCTGGATGCGCACGTCGAAGCCCGCTTCCTTGGCCATGGCCTGCACCACCTGGGCGATGTTACGGGCATCCGTCGTGGTCGGCGTGACGAGGTTGACCACCGGATTGGGATTGCCGGCTTCCTTCAGCAGGGCCTTGGCCTTGGCCACGTCGCGCTTGGGCATCGGCGATGATTTGGCGTAATACGGGCTGTTCGGCGCGACCCACTGGTTGCCCGGCGTGGCCAGGCCGTCGAACACCACCTTGTTGATGCCGTTGCGGTCGAGCGACAGCTCGAAGGCCTCGCGGATCTTGGCATTCGACCCAAGCGCCGAGGTCTTGGCCTTGTCGCTTTTGCCGATATTGATGGTGATGCCGTAATAGCCGATCTCGGTGATCGAGCCGAGCTTCAGCTTGGCATCCTTCTGCACGCCGGGTGCGTCGGTGGCAGCCAGGCGTTCGAGGATGTCAAGCTGGCCCGAGCGCAGGTTGGCCAGACGCACGGTGGCGTCGATGAAGGGACGGAACTCGATGCGCTGGAAATGAATATTGGCCTTGTCCCAGTAGCCGTCGAATTTCTCCAGCACGATGCGGTCCTGCGCCACGCGTTCGACGAACTTGAACGGGCCGGCGCAGACCGGCGCGGTGGCGAACTTGTCGCCCAGCGCCTTGCCGGCCTTGGGCGAGATCATCATGCCGGCGCGGTCGGTCAGCGTGGCCAGCAGCGGCGCAAACGGCGCGGCGGTGTTGAGCTTCACGGTCAGCGGGTCGACAACATCCACCGATGTGACGGCCGAAAGCTCGCCGCGGCGCTGCGAACCCTGCATGGTCTTGTGGCGCTCGATATTGTACTTCACCGCTTCGGCGTCGAGTTTTTCGCCGTCATGGAAGGTCACGCCCGGACGCAGCTTGAAGGTCAGGCTCTTGTTGTCGGCCGACCAGCTCCATTCGGTGGCCAGCTGCGGCACGACCTTCAGGTCGGGCGAGATATCCACCAGCTTGTCGCACAAAGCCGAAAAGACGACACGGCCGACGAAGGTGCGGGCCAGCGTCGGATCCAGCGCATCCGGGTCTTCGGCCAGGCCGAATTTCAGCGTCTGGGCCTCGGCCGATGAGATGGCGCCGGGTGTCGCCGCCATGATGAGTGCCGCCAAGGCGGCATAGGTAGCGTGTCTGAACATGTCTGCCTCTCTCCTGTTGATTATTCGGTTTGGGAAACGGGTTCGCTGAATTTAGCCTGCAGCCGGGCCAGCCGCGCGGCACCGGGCTGGTCGCTTTCGACGGGCAGGGGCGCTGCGGCCGGCAGCTCGCGCCAGCGATGGCAGGCCACGCTATGCCCGGCGCTGGTATCTTCCATGGACGGTTTCGCCTGCCGGCACAGATCGACGGCGAAGGGGCAACGCGTATGGAAACGGCAGCCGGCCGGCGGGTCGATCGGGCTGGGTACGTCTCCGCTCAGGATGATGCGCTGGCGGCTCGCCTTCGGCTGCGGCACCGGGATGGCCGAGAGCAGGGCGCGGGTATAGGGATGGCGCGGCGCGGCGAACAGTTCGGCAGTCGGCGCGATCTCGACGATATGGCCCAGATACATCACGGCGATGCGCTGCGAGATATGGCGCACCACGGCCAGGTCGTGAGCGATGAAGACCAGCGCGATGCCGAAGCGGGTCTGCAGGTCTTTCAGCAGGTTCAGCACCTGGGCCTGCACCGAGACATCCAGCGCGGAGACGGCCTCGTCGGCCACGATCAGGTTGGGCTGCACGGCCAGCGCGCGGGCGATGCCGATGCGCTGGCGCTGGCCGCCGGAGAATTCATGCGGATAGCGCCGCGCATGCGCGGGCCGCAGGCCGACCAGATCCAGCAGCTCCTCGACGCGGGCCTTGCGTTTGTCCGGCGGCACCAGGCCATGCAGCATCAGCGGTTCGGCCAGGATGTCGCCCACGGTCATGCGCGGATTGAGCGAGGCATAGGGGTCCTGGAACACCAGCTGCATCTCGCGGCGCAGGTCGCGCAGGGCGTGGCCATCCAGACGTGTGATGTCGCGGCCATCGTAGCGGATCGAACCGGCGGTGGGTTCCAGCAGGCGCAGCACCAGCCGCCCGGTGGTGGATTTGCCGCAGCCGCTTTCACCCACCAGGCTCAAGGTCTCGCCGGCCTTCAGGCTGAAGCTGACATCATCCACCGCCGAGACATGGCTGATCGGCCGACCCAGCCAGTTGGTTTTGGCGGTGAAATGTTTGGTCAGGCCATTCACTTCGAGAAGGGCGGTCATGACAGCGGCGCCTTCCAGCAGGCGACGGCATGGCTGGCGGCCACCTCGCGCAGTTCGGGCACAGCCTGCCGGCATTCGGCCTCGGCGAAGGGGCAGCGCGGATTGAAACGGCAGCCCGGCGGCGGGTTCATCGGATCGGGCACGCTGCCCTGGATGGCGGGCAGGTGTTCGCGCGTGACGTCCAGACGCGGGATCGAACCGAGCAGGCCGATGGTGTAGGGATGCTGCGGCTGGGCGAACAGCCGCTCGACCGGGGCCTTCTCCACGATGCGGCCGGCATACATCACCGCCACCTCGTCGGCCATCTCGGCGATCACACCCATGTCGTGGCTGATCAGCAGGATGGCGGTGCCCAGGTCGCGCTGCAATTCGCGCAGCAGGTCGAGAATCTGCGCCTGCACCGTCACGTCCAGCGCCGTGGTCGGCTCGTCGGCAATCAGCAGTTCAGGCCCGCAGGCCAAAGCCATGGCGATCATCACACGCTGGCGCATGCCGCCGGAAAGCTGGTGCGGATAATCGTCGATGCGTTTTTCCGGCGCGGGAATCTTCACCTTGTGCAGCATGGCGATCGCCTGCGCGCGGGCCTCTGCCGCGCTCACGCCCTTGTGGCAGATCAGGCCTTCCGTGATCTGGTCGCCGATGGTGAAGGCGGGATTCAGCGACGTCATCGGTTCCTGGAAGATCATCGCCAGGCGATTGCCGCGCAGATCGCTCATGGCTTCGGCATTCAGGCGGCTCAGGTCCTGCCCGGCGAAATGGATGCTGCCGCCGGCGACACGCGCACCGGTTTTCGGCAGCAGGCCCATCACGCTGAGTGACGTGACCGACTTGCCGCAGCCGCTTTCGCCCACGATGCCCAGCGTCTTGCCGCCATCGACGGCGAAGCTGACTCCATCCACGGCGCGGAACTCACCGCCATTGTCGGTGGCGAAATGGGTGCGCAGGTCGTCGACTTCCAGCAGGGCCATCAGCGCGCCTCCTGCTGCAGTTTTTCCAGTCGCTGCGCCTCGGCCTCGATCACGCTGCGGTCCCAAACGCCGCTAGGGTTCTCGCGGGTCGCCATGAATTTCGAGAAGGCCGCGAAGCGCCCCTGCGATAGATCATACAGCCGGCGCAGCTCGGCCAGCGGCTCGGCATGATCATCCACGCGCAGGCTGAGTGCCGGATAATCCTCGGTGGTGAAGACGACCAGTGCGGCCGATTGTTTGCCGCGTTTGTCGCCGCCCTGGGCCTGCCCGGCATCCAGAGCATCGATCAGTCGTTCGGCGAAGGGTTTCGCACTGGCAACGAAAGTCGCATGCGTGGCATCGATCACGGCTTCACCGGCCAGCATGTTGCCAGCCACCGAGAAACCGTCGCCAGCCTTGTGGCCGCACCAGCCGATGCAGTCGCGGCCCGTATGCTGCGCCGTGCCGCCATGGCGGTCGACCAGATGCAGCTGACGCGTTTCACGGCCCTGGTCGGAGGCGACCAGGCGTTCCATCACGCTGGCGGCCGGCACGCCATCTTTCAGCATGGCGATGCCGCGTGGGCCCCAGGTGGGATTGACCAGCGCCTGGGTCGCCAGAGCGCCGGCATTGGCTGCGGCATGGGGGCAGAGCGCACCGACGGCGAAGAATTTCGTCGTCACCGCCACGCCGAAAGCGCCGGTCTGCGGATCGCGGGCGACGATAGACCAGGTCATGTCCGGTTCACCGGCCGACCGCGTATCCCTGCATGCCGCGCGGATTGGCGCCGGCGCGCAGCAGGGTACCTTCGGGCGTTTCGTCGGTGGCGCAGGCGGTGAGGCGGCCTTCCGACCAGTCGCCGCCAACCTCCACCTTGTGGCCGCGTTCTTTCAGCGCTTCCACCGTGGCCTTGGGGAAGCGGCCTTCCAGCGCCAGATGGCCGGGTTTGGCGGCACGCGGATAGAAGGAGGAGGGGAAATGTTCGGTATGCCAGGCCGGACCGTCGATGGCTTCCTGCAGGTTCATGCCGTGATGCACGATCTTGAGGAACAGCTGCGGCTGCCACTGGTCCTGCTGGTCCCCGCCTGGTGTGCCGAAAGCCATCGCCGGCTTGCCATCCTTCAGCGCCATGGACGGCGACAGCGTGGTGCGCGGCCGTTTGCCGGGCAGCAGCGAATTCGGCAGGCCTTCCTCAAGCCAGAACATCTGCGCGCGCGTGCCGAGGCAGAAGCCGAGTTCGGGAATGGTGGGCGAGGATTGCAGCCAGCCGCCCGAAGGCGTAGCCGAGACCATGTTGCCCCAGCGGTCGATCACATCGACATGGCAGGTATCCCCGCTGACCGCGCCGCGTTTCGTCACCGCGCCGTCGCTGCCGGCCAGACGGCCCACGGTGGGTTCGCCGACACCGACGCCGCCAGCATCGCCGGCCTTGATCGAGGTAAGCTTCGCCGCCTTGCCCATCGGATTGCCCGGCCGCATGTCGAGCGAGGCGTAAGGTCCGATCAGTTCGGCGCGCTGGGCGTTATAGGCATCCGACAGCAGGTCGGCCATCGGCACGTCGACGAAATCCGGATCGCCGTACCATGCCTCGCGGTCAGCGAAGGCGAGCTTGGCGGCTTCCACCACGGTATGCACGAAGTCCGGGCCGGCCGGTTCCATGGCATCCAGATCGAAATGCCGCAGGATCGCCAGTTGCTGCAGGAAGGCAGGACCCTGGCTCCAGGGACCGCATTTCGCCACGGTCCAGCCGCGGTAATCATAGGTCAGCGGCGCTTCCACATGCGCCTGCCATTTCGCCATGTCATCGCCGCTCAGCACACCACGATGGCGGCGGCCCGAGGCGTCCATCGCTTCGGTGTTGGCGCAGAATGTGTCGATGGCTTCGGCCACGAAACCCTCGCGCCAGGCGCGCCGCGCCGCATCGATGCGCTGTTCGCGGCTGCCACCGCGATCCGTGCCGGCTTTCACGAGCTTGCGATAGGTCTCGGCCAGGCCTTCCTGTTTGAACAGCGCATACGCCTTCGGCAGCGCGCCGGTTTTATCGAGCCAGATCGCGCCCGAGCTTTTCCACTCATCCTTGAACAGTTGCTGCACGGTGGCGATGGTGTCGATCACACGCGGCACCAGCGGGCAGCCATGGGCCGCGTAATGGATGGCGGGTGCCAGCGCGTCGGCGATGTCGATGGTGCCGTAATCGCGCAGCATCAGCAGCCAGCCATCCACCGCGCCCGGCACGCAGGGCGCCAGCAGGCCGGAGCCGGGGATCAGATCCAGGCCCAGCGACTTGAAATGCGCGATGCTGGCCTTTGCCGGCGCCGGACCCTGGCCGCACAGCACATCGACGCGTTTGGTGCGCGCATCCCACATCAGGGCGGGCAGGTCGCCGCCGGCGCCGTTCAGGTGCGGCTCGCACAGATGCAGCACGAAGCCCGCCGTCACAGCCGCGTCAAAAGCATTGCCGCCGCGCTCCAGCACGCCCATTGCGGCCGACGAGGCGATCCAGTGCGTGGTGGCGACCACGCCGAATGTGCCCTTGATTTCCGGGCGGGTGGTGAAGGCGAAGGGGGCTTTGAACATGACAGACCTTAAAAGCTGAACGACTAGGACTGATGGGTATCGGGATTGGAATTGGCCGCGGGGTCGGCGTTGAGCGCCTGTTGCAGGTTTTTCTGGTGCAGGGCGACATGCTGGCGCATCACGGTGGCGGCGCGCACGGCATCGCGCGCGGCGATGGCTTCGGCGATGTCCAGATGCTGCTGCGCCGACAGGCGTTTGCCATCCGGCGTGCGGGCGCGGGCGCGCATGCTCTGCCAGGCCGCGTCGTAGCGGATCTTGTCGATCACCTCGAACAGGTCGAGGAACAGGCGATTGCCGGCCGCCTCGGCGATGCAGCGATGGAAGGCGCTGTCCCAGCGTTCCAGCGTGGCGGGGTCGGCATCGGCCTCGCGGCCGGCCAGCCGTTCGGCCAGTTTGCGGATCATCGCCACCTGTTCGGCGCTGGCGCGATGGGCGGCCAGCTGCGCCAGGCTCGGCTCCAGATGCAGTCGCACCTCCATGATCTCATAGAAGTTGGTGCGGCTGGCGAGTCGCGACAGGGTCGGGGCCGATAAGGCGGGGGCGGGGCCGATGAAGGTGCCCTTGCCCTGGCGGCGCCAGATTTTTCCCTCGGTCTCCAGTTCGGCCAGGGCCTGGCGCACCACGCGGCGGCTGACATTCAACTGGGCAGCCAGACTGCGCTCGGTCGGCAGCGGTTCATTCGGCCGCGCCGCCTGCTCCTGCAGCAAGCGGCGCAGCAGCGTGATGGCTTCCGTTGCGGCGGCACGGCCTGAAAGGGGCTGGCGGAGCATCTCGTTCATGGCCACCGAACCTAAAAGAAATGGTACGTGTATACAATCGGAAAAATGGCATAAATCCGCTGAATTGTTAAGCAAATTGCTGCCTCTTCGGGCAACAGAAAGGCATGGTTATCGTACCAATGCAGAATTGGTGCGCAGCCTGCCGGGCGCCATCCGGCCAAGTGCCGGTACGGCTTCGATTTCCCGGACAGCGGCTATTGATTTGTGCAGGGCTAACCGCTACACAGCGCCTCGCGCCGGGCAACCGGCGTCGCGGTCCGCGCCATATGATTCGGACCGCCACAGGCCGACCCCATCGTCTAGAGGCCTAGGACGTCACCCTTTCACGGTGAAGACACGGGTTCGACTCCCGTTGGGGTCGCCAATGCTTGCCAGCCCAGACAATTGACCCGAGCATTGGCGCCGCCGCGCAGAGCGGCGTGCTGTTGAGCATGTACGGGGCGTTCGCCATGGATCCATTTCTGCAAGCCGCCATCGACGAGGCGCGCGCCGGCCTCGCTGAGGGCGGCATTCCGATCGGTTCGGTGATCGTGCACCAGGGCAGGATCATCGGCCGCGGCCATAACCGCCGCGTGCAGCAGGGCAGCGCGATCCTGCATGGCGAGATGGATGCGTTCGAGAACGCCGGGCGCCAGCCGGCCAGCGTCTATCGCGACTGCACGCTTTATACGACGCTGTCGCCCTGCGCGATGTGCAGCGGCGCGATCCTGCTCTATGGCATCCCGAAGGTGGTGGTGGGCGAGAACCAGACTTTCATGGGCGAGGAGGATTTGCTGCGGTCGCGCGGCGTGCAGGTCGAGGTGCTGCAGGACGAGACCTGCATCCGCATGATGCGTGACTTCATCGCTGCAAAGCCGCAGCTATGGAACGAGGATATTGGCGTCTGACTGCCCTCGATTGGTAGCGACTGGATATATTTTTGTATTCAATATCTTAGGCGTGTGGCGGCATGTTACCAAAAAATAATCACCGCTATTAATTGTATATTCAAATGCAACTAAATAGAGACGTCAGGCAGGAATAACAAAAATTGGAATCTTGCCATGTCCGATGCCGCCCCCGTCCTCACCGCCATCGATAAGGCGGTGTCCGCTCATGCCCAGTGGAAGAACCGGCTGCGGGTGGCGGTGGAAACCCGGCAGAGCGACATCACCCCGGATCATGCCTGCAAGGACAATCTCTGCCAGTTCGGCAAATGGCTGTATGGCGATGCCTTGGGCATCTCGCGTGCGGAGAAGGGTGCCGATTACGAGGCGATCCGGCGTATGCACGCCGAATTCCATGTCCAGGCGGCCGAGACGCTGAAGAAGGCGTTGGCCGGCGACCGCGCCGGCTACGATGTCGATACCGCATCGACCGGCCGTTTCCACATCATCTCCACCGAACTCACCCAGGCGTTGCTGCTGTGGCATCGCCGGTTGCAGCGCCAGTATGGCGCCGGGCGCGAAGCCGTCGGCAGCCTGTTCGGCGCGTTGTCGCCGCGCACATTGATCATGGCCAATGCCGCCCTTTCGCTGGGTGTGCTGCTGCTGGCCGGCGGCCTGCTGCTCTTCGCGCCAGACATGGCCGCGGGCGGCGCGCGCTACGGCCTGATCGGTCTGGTCGCCGCCGGCCTGGTCGTCAGCCTGCTGCTCTGCCTGTCGCTCAGCCGCCTGGTCGGCGGCAACCTGCGCGGCATTACCGGTGCGCTGGAACAGCTCGGTCGCGGCGATTATGGCGCCCAAGTCCCCGGCGGAAACCGGCAGGACGATTTCGGCGACCTGGCGCGTGGCGTCATCACCATGCAGGAAGCATCCATCGATGCCGCCCGCGTGCTCAGCGCGGTGAACGGCACGCGCAGCGGCATCGTCGTTTGCGACACGGCCGGCAAGATCGTTTTCGCCAACAATGCCATGCTCAATATGCTCGGCTTGGTCGAGCCGCACATCCAGAAGCGTCATGCCGGCTTCCGAGCCGATTCCATTCTGGGCCAACCGCTTGGCGTGTTGCACGATGCGCTGCAGGGGTGCGATGCCAAGGCTGCGATTGCCGATTTCTCCAAACCGCTGCGCCATGCCATCGGCAACATGGTATTTGAGATCGAGGCGGCCCCGGCGCGCAGCCGGCGTGGAGAGCAAATCGGCGCTGTCCTGCAATGGTCCGATGTCAGCCAGTTGGTGACGGTCGAGCAGGAAATCAGCAGCCTGGTGCAGAAGGCCAATGCCGGCGATTTCACGGAACGCCTGGCGCTGGAGAACAAGAGCGGCTTCATGCGCGACATTGCGCGCGGCATCAATGACCTGGTCGGTACTTTCGCAACCGCCGTGGACGAGATCGATCGCGTCGCCTCGGGCCTCGCCGATGGCGACCTGACCCAGCGCGTGGCGGGCAATTACAGCGGCAAGCTCAAGCATCTGCAGGACAGCTTAAACGGCATGACCCTGAAGCTGACGGATTTCGCCGCCAAGCTGCGCGACAGCGTGGAGGTGGTGCGCGTCGCCGCCAACGACATTTCCGATGGCAGCGAAGACCTTGCCGGCCGCACCGAAAGCCAGGCCGCACAACTTGAAGAGTCGGTCGCCGCCATGCACGAGGTGACGCAGACGGTGAAACAGAGTTCCGACCACGCCCAGGAGGCCAACCGTCTCTCGGGCGAAGCGCGGCGCATCGCCGAACGCGGGGGTGCCGTAGTGGAGCAGGCCGTGGCGGCCATGGGCCGCATCGAAGGCAGTGCTGCAAAGGTAGTGGATATCGTGGGCCTGATCGACGAGATCGCCTTCCAGACCAACTTGCTGGCCCTGAATGCCTCGGTCGAAGCCGCCCGTGCCGGCGAGGCCGGAAAAGGTTTCGCCGTCGTGGCGCAGGAAGTGCGGGCCCTGGCCCAGCGTAGCGCCAATGCGTCCAAGGATATCAAGGCGTTGATCACGGAATCGAACACGGAAGTGAACCAGGGCGCCGGCCTCGTGAAGCAGACCGGCGAGGCGCTGAGCGAAATCGTCGGCGCCGTGCAGAATGTTTCCGGCATCATCGGCGAGATCGCCAATGCCAGCCAGGAGCAGACCACCGCGCTCAACGAGGTGAACATCGCCTTCACGGCAATGGATGAAATCACTCAGAAGAACGCGGCGCTGGTGGAGGAAACCCATGCCTCCACCCAGATGCTGGCCAACCAGTCGAACATGCTGGCCGGGCTGGTACGCTTCTTCCGCACTGGCGGCACCGAACAGGAGCGCCGCGAGGCGGGCGGCCCGAACGATCATGTCACCTTCAGTGGCCGCCAGGTACCGTTATGCAACTGGAGTTCGGCCGGCCTGCTGTTCGGTCCGATGAACAACCCGCCACCGGTCAACAAGGACATCACCGTGAAGGTGGATGTCGATATCGACGGCAGGATGTTCAGCTTCGATGCCGAGGTGAAGGTGGCGCGGGTGACCGACGGCTATGTCGGTGTCGGCTTCCGCCGGCTGGAGCCCGAAATCCAGACGGCGATCCGCCGCCATTTCGGGCGGGAATAGGGCACGGAATAGGATAGGGCGGGGCTACGCTAGCAGCCCCGCGTATTCTGGCTTACGCTTCAGCCACGCCGCCGCGTAGCTGCACAGCGGCACCACCTTTTCGTTCCGTGCCTGCAGGATCTGCACGATGCCTTCCATCAGCCGGCCGGAGGCGCCGGTGCCGCGCAGGGCGACGGGCGCTTCCACATGGGTGATGATCATGGTTTCGCCCTGGCGCCGGTAGTTGGCGAACACGATCTGGCCGTTCACGTCCAACTCGAAGCGGCTGCGCTCGGGATTGTCTGTCACGTTTGCGGGTTCGGTCATCGCGGCAACTCCTGATCCGGTCAGGCTAGCCGTGGCGGGGCCGGGCGGTAAGGCCCGGCTTGCCAGCGAGGCTATATGTACCTATATTGTTCCGGCTTGATGGCGCTGCCAGCGCGCATGCCATCATATGTAACGCCCGCCGGGATTTCCGTGCGGGCCTTCGTGTTTCTTGGGCTTCACAAAAGCGCGCAAACCGTCTGAAACAGGATGCAAACCACATGATCCGCGCCGCAAAACCGCTGCCGAACGGACGAAAGCGACGGATTTCGTCAAAACCGACTCAAAACCGACGCAAAACACCCGATTTGATATCAATGATATCATTGATATCACGCTCGCCGGCCGGGACAGGGGCAGGTAGCCTGCGGCCATGATTCGTGTCACCCCCCGCATCAGCCTCGACCCGCGCGAGATCGAGACCAGCTTCATCCGCGCCTCCGGGCCGGGCGGGCAGAATGTCAACAAGGTCTCCACCGCCGTGCAACTGCGCTTCGATGTGCGGCGTTCGCCGTCGCTGCCCGACGATGTGCGGACGCGGCTGGAGGCCCTGGCCGGCAGCCGGCTGACCAATGACGGGGTACTGGTGCTGACCGCGCAGCAGCACCGCAGCCAGGACCGCAATCGCCAGGATGCGCTGGATCGCCTGGTGGCGCTGATCCAGCGGGCGGCCGTGCCGCCCAAGGCGCGCCGCGCCACGCGGCCGACGCTGGGCTCGAAGACGCGACGGCTGGAGTCCAAGAGCAAGCGGGCCGCCGTGAAAAGCGGCCGTGGCCGCCCGGCCATGGATTGAGGGCGGGCTGCGAATTATGGTCTCGTCGCCCACAAGCCGCCATATTCTGCCGCCACAAGGATGGGGCCCCTCCGCGATCAGAGCCTTTTCATGATGATTCGTTCCATTGCCGCAGGCTTGCTCTGCCTCGTCGCCGCTGCGCCCGCCCTGGCCCAGGAAGCCACTGACAGGGCCGAGACCGAAAACCGCAAGACCGATCCGCAACAGCAGGTCGGCATTTTCAGTTTCGTGCTGGAAAACGATCTCTTCTACGATACCGACCGCCGCTACACCAATGGCGCGCGGATCAGCTATCTCACGCCAAAGGGCGGGGAGCCCGACTGGCTGCGCGATGCGGCGCTGTATGTGCCGATGTTCGATGGCCACAGCGACATCCGCGTGGAATTCGCGTTGGGCCAGAACATGTACACCGCTTCCGACAAGCTGCTGCGGGATCCGCCAGCCACCGACCGGCCCTATGCCGGCTGGCTGTATGGTTCGGTCGGCCTGGTGGCCCGCACCGGCAATGTGCTGGACCAGATGCTGGTCAGTGTCGGCGTGGTTGGTCCGGCCGCCATGGCGCATGAGACACAGGACTTCATCCACAACATCGTGGACTCGCCAAAGGCGCAGGGCTGGGACAGCCAGCTCAAGAACGAACCCACCCTGCAATTCACCTACCAGCGCAGCTGGCAGTCGCCGGAATTCAGGCTGCCCGGCGGCTTCGGCGTCGATGCAACGCCCCATGCCGGCGCGGCGCTGGGCAATGTCTATGTCTATGCCAACAGCGGCGCGATGCTGCGGTTCGGCCAGAACCTGCCGATCGATTACGGCCCGCCGCGTGTGCAGCCCAGCCTGCCGGGATCAGGGTATTTCGAGCGCGCGCCGGGTGGCTTTGGCTGGTATCTCTTCGCCGGTGTCGATGGCCGCGCGGTGGCGCATAACATTTTCCTGGATGGCAATACCTTTGCCGACAGCCGCAGTGTCGACAAGGAAACCTTTGTGGGCGATGCGCAGTTCGGCCTGGCCGTGGTGGTGGAAGGCGTGCGCTTCGCCTATACCCATGTGCTGCGTACCCGCGAATATGCCGGGCAGGATGTCGACGACCAGTTCGGCGCCTTCAGCGTGTCACTCGCCTTCTGAGGCCGGCAGCGGAATGAAGGTGAGGGCCACTTCTTCGCGCGCGAAGCTGCTGCCATCCGCCAGCTGATCGCCGAAACTGTAGATCGTCGCGCCGATCAGCTGATGCACCCGGCCGTCATCGCCGGCCAGGGGCAGGGCAATGCGTTCGCCGACGCCATGGCCGCCCAGGTTGAGGAAGATGCGGCCCATGGCATGCATCATCGCCGGCTCCTCGCAGACCCGTCGATAGCGTTCCAGCACGACGGGCAGGATGGCGGGCGGCATAATCTTTTCCAGCGGTGCACCGGGCAGGGAGTTGGGCAGCACGCGACGGATTTCCTCGCCGGCCACCCGCAGGGTGAAGCCGCGCGTCGCGGCATCGTAGTCATAGAGGAACAGACAGGGCACCAGTGCGGGAACGTGAAACAGGTCGATGTCGCTCCGCCGCGCCACCCTTTCGCCCTTGCGCCGGCAGGCGAACCAGTGCCGGACAAAGGCCTGCAGGTCGGGGGCGTGGATCGGCTGGAGGGCGGCTGGGTCAGCGGGCAAGCGGGCTCCTCGCACGGGTTCTGCGTCACCCAGAGTTCCAGAAAACGACAGGCAAGGGAATAGCGAGCGACGGGCGTCCGATTTATTCCGCGGCGTGGGGCAGGCGGCTCAGGCTGTCTTCGAAGGCCGCCAGTGTATTGGCCAGGCTGTTGCCCTCGGGGTCGGCCAGAGCGGCCGTGCGTGCCTGGATCACCGCATCGGTTGCCTGGGCGACGGGAATGCGGCCGTTCAGTGCGGGCAGGATCACGCGCTGGCATATCAGGTCGAAATTGCCGGCGCCGCGTTTGAAGGTATCGCCATAACCCTTGATCAGCCGGGCGCAGTCCACGATCTCGCGGGCTAGGCCGATGTCCTTCTTCGCGGCCTGCGTCACCAACTCCAGCCACTCCTCGATGCGCGCCTGTTCCTCGGCATAGCGATTGCTGCGCGGCCGCCAGCTTCTTAGCCCCGCCAGCAGGCGAAGTTTCAGATAGCCGCCGATCCGGTTGGACTGCACCGTCATGCCGACATGCAGGCGCCTGCTCCAGCCCCGGCGTTCGCTGACCGACAGGATCGACCGCGCCAGCGCCGGCGGCAGCAGGCCGGCGATTTCTTCGATGCCGGGTTTCAGGAATTCCGCCACGGCATAGGGCTGGCCCGGCTTCACGCGCTGCTCACGTTCGATGGCGGCGAAACGCTCGGGCTTGAGTTTCAGTTGCGCGACGCGGATCACATCTTCGAAGCTCATGCGCAGGGCCAGGTGCCGTGCGACTTCCGCCGTCAGGCTCGCATCGCCCAGCGCGGCAATCTTTTCCAGCCGGTCGAGATAAAGCCGGGCATAGGTGTCGCCCTGGTAATCGATCAGCCGTCGCACGCCTTCCGAGGCAAAGCGCTGTGCCGCATCGGGGAGGCGGAGGATGCGGTCTGCCATCGGGGCGGCAGGCACAGGCTTTGTTGCCTGTTGCATTGCGCGCTGTTCGAGTTCGCCCCTGCCATGGGCCAGGCCGAAACGATAACCGGCCAGATTGCTGTCCACCGCCTTGCCCTCGGCGCGGATGCCGGCCTCGAAGGCGTCCGGCGGGATCGGCAGCACCCCTGAGCCCGCCAACGCCCCGAGCAATACGGCATTGAGGATCGAGCCGGCATCTTTGGCGGCCTGATCCATGTCGAACAGGATGGTCTGCTTTGCGTGATCTTTCGCGGCGCGGAACAGTTTGCCGGTATCGAAACGGCCATCGCCCATGGCGCTTTTTTCGGCCACGGCATAGACGCGATGGGTGGAGGCGATCAGCAGCGTGCGGTCGGGCGAGACATAGCCGTTGGCGATGGCCCGTCCGGCCTCGACGAATTCGCTGGCGATCATAACGTCGACCTGACCGGGCATGGGGTTCAGGCACATCACCGGGCGGCGGTCGGTCTTCTCGGGCCAGATCTCGATGTAATAGGTGGTGGCCCCGGTACGCTGGGCGACACCGGGAATGGACGTGCTCTGTACCGGATAGCCCTCGCGTTGCGCGGCGCCGACCAGCCAGCCGGTCAGCACACCGCCGCCTTCACCGCCCATGGCGGCGATCAGGATACAGACAGGACGTGTCGCGGCCATGGCTATTCTCCCGCCGCCGGTTGCGCGGGTGCCGCCTTGCCGCCGCTCAGCCAGGCGATCACGGCGCGCTGGAAGCGGTCGTTCAACCGATCCCACAGCGTCGGGTTATGCACGATCTCGGTCTTGTAGAAAGACGGGCAGAGTACGGCGGCATGCGCCACCTCGCCGCAATGGCCGCAGCCGACGCAGCCGCTGTTCACGCTGGCAACCGGATCGGTGCGCAGCGGGTCGGGGTTGGGCTTGATGGTGAGCGAGGGGCAGCCGGACAGGCGGATGCAGGAATGATCGCCGGTGCAGACCGCATCGTCGATGCCGAAACGGGTGCGCAGCACGCGTTCGCCGGCTTTCAGCGCCCGCGCCTCGTCACCGCGCAGGCGGCGCTGGCGGGCCAGCTGGCATTCGCCCTCGGCAATAATGACCTTCAGGCCTTTCCGGGCGGTGGTCAGCGCCTCCTTCAGCGAGGCTGTCATGTCCTTGAGGCCATAGGAGCGCAGGCGCCGTACCCATTGCACGCCGAGCGCCTTCAGCGTGCTTTCGATATCCGAGCCGCTGGCCAGACCGTCGATGCGGTTGCCGGAGGAGGAGGGGATGTACTGCACGCCAGTCGCTGACGTGTAGCCATTCTGCATGATCACCAGCACGCCGTCGCCGCGGTTGAACAGGGCCGAGGCCACACCCGACAGCACGCCGTTATGCCAGAAGCCGCCATCGCCCATGATGGCCAGAGAACGTTTGTTCATCAGCGGCCCGACGCCGGCGGCGGAAGCCAGCGACATGCCATAGCCCAGGATGGAGTGGCCGACGCTGAAGGGCGCAAAGGTGGCCAGCGCATGGCAGCCGATATCGGCGGCGATATGCACCTTGCCGATCTCGCGCTCAGCCAGCTTGATCGCCGTGAAGACCGGGCGTTCGGGGCAGCCGGTGCAGAAGGTGGGCGGGCGCTGCGGCAGGGTCGGGCCGATCAGTGCCTGCGCCGTCTTGCGGTTGTCCAGCGCGGCGCCGAAGGCAGCCTCGGCGGTCGAGACGTCGATCTGCGGTTGCTCGGCCTTGATGAAGGCCAGCAGGCCGCGCGTCAGGGCCTCGATGGTGTATTCGCCGGCTTCGGGCAGCATGCCCTTGCCATGCAGGCGGGTGTTGATGTCGGCCTTGCGCAGGATGGCGTGGATCGCCTGCTCGATATAGTCGGGCGAACCTTCCTCCACCATCAGCACGGCGCGCTTGCCGGCGCAGAAGTCGCTGATCTGCCCGGGCACCAACGGGTAAGTAACGTTCAGCACCAGCGTCGGCACGCGGCTCTGCCCGAAGGCATCCGAGAGGCCAAGATTCATGAGTGCGCGGTTCAGCGCATTATACAAGCCGCCCTGCACGATGATGCCGATATCCTCCAGGTCGCCGGGCATCACCTCGTTCAGGCCGTGATCGAGGATGTATTTGCGCGCGGCCGGCAGGCGCTGCTCCAGCTTCAGCTTCTCCTGCATGAAGGTGGCCGGCGGATGGGCCAAGTGGTCGTAGTTGAACGCTGACGGGCCGGGCAGGCGGCTGTTGCGCGAAACCTGTGCCGGCTTGTTATCCTTGGCCGCGAATTCGCCGGTGACATGGCAGGCGCGGATGCGCAGTTCCAGCATCACCGGCGTGTTGGAGATTTCCGAGAGCACGAAGCCGTGCTCGACGCTGTTCGTTATGGTGGGCAGGTCGGGTCGCGGATCGAGCAGCCACATGGAGGATTTCATGGCATAGGCGTGGCTGCGTTCCTGGATCACGCTGGCGCCTTCGCCGTAATCCTCGCCCACAACGATCAGCGCGCCGCCTATCACGCCGGCCGAGGCGAGGTTGCTCAGCGCGTCGGAAGCCACGTTGGTGCCGACGATGGCCTTCCAGGTGACGCAGCCGCGTGCCGGATAATTGATCGAGGCCCCGAGCAGGGCGGCGGCCGATGCTTCGTTGGTGCAGGTTTCCAGATGTATGCCGAGGTCGTCGAGGATGTCCTGGCTCTGCACCAGCACGTCGATCAGATGCGAGACCGGCGCGCCCTGGTAGCCGCCCACATAGGAAACGCCGGACTGCAGCAACGCCTTGGTGACGGCCAGGATTCCTTCGCCGCGAAACGTGTCGCCATCGCCGAGCCGCAGCGATTCAATCTCTTTCGCGAAAGAGCGTTCCATCCCGAATCCTCCCAACTGCGGCGGAATTTCCCACCGGTGCCGGCTAGGGTCAAGGAAAATAGTTTGGTATCCAACGAAACTATATTTACACCTGCCAAGGCCCCTGATAGGGTCGGCGGGTAAAACCAAAGGACCGCCGGCATCCAGCACGAGACGGTCCGCTAGCGGAGGAAAAACACATGGCCCTGAAACGCCAGTTCTATACCTATGCCGCGGGTCTGGCCCTTGGCGCCGCCCTCGGCCTGATCGCTGCTGCGCCGGCGGCGCAGGCGCAGGACAAACCGGTCACGCTGCGCCTCGGTCACTGGCTGCCGCCGTCGCATCCGCTGCATCCGGCCTTTGGCGAATGGGGCGCGTCGCTGGAGAAGGCGACCAACGGCACGGTGAAGACACAGGTTTTTCCGTCGCAGCAGCTCGGCGCCGCGAAAGACCATTACGACATGGCGCGCGACGGCATTGCCGACATCACCTATGTCAATCCGGGCTACACGCCTGGCCGCTTTCCGGTGATCGCCGGCAGCGAGCTGCCCTTCCTGTTCTCCAACGGCAAGAGCGGCTCGGCAGCCATTGACGCCTGGTACCGCAAATATGCCGAGAAGGAGATGAGCGATGTGAAGGTCTGCATCGCCTTCGTACACGATCCCGGCACCTTCCACAGCAAGGTCAAGATATCCAAGCCCGATGACCTGAAGGGCATGAAGATTCGTCCGGGCAATGCCTCGGTGGCGCGCCTGGTCACGCTGGCCGGCGGCACCAACGTGCAGGTGACCGCGCCGGAAGCGCGCGATGCGCTGGAACGCGGCCTGGCCGATGCGATCAGCTTCCCGTGGGGCAGCGTGTTCATCTTCGGCTTCGAGAAGGCCGTGAAATACCACATGGACGCCCCGCTCTATATCAGCAACTTCGTGCTGGCGGTGAACAAGGGCACCTACGGCAAGCTGTCGGCGGCCCAGAAGAAGGCCTTCGATGCGCATTGCACGCCGGAATGGTCGGAGAAGCTGAACACCACCTGGGCCGACGGCGAGGCTGCGGGCAAGGCCAAGATGCTGGCCCTGCCGGGGCACGAGGGCGTGAAGCCCAGCGACTCCGACATTGCCGCCTGGCGCAAGCTGTCGGAAGAAATGACCAAGGCCTGGTACGAGGACGTCAAGAAGGTCGGCGTCAACGGCGAGCAGGCCCTGAACGAACTGAAGGCCGAACTGAAGAAGCGCAACGCCGCATTCTGATCGGTCGGCATAAGCCGGGGCTGCGACCGGAAACCGGCCGCAGCCCCGATTTGCATTCCGGCGACGTCCGTCGCTAGAGTACCGGCAGGGGGAACTGCCAGATGAAAGCCTTCATCGACAAGGTCGAGCTGATCGCCGGCCTGCTGCTCGGCGCCATTGCCCTGCTGACCTTCACGGCCGTGATGCTGCGCTGGCTGTTCAATTACGGCCTGCCGGATGCCTTCGATTTCTCCCGCCTGCTGCTCGGTACCGCGATGTTCTGGGGCATCGCCCTGGCCGGGTTTCATAACCGCCATATCCAGGTCGACGGATTCTGGGAACTGGCCCCGGCCTGGGGCAGGCGTCTGATCGATATTTTCGCCACCAGCGTCACGCTCGCCTTCATGGCCCTGTTCGCCTGGATGCTGGAAGGCAAGGTGACCAGCGTGTTTCTCAGCAATGAGCAGACCTTCGACCTGCGCCTGCCGGTCTGGCCGTTCCATGCCGTGGCAGCCCTGGGCATCGCGCTCGCATCGCTGCTGCTGCTGCTGCGCCTGATCCGCCTGCTGGCCGGCAAGAAAGAGGCGTGACCGTGGACCAGGATTTTGTCGCGATCGGCGGTTTTGTCGTTCTGTTCATCCTCATGGTGCTGCGGGTGCCGGTCGGCGTCGCCATGGGCATCGTCGGTGTCGGCGGCTTCGGCCTGCTGGCCGCCACCAAGCCGGCCCTGAATCTTCTGGCGCAGTCGCCGATCCGGGTGGCAACGGATTACGACCTGGCCGTGATCCCGATGTTTATCCTGATGGGCGCCTTCGCCACCGCAGCCGGGATGAGCCGTGAATTGTTCCGCGCCGGCGAAGCCTGGCTGGGGCATCGGCGCGGCGGCCTGGCGATGGCCACGGTTGCTGCTTGCGCCGGGTTTGCCGCGATCAACGGCTCATCGGTGGCCACCGCCGCGACCATGACCACGGTGACGCTGCCCGAGATGCGGCGCTTCGGCTATCACCCGGGATTTTCCACCGGCGTGATCGCCGCCGGCGGCACACTCGGCATCATGATCCCGCCCTCGGTGGTGTTCGCGCTGTATGGCATTCTCACCGAGCAGGATATCGGCAAGCTGTTCATCTCGGGCATCCTGCCCGGCCTGCTGGCCATCGCGCTCTACATGGCGCTGATCCAGGTGGTGGGCTGGTTGCGGCCCGACCTGATGCCGCGCGGCCCGAAGACCGACTGGCATGAGCGCCTGGCCTCCCTGCGCGACATCTGGGCCACGGTGCTGCTGTTCGCCGGCATCGTTGGCGGCCTCTATGGCGGCGTGTTCACGGCGACGGAAGCCGCCGGCTGCGGTGCGGTGGGCGCGCTGCTGATCGGCATCCTGCGCGGCCGTCTGGGCTGGGGCGAGATCAAATCCAGCCTGATCGAGGCGGTGCGCACCTCGGCCTCCATCTTCACCATTGTGGTGGGCGCCTTCCTGTTTGGCTATTTCCTGGTCATCACCCAGACGCCGCAGAAGGTGAGCGATTTCCTCACCGGCCTGCCGGTCGGTCCTTATGGCGTTCTGGTGCTGATCCTGGTCATGTATCTGATTCTTGGCGCGCTGATGGACGAGCTGGCCATCATCCTGGTCACCGTGCCGATCATCTATCCGGTGATGCTGCAGCTCGGCTTCGATCCGATCTGGTTCGGCGTCATCATCGTGATGGTCACCACGCTGGGCATGGTGATGCCGCCGGTCGGGATCAATGTTTTTGTCATCAACTCGATTGCCCGGGATGTCAGCCTGTGGCAGATCTACAAGGGCGTCATGCCCTTCATCCTGGTCGATCTGGTGCGCCTTGCCCTGCTGGTGCTGTTTCCCGCCATCGCGCTGTATCTGCCGAGCCAGATGAACTGACATGACCCGTGCCCCCCGCAACCTGGTTCCCAAAGCTGGCAACGACGAAAAGCCGGCCGCGCGCAAGGTTGACCGCAAGCATACACAAAAGATCGACCGGGGGCCGTTGCCGGGTTATTACGGCTATGCGCTGCGCATCGCCCAGGTGGCGGTGTTCGAGAATTTCGAACGCATGGTGGGCCGGCTGGCCGACCGCATGGGCGAACTGACGCCGGGTCGCTTCAGCCTGCTGACCCTTCTCAAGGCCAATCCGGGCATCAACCAGACGGCACTCAGCCGCGCCGTGGGCCTGGACAAATCGACGCTGACGCCGGCGCTGGACCAGCTGGAACGCAAAGGTCTGATCCTGCGCGAGCGTACGCCGGAGGATCGGCGCACCTACGCATTGCGCCTGACCGCAGATGGCGATGCCTTCCTGGCCGAACTGACCCGCAAGGTGGAGCAGCACGAGAAGAATATCGTCGCGGCGTTAAGCCCGGCTGAGCGCGCCGCGCTGATCCGTTTGCTCAAGAAGGTGGCGAAAAGCCTGGGCAGCGAAGCCATCGAATAGCTTGCGCCGTTGTTAGCGGAACACCACGGTCTTGCTGCCGTTCGGGAAGATGCGGTGTTCGACGTGGTATTTCACCGCACGCGCCAGCACCAGGCTTTCGATATCGCGGCCGGTGGCGGCAAGCTGGTCGGGCGAATAGCTATGGTCCACGCGGGCCACTTCCTGTTCGATGATCGGGCCTTCATCCAGATCCTCGGTCACGTAATGCGCCGTCGCGCCGATCAGCTTCACGCCACGCAGATGCGCCTGGTGATAGGGCTTGGCGCCCTTGAAGCTGGGCAGGAAGGAATGGTGGATGTTGATGATCCGGCCGGCGAAGGCGCGGCAGAGTTCGGGCGACAGTACCTGCATGTAGCGCGCCAGTACGATCAGGTCGATGCGTTCCTGGTCGATCAGGTCGCGCAGCATCTTCTCCTGCCGCGCCTTGCTGGCAGGCGTGACCGGCCAGTGGTGATAGGGAATGTCGTGGGCGGCGGCGCGCTGGTACCAGTCGCGATGGTTCGACACGATGGCCGGAATCTCCACAGGCAGGGCACCGATGGAATACCGGTAGAGCAGGTCGTTCAGGCAGTGGCCGAACTTCGACACCAGGATCAGCACGCGCGGACGCACGCGTTCGTCATGGATGCCCCAGGTCATGTTGAAGGGGGCGGCGACAGGCGAGAAGGCGGCGCGGATTTCTTCCACCGGGCGGCCGCGGCCATCGTGGCCGGTCTCCAGGTCCTCGATGCAGACGCGCATGAAGAACAGCCCGGTTTCGCCATCGCCGAACTGGGCGGATTCGCGGATATTGAATCGGTTGGCGGCGAGGAAGCCGGAAACCGCCGCCACGATGCCGGGACGGTCGGTGCAGGACAGGGTGAGGATCAGGCTCATGACGATACTGCCGAAGGACGGGGCGGAGACGGAGGCGGGACCGGGCGGGACGGCCGGAATTGGAAAGTGCGGCACTCTAGCGAGGTCGCCGCACCCTCGCAACGCGAGGGTTAATAAAACGTATCCGCGTTCGCCGCGCCGCGCCAAGAATTGCCTCGCTTCCGTTCAGCCGCCCCTTTAAGCTGCGGCCAGTTAGAACAGATTCGGCTGCAGGCCAGACAGAATACGATGATCACCCGGGGTCCGGATTTCCTCCGCCAGATGGCCAACCGGCTGCTCGACGCCCTGGTCCAGGGCGCGGAGCAGCAGGCACAGAAGGCGCCTTTCACCGTCGACACGCTGCGCCAGCTGGTCGAATCGATGAAGACCGCCGCAGATTACGACCATTACTACAGGGCTTCCTATGATGCCCTGATGAAGGTGATCGAGGAAGACGAGCGCAAGGGCGCCCGCGTCAACGCCTTCGGCCGCCTGCTGGTGCATCCGCTCGATACCCTGTTCGCCGAAGACAAGCTGGATCGCCGGCTGATCGGCAACTACTTCTTCTTCGTGCGCTCGCTGTTCGGCGACGAGGTCGACGTGATGGCGGAAGAGGCGGCCAATATCGCCGAGGAACTGCGCGTTGCCGGCGGCGGTCCGCTCGACTGGGCGGAATACTACGCCGATCCCCGCGTCAAGCAGCTCTACTTCAAGGTAGCCGGCCGCGTGATGAAATCCTTCCGCGTTTTCGAGACGCGCAAGGAATGGGCGATGAAGGTGATGCAGCACGACCCGACTGCGGTCGGCATCTCATCGAACGTATATCTCGAACGTCCCTTTGAGGGGCAGGCGCTGCCGTTCGGCGATCGCGAATTCTACCTGTTCTTCGACGGGTTGATCCGGCCGCTGGCCAAGCTGTCGCCTGATGATGCTGCCCTGTTCAGGGCGGCAACCGGCGAGGATGCGGCGAAGCTGGCCGGCAACTTCCTGCGCGAACTGGACCATTACGGTCCGTTCTAAGTCTTTCGGCTTCTAGTTTAACCTAGTTGGAATTAGCCGGCTCGCGATGGTCGAGCTTGGCGGCGAACTGCTCGAACAGCTCGCTGACGCAACGCGCGACGGTGCGCTGGTGGTTGTCGTTCAGCTGGTCGGCGGCGCGCATGCACATGTCGGCGAACTTGCGCGCCAGCACCACGGCGTCGCGGTTGCTTTCCTGGCGGATGTCGTCGAACACACTGACAATAAAGTCGCGGGTCTGGCTGCCCTCGTGATGCGTCACCGGGCGTTCGCCCATCAGCGAGTCCAGCATCGCGTTGAAGGTCTGCGAGGTGTCGATGGCGATGCTGGCCAGGATCTTTTCGACCCGCTCGTTGTCCTTGGATGAAACCTGCTTCTTCGCCTGCTGGGCAGCGCCGGCGCGGATTTCCGTCACCTGGCTCTCGGTCTGGTTGGGTTTTGGGCTGGAGCGGTTCCACATGATGCGATCCTGCTGTCGAAAATGGTGGATGGGAATGGTAACGAGCCGTCGCCGGCTCAGTTCACCACTTCGCGCGACGCGCGGATCATGTTGTCGATATGCCAGCCCTGGAACAGGCGGATGCCGGCGGCCAGGCCGGCGCGCATGGCCTCTTCGGTCTCGCAGCGCGCCATGATGACGCGGTTGGGATCGGTCTCGGCGATCTTGCTGGCCAGTTCCTTGTCGATCCAGTCCTCGTGGCGGTCCTTGAAGTAGAACAGCTTGACGAAGTCGGCCTTCAGTTCCTTGCGGCCGAACAATTGCAGCAGGTCGGGCGTGATGCCGTCGATCAGGATGCGATAGCCGGAATTGTGCAGGAATTCGCAGGCCAGCAGGTATTCGTTGTAATCCCAGAACACATCGTAGCGCTGCATCTCGATGATGATCTGTTCCTTCTTCACGATGTTGCCGATGCGGCTGTCGAAATCGCGGAAGGTGTCGCTCAGGATGGTGCTGACATTCAGGTTGATGCTGAACGGGCCGCTGTTGCGCGTCACATAACCGTCCAGCAGGGCGCGGAACACGCGGGTATCCAGCGTGCGGGTCAGGTGGTGGAACAGCGAGCGCGCGCCACGCAGGTTCACGGTCGGCGCAATCGCCTGGCGCAGCTCGTTCACGCCGACGAAGATTTCCTGGAAGATCGGCTTGGGCGGCTGGTTGCCGAAGCACAGCGTCACCGGCTGCCGCTTCATGAAGGTCGAGACGTCGGCCTTCTTGAGGATGTCGTCGATCTGCTGCAGCGCGCCAGGCGTCAGCGGCATGCCGTCGCCTGTCGCGGCGGCCGTGCCGGCCTTGGCCAGCAGGCGCTTGCGGCGCTCGGAGAACACGCGGAAGCGCTGCTGGATGTTGTCGACCAGTTCCTGCAGTTCCTCGAACTGGCTGTCGAAGCGATACCAGCGGACGGCGTTTTCCGCCTCTTCGGGGGTCAGGCCGATGGCGACATTGTTGCGGGTCAGGATGTCGTCGATTTCCAGGACCAGCTTTTCGAAGGTCTGGTCGAAAAAGCGTTCCGACAGGCGCACGAACATCACGATCGAATAATCGTGTAACGTGTAGAACGAACCCTCGTACTTCGACATCAGCGACCGGATCGAATGCACAACGATGTTGTAGCTTTCGCGATTGCGCTCGAAGGTTTTCGGATTGACGAACTGAATCACCGCCGCCAGACGTCCGCCGAAAATCTTGCCGCGCGCCAGGCGGTCGAAATCGGTGAACATCTTCTCGTCGTCATACGACGGCTGGTTTTGGTTGATAGCCTCACTCATCGAAACGGTCGCTTTCTCCGGTAACGGTCGTGGAGAGGGCGGCAACCTGCCGATTAGCTGTGTTTTTGCCCCCGCGGCACAACCACTATGGCAAATTCCCGCACGCGGAAAAAGCCAGATAGCATGGTTAATAGGTCGGTTGTGAATAATATTCGATTAAGCTCAAGGGCTTGAAATCAGGCTTTACCACTTTGTCGTGCCGCCAGCATGGCCGGGGTATCGTAATCGTGAAGAATGCCGGGGGTTTCGACCGGCACCTCGCAGATCCACTCGGCATGGGGGCCGAACAGGCTGCGGGCGCCGGCATCGCCCTCCAGCCGCATCAGGTCCGGCAGGAATTGCAGGCCCCACAACGTCGGGTTGCCGCGCTTTCCGCCATGGACCGGCAGGCAGATGGCGCGCCCCTCCGCCGGATTGAAGGCCGCGATCAGCTTTTCCAGTGTTTCGGCCGGCACATCCGGCATGTCGCCCAGGCAGACCAGCACGCCGTCGAGCCCCCCATCTGATCCTGGTTGGTGAAGGGCACTCAGGCCGGCCCGGAGCGAGGAAGCCAGCCCTTCGGCATAGGCCGGATTATGCACCGCCTGTACGCCGGGGCCGGCAGCTTGGCTTACGGCCTCGGCCTGATGGCCGGTCACCAGCAGGACCGGCCGGGCCGACGAGGCCAGGGCGGCCTCGGCCACATGGCGGATCACCGGCTTGCCCTCCAGGTCGGCCAGCAACTTGTGCCCGTCGCCGAAGCGGCGCGACAGGCCAGCGGCCAGGATCAGGGCTGCGATGCGCGGCCGGCGTGGTGCGTTAGATCCCGTGGGGGTATTGCCCTGATCACGGGGCCCCTGATCACGGGGCCCCTGATCACGGGGCATGGGTCGGCTGGGGATTTCCTTCAGCAGGCCGCCGCCGCCCAGATGCATGATGTCGCGCCGGCCGATCTCCAACCCGGCGCATAACCGCTGCAACACCCAGTCGAAGCCGTTGAGCTTGGGTGAACGGGCGCAGCCGGGTACACCAACCACCGGCACGGCCTCGTGGCGGCCCAGCATCAGCAGGTTGCCGGGATCGACCGGCATGCCGAAATGCAGCACCTCGCCGCCGGCCCGCGTCAGGCCGGCCGGCACCACGTCATGACGATCCACCGTGGCCGAGGCGCCGAATACCAGGATCGGCGCGCAGCCGGCCGCTTTCAGGGCGGCGATGGCGGCGGCGACCTCGGCCTCGGCATGGGGCACGATGCGGGTTTCCCCTATCCGGCTGCCCAGCAGGGCAAGGCGTTGGGCCACGGCTGCTTCGGTCTTCTCCAACACGCTGCTCTTCGTATCGGTTACACGGGTCAGCACGAGCCCGACCCGGCGCGACACGAAAGGCGCCACCTGCACCAGCGGCGGCTGGCCCTTCAGCATCGCTTCGGCACGCTCGATCACGCTGCGCGGTGCGGCGAAGGGAATGATCTTCACCGTGGCCAGCATCTGACCGGCCTCGACCATCTCGTAATCGGCCAGACAGGCCACGGTGAGGGCTTCGTCCAGTTCGTTCAGGGCATCTAGCCGTGCACGGTCGATCCGCACCAGGCCGGCCGTATCGGCATAGAGGTTGGCGCGGCCGGTGAAGGCGGCGGCTACGCGGGCTTGCGGGCCGGCAATCGCCTCGGCGATGCGGCGCGCGGCTTCGTCCTCCGGCATGTCACTCTCGTCCAGCCGCGCGATGTAGATTTCGCGATGCCCGGCCTGCGCCAATGCGTTGATATCCGCCGGGCTCAGGACGCGGCCTTTCTTGAAACGCTCGCTGCCGGCGCTGACGCTGTGGCCAAGGATGCCGCCGGTCGCCTCGCGTACCGGCACGGGACCGAAGAACATGTTCAGGCCGCGGCCGTCGCGGCGGCAGGCACGGGCTGGCGCAGGGCCGCCGTCATCTGCGCTAGGATCGAGATGGCGATCTCGGCCGGCGACTTGGCACCGATGCTTAAGCCCACCGGCCCATGGATGCGGGCGAAATCCTCGGGTCCGAAACCGGCGGCAGTCAGGCGTTCCAGGCGTGAGGCATGGGTCTTCTTGCTGCCTAGCGCGCCGATATAGAACACATCGGATTTCAGCGCCGAGACCAGCGCCGGATCGTCGATTTTCGGATCGTGGGTCAAAGTCACGACGGCGGTGCGCAGGTCGGGCTTCATCTGCGCCATGGCTTCGTCGGGCCAGTCGTTCGACAGCGTCACGCCGGGAAAGCGTTCGGACGAACCGAAGGCGCTGCGCGGATCGATCACCGCCAGGTCATAACCGGCCAGTTGCGCCATCGGCACCAGCGCCTGCGCGATATGCACGGCACCCACCAGGATCAGCCGCAGCGGTGGATTGAACACATTGAGGAAGAGGGGGCCCTGTTCGGTCTCGATGGTCCGTGCCTTGTCTTCCAGCAGCGCGGCGCGCGCCGCCTCGCCGATGCGCGGGTCGATGTCCTTCAGGCCCTTCTTGCCATAGAGATACAGCAGGCGCTGCTCGCCGGTCTTCAGGAAGGTGGCCAGCACCACGGGCCGCTTCTCGGCGCGGTCCTGCTGCAGCTGTTCGAGGATGTCCTGTTTCATCCGTCCAGCCGTTCGACAAAAATCTGGATCTTGCCGCCGCAGGCCAGGCCCACTTCCCAGGCCTGTGCGTCGCTCACGCCGAAATCCAGCATGCGCGGCTTGCCGTCGGCGATGGCATCCAGCGCCTCGGTCACCACGGCGCCCTCGATGCAGCCGCCCGAGACCGAGCCGATGAACTTGCCTTCGTCGTCCACCGCCAGTTGGCTGCCCACCGGGCGCGGCGCCGAGCCCCAGGTGGTGACCACGGTGGCCAGTGCCACGCCCTTGCCGGCGCGTTTCCAGTCCAGGGCGATGCCCAGCACGTCGTCAGTCGGATCAGCACTCATGCGGCCATCCTCGCGAGATTGGGTTTCAGCCGGTTGCCGGCATCGCTGGCATGGCTCAGCGCGGCGGCCAGATCGGCAATGGAACTAAGATTGTGAACCGGGCGGAAATCGTCAACCTGGGGCAGGATGGCGCGGATGCCGGCCGCCTTGGGTTCGAACCCGTCCCAGCGCAGCAGGGGGTTGAGCCAGATCAGGCGGCGGCAGGATTTGTGCAGCCGTTCGATCTCGCGCGCCAGGCCCTTGCCGCCCTCGCGGTCCAGCCCGTCGGTCAGCAGCAGCACGATGGCGCCCTGACCCAGCACGCGGCGTGACCACAGCCGGTTGAATTCCTCCAGCGTGGCGCCGATGCGCGTGCCGCCCGACCAGTCGGGTACCTTCTCGCTCACTGCCGCCAGCGCCTTGTCCACGTCGCGCTGCCTGAGAAGCCGGCTGATATTGGTCAACCGCGTGCCGAACAGGAAGCTGTGCACGCGTGCGCGGTCGTTGGTCAGGGCATGCATGAAATGCAGGAACATGCGGCTGTACTGGCTCATCGAACCGGAAATGTCGCACAGCACCACCAGCGGTGGCGGGCGTTGCGCCGGGCTCTTGCGCTTGAGCGGAATGATCGCGCCGCCGGTGCGCATGGAAGCCTGCAGGCTGGCGCGCAGGTCGATGCGATGGCCGCGGTCGTCGGGCTTCAGGCGGCGCACGCGCTGCGGCCGGAACGGCCATTCGATCCGCGCCAGCGCCTTCTTCGCTTGCTCCAGTTCCTCGGCCGACATTTCGGCGAAGTCCTTCTTCTGCAGCAATTCATCGGCCGAGAAGGTGAGCGTCGCGTCGATCTCCACTTCCTTCGGCTCGCTGGCCGGTTTGCTCTCGCCCCGGCCGGGCAGCAGGGCCTGGCGCAGGCGCTGCGAGGTGGGATTCTTCTTCGGCTCCGCCGTGCCTTCTGCTTCGGGCAGCAGCAGGCTCATCATGCGTTCCAGGATCTTCGGGTCGCGCCAGAAGATGTGGAAGGCCTGATCGAACAATTCACGCTGGTCGCGCCGGTTCACCAGTACGGAGAACAATGTCCAGTACAGGTCGTCGCGCCGCCGGATGCCGGCCGCCTCTACCGCGCGCACCGCGTCGATGGCTTTGCCGGGACCGAGCCGCAGGCCCGAAGCGCGCAGCAGACGCACGAAATGCACGATGTTTTCGGCAAAGGCGCCGCCCTGGTCGCCGCCATGATCGCCAGTGGGTGGAGCGGGCAGCATTGTCATGGCGCGCTCAGTCTGTTGCTGCTCAGGCGCCCAGCGCAGCTATGTCCTGCTGCACCTGGCGCAGGATCGCCGCCGCCTCAGAGCCCTTCATCTTGGCAATGTCGTCTTGATACTTCAGCAGCACGCCAAGCGTGTTGTCGATCGTCTCGGGATCGAGCGCCACCTTGTCGAGGAAAGCCAATGCGCGTGTCCAGTCGATGGTTTCCGCCACGCCAGGCAGCTTGAACAGTTCGGTTTCGCGCAGATGCTGTACGAAGGCGACGATCTCGCGGCTCAGGCGCTGCGGTGCGCCTGGCACCTTGCGCTGTAGGATCGCCAGTTCGCGTTCGGCGCTGGGATAATCGACCCAGTAATACAGGCAGCGGCGTTTCAGCGCGTCGTGGATTTCGCGCGTGCGGTTCGAGGTGATGATCACGATGGGCGGCTCGGGCGCCTTCACCGTGCCGACTTCCGGGATGGTGATCTGGAAGTCGGACAACACTTCCAGCAGATAGGCTTCGAAAGGCTCGTCGGTGCGGTCGAGTTCGTCGATCAGCAGCACCGGCGCGCCGTTCGGATCGGGCTTCAGCGCCTGCAGCAGCGGCCGCTCGATCAGGAAATCGGCGCTGAACAGGTCGTGGCTCAGGCTGCCCTTGTCGCCCTCGCCGGTGGCTTCGGCCAGGCGGATTTCCAGCATCTGGCGCGGATAGTTCCACTCATAGACGGCCGAGGCGAGGTCGAGGCCCTCGTAGCATTGCAGGCGTACCAGCCGGCGGTTCAGCGTGGCCGCCAGCACCTTGGCTATTTCGGTCTTGCCGACGCCGGCCTCGCCTTCGAGGAACAGCGGCCGGCCCATCTTCAGGGCCAGGAACAGCGTGGTGGCGAGCGAACGGTCGGCGACGTAATCGCCGCGGCCCAGCAGGGCTTCGACATCGTCGATGGAGGCGGGCAGGGCGGCAGACGTGTTCTGTGTGGTCATGATGGCAATCTAGGGCGAGGGAGGCGGAAATCATGCCCGGTTAACGCCGGTGGAACAAGGCATGGTGTCACAGGCTTGGGGTCCGGCACGTCTGTCCCTCATATGCCCGAGGAGATCGCCATGAACCAGCCCATCGCGCCGCGCCCCAACCAGTCGATGCTGTTCCGGCATCTGGCCGCCGAGAATGCCCATGACATGGCGGCAACCCTGGCGACGGTCCATCCCGATTGCGTCTTCCGCGACATGGCCACCGGCCAGGTCTTTCCCGGCCGCGCCGGGGCCGAGCGGCATTACCGGCAATGGTGGAGCGCCTTCGGGAATGTGGTGGAACGCAACCCGGAAGGCGTGGCCCACTGGCTCGATGACGAGACCTATGTCGCCGAGCCGCGCTATACCGGCCGTCATGTCGGCGAATTTCTTGGACTGGCGGCCACCGGCCGGGCCTTTGTCCTGCCGTTCACGGTGTTTGTGCGGTTCCGCGACGGGCTGTTCGTGGAGGAACGCTTCTACTACGATCTTGCCACGCTCATGCGCCAGCTGGGGGAGACGCGGATCGATCCGCAATCCCTGCGGCAGGCGCAGGACTGGGCGGCAGGGAAGGAAAGCTGACGGAGCCGCCAATGCCGAAGCCGCGTCCGGTCTACTGGATCGATTATCAGCGCGGCCCGGCCTGGCCCGAGGGGCAGCCGCCGCCCGCGCAGGCGCTGCATGACCACCAGGTTTATCTTGATCGGTTGATGTCGGACGGGAAGCTGCTTATCGCCGGGCTGTTTCGCGACGAGGCCGGTGGCGGCATAGCGGTGCTGGACAGCAGCGACGAGGCGACGGCCCGCAAAATGATGAAGGACGATCCGGCCGTACAGTCGGGCCTGCTGACGGCGACCCTGCGTCCCTGGCAGATGGTATTCAACCCGGCGAGCGGTACGTCCCCCTTTGCCGATGCCGGCTAGGCCGGCTACCGGGCGAGGATGGTGTAGCCGCGCTCGATCACGCGTTTGGTCGCCTCGAAGGCATGCACCATTTCGTCGTTCGCCTCGCGGGCCGCTTTCAGCCGGGCGATGTCCTCGGCTGAGGGATTGGTGATGGTCGAGAGTTCGAGGGCGATCTTGACGTAGCGGGCGCGGGCCTCGGCCACCCGCACGGCAAAGGCCATGAAGGATTCGCGGTTCAACTCGGGAACCGCCTTCCGCATCACCTCACGGTTGGCGCTGAATATGCCCATCTCGATTTCTTCGAGGAATTTCTGCAGCTTGCGCGCGGATTCACGGTCGAGCATGTCCTTGCTCACGAAATGGTCGACCTTGTCCTTGCCGTAACCGATGATTTTCATCGTCGCCTCCTGCCGCGAGTCGCGGCCTTTCAACAAGATAAGGGGCGAATGGCGGGTATAGAAGAGGGGGCAATTGCTAGGGAGGCGGCACCCGGCCGGGGGGCTCTGGGGGAGGCGTCTGGCCGGGGTGGAGCCAGGGAAAATCGTTTGGGAAGATGGAGGTCCGGGCCGGAATTGAACCGGCGTACGCGGATTTGCAGTCCGCTGCGTCACCACTCCGCCACCGGACCTCGAGAACGCGGCCTCTTACTAAGGGTTTCGGCCCTGCGGGGTCAAGGG
>JBKBJT010000021.1:0-54492 GCA_046294345.1 Ferrovibrio sp.
AGCATGTTGATCGGCACGCTGTCGGGATGGGCGGGCAGGGTGGCCAGGCTGTGCAGCAGGCCTACGCGGTCCTCGGCCTTTTCCCCTAAGCCCACGATGCCGCCGCAGCAGACCTTCAGCCCGGCCGCGCGCACGTTGCCCAGCGTGTCGAGCCGGTCCTGGTAGGTGCGGGTGGTGATGATCGCGCCGTAATGCTCGGGCGAGGTGTCGAGGTTGTGGTTGTAGTAATCCAGCCCGGCCTCGCCCAGCCGCTGCGCCTGCTCGGGCGACAGCATGCCCAGCGTGGCGCAGGTCTCCAGGCCCAGCGCCTTCACCTCACTGATCATGGCGCAGACCTTGTCGAGGTCGCGGTCCTTCGGGCTGCGCCAGGCGGCGCCCATGCAGAAGCGGCTGGCGCCGGCCGCCTTGGCCTCGCGCGCGGCGGCCAGGGTCTCGTCCAGGCCCATCAGCTTCTCGGCCTTCACGCCGGTATCGAAGCTCGCGCTCTGCGGGCAATAGGCGCAGTCCTCGGGGCAGCCGCCGGTCTTGATGCTCAGCAGGGTGCTCATCTGCACCTCGTTGGCGGCGAAGTGGCGGCGATGCACCTGCTGGGCCAGGAAGACCAGGTCGCTGAACGGCAGGGCGAACAGCGCGTCGATCTCGGCGCGCGACCAGTCGTGGCGCGGTTCGGCAGAAGCGCAACGTGCGGTGAGGGACGAGATATCCACAAGGCCGGCGGCGGTCATGACGGGCTCCCTGAAACCGATGCGGTCGCCTGCACTAGCCCGGCCTTTCGCCCATGTCCAGTACCGCCTTCGCCTTGCTGCGGGCGGGGCGGTGGTTTACCCTCGCTACCATGACGGGGACAGGGAAGGCCGGCACAGAACCGGCACTCACAATCATCATCGCCGACGACCATCCGCTGGTGCGCGAGGCTTTAGGCCAGGCGCTGCGTCAGGCGATGGCGGGGGTCGAGGTGATCGGCTGTTCCGACCTGAGGGAAGCCGTTGCGGCACTGGAGGCGCGGGAGGCGGTCGATCTCCTGATCCTCGATCTCGATATGCCCGGCATGGATGGTTTTTCCGGCCTCGCCACCGTGCGCGCCAGCCATCCGGCCGTGCCGGTCGCCATCGTGTCGTCCACCCGCGAGCCGGCGGTGATGCGCCGCGCCATCGAATTCGGCGCCGCCGCCTTCGTGCCGAAATCCGCCGCCCTGGAGACCATCGCCAGTGCGCTGCAGTCGGTGCTGGATGGCGAGGTCTGGCTGCCGCCCGAGATGGAAGAAGGCGGCGCGCCCGGCATGCCCGACGATTTCGCCCGCCGCGTTGCCGAGCTGACGCCGCAGCAACTCCGCGTGCTGACCCTGCTCAGCAAGGGCAAGCTGAACAAGCAGATCGCCCACGAGCTTTCGGTGGGCGAGGCCACCGTGAAGGCCCACGTCACCGCGATCCTCAAGAAGCTTGGCGTGCGCAGCCGCACCCAGGCCGTGATCGCCGCGCGGCATTTCTCGATCTGAACGTTCAGGCTAGTCGTCGCCGGCAGCCGCCAATGTTCCCGCAGGCCGGCGGCGCTGGCTGATCAGTGCGCGCAGGGCGGCCGGTTTCACCGGCTTGTGCAGCACGTCGACATGCAGGGCGGCGGCGCGTTCGCGCATGTCCTGGCTGCGGTCGGCGGTGATCAGGATGGCGGGCAGCTGCTGGCCCCAGTCACGGCGCAGCATCGCGATGGCCTCCAGCCCGTCCGGCGAATCCTCGTCCAGATGCAGGTCGGCCAGAATCACGTCGGGGCTGCGGCCGGCAGCGGCCACGGCGCGGCGTGCTTCCTCGATAGTGTCCACGGCCGCCACCGTGCAGGACCAGCCCTCCAGCAGGGTCGTCATCGCCTCGCGCACGGCGATTTCGTTGTCGATGCACAGCACAAAGCTGCCCGACAGCGAACCGGCGGCCAGCGGCGGCGCGGCCAGTGGCTGGGCCGGCAATGCGGGTTCGACGGCGGCGCGCGGCACCGTGATGCTGAATACCGAACCGCGGCCGACACGGGAGCGCAGGTCGATCGGGCTGTTCAGCATCTTGGCGATGCGTTCCACGATGGCCAGGCCCAGGCCCAGGCCGCGCTCGGCCGCGTCGCCGGTGCGGTCCAGGCGGGCGAATTCCTGGAAGATCACCTGGCGCTTGTCGTCCGGGATGCCGGGGCCGTTGTCGCAGACTTCAATGCGGACGGTATTGCCCTGGCGGCGGGCACCGATCAGCACGCGGCGATCCTGCCGTTCGTTGCTGGCATAGCGGATCGCGTTGGCGACAAAATTCTGCAGCACGCGGCGCAGCAGGGCAGGATCGCTGCTGATCGTGGCCGAGGTCGGCACCATCTTCAGGGTCACGTGGCGCTGTGCCGCCAGCGGCGCGAAGGCCGACACGATGGAGTCGAGCAGCGGACCGAGCGCCACCGGCCGCACCTCGACCGGCACTGCGCCGGCATCGAGTTTGGAGATGTCGAGCAGGGCGTCTAGCAGGGCTTCCACCGCGCCGAGGCCATGGTCGATCTTGGTGACCAGCAGGTTGTCCGGCTCGCGTTCGGCCAGTGCGGCGGTGAACAGTCGCGCGGCGTGCAAGGGCTGCAGCAGGTCGTGGCTGGCGGCCGCGAGGAAGCGGGTCTTGCCCAGATTGGCGGCCTCGGCCTGGGCACGCGAGGCCTCCAGTTCCTGCACGGCAAGCTGCAGTTCGGCAGTGCGTTCGGCCACGCGGCGCTCCAGCCCTTCATAGGCGGCGCGCAGGGCGGCATCGGCGCGCCGTCGCTGGGTCACGTCCTGGTACAGCAGGAAGAAGCCCAGTACGCTGCCCTGCTCGTCGATATGCGGAATATAGGTGCCGTGCGCCACCTCGATCTTCGTGTCGTTGGTGGGGAATTCAGCTTCGAAACTCTGGCGTTGCCCGGCCAGCACAGCATCGATATGCGGTTTCAGGCGCTGGTAGCGGTCGGGCGGAACCATCTCGCTGACGCGATGGCCGTCGATCTGGTCCTGCGGCAGATGCAGGGCGCGACGGAACGGCATGTTAGTGAAGCGGTAGCGTTCGTCACGATCCACATAGGCGATCAGCACCGGCACGTTGTCGGTGTAGATGCGGATGGCGCGTTCGGAATCGCGCAGGGCCTCGGCCGCGCGCACGCGCTCGCTGATATCGGTGCAGGTGGCGACGAAGCCGCCATCCGGCATCGGATCGACGCGGATTTCGATGACGCGGCCGCTGGGCTGGCGCTGTTCGTGGATGCGCGAGCCGCTGGCGCCGGAAGCCAGCATGCCGGCGAGTTCGGTGGAATCGCCCACCAGCGTGGCCAGCGGCACGCCATTCTCGGCCAGGTTGGCCGGCAGGCCGAGCAGATCGAAGAAGCGGTCATTCCAGGCCGCCAGGCGCTGGCGGTTGTCGAACACGCCGATGCCCTGGCTGATATGGTCGAGCGTGGTGCGCAGCAGGTCGAGATTGTGGCGGATCGCCTCGGAGGCTTCGCCCAGCATGGCGCGCGCCGCGCGCGGACTGAGCAGGTTCTTGCCCTGGGCCGAGGCCATCACGATGCGGGCCGAGGCCGCGCCGATGGCGCCGCCCAGAAGATGCTCGGTGAAGGCCATCGCCTCGGCGGCATTCATGCGGCGGCCGGCGAAGGCGCGTTCGGCACGTTCCTCGCCGATGAACCGCGCGGCCAGCGCACGCAGCTCGTCGATGCGCGGATCATGATCGGCATCGGCGAAGGTCGCCGCCGGCAGGCCCTCGCCGCCGGAGACGAAAATTGCCGCCTGCTCAAGGTCGCGGCTGCGCGGCCGCACCAGCAGCGACACGATCACCAGCAGTACCACGTTGGCCACGACGCTGCTGACAAAGCCCTGCAGGATGACGTCGAAATGGCTGAACGGCGCCGGCAGCCATTCGGTCAACGGCGCCGTCATCGGCTGCCCGGTCGCTGCGCCCTTGATCGAAGGCAGCAGCAGGGTATAGACCCACATCGCAAAACCGGCGGCGAGGCCGGCGATCACGCCATGGCGATGGGCGCGTTGCCAGTACAGGCCGATCAGCAGGGGCGGCGCGAAATTGGCCACCGCGCAGAACGAGATCATGCCAATGGAGGCCAGCGGCAGATAGCCGGCGATCCAGGTGTGATAGATATAGGCCGCGATCAGGATGACGATCACGGCGGCGCGCCGCACGTTCAGCACGATCTGGCCGACCTCGCCCGAGCCGCCGGCGCGCGAGCGCAGCAGGAAGGGCGTGACCAGTTCGTTGGAGACCATGATCGAAAGTGCCATGCACGCCACGATCACCATCGAGGTGGCCGCCGACAGGCCGCCGATGAAGGCGAAGACCGACAGCGCCAGCTGGTCTGCCATCATCGGCAGGGTCAATACGAAGAAGTCCGGATTGGCGCCCTTGTCGGCCAGCAGCAGGCCGGCGGCGGCAATCGGCACGACGAACAGGTTGATGGCGACAAGGTAGAGCGGGAACAACCAGCGCGCGGCCTTCAGGCTGTTTGGGTCGCTGCCTTCCACCACGGCGACATGGAACTGGCGCGGCAGGCAGAGGAAGGCGAAGGCAGAGAGGATCGTCATGGCGATCCAGTTGCTGCCCAACCCCTGGCTCAGCTGCGCGGTGAGGCGCGGATCGGCCTGCACCCGGGCCAGCAGGTCGCTGCCGGAATCGAACAGGCCGTAGAACACGAAAATGCCGACCGCGAGGAAGGCCGCCAGCTTGACCAGCGATTCGAAGGCAATTGCCAGCATCATGCCGCGATGCTGCTCGGTGGCCTGCACATGGCGCACACCGAACAGGATGGTGAACAGTCCCATGATGCCGGCCACGAACATCGCGGTGTCGCGCCAGGGCGGCGGCAGGCTGGCATTGAGCAGATGGGCCATGTCGGAACCGACCATCACCTCGAAGGTGACGCTGACGGCCTGCATCTGCAGCGAGATGTAAGGCAGCACGCCGATCACCGCGATCAGGGTGACGAGCACGGCCACCGCGCGGCTCTTGCCATAACGCGAGCCGATGAAGTCGGCGATGGAGGTGACATTCTGCCGCTTGGCGATCTTGATCATCTTGGCCATCGCCGGATAGCCCAGCGTGATGGCCAGGATCGGGCCGACATAGATCAGGATGAAATCGGGGCCGGAGACGGAGGCGCGGCCGACCGAACCGTAGAAGGTCCAGGAGGTGCAGTAGATGGCCAGCGACAGGGCATAGATGGTCGCCCCACTGCGGCCGCTGTACCAGCGTGGACTGAGCTTGTCGCCGAGATGGGCAATCGCGAACAGCAGTCCGAGATAGCCGATCGACAGAAGCAGGATGGCGCTGCCCTGCAGCATGAAACGTTTTCTCCCCGTTCCCGCCAGTAAATCCTCCCGGCCCGCCCCTGTCCACCGGCTTGAAACGGTGGACAGGGCGGATTTGCCGGGTTTTTCTGCAGCCATGAAATTTGTGCTCCGGCTGCTGAAAATCTGTGCTGCCCTGCTGCTGCTGTTCTGGGGCGGGGGGCTGCTGCTATTCCGGTTCGTCGACCCGCCGGCCACGCCGCTGATGGCGATCCGTGCGGTCGAGCGCGGGGCCTGGGTCGGCTATGATCCGGTTCGTCTCGCCGATGTCGCCGCCGCCCTGCCGCGTGCCGTGATCGCCTCGGAGGATGGCCGTTTCTGCCTGCATCACGGCATCGACCTGGGTGCGGTGCAGGAGGCGCTGGAGGATTACGGCGAGACTGGCCGCCTGCGCGGTGCCAGCACGATCACCATGCAGGTGGCGCGCAACCTGTTCCTGTGGCCGGGCGGCGGATTCGTCCGCAAGGCGATCGAGGCGCCACTGGCGCTGGCGCTGGATGCATTTTGGCCCAAGCGCCGCATCATGGAGGTGTATCTGAACATCGCCGAGATGGGGCAGGGCCTGTTCGGGGCCGGCGCGGCGGCGCAGGCCTATTTCAATCGTCCGGCCGGACGGCTGAGCGAAACACAGGCTGCCCGCCTGGCCGCAATCCTGCCGGCGCCGACCCGCTGGAACGCGACGGCGCCGACAGCCTATGTCGAACGGCGCACGGGCACGATCCTGCGCCGCATGGATCAACTTGGCCCGGCTCAACTGGGCTGCCTCGGCTAAATTGGCCGCGACGGGAGGCTTGCGCCATGCAGCCGGGCGGCGATTATTGACGTCACAAAAAACACCGACCGGAAGCAGCCTTTGACCATGTCAGACAATCTCTATTCCCTGATCCGCGCCCGCATCACCGATCCGGCCAAGACCTTCATCGAGACCGGCGATGGCCGTCGTTTCAGCTATGGCGATACCTTCGATCTGGCGGGCCGGTTTGCCAATGCGCTGGTGGCCCTGGGCGTGCAACCGGGCGATCGTGTCGCCGTGCAGGTCGACAAGTCGGCCGAGGCGTTGATCCTGTATCTGGGCGTGGTGGCGGCCGGTGCGATCTACCTGCCGCTCAATATCGGCTACACCCTGACCGAACTGGAATACTTCATCGGCGATGCCGAGCCGCGCGTGGTGGTCTGCCGCCCGTCGGTGGCGGCCGAACTGGCGCCGCTGGCCAAGCGGCTGGGCGTGGCCCATTGCGAGACGCTGGGCGTGAAGGGCGACGGCAGCCTGATGGACAAGGCAAAAGCTGCTGCCCCGGCTTTCGACCCGGTGCCGCGCGGGCCGAACGACCTGGCCGCCATCCTCTACACCTCGGGCACCACGGGCCGCTCGAAGGGCGCGATGCTGAGCCATCGCAACCTGTTCTCGAATGCGGCCACGCTGGTCGAGTACTGGCGCTTCACGGCGAGCGACGTGCTGCTGCATGCCCTGCCGATCTTCCATACCCATGGCCTGTTCGTGGCCAGCAACGTGATCCTGCTGGCCGGTGCGTCGATGATCTTCCTGCCGAAACTCGATCCCGACGAGATGATCCGGCACCTGCCGCGCGCCACCAGCATGATGGGTGTACCCACGTTTTACGTGCGTCTGCTGCAGCATTCCGCGCTGACAAAGGATCTGGTGAAGCATGTGCGCCTGTTCGTCTCTGGTTCGGCGCCGCTGCTGGCCGATACGCACAAGGAATGGGAGGCCCGCACCGGCCACCGCATCCTTGAGCGCTACGGCATGACCGAAACCAACATGAATACCTCGAACCCCTATGACGGCGACCGCGTGGCCGGCACGGTGGGTTTCCCGTTGCCCGGCGTCGATCTGCGCATCACGGATCCCGAAACCGGCAGGCCGCTGGCCCAGGGTGAGATCGGCATGATCGAGGTGAAGGGCCCGAACGTGTTCCAGGGCTACTGGCGCATGCCGGAGAAGACGGCGGCCGAATTCCGCGCGGACGGTTTCTTCATCACCGGCGACCTCGGCAAGATCGACGAGCGCGGCTATGTGCATATCGTCGGCCGCGGCAAGGACCTGGTGATCTCGGGCGGCTACAATGTCTATCCCAAGGAAGTCGAGACCGAGATCGACGGGCTGCCGGGCGTGGTCGAATCCGCCGTGATCGGCGTCAACCATCCCGATTTCGGCGAGGGCGTCACGGCCGTGGTAGTGGGCGGTAAGGATTGCACGCTCGACGAGGCGGCGGTGCTGAAGGCTTTGGACGGCCGGCTGGCCAAGTTCAAGCTGCCCAAGCGTGTGTTCTTTGTCGACGACCTGCCGCGCAACACCATGGGCAAGGTGCAGAAGAACCTGCTGCGCGAGCAGTATAAGGACATCTACACCCGGTGAACCTTTGCCCCCGGAGGGCGAATCCGGAAAAAGAGATTGTCATAACGGGCTATTCACCGCCAAGATGACCGGGCGCGCGGAGTCGGCTGACATGGCCGTTGCATGGCGACGCGAGAGAGCCTTATGCGCCAGCCCGCTTTCTTCAGCACCATATCCCTGCGGACGCAGGTTGCCGTGGCCACCGGCGCGCTCTGCGCGTTGCTGGTCCTGGGTGCCTCGCTTGGCGCCGCCTGGGTCGGTCGCGAGAAGGCGTCGGAACTGATCGGTTTTGAACTTGCCGAACGCTCGGTTGAACTGGCCGATGCGCTGGACCGTGGCATGTTCGAACGCTATCGCGAAATCGGCATCATGGCCGATCTTGAGCCGTTGCGCGGCAGCTGGGAGGGCGATCCGGCCCTGCTGCGCCGGACGCTGGAACGTCTGCAGCAGAGTTATCCCGAATACGCGTGGATCGGTTTTGCCGATACCGATGGCCGGGTGCATGCCGCCACGCGTGGCATGCTGGAGGGGCAGTCGGTGGTCCAGCGGCCATGGTTCATCGGCGGCCTGAAACAGCCTTTCATCGGCGACGTGCATGAAGCCCTTCTGCTGGCGAATCTGCTCGGGCCACGCAGTGACAGCGAGCCATTCCGCTTCGTCGATGTGGCGCATCCGGTGCATGATGCCTCGGGTCGCCTGCTGGGCGTGCTGGGAGCGCATCTGAGCTGGGACTGGGCGACCGATGTGCGGCGGTCGGTGCTCAAGGCAGAGACGGAAACGCAGATCAGCATCCTGGATACGGAAGGCCGGATTCTGCTCGGCGAAAAAATCGGAGAGCCGATGCTGAGCCCGGCCGAGGCCAAGTCCCTGACGGAAAAGGGATGGGGCTATGGCGTCCATATCGGCCCTTCGGATGGGCGCAGCCTGACCGGTTTCGCCGTCGCCAGGGGCCATCGCGACTATCCGGGACTGGGCTGGATCATCATTGCGCAGCAGCCGGCCGAGATCGCTTTTCGCCCGGTGCAAAAGCTGGTGGTGTCGATCCTGACCGTAGGCATATTGCTGGGCTTCCTGGGCTCCCTGTTGGCGTGGTGGCTGGCCGGTTTCCTGACCGGCCCAATCAGCACCATCACGGCGGAAGCCGAGCGCATCGGCCGCGATGATTCCGTGCAGACCCTGCCGCGCGTCGGTGGCGCGCGCGAGGTGCTGCAACTGTCGCAGGCGCTGCGCTCGCTGCTGCGCCGCGTCGGACTTGCCGAGCAGCGGCTGGAGGCGGCCGAACGCGACATGGAAAGCCAAGCCGCCCGCAGCCGCGAGACATCCGAGGATATCGAACGCCTGCGCCGGCTGGCCAATACCGATCCGCTCACCGGCCTGCTCAATCGCCGTGCCTTCCTGGAAGCGGCGGAGCGCGAACTCGCCGTTGCCCGGCGCTATGGCCGTAAACTGGCCCTGGTGGTAGCCGATATCGACCATTTCAAGACGGTGAATGACCGATACGGCCATGCCGCCGGTGACGTGGCGATCCGCCAGGTGGCGAACATGCTGGTGCAGGGCGCACGCGATACCGATCTGGTCGCGCGGTTCGGCGGCGAGGAATTCGTGGTCCTGCTGATGGAAAGCGATATTGCCGCCGGCACCGCTTATGCGGAGCGCGTGCGGAGCATGATCATGGATACCCGCATCCCCATTGATGATGCCCGTGATATCCGCCTGACCATCAGCCTCGGCTGCACGGTGCTGGATGCCGCTGACCGCGACGTGCAGGATGCCATCGACCGCGCCGATGGTGCGCTGTACAAGGCGAAATCGGCTGGGCGCAACCGCGTGCGTGTTTCGTTGGTCGGGCAAGCCTCTGCCGCAGGCTGATCCGCTCAGGCCGTCGGCTTGCGCAGCAGCGTGACATCGGGGCCGGCAAGCTCCAAGAGCAAGCCATGCCGGTCCGCGATGAAGCGGAAGGTCGTGTCGGCGAAGAAGCAGACATGAGTGGGGTCGCGGATGTAATGCCATTGCGCGAAGGCGTCGTGGTCGCGCACGCGTTTGGTCATCACGCCGAGCCAGCCGCCGGGCCGCAAAATCCCTAGCAACCGCGCGAGTTCGGCACCGGGCGCGGCCAGATGTTCGAACACCTCGCTGCTGGTGATGAAGTCATAGCTTTGTTCCAGCACGGCCGCATCGGGTGCAAAAAGCGGATCGTAGGCGCGCATGGCAAAACCGGCTTCGCTGAACATGGCGGCCAGCAAAGGCGCCGGGCCGCAGCCGAAATCCAGACCGCTCGCACCGGGCGGCAGGCGCTGCGTCATTGGTTCGAACAGGCGCGCCAGGAAGCGGCGATAGCCGGGATCGTTTAGTGCATTCTCGTGCGTGTCGTAAAAGGCGCGTGTGGCGGCCGCATCCAGATGCTGGTGCGACGGCACGAAGACCAGATCGCAGCTCTCGCATTGCAGGTAATCGCGTTGCGGGTCGCGGTGATAGGGCCGGGCGGCGCCGGCGCAAAGCGGGCAGGAAGACTGGGCTGCGGTCATTGCCGCAGCATAGGCGGCGCGCAGGGTAAAGGCGATGGCCGGCAGCGCAGCCGCCGGCCATGCAGGCTCAGATGTCGAAGAACACCGTCTCGTTGTCGCCCTGCAGGACGATATCGAAACGATAGACCGTCTTGCCGTCCTTCTTGTCGCCGCGGTCCGCGAGCAGGGTTTGGCGCCGTACCTTCAGTTCGATCAGGTTCAGCACCGGATCGGCGGCATTGGCGGCTTCCTCGTCGGCGAAATACATCCGCGTGCTGAGGCCGATATTGATGCCGCGCGCCACGATCCAGAAGTTGATGTGCGGCGCCATCATTTTGCCGTGACGGCCCACCACCGGGCCGGGCTTGATCGTCTCGAAGCGATAGATGCCGGTGTCGAAATCGGCACCGGTACGGCCCCAGCCGCGGAAATCGGCATCCAGCGGCTTGTTCTGCGTGTCGGCCGGGTGATTGTAGCGCCCGGCGGCGTTGGCCTGCCAGATTTCCAGCAATGCGTCGTTCAGTGACGAGCCGGTGCCATCCAGCACGCGGCCTTCGATCACGATATGCTCGCCCTTGGTCTGCGGGCCGGCCAGCACGTTGCTGAAATTATGCTGGAAGATGTCGAAGCCGGCCTGCTGCGGCGCCAGGCCGATATGCACATAGGGGCCGGCGGTCTGGGATGCGGTTTCCTGCAGGTAGGTGAGGGGCTGCGGCATGGTCTCAATTCCCATCCAGCTTGTTTTCGAACATGGTGGAACGGCGGCCGCGCAATACGAAGTCGAAGCGGTAGGCCAGGCTGTCGAGCGGGATCGCCGCGTTCAGGTCGAGCGGCGCGATCAGGCGCTCCAGCGCGCCCTTGTCGGGCACGGTCTGCAGGATCGGGCAGATCGGAATCAGCGGATCGCCCTCGAAATACATCTGGGTGATCAGACGCTGGGCGAAGCCCGAACCGAACAGCGAGCAGTGGATATGCGCCGGCCGCCAGGAGTTGACGTAGTTGCGCCACGGATAGGGGCCGGGTTTGACGGTGCGGAAGAAATAGTTTCCGTTCTCGTCGGTCAGCGTGCGGCCGCAGCCGCCGAAATTCGGATCGATCGGCGCCAGATACGTGTCCTTCTTGTGGCGATAACGACCGCCGGCATTGGCCTGCCAGACCTCGACCAGCGTGTTCGGCACGGGCCGGCCGTTTTCATCCAGCACGCGGCCATGCACCACGATGCGCTCGCCCACCGGATCGCCGGTCTTGGCGTAGTTGCGGATCAGATCGTTATCCAGCGGGCCGATCTCGTTATGGCCGAATACCGGCCCGGTCACTTCCGACAGCGAGTTCTGCAGCGACAGCAGGGCGTGTTTCGGCGAGCGGGTGACGCTGGTCTTGTAGGTGGGGGTATAGGCCGGCGGATGCAGGCGTCGGTCGCGCTGGAAGAATTCCCCTTTGGTGTCCATGACTTGCCTCCCTGGATACGCCGGGTGCGCGCGGGGCGGCGGTAACCGGCGGTGATCCGGTCAGTGTCGACTCTGCTATTTAAAAAATAAATTGATTAAATATAATAGAATACATGAGTAATTTCGATCATTTGGCCCTCGACGGCCACAGCCTGAAACTGTTCCTCACCGTGTTGGAGGAAGGTTCGGTCACGGCCGCCGCCGCGCGGCTGGGCCTGACCCAGTCGGCGGTGAGCCACAGCCTGCAGAAGCTGCGCGAGATCGCGCGCGACCCGCTTTTCGTCAAATCCGGCCGCGGCATCATCGCCACCGGCCATGCCCATGCCCTGGCCGAGCCGGCGCGCCGGCTGCTCGACCAGATGCAGGCCTTCGCCGCCGGGGCCGAATTCGATCCGGCGGTCGCCGATCTCGACCTCACCATTGCCGCCAACGATTTCCAGCGCGACCTGCTGCTGCCCACCCTGCTGCGCCAGCTGCAGGCGGCCGTGCGCACCGTGCGGCTGCGCGCCATTCCCTCGCAGCTGCCCAGCGCCGAGATGCTGCGCGAGAGCCGCTGCGATCTGCTGATCTCGCCGGTGCCGCCCACGGGCACCGACGTGCTGCAGAAGCGACTGTTGAGCGACCGTTACGTCTGCTATTTCGATGCTGCCATGCGGCAGCCGCCGCGCAGCGCGGAGGATTATCTGCGGGCACAGCACATCACGGTGGTCTACAGCGACAACGAACGCCTGCAGTTCGACAAGCGGCTCGAAGCGGCCGGGCATCATCGCGCGGTGACGGTATCGGTGCCGAATTTCTCCGGCGTGCCGGCCTTCCTGCGTGGCACGACGATGCTGGCCAGCATGCCCAGCCTGCTGCGCGACGGCCTGATGCGCGATTTTGCGCAGGCGCCCATCCCGCTGCCCGAGATGGCGCGGCAGGGCATCGGTGACCTGCCGATGTACATGGCCTGGCACCGCCGCGTGCAGGACGATCCGGCCCATGTCTGGCTGCGGGCGCAGGTGGAACGCGCGGCGGTGAGCGCGCTGAACCGGTGATGTCAGTCAGAAAACGAGGATGGCGGAGAGGGTGGGATTCGAACCCACGGTACGCTTGCACGCACAACGGTTTTCGAGACCGCCCCGATCGACCACTCTGGCACCTCTCCGCATAGGTTCCGGTCGGGCGCGCGGCCTGGCCGGGGGTCGAAAGCGGCGCGGACCTTAACCGAAGCCGCCGGCCCCCGCAAGGCTTCGCCCGGCCCCGTGAAGCCGGAAAAGCCGAAGGCCGCTCAAGCAGTTATCCCGGTCCGCAGGCCGGTCTTGTCATTGCCCCGGCCTTGGCGGAGACTGCTGCCGTGGTGCCGGCGGAAACTGAACCGGAGTCCTTCCGGAGAGTCCCTCCGGCGCCGGCATCGGGAGAACGCATGGGTATCGGCCGTCACAGCCTCGCCGCCCGCAGCGATTTCGCCAGCACCGCCAGTCACGCACAGCCGTGCGGACAGGCCCTTCCAGCCAGATTCGGCCTTTCCGGTTTCATCATGCTTCGACCGTCCGTGCGGTTCGTGGGGCGTGGATTCACGCCCTCCGGGAACCGAAGCGGCGGGCAGGAGGTTGCGTAACGCGCGGGTTGTCCAACACAAAAAACGGAGGAAACCACCATGATCGTTGCGTCCATACTGAAGGACAAGACGGGCGGCGTGATCAGCGCCCGGCCCGAGGACAGCATCGAAAGCGTCTGTCAGCTGCTGGCCGACAAGGGCATCGGCGCGGTGCTGGTGCAGCGGCCCGATGGCGGCATCGCCGGCATCCTGTCGGAGCGCGACATCGTGCGCGGCCTGGCCATGATCGGCACCGACCTGCTGCAGCAGAGCGCCGACACCATCATGACCCGCAGCGTGATGGTCTGCTCCAGCCACGACACCATCCAGGACGTGATGCACCTGATGACCAAGCGGCGCATCCGCCACCTGCCGGTGGTGGATAACGGCCGGCTGGCGGGGATGATTTCCATCGGCGACGTGGTCAAGCGCCATATCGCCGCCACCGAAATGGAAGCCGAGGCCCTGCGCCAATACATCGCCACGGGCTGAGACCTGCCCTATATATGGAGGCCATGACCAGCCCGCCCGAATTCCTCGTCCGTCCGGACCCCGCCAATCCCGCCCTCACCGAGACGGTGCAGGGCATCGACCATGACGGCAATCCCGTCGAGACCAAGGTGCCGGTGGAACGGCCGCTCACCCTGTTCCTGAACGGGCAGGAGATCGTCACCATGATGACGATCGGCGACTATCCCGACTATCTGGCGCTGGGCTACCTGATCAACCAGCGCATGCTGCTGCCCGACGACGAGGTGACAGCCATCGACTTCGACCCCGAGATCGAGACCATCGTGGTGCGCACCGCGCGCCAGACCGACTACGAGGAGCGCCTCAGGAAAAAGACCCAGACCTCGGGCTGCGCCCAGGGCACGGTGTTCGGCAACATGATGGACGCGGTGGAAAGCGTGCGGCTCGATCCGGCCGCCGTGCTGCACACCTCGTGGATCTACGCGCTTTCCAAAAAGATCAACCTGGCGCCGTCGCTGTATCTGGAGGCCGGCGCCATCCATGGCTGCGTTCTGTGCGAGGCCGACCGCCCGCTGATCTACATGGAGGATGTCGGCCGCCACAACGCCATCGACAAGATCGCCGGCTATATGCGGGTCAATGGCATCTCGCCCCAGGGCAAGACGATGTATACCACCGGACGGCTGACATCCGAGATGGTGATCAAGACCGCGCAGATGGGCATTCCGATCCTGATCAGCCGCTCGGGCTTCACCGCCTGGGGCGTGCAGCTCGCGCGCCAGATCGGCATGACCCTGATCGGCCGCGCCAAGGGCAAACGTTTTGTGGCGCTGTCGGGCGCCGAGCGCCTGCGCTTCGATGCCGACCCACAGGCCGTGGGCGACGAGGACGCGAAGCTGCAGCGCAAGGGCAGCCGCGACCACGAGGCGGCGTAATGGCGAAGGTTCTCGGCGTGGTGCTGGCGGGCGGCCTGGCCCGCCGGATGGGCGGCGGCGACAAGAGCCTGCATATGCTGGCCGGCCGGCCAATTCTTGATCATATCCTCGAACGCTTCAGTCCGCAGGTCGATGGTGTGATCCTGAATGCCAATGGCGATGCGGCGCGCTTCGCCCGCTGGGGCCTGCCTGTCGCGGGCGATGCGATCCCCGATTATGCCGGGCCGCTGGCCGGTGTGCTGGCCGGCACCGCCTGGGCGAAACAGAACCGCCCGGATGTCAGCGACATCGTCACCGTCCCGGGCGACGGGCCGTTCCTGCCACGCGATCTGGTGGCGCGCATGGTGGCGGCGCGCGACGCGGCCGGCGCCGATCTTGCCTGCGCCGTCTCGGCCGGCCAGGCCTATCCCGTGGTCGGCCTGTGGCCGGTGCGGCTGCATGACGATCTGCGCAAAGCCATGGTGGACGAGGATATCCGCAAGGTGGATCGCTGGACCGCGCGGCACAAACTGGTGCAGGTGGAATTCGCGGCCCAGCCGGTCGATCCCTTTTTCAATGCCAACACGCCGGACGACATCGCCGAGGCCGAACGCCTGCTGGCGCAGATGGGAGATGCGGCATGAATCCCGCAGACTGGCCCGCGCTGCCGCCGGGCTACACGCTAAAGCTCTGCGTCTCGGATGCCTTCGACACGGCCTGCAGGGCAGCGGCCGAGGGCGCCGAGGATGGGTTGATGCTGATGGTCGACCGACAGGATCGCTGCGAGGCGGCTTTGGTGCTGCGGCCGCTCGATCCGATCCAGCCGGCGCTGACGCTCGCCTATGTCGGGCTGCTCGGCCTGCATGATGGCCTGGCGGCGCTGGCGCCGGCCGAAACCCCGGCCAGCATCGGCTGGCCAGACCGCCTGCTGGTGAACGAGGCCTGCGTCGGCGGCCTGCAGGTGGCGCATGGGCCGCTGGTGGAGAAAGAGGGTATGGCCGACGTGCCCGACTGGCTGGTGCTGGGCATCACCGTGCAGATGAACGGCGACCGCGAGGATGATAGGCCCGGTATCGAACTGGAATACACCAACCTGTTCGAGGAAGGCTGCGGCGAGATCACCGTGCCGCAACTGGTCGAGGCCTTCGCGCGCCATACGCTGCTCTGGCTTGACCGCTGGCAGGAAGATGGCTTCGAGCCGGTGCGCCGCGCCCTGCTGAACGAACTCTCCGACAAGGCGCTGAAGGTCGAGGCCAATGGCGATGTGTGGTTCGGGGATGGCGCGACGAAAACCTGGCGCGGCCTGCGCGATGCCCTGCGGCATCGCAGCTGGGTGCTGCCCGAGCCGGTGAGGCAGGTATCGTGAAACTGCTGCGCTGCATTCGCTTCGATGAATCCGACACGCGGGTTTTCCCGTTGGCCGCCATGCCCGGCGAATGGGCGGTGCCGGGCACCTTCGTCTTTGCCGATGCCGATCCGGAGCAATTAAGCCGGCAGCAGCGCCAGGCTTTCGCCAACGGCTTCCTCGGCCTGGGCAGTTTCGGCTGGTCCACCCTGGTGACGGTGGCGACCATCGAGCCCGAAGAATACGAAGATGCCGTTGCGGCATTAACGCAGCATCTTGTCGAAGCCTATGGCGCGCCGGATGCACGTGTCGCAGAGGCGGCGGCGCGTGAGGAAATCGATTACGCGGTTTCGCTCTGCGAGCATCCGATCAACACGCTGCTGTCACTCAGCCGCTTCATCGAGGGCGAGGCGATCCGCGAACAGTTCCGCGTCGTGCCGCCGCCGGGCGAGACGCTGCATACCAAGATCTGGGAGATCAGTCCCGATGGCTGAGATGCCGAACGCCTTCTGGATGTCCAGCGGCTACGACCTGCTCGACCGCGCGGATGATGGCCGCCTGCTGGCCGGCGAGGATTTCATCCGCGCCTATCTGAGCCGACCGGAAATGTTGCCGCCCGAAGAGGCCTGCGCGGCGGAACGCCGCCTGCACGCCGATCTGCTGCTGCAGCCACTGCGCACCGTGCCGGCGGCGGAGTTGGCCGGACTGGCCGATGCCGATGCGCGCGAGAATTACGATATCTTCCTGCGCTTCCGCGACCATCTGCTGAAGGCGGGCAGCGTGGAAGCGGCTTATGTTGGCCTGTTCCGGCCCGATGCGCCGCCGGTGCCAGCCCTGTTCATCGATCATCTGGCCGCCGCCATCCTGCGCGATCTGCTGGATGGCAGCCGCGATGCCTTCCGTCTGCGCGCCGCCGAGCTGTTCTTCCGCGTGCAGAAGGCCACCACGCAGGAAGGCCGCATCCTGCTGGCCGATGAGGAAACGGTGGAGATGCTGGCGGCCGGTGGCTTCGGCTCGCTCGGTGCGCTGGTGGCGCAGGCCGGCACGGCCCTGCGCAGCGTCGACATGGATATTTTGACCAAGGATAACGCCATCGAATACTGGGGCCGCAGCGACCGGCATGATTTTGTGCTGGATTTCGGCTTCACCCGGCCGGGCCAGGATGCCTTCGCCCGCGTGATCGAACTCTGGGTCGAGCGGCTCACCGGGGCCGCCGTGCAGGTGCAGCCGGTACAGACCATCCGCGACGAGCGCTGGGTCTGGCATATCGGGCTGGATGCCACGGCCAGCGCCATCATGAATGCATTGTATGAGGGCCAGAGCATGGAGGAAGACCGGCTGCGGCAGATCCTGGCGCTGTTCCGCCTGGAATTCCGCGATCCCTCGCTGATGCTGCCGCGCGTGGCCGGCCGGCCGGTCTATCTGGGCCTGGCGATGGATGCGCAGGGCCGGGTGCGGATGAAACCGCAGAATCTTGTGATAAACTTGCCGCTGAATTCGGGAAGCTGAAGATGGGCAGCGATATCAGACCGCCGGAGACCGAGTCGCGCATGGTCGGCGTGATCCTGGAACGTCGCAAGCTGGATAATCCCTGGGTGGATTACAGCTGGCGGCCGGTGCAGGTGCTGCCCGGCGTGCCGGACTCGCCGGCCTGGACAAAGTTGGCGGAAGGTGAAGGCTGGACGCAGTTCTATGCGGGTGCCGCCGAGCTGGTGCTCTATCGCCACGAAAGCGAGACATACGCCTACAATATCGAAAGCGCGCAGCCGGCGGTGTGGGTGTTCCTGCGCAGCAGCGGCGAAGGACTAGGCGTAGAACTGCATGGCGCATCCGTCGATCCCGGCGAGGCCCATGCCCATAACGATACCGGCGACGACATCGTGGATTTTGTGCCGATGCCCGAGGCGGTTCTGGCCTGGGTAACCAATTACGTGCGCCGCCATCCGCCGACCAAGGAGCATTACAAACGTAAACGCGACCGCGCCGACCCGGAAGCGCTGGCCCGTCGCACGCGGCTGTATGAGTCCGATCCGCTGCGCCAGATGCCCGAAGATGAATAGGGCCATCGCATGACGCGCGAGAACGACAAGCCGGAAGACGAGGGGCAGGGCGGATTCCTGTCCCGCTGGTCGCGTCGCAAAGCCGAGGCCCGCGAGGAAAAACCCGTCGAAGCGCCGGTCGAGACGGATGCCGTTGCCGGGGAAGACACCGAGATCGATCCAGCGACCCTGCCGCCGGTCGAGACGCTGACCGAGGCCAGCGACTTCAGCGTGTTTCTCAAAAAAGGCGTGCCGCCGGCCCTGCGCGCGGCGGCGTTGCGCAAGCTGTGGCTGGTCGAGCCCAGTGTGGTGAACTACCAGCCGCTGGTCGAGTACAACTGGGATTTCACGGCGCCGGGTTATGGCGAATTGCTGCCCGGCGAGGATATTGCCAAATACGTGAAGACTGTTTTCGAGGGCAGCCTGCCGAAAGCGGAGGAGACCGCACCCGAAGCCGCGACCGAAACCCCTGACGCGTCGCCGCAGGAAACGCCGCGCCTGGTAGCCGAGGCGGCGACAGAGGAATCGCCGGCTGAAGCGTCAGAGGGTGCGAAAGATCAATCCGCCGAGCCGGCGCCGGTCTATACACCGCCACGCCGCCGCCATGGCGGCGCCCTGCCGGATTAAAGTCCGTAGGATTAAATCTGGCCGTCGTCTTTCGCGCCAAGTCGGCGCAGCAGGTCGGGCCTGGCGCGCAGCCAGGCTTCCGCCGGTTCCAGCGCGCGGAACAACAGCGGGTTCAGCGCAATCGACAGCAGCGCGCCGGCCATCAGCAGGTCGCGGCCTTCCTCGGGCAGCAGGCCGAGCGACACGCCTAGTCCGGCCAGGATGAAGGAGAATTCGCCGATCTGCGCGAGGCTGACCGACACCGTCAAGGCCGTGGGCAGCGGGTGGCGGAAGGCCAGCACGATGATGAAGGCCGCCAGCGATTTGCCGATCAGGATGATGAACAGCACGCCCAGCAGGGCCAGCGGCGCCTCATAGACGATGGCCGGGTCGAACAGCATGCCGACCGAGACGAAGAACATCACGGCAAAGGCATCCTGGAACGGCAGCGAGCGCTGCGCTGCGTCATGGCTCAGGTCCGACTCGTTCATGATCACGCCGGCAAAGAAGGCGCCCAGCGCGAAGGAAACGTCGAACAGCACGGCTGCGCCGAAGGCGATGCCCAGCGCGCAGGCCAGCACGGCGAGCGTGAACAATTCGCGCGAGCCGGTTTCGGCAACATGCTGCAGCAGCCACGGGATGACACGCCTGCCGACGATCAGAGCCAGCGCGGCGAAAGCCGCCACTTTCACGGCGGTGAGCAGCAGAGCACCGAAGATATTCTCGCTGCCATCACCGCGTCCGGCCAGGATGTCGGCCAGCGGCGGCAGCAGCAGCAGGGCCGCAATCATGAAGATATCTTCGACCAGCAGCCAGCCGACGGCGATGCGGCCCGGCCCGCTTTCCACCTCGCCGCGGCTTTCCAGGGCCCTGAGCAGCACCACTGTGCTGGCGACCGACAGTGCCAGGCCGAAGACCAGGCCGCCGCCCAGGCCCCAGCCGAAGACTTGCGCCAGGCCGAAACCGAGCAGGCTGGCCACCGCGATCTGCGCCAGCGCGCCTGGGATGGCGATCCAGCGCACACGCAGCAGGTCAGAGGGCGTGAAATGCAGGCCGACGCCGAACATCAGCAGGATCACGCCGATCTCGGCCAGCTGCTGGGCCAGCACCGAGTCGGCGACATAGCCCGGCGTATGCGGCCCGACCAGCACGCCAGCCAGCAGGTAGCCGACCAGCGGCGAGAGGCGGAATTTCTGGGCGATCATGCCGAAGGCGAACGCGATCACGAAGGCCAGGGCCAGCATGGTGATCAGCGGTGTGTCGTGCGGCATCGACTCAGAATCCGTTCGGGGCGTGGAGAACTGTAAAAGCAGCACTTACAGGGACTTGGTTTCATCGTTAACACAAATGCTTCGGCAATTTGAAGTAGCGGAGAATTTGAGACTGAGAGTCGCTCTCAAAATTTCGCACATGCAGCAAAACAGGAATGTTATCAGTGCCTTACGGCGATTTTTATTGTTACTCAACAAAAGTGTTTGTAGGTTAACGCACGGGAAGAGGATCACGTGACCGAAGCTCTGACGAAAGCCATCGCCATCGTCGGCGGCCAGACACAACTGGCTCGGCTGCTGGGCGTGAAGCAGGCCAATGTCTGGCACTGGCTGAAAAAGGCCGGCCGGGTGCCCGGCGAATATGTGCTGGCCATCGAGAAGGCCTGTGGCGGTCAGGTGACGCGTCACGATCTGCGTCCCGATCTCTATCCCGATATCCAGTCCGTCGACGCCCTGCCGGTGATCCCCGAGGAAGACCGGTGGCGCGGTCAGATCTACGCGCTGCTCGGCCGCAGCCTGGCGCGGCGGCCCGATACCGCGCTGCTGACCGCGCTAGGCCAGCTGAAGGGCGATGCCAGCCCGATGGGGCAGGCGCTGGTGCGTCTGGCCGAACTGGCGCATGCCACGTCGCTGGAACGCGCGCAGGACGAATACGACACGCTGTTCGTCGGCCTGCCGCGCGGCGAGCTGGTGCCCTATGCCTCGTTCTACCGCACCGGTTTCCTGTATGAGCGGCCGCTGGCCAAACTGCGCGGCGACATGGCGCAGCTGGGCTTTGCCCGCGCCGAAGGCGTGCACGAACCGGAAGATCATATGGGCGCGCTGTGCGAGCTGATGTCGCTGCTGATCAGCGGCGGCGAGGGCCGTGGTCCCGCCGAACTCTCCACCCAGGAGCGGCTGTTCCGCCAGCATATCGCGCCTTGGGGCGAACGCTTTTTCACCGATCTTGAGCAGGCGCCCAGCGCTCGACTCTACCAGCCGCTCGGCAGTGTCGGCCGGCTGTTCATGGCCATCGAAACCCAGGCATTCGCCCTCGCCGCCTGACGGCCGGGCCGATTTTCACGGAGGACCTGCAATGACCGCCACCGAGAAGAAAAACCAGATGGACCGCCGCAATTTCCTGCGCACGGCCGGCGTTGGCGCCGCCGCCGCCGCCGTGGCGACCGCCGCCGTGGCCCCGACCAAGGTCGAAGCGGCTGAGAATGCCGAGACCCGCAAGAAGCAGCGTTACAAGGAAACCGAGCACGTGAAGCGCTACTACGACTCCAACCGGCTCTGATCGCCGCGCCGCAGACGACACACGGAGACGCCCCATGTTGATCAAGAAGAGCTCCACCGCCGGTGCCACCCCCAAGGGCAAGCTGTCCGGCATCCTGGCCGGCGCCACGCTGCAGACGATGGATCGCCGCGGTTTCCTGAAGGCTTCGGGTCTGGCGGCTGGCGGCCTGGCGGCCGTATCGGCCCTGACTCCGGCAATGGTCAAGCAGGCCAAGGCGATGCCTTCTGCCGGCGCCAATATCGTGAAGAAGAAGAATATCTGCACCCACTGCTCGGTCGGCTGCACCGTGACGGCGGAAGTCGAGAACGGCGTGTGGGTCGGCCAGGAGCCGACCTGGGAGAGCCCGATCAACCTCGGCACGCATTGCGCCAAGGGCGCCTCGATCCGCGAACTCACCCATGGCGACCGTCGCCTGAAATATCCGATGAAGATCGTCGACGGGAAATGGACCCGCATCAGCTGGGATCAGGCGATCGAGGAAATCGGCAGCAAGCTGCTCGAAATCCGTGAGAAGTCTGGCCCGGAATCGGTTTACTGGCTCGGTTCGGCCAAGTTCTCCAACGAAGGCGGCTACCTGTTCCGCAAGTTCGCGGCCTTCTGGGGTACCAACAACATCGACCACCAGGCGCGTATCTGCCACTCGACCACGGTCGCCGGCGTAGCCAACACCTGGGGCTACGGCGCGATGACCAACTCGTACAACGACATCCACAATTCGAAGTGCATCGTGATCATGGGCGGCAACCCCGCCGAGGCGCATCCGGTGTCGCTGCAGCATGTGCTGCGCGGCAAGGAAAAGAACAAGGCGCCGATGATCGTGATCGATCCGCGCTTCACCCGCACGGCCGCCCATGCCACCGAATACATGCGCATCCGCCCCGGCACCGACATCCCGGTGATCTGGGGCCTGCTGTGGCACATCTTCGAGAATGGCTGGGAGGACAAGGAATATATCCGCCAGCGTGTCTATGGCATGGACGATGTCCGCGCCGAAGTCGCCAAGTGGAACCCGGAGGAAGTCGAGAAGGTCACTGGCGTACCCGGCGAGCAGATGAAACGCGTCGCCGAGCTAATGGCCAAGAACCGGCCCGGCACCCTGATCTGGTGCATGGGCGTGACCCAGCACACCGTCGGCACCGCCAACGTGCGTGCGCTCTCCATCCTGCAGCTCGCACTCGGCAATATCGGCGTGGAGGGCGGCGGCGCCAATATCTTCCGCGGCCACTGCAACGTGCAGGGCTGCACCGATCTGGGCCTCGATGTCACCACGCTGCCGGCCTATTACGGCTTGGTCGAGGGTGCCTGGAAGCATTGGTGTCGCGTCTGGGACGTCGACTACGACTGGATGCAGAGCCGGTTCGAGTCGAAGAAGATGATGGAGACCAAGGGCATTCCGTCGACCCGCTGGTTCGATGCCGTGCTGGTCGACAAGAAGGACCTCGAGCAGAAGGATAACGTGAAGGCGATGTTCTTCTGGGGCCATGGCGGCAACACCGTGCCGCGCATGCCCGAGATGCGCACCGGCATGGAGAAGGTGGAATTGATGGTCGTGGTCGATCCGCACCCGACCACCGCCGCGGCCCTGCCCGACCGCAAGAACGGCACCTATCTGCTGCCGGCCTGCACCCAGCTCGAAACCCGCGGTTCGCGCACGGCCTCGAACCGGTCGCTGCAGTGGGGCGAGCAGATCGTCAAGCCGGTCTTCGAATCCAAGCCCGATCACTGGATCCTGTACAAGTTCGCCAAGAAGCTCGGCTTCGAGAAGGAGTTGTTCAAGAACATCAAGATCGACGAGGGCGACGAGCCGAATGTCGAGGACATCCTGCGCGAGTTGAACAAGGGCAGCGTCTCGATCGGCTATTCCGGCCAGTCGCCGGAGCGTCTGAAGGAGCATATGGCCCACCAGGGCGATTTCGACATCGTCTCGCTGCGCGCCACCAAGGGCCCGCTGCAGGGCGAGTTCTACGGCCTGCCCTGGCCCTGCTGGGGCACGCCGGAGATGAAGCACCCGGGCACCCATGTGCTCTACAATACGCATCTGCCGGTGAAGGACGGCGGCGGTGCCTTCCGCGCCCGCTTCGGCGTGGAGCGCAATGGCGTGTCGCTGCTGGCCGACGGTTCCTATCCAGTCGGGTCGGAAATCCAGGACGGTCATCCCGAATTCACCTACGGCCTGCTCAAGAAGATGGGCTGGGACAAGGAACTCACCGATGCCGAGCGCGCCACGATCGAGAAGATCGGCGGCAACAACCCGGATGCGGTGGGCTGGGCAATCGACTATAGCTGCGGCATCATCCGCGTCTGCATGGCCCATGGCGTGCAGGCGATGGGCAATGCCAAGGCCCGCGCCAATGCCTTCGGTCTGCCCGATCCGATCCCGGTCCACCGCGAGCCGATCTATACCTCGCGCCGCGATCTGGTCGGAAAATACCCGGCCATGGCCGACCGCCGCGACTATCGCCTGCCGCATCTGGGCAAGAGCATCCAGGACAAGGATTTCTCCAAGGACTTCCCGATCATTCTCACTTCGGGGCGCCTGGTGGAATACGAAGGCGGCGGCGAGGAAACCCGTTCGAACAAGTGGCTGGCCGAACTGCAGCAGAACATGTTCGTCGAGATCAATCCGGAAGATGCGGCCCGTCTTGGCATCAAGGATGGCCAGAATGTCTGGGTCCATGGCCCCGAGAACAAGGCCAAGGCCAAGGTCAAGGCGCTGGTCACGCCACGCGTCGGCAAGGGTGTGGCCTTCATGCCTTTCCACTTCTCCGGCTTCTGGCAGGGCGTCGACCAGCGCAAGAACTATCCACCCGGCACCGATCCGGTGGTGCTTGGCGAGTCGGCGAACGGCGTGACGACTTACGGCTACGACCCGGTCACCCACATGCATGAGAACAAGGCCACGCTGTGCCGCATCGAAGCGGCCTGAGCGGCGGTTAGGGAGATATCATCATGGCCCGTATGAAATTCCTCTGCGACTCCGAGCGTTGTGTCGAGTGCAACGCCTGCGTCACCGCCTGCAAGAACGAGCACGAGGTGCCCTGGGGCATCAATCGCCGCCGTGTCGTCACGCTCAATGACGGCGCCAAGGGCGAGAAGTCGATCTCGATGGCCTGCATGCATTGCGAAGACGCGCCCTGCATGGCGGTCTGCCCGGTCGACTGTTTCTACAAGACCGAGGAAGGCGTGGTGCTGCATTCCAAGGACCTGTGCATCGGCTGCGGCTATTGCTTCTATGCCTGCCCCTTCGGCGCGCCGCAGTATCCGCAGGTTGGCAATTTCGGTAGTCGCGGCAAGATGGACAAGTGCACCTTCTGCGCCGGCGGCCCCGAAGCCGACAACACCAAGGATGAATACGCCAAATATGGCGCGAACCGCCTGGCCGAAGGCAAGCTGCCGCTTTGCGCCGAGATGTGCTCGACCAAGGCGCTGCTGGCCGGCGACGGCGATGTGATCGCCCAGATCTACAAGGAACGGGTGACCCGCCGTGGCTACGGCTCAGGCGCCTGGGGTTGGGCCACGGCCTACAAGTCTGGCACCTCGGCCTGATCGCGGTTCAGCAAAGGAGACACAAGATGCGCCTTTTCAATATCAAGCGCACATTCTGGGCCGCGCTCGTCCTTGGTCTGGTGCTGGGCCTCGGCAGCATGGCGCCGGCCTCGGCACAGCAGGCCGCCGATGAATCGGCCCTGCTGCAGCAGCTGAAAGGCGCGCCGGTGGCCGGCCGCGTCTCGATCCCCGATGCCAAGTCCGGCGTGCTGATCCAGCCGCAGGGTCGGGAATGGCGCGAGACCCTGGAAGGCCCGGTCAAGTCGGCCGGCGGCTGGCTGCTGGTGATCACCGTGGTGGCGCTGGCCGGCTTCATGGCGATCCGCGGTCGGATCAAGATCGATGCCGGCCCTTCAGGCCGCACCATCGAGCGTTTCTCGGGGATCGAGCGCTTCGCCCACTGGCTCACGGCGATCTGCTTCATCATCCTGGGCTTGAGCGGCCTGAACCTGTCGTTCGGCAAGACCCTGCTGCTGCCGGCGATCGGGCCGGAGGCGTTTACCGGGCTCAGTTCGTTCGGCAAGCTGGCCCATAACTTCCTCAGCTTCCCCTTCGTGCTGGGCGTGCTGCTGATGGCCGTGCTGTGGATCCGTCACAACATCTTCAATGCCATCGACATGGAGTGGTTCCGCCAGGGCGGCGGCCTGCTGCAGAAGGGCGTGCATCCGCCGGCCGGTAAGTTCAACGGCGGCCAGAAGATCATCTTCTGGTCGGTGGTGCTGGGCGCCGCCGTGCTGGCGGTCAGCGGCTACATCCTGATGTTCCCGTTCTACGTCACCGATATCGCCGGGATGCAGCTTGCCCAGATCGTGCACGCCGTGGCCGGCATCGTGATGGTGGCCATCATCCTGGCGCATATCTATATCGGCTCGGTCGGCATGGAAGGCGCCTTCGATGCCATGGGCAGCGGCCAGGTCGACATGAACTGGGCCAAGGAACATCACAGCCTCTGGGTCAAGGAAAACCAGGCTCGCGTGGGCGGCGACGACTGAGTCGCGGTGCTATCGCAGAAATAAAAAGGGCGGTGGATTTCCACCGCCCTTTTTCGTTTGGCCTGCGCCGAATGTTCAGCCGAGGTTCTTCTCGGCGAACTCCCAGTTCAGCAGCTTGTCGATGGCGGCATTCAGGTGATCCGGCCGACGGTTCTGCCAGTCGAGGTAATAGGCATGCTCCCACACATCCAGCGTCAGCAGCGGCTTCACGCCATTCATGTGCAGCGGGTTCTCGGCATTGCCGGTTTTCTTGAACACCAGCTTGCCGTTTTCCAGGCACAGCCAGGCCCAGCCCGAACCGAACTGGGTGACGCCGGTATTGGCGAATTCGCTCTTGAATTTGTCGTAGTCGCCGAAGCTGTCCTTGATCATGTCGGCGATGCGGCCGCTCGGCTTGCCGCCGCCCTTGGGCGACAGGCTGTCCCAGTAGAAATCATGGTTCCAGACCTGGGCGGCATTGTTGAAGATGGCCGTCTTGTCGGCCTTGCCGTGCGTCGCCTTGATGATCTCGACCAGGCTTTTGTCCTTCAGCGGATCGCTGGCGATCAGATTGTTCAGGTTATTGAGATACGCAGTGTGATGCTTGCCGTAATGGAAACCAATGGTTTCCGCCTTGATGACCGGGCTGAGGGCATCATCGGCATAGGGAAGGGGCTTCATCGTGAACGGGGCACCCATAATCGTCTGCTCCTTGTCTAAAAAGTTTTGCCAGTCCGGAGGCAGTCCTAAATAGGACAGCTGGGGGCTAGAGGAAACCGGCTCGGCTGATAAAAGCGGCATTTTTTGCGGTTTCCGGCCATAGCCGACCGGGCTTGCAAAGCGGCACGGTCCGGCCAAGATGGAACGGCAATCAGGCGAGGAAGTTGCATATGGCGATGCGGATATGCGCGGCGATCGGTGTGGCGGCGATGATCCTCGCCTTCCTGGCCCCTTCTACGTCGCGGGCCGACATGGTCGGCCATGGGGCCATGGTCAACGGCGTCGCCGTTTCTCCGGATGGCCGCCAACTGCTCTCGGCCAGTTGGGACTACACCGTGCGCCTGTGGGACCTGGCGCGGCAGAGCGAAATACGTGTTCTTGACGGCCACACCGCCAGCGTGAACGCGGTGGTGTTCCTGCCCGACGGCAAGAGCGCATTTTCCGCCAGCTGGGATCACAGCATCATCCGCTGGAACCTCGCCAGCGGCAAACCGACGCACCATCTGAAGGGCCATCTCAACAACGTGGCCGGCATTGCGCTCAGCCGGGATGGCCGCTGGCTGGCCAGTGCCAGCTGGGACCGCACAGTGAAATTGTGGAACGTGGCCGGGTCACGGCTGGAGCGCAGCTTCGAGGCCCATGAAGCGAATGTGATGCAGGTGGCTTTCGCGATGGACGACAGCCAGCTTGTGTCAGTCGGTTACGATCGCAGCGTCCGGATCTGGGATATCGCCAGCGGCAAGGAACTGGCGGTGCTGCATGGGCATCAGACTAGTGTGAATGCCGTGGCCGTTTCACCCGACGGCAAAAGCGCGCTGACCGGCAGCACGGATGGCGCGATCAAGCGCTGGGATCTGGTGGCGCGGCGCGAGACCGGCCATCTGCCCGGGCATGGCGGCTTCATCACATCGCTGGCGATTTCAAAGGATGGCCGCTATGCGCTGTCCGGTGGCGGCGACCGGCTGATGCGTCTGTGGGATTTGCGCGAGGGACGCCAGCTCAAACAATTTGCCGGCCATGAAAAGCCGGTCTGGGCGGTGGCATTCACACCGGATGGCAAACACGCTGTGTCCGGCGGCTACGACACCGTGATCAAACTCTGGTCGCTGGAGACCGGCGCCCTGGTGAAACCCAAGGGCTGATCCTCAGGATCAGTTCTGATGCGTTTCGGGGCTGACCCGCGCGCCTTCGGTGGTGAAGGCCACATCGACCGGCTTGTTCATGGTCTGCAGGATCACGGCAGCACCAACCGCGATGATGAGGGCGGCGATCACACCGGAAATGAAGGCTTTCATGGGGCGTCCTCCAAGGGCACGGATTATGGTTGATTATAAAGTATTTTTTTGTCTGATTTAAAGGGGTTAGCGGGTGGTCTGCTGTTGCAGCCAAGCGATCAGGTCGACGCGGTCCTGGGCGATGGCGAGACCGCCATACATCTTGTTTCCAGGAATATAATCCTGAGTTGCGGCGAGGTATTTGTCCATGGTTTCCGCCGTCCAGATCACACCGGATTTTTTCATCGCTTCCGAATATCGGTAATCCGGCAGGCTGCCGGCCTTGCGTCCGAATATGCCGTGCAGCCGGGGGCCGACAATGTTGCGGCCATTAGCTTCCAGGGTATGGCAGGCGCGGCATTTGCCCCACAGTTCGGCGCCGCGTTCCAGGCTCGGCGGTTCGAGGTCTTCCGCATTCGCTGTACTGGCAGGCGCCTGTGCCAAAGCCGCGCTGCCTGCCGCCAGACAGAAGCTGAGCAAGGTCAAAAGACGCAACGGCAAAACCGACCTCCGGCTGGTTTTCCTGATACCTCAACACTATAGTCGATACAGTTGGTTTACCAAGCATTCGGGTGGAATCGTGATGCGTCTGGACGGCAAGCGCGTCCTTGTGTGCAACTGCGAGGGCACCATGCCGCTCGATGGCACGGCCTTGGCCCGCGCCTGCGGCGCGACGCCTGACAAGGATGGTCTGGCCACCCAGCTCTGCCGTGCCGAACTCTGGCGTTTCCATGACGCGCTGAAATCCGGCGAACCGCTCACCGTCGCCTGTACCCAGGAACAGCCGCTGTTCGAGGAGCAACGCGAGGAACACGGCAGCGACACGGCCGTGTCCTACGTCAACATCCGCGAAACCGCCGGGTGGTCCAGTGAAGCGCCGGCGGCAACACCCAAGATCGCGGCTTTGCTGGCCGCGGCGGCCGTGCCGGTTCCGGCCCTGCCGGCGGTGACCATGACCTCGCAGGGCATCGTGCTCGTTTATGGCCGCGACGAACGCGCGATTGAAGCCGCCCGACAACTGGCTGAGCGGCTGGATGTCACCATTATGCTGGATAGGCCCAAGGACGTGCCGGGCCAGCCGCTGATGGACCTGCCCATTGTGCAGGGCCGTATCGTCGGCGCACGTGGCCACCTCGGCGCCTTCGAGCTGGTGGTGGACGATTATGCCCTGCCGATGCCGTCCTCGCGTCGGCAACTGGCCTTCGGCCCGGCCCGCAACGGCGCCAGTTCGTGCTGCGACATTATCCTTGACCTCACCGGCGGCACGCCGCTGTTCCCGGCACATGAGAAGCGCGACGGTTATCTCCGCGCCGACCCGAACGATCCGGCTGCAGTGCAGCGCGCGCTGTTCGAGGCCAGCGATCTGACCGGCGGTTTCGAGAAGCCGCTGTATGTTGATTTCCATGCCGAGCTCTGCACCCATTCGCGCTCGAAAAAAACGGGCTGCACACGCTGCCTCGATGTCTGTCCCACCGGCGCGATCACACCGGCGGGTGATCATGTCGCCATCGATCCCTATATCTGCGGCGGCTGCGGCAATTGCGGCGCGGTCTGTCCGACCGGCGCGGCCGATTACCGGATGCCGCCGGCGGCCAGTCTGGTCGAGCAGGTGCGCGCCCTGCTGCTGGCCTATCGCGAGGCCGGCGGCCGCCAGGCGGTGCTGCTGCTGCATGATGCCAAACACGGCGCGCCGCTGATCGATGCGCTGTCCCGGTATGGCGATGGCCTGCCGGCCCGCGTATTGCCGCTGGCGATGCATGCCGTTACCGAATGCGGAGCCGCGGTCTTCGCTTCGGCCTTTGCCTATGGCGCCGCCGACCTACGCGTGCTGGCACCTGGTAAACACCGCGAGGATCTGGGCGGCCTGGCGCAGCAACTCGCGCTGACTGAAACCATCCTCGTGGGGCTGGGTTTCGAGGCCGGTCGCGTCGGCCTGATCGAGACCGACGATCCGGACCAGCTTGGCGCCGCATTGGCCGTGCTGGTGCCGCGCGAGGCGCCGGCCGGTGCAAGTTATCTGCCGATGGGCCGCAGCCGCGACCTGACCCGCATGGCCTTCCGCCATCTGCACAAGGTGGCCCCGCAACCGGTGGATACCCTGGCTCTGCCGCCCGGCGCTTCCTTCGGCAACCTGAAGATCGACGCCGAGGGCTGCACGCTCTGTCTGTCCTGTGTGTCGGCCTGCCCGACCGGCGCGCTCAGCGACGACCCCGAACGGCCGCGGCTCAGCTTCACCGAAGATGCCTGCGTGCAATGCGGCCTGTGCAAGAATACCTGCCCGGAAAAGGTAATCGCGCTGGAGCCGCGGGTGAACTTCACTGAAGTCTCCGCCAGCGCGCGCCTGATCAAGGAAGAGGAACCCTTCCATTGCGTGCGTTGCGGCAAGGCTTTCGGCACGAAGTCGACCATTGAGCGCATCGTGGCCCAGCTTGAGGGCAAACACTGGATGTACCAGTCGGGTGCCATCGAACGCGTACGCATGTGCGGAGACTGCCGCATTATCGTGCAGAGCGAGAGCAAGATCGATCCCTATGCCGGCGCGCCGCGACCTGAAATCCGCACTACCGACGACTATCTTGCGGAACGTGCCGCGGCCGAACTGAAAGCCTCGGGGAAGAAGCCGTCATGAAGGTCCTGGGCATTGCCGGCTGGAGCGGGTCCGGCAAGACCACCCTGCTGTCCGACCTGATCCCGTTGCTGATCGCGCGCGGATTGCGCATTTCGACGATCAAGCATGCGCATCATGAATTCGACGTCGACAAACCGGGCAAGGATTCCTATCGCCATCGCGTGGCTGGCGCCACAGAGGTTTTGATCAGTTCGGCCAAACGCTTCGCGCTCATGCATGAAAATCGTGATGCAGCTGAACCCACGTTGGATGATCTAGTAGCCCGACTTGCCCCAGTCGATCTCGTTTTGGTCGAAGGCTTCAAGCATGAACGCCATGCCAAGATCGAGGTCTGGCGCAGCGAAGTGGGCAAGCCGATGCTGCAGCCCAATGATCCCAACGTGATCGCGGTGGCCAGCGACCAGCCCGTGCCCGGCCTGCCTGTGCCGGTGCTGGACACCAATAATCACGCCCAGATCGCCGATTTCATCATTGGCTGGATGGCGCAACCCGTCGTCAGCGGAGTACGTCGTGGCGCAGCTGAGTGACGACTGCTTCGCCCATGGCGGCGCCCTGATGCGGTTGGACGATGCGCTGGCCGAACTTGGCCGACGCATTTCTCCGGTGACCGCAATAGAAACCCGGCCGCTGCAGGATTGCCGTGGTCGGGTGCTGGCCAGCCCGCTTGAAGCCCGGGTCTCGGTACCGCCGCGCGACAATTCCGCCGTCGATGGCTATGCGGTGTATTTCGACGATCTTTCGCCCGATGCCGAAACCGTGCTGCCGGTAATCGGCCGTGCCGCTGCCGGGCATCCCTTTGCGGAACCGCAACCGCGCGGGACGGCGGTGCGCGTGCTGACCGGGGCCGTCATGCCCGAGGGGCAGGAGGACGCGTCGGATACGGTGATGATGCAGGAAGATTGCCGGCTGGACGGCGAGCGCGTTGTCATCCGGCCGGGTATCAAGCGTGGTGCCAACCGTCGTCTTGCCGGCGAGGACGCGCAAAGCGGCGAGATGGTTCTGCCTGCCGGTCGCATCCTGGGTCCGGCCGAACTGGCACTGGCGGCGGCTGTTGGAGCGGCAAAACTGAGTGTCTACCGGCCATTGCGTGTGGCGTTGCTGTCGACCGGCGACGAGGTACATCCTGCCGGTGGACCGCTGCCGCCGGGCGGCATCTACGACGCCAACCGGCCGCTGCTGGCGGCGCTGCTGACGTCGGCCGGCTGCGTGGTAAGCGACCTGGGCATCCAACCCGACCGGCGCGATCATCTGATCCGGATTTTCGGCGAGGCCGCGGCGACCCATGATGCCGTCATCAGTTCCGGCGGCGTATCGACCGGCGACGAGGATCATGTGAAGGCGGCCATCGAAGCCAATGGCAGCCTGCATTTCTGGCGCCTGGCGATCAAACCGGGCCGGCCGGTGGCGCTGGGGCAGATCGGCCGCGTGCCGTTTTTTGGCCTGCCGGGTAATCCGGTGGCCGCAATGCTCACCTTCTGCTTTTTTGCCCGCCCGCTGCTGCAACGGCTCGGCGGCGCCGTGCCTGTGCCGCCGCGGGGCTATCCGGTGACATCCGGGTTCAGCTACAAGAAGAAATCGGACCGGCGCGAATGGGTGCGCGTCTCGCTTGAGCCCGATGGGCAGGGAGGCTGGCGTGCCGTGAAATATCCTGTGGACGGCGCCGGCGTGATCACGTCGCTGACGCGCACCGATGGCCTGATCCAGCTGGCGGAAGATCTCACCAGGCTCGAACCCGGCTTGTCCGTGCCGTTCTTTCCTTATGCGGAACTGGGCGGCGCCGCGATCTAGCTGAAGCCGGCATGCCGCAGGATATGCGCGGCCGTCAGTCCTTCCACCACGCCGGGCGTGTCGATCAGCGGCGCAACCGCCGGGCCCGTCACATAGGTGCAACCCACGGCAATCGCGGTTGAAACATCGTCGCTGGTCGCAAGATCGGTGATGATGCATTCCTGCCGGTGCAGGGCGGCCCGTTTTGCAAAAGTCGACATTGTCTGGAAAGTTTTGCCTGCGTCCTGCTCACCAGGAGGCAGCCAGGTGGCAAAACCGTGCCCACCGCTGCTGGCATACAGGTCGATCAGTTTGAAGTCCGGGGGGATACGCAGGATGCGCGTGCCGCAGAAAGGCTGGATATAGGCCATCACCTCGGCGATCCGGCTGGCGGGTGTACCGACCGGGATGTTGCGCACGATGATGCCGATGAATTTGGTAAGTCCGCCGGGCACCTCTTTCAGGCGTGCGAAATAGACATCGCGCAGTTTCGACATCGCCAGGGTGTCGAAGGATGCCGAGATCATCACCACGCCGCGATGGCCGCCGGTCAGCATGCGGTGCAACCCGAGCAGGCCGGTGGTGAGAATGTAGCGGTCGAGATAGAAGGGTAGTTCCTCCGGCTTGTCGAGGAAGGGATCGTTGACCATGTCGGCGGGCTGGTTGCTCGGCGTGTGGATCGCCACCGCATCGAAAGCGGTGAAGCCGCGCCGTCGCAGGCTGTAGGCGGGATAGAACCCGGCCCGGCATTCCTTCAGGAAGGCTGCTGTCGTTTTTTTCTGGAACAAACCGGCCAGCGACTGGTCGAGATCCGCCAGGTCGGGGCCGGCGCCGACGGCAGGGTGAGGCACCTGCTCATCGGCCTGGGAAGCGCCGGCCTCATCAAAGAAGGTGATGCCTGCTTCTCTGGCGCCGGAAGCGGTCTGGCTGCGCACATGTTCCACCAGATCCTTCAGGGAATCGATCTTCTCGATCACCAGGTTGCGGTCGATATCGGCGACATTCGAAGTGACGATCAACTCCTGCTGCTCAGGCATGTCGCCGGCGATCAGTTTCTGAATTTCATCGGCGATCATCTTGGCCTTGAATGCGGCTTCCTGCCGGCCGAGGCGGGTGAACAGGATCAGGTAATTCTCATCGTCCACCTTGTAATGCACATCGGTAGAATCGAGGCGGCGACGGAAGATGGCTTCGATCAGGCTGTGAATATGTTCAATCCGCTGGGGCCAGAGGGCACCCAGCATTTCGCGCACATTCTGCAGTCCGATCAATTGCAGGGTGCCGGCCGGAATCTTGCCGCCGGGCAGAGCTGATTTCAGGCTGCCGCTGCCAGGTTTGCCGGGGGCAGCGGAAGACCCCTGCGCAGGACGCGGCGCATCATCTTCGCCGAAGAAGAAGTCTCCCAGGGAATCGAGCAGGGACTTGTTGGACTGCGCCATCGCGACATCTGCATTCGAGGGGCGGAATGCAGGCATTCTAACGCCTTTACGGGATTTATGTCGTTACGAGTTGATAATATGGGGGAATGGTAACCTGTTGATGTGCATTAAAAAAAATCCGGCAGCGCCGCCACCGGATTTTCGAAGCGCAAAATTTAGTGAGGAATCAGAGAATGGTGGGGTTCGGGGCGTCGCCGTAAACCGCCTTGGGGTCGAAGGTCTTTTCCTTCTCCTCGTAGGTTAGTTCCACTGGCTTGTCGCTTCCCGGATGGCCGGTCGGCACCGAACGGTAGAAGCAGGAGCGATAGCCGACATGGCAGGAGGCATCGCCCACCACGCGCACGCGCAGCCACACGGCGTCCTGGTCGTCGTCGATGCGCATTTCGACCACCTTCTGCACCAGGCCCGAGCTGGCCCCCTTGTGCCACAGCACTTTGCGGCTGCGGCTGTAGTAATGCGCCTCGCCGGTTTCGATGGTGCGCTTCAGGGCTTCGGCATTCATATAGCCCAGCATCAGCACCTCGCCGGTATCGGCCTGGGTGGTGACGCAGGGCAGCAGGCCCTCGGCGTCGAATTTGGGCGCCAGTTCGTTGCCTTCCTCGACCTGTTCCACACTGATGCGATTGGCGAACACGGGCTTAACTCCTGTGGCGGCCGGGGCTGGGCGCCGCGCCGGCCGGATTGCTCTTGCGAGAATGGCCGTTATATATCGTTGGGGGCGGGCTCCATCAAGCCGAGCCGCCCGGAAAGCCCATGCTGAACGCCCTGTATAACGAGAAAATCCTTAATTTTGCGGCACATATCGGCCAGACCGAACCCCTGGCCGCACCCGATGCCACGGTCACGCATCACAGCCCGCTTTGCGGCAGTCGCATCACGGTCGAGCTGGCCCTGGGGGCGGACGGACGGGTGAGCGGTTATGGCCAGCAGTTGCGGGCCTGCGCCCTGGGGCAGGCCTCGGCCTCGATTTTCGGCCGCCATGTGGTGGGCCAGGACGCCGCCACCCTGCGCGAGTTGAATGGGATCATGCGGGCGATGTTGAAGGAAAACGGTCCGCCGCCGGGGCCGGATTTCGCCGGGGGAGCGTTCCAGGACCTGGAAGTGCTGGTGCCTGTGCGGGATCACAAGGCACGGCACAATGCGGTGCTGCTGCCCTTCGAAGCGGTGGTGAAGGCGCTCGATCAGATCGAGGCGACGCGCGCCAAGGCCTGAGGGCTAGGCCGTCTTCAGTTCCGCCTCCGCCACGCCGCGGATCAGGGCGATCATGCCGTTCAGGCCGTTGATCCGGTTCGAGGTGATATTCTCCCACACGCCGATGCGCTGCAGGAAATCTGGCGGATTGTCGACAATCTCGCGCGGCGTGCGGCCGGAATAGACCTTCAGCAGCAGGGCGATCAGGCCCGCCACGATCTCGGATTCGCTGCTGGCCTGGTAATAGACGCGGCCATCGCGTGCCTCGCCATGCAGCCAGGCCCGGTTGATGCAGCCTTTCACGCGCCATTCGTCGGTGCGCAGATGATCAGGATAGGGCGGTAAAGCACGGCCGAGATCGATCAGGAAGCGATAGCGATCCATCCAGTCGTCGAACACACTGAAATCCGCGACGATCTCTTCCTGGATGGCCTTGATGTCTTCGCTCATGACGCCACCCGCCAGCTTGTCTGGCCGGCCTTGTCTTCCAGCAGGATGCCGCGCGCGGCCAGTTCGTCGCGGATACGATCCGATTCCGCCCAGTCCTTGCGACCGCGGGCAGCCTTGCGCGCCTCGATAAGAGCTTCGATCTCGGCCACGTCGACATCGGCGCTGACTTCGCCCTTCAGCCATGCGGCCGGGTCCTGCTGCAGCAGGCCGAGCAGCCAGCCGGCGGCCAGCAACTCACCCTTCAGGCGGGCCTGTTCGGCCGGATCGGTTGCTTTGTTGGCGGCATTGGCGATCTGGTGCAGTTCAGCTAGGGCCTTGGGCGTGTTCAGGTCGTCCGCCAGTGCGGCGATGAACGCTTCCGGTGCAGGGTTGGCGGATGCCTTCACGTCTTTGAGAACATCCAGCGCGCGGTACAACCGGTCAAGCTGCGCCTTGGCTTCCCGCAGGCCGGCCTCGGTCCAGTCCAGGGGCTGGCGGTAATGGGCCGACAGCAGGGCAAGCCGGATCGCCTCGCCAGGGGCCTGCTTCAGCAGGTCATGCACCAGCAGAACGTTGCCAAGCGACTTCGACATCTTCTCGGCCTCGATATTCACGAAGCCGTTATGCATCCAGTAGCGGCTGAACAGTTTTCCGCCATGGGCGCAGGTACTTTGCGCGATCTCGTTCTCGTGATGCGGAAAGATCAGGTCGTGGCCGCCGCCATGGATGTCGATGGTGCCGGGACCGAGGTTCTGCTCGATCATGGCCGAGCATTCGATGTGCCAGCCCGGCCGGCCGCGGCCCCAGGGACTGTCCCAGCCAGGCAGGTCGGGCGGGGAAGGCTTCCACAGCACGAAATCGGCCGGGTCGCGCTTGTAGGGCGCCACATCCACGCGGGCGCCGGCGATCATGTCATCGCGGTCGCGGCGCGACAGGCGGCCGTATTCGGCAAAGGAGGGTACGTTGAACAGCACGTGGCCCTCGGCCTCATAGGCATGGCCGTTGGCGATCAGGCGCTCGATCATGCCGATGATGGCGCCGATATGCTGGGTTACCTTGGGTTCGAGGCGTGGGGACAGGGCGCCCAGAGCAGCCATGTCCTGGCTGTAGACCTGATGATAACGCTCGGTGATCGTGCCGATTGGAACATTCTCGGCCTTGGCGGCGGCATTGATCTTGTCGTCCACGTCGGTGACGTTGCGGACATAGACCACGTTCGGATAGGCCTGCTGCAGCAACCGGTAGAGGGTATCGAATACCACCACGGGGCGCGCATTGCCGATATGGGCGTAATTGTAAACTGTCGGACCGCAGACATACATCGTGACCCGCTGCGGATCCTGCGGGACGAAAAGCTCTTTCTGTCGGGCGAGGGTATTATAGATCTGTATCTGCATGGCCGGACCTGTCCAGAGGCCGGACTATAGGCAAAGCTGCCTGAATCGCAACCGGTCGGCCGGCGATTCTGCCTGCCGACCGGCCGGAAATCCGCGAAATATTCCTGTGTTAGCGCAGGTAGTTGACCAGCGACAGGCTGAGGCTGTCGCGTGTGATGACATAGCTGGCTTCCAGCGCGGTCTGCAGGTTCTTGATGTTCACCGACACTTCCGCGATGTCGGCATTCTCGATCCCGCCGATACGGGTGCGCAGCACGTCAAGCGAACGGTTGTGGCGATCCATCACCTCGTTCAGCTGCTGCTGCTTGTAACCGTTGCGCGAGGCAATGGTTTTCAGTTCAGTCAGGGCTGTATTCAGCTGCGTGCGGGCATCGTCGACGCGGGCCTGGTAATTGGCTGGTGCAGTGGTGATATCTGCGGTTGCGTCGCGGAAGCGAAGCAGTGAGTCGATCAGCGTCTGGAAGCCGTTCTCGGCCGCCGACACGCCATAAGTGACCTGTTCGTTGTCGTCCGTATACAGGGTCACGCCGTTGAAGTTGTAGGTGTTGGCCAGCGTGCCGGTAGTGGTCAGATAAAAGTCAGCCGCGGTATGTGGCGCCGGCGGATAGGCGCCAGCCGTGGCGGCCGGAGCGAACGGTACCGGATAACCGACGGCACCCGGCACGGCGCCAGCCGCATAAGTCGTCGGCAGGGCGGAAACCTGGCCATTGAGCGGATTGACCGTGTAGTCGGTACCGCCGAACAGGAAGCGGTCGCCATCCTTGGTTTGCAGCAGGGAGCCGATGCGATCCAGCAGCACGTTGGCCTGGGTGCGCGGCGAAGAGGTGGAAGCGAAGAACGCATCGCGGTTCTTCAGCATCGTATCCTGCGCCTCGGTGGCGATGTCGATGATTTCCTCGATGGTAACAGCATAGAGGTTGACGCGGTTCTGCGCGGTCTGCACGGCCGACATGTAATTGCCGACGGTGCCCAGCTCGGATTTGAGCTGGCCAAGTTCAAGCGCGCGCTGCGAAACGCCGATCAGACCATCGACAATACGGCCAGAGCCCAATTGCTGGTTCTGTTTGGCAAGCTGGAGATTCAGCAGGCGGATGCTGCGGGTGACGTCGAGCTGGGTAGCGTACTGGGTATTACCGGTGACGGCGACCATGGTTACCTCCCGATATTCACGAGTTCATCGAACATCGCCGTAACGGTGTTCATGACATTGGCAAGAGCGGCGTAGTTGTTCTGCAGAACCTGCAGCTGCGCCAATTCGTCATCGATATTAACGCCGGTCAGATTGCGCAGCTTCTGGTCCAGGGTGTGTTGCTGGCGCTCAGCGGTATCGCGATTGGCTTCGTTGTCCGATGTGGCGCGCGCATGATAGGCCAGAATACCGTTGGCCAGGCCGAAGATGTTGACGCTGGTGATGGTCAGGCCGTTCGGGTCGGTCGCCGAGCGGTTGACCTGGGCGGCGGTCAGCGTGGTATTGCGCATGGCCTGCTGCACGGCGCCGGCCACCGTGGGGTCGACGTTGGTTGGCGTGGCGACCAGCGCGGCGGCAACGATCAGCTTGCCGGCTTCATCAGGCGGCGCCGCCAGCGCGGCGCTGTAGTCGAAGAAGTTGGCGCCATATGCGTTGTTGATGACATCGTGCAGGTTGGCGGCAAAGCTGTCGAGCTGGTTGAAATATTTCGCCAGCGTACCGACATTCGGATCGGTCGATGCCAGACCAGTGGCGGTGCTGTCCAGGTAATCCAGCGAGGCGCGGATCGAACCGCTCAAGAAGCCCAGATTCAGGTTGTCGGTGCCGCCCTGCAGGAAGATACCCGGAGGAACGCCGGCGGCCTGGTATTCGAATTGCTGCGCGACGGTGCCAACGATCTGCACGCCACCGTCAGAATACACAAACAATTCGCCGCGGTCGTTGACCACGGTGCGGATGCCGATCTTGTCGGCCAGCTTGGCCACTTCCTGATCGCGCAGGTCCTCCAGATCGCCGATCGGGTTGTTGCCCGCCAGCTGCGAGGTGATCTGGACATTCAGCTTGGCGATCTGCAAAGCAGCGTCGTTAACGATCTGGATGTCTGTGCTGATCTGCTCCTGCGCACGGGTCTGCAATTCGGACTGCTGCCCATTGAGGCGACGGATTTCAGCCGTCAATTCCACGCCACGCTGGACCACGAGACTGCGGGTAGCGGTATCTTCCGGCGTGGCTTCCAGGGCTTTCCAGGCATCCTCGAAGCGGGTCATCATCGCCAGCAGGGTCGGCTGTTCGCCGGTCGTGTTGGTGGCATCCAGCGTTTCCGCCAGTTCCTTGGTATAGGTCAGCTGGCGGTCCAGCTGGCCGTAATCGGCGGTGATGCGATAGAGGTCCTGCTGGATCTCGCGCGACGCCACGCGGGTGATCTGCGAGATCAGGGCGGCCTGGGGCAGGCCCTCGGCCACCGGCGAGGTCAGCGTGCTGACCTTGCGGCTGTAATTCGGGTTCTGCGCATTGGCGACGTTGCCGGAGACAATGCGGGTCTGTTGCTGCAGCGTTTGCAGGCCGATGACTGCGGTATTGAGAGCGGCGCTGAGCGACATGGGTTAAATCCTTTTCCGACGGACGGCGGCGTTTTCTGCGTCGCCGGCGCTGACTGGCGACCGCCGGACCGGACGGCCCGGCGGTCAGGCCGGTTAGCGGCGGATGTTGATGGTTTCCTGCAGCAGTTCGTCGGCGGCAGTGATCAGCCTGGCATTGGCCGAGTAGGTGCGCTGGGCGACGATAAGCTTGGAGAACTCCTCCGCGATATCGACGTTGGAACCTTCGATGGCGGCCGAGACATAATCGCCGGCGCCGCTGGACCCCGATTGCGACAGCACGGCGGAACCTGAGTTTGGCGTCTCCACGAAGGCGTTGCCAGCCACGCGGTCAAGCTCGGTGGGATCGCGGAAGCGGGCCACCGGGATCTGGTAGAACTGCTTTACGTTGCCGTTGTCGAAGGTGACCGAGACGAAGCCGTCCTGGTCGATGCTCAGGTTCTTGAAGTTGCCCTGCGGCACGCCGTTCTGGCTGAAATTGTTCAGCGTCAGGGTGTCGCCGGCATACTGCGTTGTGCCGATCGAGTTGCCGAACGAACCCAGGTCAAGCCGCAGGTTCTGGGCACCGGAGCCGAAGTTGACACTGAAGGCGAAGGAGGCGTCATCATTCACCGCCGTGCCGACGGTGCCGGTCAGGCCACCCGCCGTGGTCAGCGACGAAATCGTACCGGGATCGGCGACGGTGGCGGTGGCGCCGATCGAGGCGCCGAAGATCACGGTGGCGGGCCCGAATACCGTGGCGCCGCCGAACGCATCAGGGACGCCCACTTCAAGGGCCCAGGTATTGGTGCCCGTGCGGGTCCATTCCAGGTTCAGGGTGCGGGCATTGCCCAGGGCATCGAAAATCTGGATCGACGACAGCGGCAGGGTGGCCGGTATGGCGCCGTTGGCATCCACCGCGTTCGAGGGCAGGTTGGCGGCATAATCCACTGTGCTGGTGGCCACCGGGGCATCCAGCAGGTTGGACACGCGGACCTCTTCGGTCGCCGAGCTGTCGACCACGCCGGTGACCGCATCGATCGGCCAACCGCGCAGGAAGTAGCCCGACGAGTTCACCAGGTAACCGTCATTGTTCTGGTTGAAGTCGCCGACGCGGGTGTAATACGAGGTCGTTTCGAAGGTGGGCAGGCCGGTGGCCTGGTCGTTGCCGTTCTTCTTCGAAACCGGGATGAAGCCACCGCCAACCAGAGCGACCGAGGTGGTCGAATTCACCTGCTGGATCGCACCCTGGGAGTTGTTGGCGAAGAAGGGCTGGTTCAGCGCGCCGCCGGGCGAGTGAGTGTTGGCCTGGGCGCTGGACTGGGTGACCAGCGTCTGGAACCGCGATTCCACCTTCTTGTAGCCGATGGTGCCCGCATTCGCGACGTTGTCGGAAATGTAGCTGATCGCCGTCGACTGGCCGTTCAGGCCGGTAATCGAGGTCTGCAAAGAGCCGCTGATCGACATAATACTGCCTCCTGGTTCGAAACCGATTTGCCAGAACAGGAGCAAGCAGCGTGCCAGTTCGAAATACTGTAGCTAATGCATTATTATTTCAGGGTTTTTCATAATATTTCGGAAAACGGTAAACACGGCAGCTTCTGCCGGGCCGATGGCGGTAGGGGGATGTCCCGGCAGAAATTGCCGGGCGGAGAGGGGCTTGGGAATCAGCCCCGGTTCAGGCCGGGAACCCACAGCACATCGGCCTCGCCATCGTTATTGGCGTGGCGGCTGGCGACGAACAGGTGGTCGGACAGGCGGTTGACATAACTGAGCGCCGCCGGATTCAGCCGTTCGGCGTCCTGCAGGGCGGTGATCAGCCGTTCGGCCCGCCGCACGATGGTGCGGGCCAGGTGCAGATGGGCGGCGGCCGGCCTGCCGCCGGGCAATACAAATGAGGTGAGCGGGCCGAGCCGGGCATTCATGGCGTCGATTTCCGCCTCCAGCCGGTCAACCTGAACCTGGGCCACCCGCAGGGGCGGGCGGCGGCGCGGGTCCTGTTCATCCTCTTCCGGGGTGCAGAGGTCGGCGCCCAGGTCGAACAGGTCGTTCTGGATACGCGACAGCATGGCATCCAGGTCGGTGCCGGCGGTGTGCAGGCGGGCCAGGCCGATGGCGGCATTGGCCTCGTCCACCGCGCCATAGGCCTCCACCCGCAGGTCGTGCTTGGGCACCCGCTCGCCGTTCCCGAGCGAGGTCATGCCCTTGTCGCCGCCCCGGGTGTAGATCTTGTCCAGCTTGACCATGGCCGGGGCTCAGTTCCGGAAGGCGAAGCTCGCCACCGCGATCAGGATGATGGCGATGAACTGCAGCAGGATGCGCCAGCGCATCAGCAGGTTGGAATACGAGCGATTGAACTGCCCGCCGCGGAACAGGGCATAGATGCCCACGCACAGCACCAGGAAGGCGGCGACGGCAAAAACCGGGATCAGGGCGTTGATGAATCCTTGCATGGCCAGAGGATATAGCGCCCGGCAGGGCAGGTCCAACCGTCAGGCCGCCGGCCGGCGCGGCAATGCGTCGCGGCGGCTCACAGCTCGCGCTGAACCGCCTGCTTGAAGGCGGCGATGGCCGCCTCGTCGCGTTTATAGAAGGTCCATTGTTTGATCCGCCTGGTGCGCAGCAGGCCGGCCTGGGTCAGGATTTTCAGATGTTCGCTGGCGGTCGGCTGGCTCACTCCCAGCTTCTCGGCGATCAGCAGGCCGCAAACCCCATCCTTCAACAGGTCGCCATCCACCTGCGGCCGGAAATGGGCCGCGGGATCGCGCAGCCAACCGAGGATGGTCAGCCGGCGATCATTGGCCAATGCGCGGATCGCTTTCAGATCAGGCATATTGCTAATTAGCCATATTTCTAATTATAGTCAAGCAAACAGCAGGACCGCCTCATGCTCACCAGCCAATCCCCAACCGTCGACCGTGCCGGCATTACCCGCACATATATATCCATCGCCAGCCATGTCCGCCGTACCCCGACAATAGCGGTGCAGCCGGCAGATTTCGGCCTGGAGGGCCTGCCGCTGACCCTGAAGCTCGAACTGCTGCAGCATTCCGGCTCGTTCAAGGCGCGTGGGGCCTTCGCCAACCTGCTGGGTCGCGCCGTGCCGCCGGCCGGTGTGGTGGCGGCTTCGGGCGGCAACCATGGTGCGGCAGTGGCCTACGCGGCCCAGACTCTGGGGTTACCGGCCCGCATCTATGTGCCGAGCATTGCCGCGCCTATGAAGATCGCCCGCATCCGCGACTATGGCGCCGACCTGGTGGTCGGTGGCGAGCGGTATGCGGATGCGCTGGCGGCGTCCGAGGCCTGGCAGGCGCAGAGCGGCGCCCTGCCGGTGCATGCCTATGACCAGGCCGAGACCCTGCTGGGCCAGGGCAGCGTCGGATTGGAACTAGAGGAACAGGCGCCGCAACTCGATACCCTGCTGGTAGCCGTGGGCGGTGGCGGGCTGATCGGCGGCATCGCGGCCTGGTATGCCGGAAAGGTGAGGGTGGTGGCGGTCGAGCCCGAAACCGCGCCAACATTATACATGGCGCTGCAGGCCGGCAGGCCGGTGGATGCGCCGGCCGGGGGCATCGCGGCCGACTCGCTCGCGCCGCGTCAGGTAGGCGGCCTGATGTTTCCCATCGCACAGAAGCATGTGGCTGCCTCGGTGCTGGTGCGCGACGAGGCGATCCGCGCGGCGCAGATTGCCCTGTGGGACAAGCTGCGCCTGGTGGCCGAACCCGGCGGCGCGGCGGCCTTCGCAGCCCTGCTCAGCGGCGCTTACAGGCCAGCGGCCGATGAACATGTCGGCGTGCTGGTCTGCGGTGGCAATCCCACCGACACCGATTTCGTGCGCTAGCCGCGATCAGCCGTTGCGGGTTTCCAGCAGGCGGCGGGCGATCACCTGTGCCTGGATCTCGGCGGCACCCTCGAAGATGTTGAGGATACGCGCGTCGCATAGCACGCGGCTGATCGGATATTCTTCGGCATAGCCGTTGCCGCCATGCACCTGCAGAGCGTTGTCGGCATTAGCCCAGGCGATGCGCGCGGCCAGCAGCTTGGCCATGCCGGCTTCCAGGTCGCAGCGCCGACCCTGGTCCTTTTCGCGCGCAGCGAAGTAACAAAGCTGGCGCGCCAGCATGGTTTCCACCGCCATCCAGGCGATCTTGCCGTGCACGCGCGGGAAGCTGTAGATCGGCTTGCCGAACTGGACGCGCTCGTTGGCGTATTTCAGGCCGAGCTCCATCGCGCATTGCGCCACGCCCAAGGCGCGGGCGCCGGTCTGGATGCGGGCGGATTCGAACGTCTCCATCAGCTGCTTGAAGCCCTGGCCCTCGCGCTGGCCCAGCAGGTTCTCGGCTTTCACCTCGAAACCGTCGAAGCCGATCTCGTATTCCTTCATGCCGCGATAGCCCAGCACCTTGATCTCGCCGCCGGTCATGCCTTTGGCGGGGAAGGGATTGGCATCGTCGCCGCGCGGCTTCTCGGCCAGGAACATCGACAGGCCCTTGTAGCCCTTCTCGTTCGGATCGGTGCGCACCAGCAGGGTCATCAGATCGGTACGGGCCGCATGGGTAATCCAGGTCTTGTTGCCGGTCACCTTGTAGACGTCGCCATCCTTCACCGCGCGGGTGCGCAGGCTGCCGAGATCGGATCCGGTATTGGGTTCGGTGAACACGGCGGTCGGCAGGATTTCGCCCGCGGCCAGCTTGGGCAGCCACTGCTTGCGCTGTTCCTCTGTGCCGCCGCGCAGGATCAGTTCGGCAGCGATCTCGGCGCGAGTGCCGAGCGAGCCGACGCCGATATAGGCGCGGCTGAGCTCTTCCGACACCACGCACATCGCCATCTTGCCCAGGCCGTGGCCGCCATATTCCTCCGGGATGGTCAGGCCGAAGACGCCCAGCTCGGCCATCTCGGAGACGATCTCCATCGGAATGAATTCGTCGTTGCGGTGCCAGTCATGCGCAAAGGGCGCGACCTTGTCCTCACCGAAGCGGCGGAACTGCTCGCGGACCATGCCCATGGTCTCGTCCAGGCCCAGCTCGCCGAAATCGCCGGTCGACAGACCATCCTGGATCAATTCGCCGATACGGCCGCGCACGGCGGCGGTGTTGCCTTCGTGGATCAGGCGCTGCACCGGCGCGGTCAGGAAGGCCAGCATGGCATCGGAGGTGATGCCGAGGTCGGCCGGACGGCAGACTTCCACCTGGCTCATCGGGATGCCGCCCTGCATCTGGGCCAGGTATTCGCCGAAACCGGCCTGCAGGATCAGTTGTTCCAGCTCGCGCAGCTTGCCCTCTTCCTGCAGGCGCTCGGCCCAGTGCAGGCTTTCCTTCAGGGTCGCCACATAGGTCGCCAGCCAGGCCAGGCCATGGGCGGCGAACTGTTCCTCCTCCAGGCGCGCGCCATCGATACGGCCATCCGCGCCGCGCACCAACTGTGCCACCGCTGCCGTGGCATGGGCAGCCAGTTGTTCCGCCGCCTTCAGGGCAGCGGCACAGGTAGGCAGCAGATCCTGGATCGGTAAGGATTCGGTGGCAGGAGCAGGCTTGGCGGCAGCAGACATCGTTGCGCTCATCGGAAAGAGGACTTTGAAAAAGGTGCAGCCGGCAGGGTCGCCCCCGCCGGCTGGTCAGCGTCGAGAAGGGTTAGGAATTCCCCGCTTCGATCGCATCTTCAACGGTGCGCAGGCCCGGCACCTTGGCGCTCACCAGCACGGCCATGTTGCCGGGCTTGTGCTGGTTCTTCCACATCTTGGTATGGGCGCGCGGGATGTCGGCCCAGCTGAACACTTCCGACATGCAGGGATCGAGGCGGCGTTCGATCACCAGCTGGTTGGCCTGGCTGGCCTGCAGCAGGTTGGCGAAGTGGCTGCCCTGGATGCGCTTCTGCCGCATCCACACGAAACGGGCGTCGAAAGTGATGTTGAAACCGGTGGTGCCGGCGCAGAACACCACCATGCCGCCGCGCTTCACCACGAAGCACGAGACCGGGAAGGTCTGCTCGCCGGGATGCTCGAACACGAAATCGACGTCGTTGCCCTTGCCGGTGATGTCCCAGATCGCCTTGCCGAACTCGCGGCACTTCTTCATGTAGGCGCCGTATTTCTCGGTGTCCATGACCGGCGGCAACTGGCCCCAGCAGTCGAAGTTGTTGCGGTTGATCACGCCCTTGGCGCCCAGGCTCATGACGAAGTCGCGCTTGGATTCGTCCGAAATCACGCCGATGGCGTTGGCGCCGGAAATCGCGATCAGCTGGATCGCCATCGAGCCGAGGCCGCCGGCGGCACCCCAGACCAGCACGTTCTGGCCCGGCCGCAGGATATGCGGGCGGTGGCCGAACAGCATGCGGTAGGCCGTGGCGAGCGTCAGCGTGTAGCAGGCGCTTTCCTCCCAGGTCAGGTGCTTCGGCCGCGGCATCAGCTGGCGCGACTGCACGCGGGCGAACTGCGCGAAGCTGCCGTCCGGGGTCTCGTAGCCCCAGATGCGCTGGGTCGGCGAATTCATCGGGTCGCCGCCGTTGCATTCCTCGTCGTCGCCGTCGTCCTGGTTGCAATGGACGATCACCTCGTCGCCGACCTTCCAGCGTTTCACGCGGCGGCCGACGGCGTAGACGATGCCCGAGGCATCGGAACCGGCGATGTGGTAGGGGGCCTTGTGCACGTCGAAGGGCGAGATCGGCACGCCCAGCCCGGCCCAGACGCCATTGTAGTTCACGCCGGCGGCCATCACGAGGATCAGCACCTCGTCGGCATCGATCTCCGGCGTCGGCAGGACTTCAAGCTGCATCGACTCCTCGGGCGGCCCGTGGCGCTCGCGACGGATCGCCCAGCCATACATCTGCTTCGGCACATGACCGAGGGGCGGGATTTCGCCCACCTCGTAAAGATCCTTGTAATTGCCGGATTGCGCCTTCTGGGCTTGCCCCGCATTTGCAGTCTGCAGCGTCACCACAGATCCACCCGCATTCGACATGGCGAAACTCCTTTGCCTTTCGCTGTCCCTGTACAACGCTCTTGCCGAGCTTTGATTTCTTCTCTTGTTGGGCCCTGCCGGCCGGGATTAGCCTTGCCTGGCGCCTCGAGACGGTGCTGTTACAAAACGGTTGCTATCTTTTTGCGATGGCGAAAAAATGGCAAGATCATTTTGCAATGCAGCAGAGGTTATGATATTTCCGTTGCGCGACGCAATAGGTAACGAAATAACCTAAGGTCAACTTGACACGGAATAAAATTATGTCCGCGACTCGCTCCAGTGACGTTACCACAGAGGCCTCTCTTCGCAAGCGCGAAAAGACGGGTCCGGAGAAGCCCTGGCTGTTCCGCACCTATTCCGGGCACAGCTCGGCCAAGGCCTCGAATACCCTGTACCGGACCAATCTGGGCCGGGGCCAGACCGGCCTGTCGGTCGCCTTCGACCTCCCGACCCAGACCGGTTACGACAGCGATCACATTCTGGCGCGCGGCGAGGTGGGCAAGGTGGGTGTGCCGATCTGCCATCTGGGCGACATGCGGGTGCTGTTCGACCAGATTCCGCTGGCGCAGATGAACACCTCAATGACGATCAACGCCCCGGCAGCCTGGCTGCTGGCGCTTTATATCGCCGTGGCCGAGGAGCAGGGCGCGAAACGGTCCGACCTGAACGGCACCGTGCAGAACGACATCATCAAGGAATATCTCTCGCGCGGGACTTATATCTATCCGCCGGCGGCCTCGATGCGGCTGATCACCGACGTGATCGCTTTCACCTATCGCGAATTGCCGAAATGGAACCCGACGAATGTCTGCAGCTATCACCTGCAGGAGGCGGGGGCAACGCCGGTGCAGGAACTGGCCTATGCATTGGCGACGGCGATTGCGGTTCTCGATGCGGTGCGCGATTCCGGCCAGGTGCCCGAGGCCGATTTCGCCCAGGCCTTCGGCCGGATCAGCTTCTTCGTCAATGCGGGCATCCGCTTTGTGACCGAAATCTGCAAGATGCGGGCCTTTGTCGATCTCTGGGAGGAGATCGGCCGCGAGCGTTATGGCGTCACCGACCCCAAGGCGCTGATGTTCCGCTATGGCGTGCAGGTCAATTCGCTCGGCCTGACCGAGCCGCAGCCGGAAAACAACGTCTATCGCATCCTGCTCGAAATGCTGGCGGTGGTGCTGTCGAAGAAGGCCCGTGCCCGCGCCGTGCAGCTGCCGGCCTGGAACGAGGCGCTGGGCCTGCCGCGCCCCTGGGACCAGCAATGGTCGCTGCGGCTGCAGCAGATCGTGGCCTATGAGACCGACCTGCTGGAGTACGGCGATCTGTTCGACGGCAATCCGGCCGTGACTGCCAAGGTCGAGGAACTGAAAGCCGCAGCGCGCGCCGAGCTGAAGCGCATCGAGGATATGGGCGGCGCGATCCAGGCGGTGGAGACCGGCTATCTCAAGCAGGCGCTGGTGGAAAGCAATACGGCGCGCGTGCGCGGGATCGAAACCGGCGAGATCACCGTGGTGGGTGTCAACAAGTTCACTGAAAGCGCGCCGTCGCCGCTGGTGGCATCGGAAGGCGGCGCCATCATGACGGTCGACCCGGCTGCCGAATCTGAGCAGATCGAACGCCTCAAGGCCTGGCGCGCCAGCCGCGATCAGAAGGCAGTGGATGCCGCGCTGGCCGAACTGGAAGCCGCCGCGCGCGACGGCCGCAATATCATGGAACCCAGCATCAAGGCCGCCAAGGCCGGCGTTACCACCGGCGAATGGGCCGCCGCCCTGCGCAAGGTGTTCGGCGAATATCGCGCGCCGACCGGCGTGGCGGCCGCCAGCGGCGCCCTGGCCAACGATGGCATGGACGAGTTGCGCGCGGAAGTGAAGGCCGTGGCCAAGCGGCTCGGCCGGCCGCTCAAACTGCTGGTCGGCAAGCCGGGCCTGGACGGCCATTCCAACGGTGCCGAGCAGATCGCGGTCAAGGCACGCGACTGCGGCATGGAAGTGGTCTACGAAGGCATCCGCCTCACGCCCGAGCAGATCGTTGCCGCCGCGCTGGAGGAAGGCGTGCATCTGGTTGGGCTTTCGATCCTTTCGGGCAGCCATGTCGAGCTGGCTACCGACATCATCCAGCGCATGCGCGCCGAGGGCATCGGCGACGTGCCGGTGGTGGTGGGCGGCATTATCCCGCCCGAGGACGAAGCCCGGCTGAAGGCGGCCGGTATCGCCGGCGTATTCACGCCGAAGGATTACGACCTCACGGCCATCATGCGGGCCATAGTGAACCTGGTCGACCGGACCTATTCCGAAGCGGCGTAAAGCGCGGCGGCGATTGCGCTCGGTCAAACCTTCGCCATGCCGGCGGGGTTAGATTATTGTCATGACCGACCCCAATCCCGCCGATATCGCCGACCTGTTCGCGCCTGTGCCGGACGACGTGATCGAGACACATGTCTCGCGCGTTTTCCTTGCCGGCGATCGCGCCTGGAAGCTCAAGAAAGCCGTCGCGCTACCTTATGTCGATTTCTCAACTCTTGAGAAACGGCGCATCGCCTGCGAACGCGAGGTGCTGCTGAACCGGCGTACCGCGCCGCAGTTATATCTCGGTTGCCGTGCGGTTTATCGCGATGCCATGGGAAAGCTGTCGTTCGATCCGCAGGGCACGCCGGTCGAATGGCTGGTCGAGATGCGGCGCTTCGATGCGCACAAGACGCTGGATCGGCTGCTGGCCGATGACGCGGTAACACCGGCGATGATCGCGGCGCTGGCTACCGATATCGCCGCTTTCCATGCGCGCGCCGAACGCGTGGACCGCGAGGCCACGGCCATGGTGGCGCAGACCATCGCGCTGAACGATGCCGCCTTCGCCAACCTGCCGGCCGGTGCGCTGCCGGCGGAGGCGCTGGCCGGGTTTCGCGCCGCGTTGGGGACTGAAATCGAACGTCGCCGGTCCGTGCTGCTGCAACGGCGCGCCGATGGCCGCATGCGGCATGGCCATGGCGACCTGCATCTGCGCAACATCGCGGTGATCGACGGCCAGCCCGTGCTGTTCGACTGCCTGGAATTCGATGACGACCTCGCCGCCATCGACACGCTGTATGACCTGGCTTTCCTGCTGATGGACCTTGTGCAGCAGCGACGCGGCGACCTGGCCAGCCTGGCGCTGAATGCTTGGCTGGAGGCGATGCCCGACGATGCCGGTATGGCCCTGCTGCCGCTCTATGTGGCGCTGCGGGCCGCGATCCGCTGCCATATCGCGGCTCTCACCGAAGCCGGCAGGCCAGAAGCCACGCGGTATCTGGCGCTGGCCCGCCAGGCGCTGAAGCCGCCGTCACCGCGCCTGATCCTGGTCGGTGGTTTGTCCGGCACCGGCAAGTCCACTCTGGCCCGCGCGCTGGCGCCGGATTTCGGTGGCCTCTGCGGCGCGGTGATCCTGCGCAGCGACACCATTCGCAAAAACCTGCACAACGTGCCGGTTTTGCAGCGCCTGCCGAAAGACAGCTACACGCCAGACAGCAGCCGGCGCGTCTATGCCACGCTGCTGGAGCGTGCCCGTGTCCTGCTGCAGGGTGGCGCCAGCGTGATTCTCGATGCGGTTTATGGAAAGCCGGAGGAACGCGAGGCCGCTGCGGCCCTGGCGCGCGACATGGGTTGCCGCTGCGACGGGCTGTGGCTGACGGCGGCGCCCGATATTTTGACCGCGCGGGTGGCGGCACGGCGCAACGATGCCTCCGACGCCACCGAAGACGTCGTGCATTGGCAGCTGCAGCATCTGTCGCCGCCGGCCGACTGGAAAACAGTCGATGCCGGGGCGGGCCCTGAGGAAACCCTGCGGCGGGCCAAAGCCTTGCTGGCCTGAAGGACGCGTCCGGGCTGGCATCCGGTTGAGCTTGCTGCTATCGAAGGGGCGATTACGGACGAGGGAGCATTCCGTGTTTCGCTTTTCGCGCTGGATCCGGCCGCAGACGGTGGCTGGCCGCATTGTTGCCAGCCTGGCTTTCGGCCTGTCGCTGCCGGTGGTGCTGTTCGGCATCCTGCTGTTCCGCACCCATGGTTACGAACCGATGGGCCTGTGCCGTCCGGTGCCGGCCGCCCAGGGCCATATCCCCATCGACATGAGCCGCGGCAGCGGCATACCCACCACCTGCGGCATCGACTGGTCCTTCGTGCTGACCAATATGCTGCTGCCCGGCCTGGGCTTCGCGCTGCTGGCCTATCTTCTGATGGCTTTGCTGAAGCGCGCCGAAGGAAAAACCGATCCCACCCACTGAAGAGTGGGGCCGGCCCCAAGGTCAGGCCGAAACGGAAAGCGATCCGCTCCGGTTGCCGGCCTGCGTCAGGTAATCCTGGCTGCGGGCATATTTTTCCAGTTGCGCCAGGAAGCTTTGCACCAGGCTATCGGTCGAGGTTTCCTCGCTCGATGCGCTGGCCTCCTCGCTTTCGCTGGTGCTGCTGTATTGCTCCAGCAGATCGAGCAGGGTCGAGACCGTGGTGTCCTCCTCGTCATCGTCCTCGGACGACGCGCTGGCCGGCGGCGGTCCCGGTGGCGGTCCCGGTGGGGGCGCCTGCATCTGACCACTTTCCTGCGCGGCGATCAGTTCCGCCTGCATGCTTGTAGCCATCGCCTGGAAGCCGGAATCGAATTCCGTGCCGGTGACGCTGCCGTCGCCGTCGCTGTCGAATGCGGCGATGACGTCATCGGCAGTCAGGCCGCTGGTGGAGTCCGACGTGCCTTGCAGGGTTTCCAGCAGCGACGAGATTTCGCTGCTGTCGAGTTTGCCATCGGCATTGCTGTCGTTCTTGGCGAGCAACTGCTGCATGGCCTGTTGCAGCGGATTGCTGCTGCCGCTTATGCCACTGATCATGAGACCTCCTTCATTGAAGTCCTGCGTTATCGAAGCCTGCGGCGGCAGGCATTTGCCGCCGTGTCTCCGCAACAAGCCCCTCAAGTCGTGTGCCATCCAGTATGGTGCCTAAATGCATGGCGTTGCGCCGTTATATTGTGACGGAGTGTTTCGCCGCGCCGTGCCCACGCCGGCCCGGCAGAAACGCATCGGCAGGACTTGCCGGATTTGTGTCGGTGTTTTGCCGGTTGCAGGGTGGCAATGGCACACAAAAAAAGCCCGGCGTGGTGCGCCGGGCTGAGGGGACGGGAGGCAAGTAAGATGTTTAAGCGGCAAAATCCCAGGAGGCGTAAAGCGTGATGCCAGGTGCCGATGTGTTGAGCGCGAGACCTAGCCCGGGATCGAGGTAGTAAGGCCAGGTGATCTGCGCGAGGCCAGTGCCGCTGGTGGGCAGCACCAGAATGTAGCGCGTGGAAGACGGGCCCGGCGTTGGCGGCGGGGGCGGCAGCGCGGTGAGATTATTATCGGCATAAAGCTGCGCCGGGCTGCCCGGGAAACCCGATGTCGCCACCAGGATGGCGGTGCGCAGGATGACGCCCCTGACATTCGAACCCGAAGGAATGATCACCGTCGGCGTCGAGCCGGTGGTGGTGTAGTTGATGGCATTCTGACCAAGCAGTTGAAGCGGTACTTCGTTGATCGTCGCGACCATTTGGCTTCCCCTTCGATTGCAGTGGGGGTGTTCCCCTCTGCAGCACTATATCAACCCAAAGTCTATGAGTCCCGCATGAATACACTTATAGGTATATGGTCGTTCTGGGGGAAATCAAAGATGGAAGCCGCCCGGTTGTCGCTGACCGGGCGGCTTCAATTGCTTCAGCTCAGAGACAGCCAGAGGGCATAGGCATAACCGGCCAGCAGCGCACCGCCGCCGCCCAGGGCCAGATACAGCGCGAAGACCTGCCGCCGTACCAAGCCCCAGACGGCCATCATGGCGGGGATCGAGCTGACGCCGCCGGCGGTCATGAAGGCCAGGCCAACGGCCGGGCTCATGCCCAGATCGATCAGGCCGGAGACCAGCGGGATGGCGGCATAGCCGTTCAGATAGGCGGGCACGCCCACGATCACGGCCAGCGGCATCGCCGTCCAGTTTGCCGCACCCAGCCAGGTGGCGATGGCCTCGCCCGGCAGATACGCCACCATCAGGCTTTCCAACAGGAAGGCCAGCGTCATCCAGCGCAGCAGCTTCCAGCCATTATCGGCCGCATCGGTGACGAAGATCTGCGCGCGGGCCGGTTCCTGCCAGAAACGCCAGACCGGCTTCGGCTGCGCGGTGCCTTCCAGCGTCTCGGCCATCCAGCGGCGCGCGGCGGCCGAACGCGGCGGGCGGCGCAGGCTCTCCCCCAGGCTGCCCATGCGCATCAGCGCCATGGTGACGAAGCCGGCGAACAGCCCCATGCCGATGGCGGCAAAGGTCTTGGCCACGGCAAACTCAAGTCCCAGCCCGCCGGCGGTGAGCAGGAACATGTTGGGGTCCATGATCGGCGAGGCGATCCAGAAGGCCATCACCGGCGCCAGCGGTACGCCCGCGCCCAGCAGGCCGCTGATCAGCGGGATCACGCCGCAGGAGCAGAACGGCGACAGCGCGCCGAACAGTGCGGCCAGCAGCACCATGCGGCTTTCGCGGCCGGTGAAGGCATGCGCCACCAGCCGGTCGGCGCCGCTCGCCTTGATCCAGGATGCCGCCAGCACGGCCATCAGCAGGAAAGGCGCGATACTGGACAAGGCCGCGCCGGTGAAGCGCAGGCTGGCCAGCGCCTGTTGCGGAGTCAGCACGGCCAGCACAACGGGAATGGCGATGATCGCCAGCAGCAGGCGGTCGGGCTTGGCAACCAGCCGCCGCCAGGAGGGTTGCGGGGGCAGGACGGAATGGGTGGCTTCGGTCATTTTCGTCTCCATATTTCCAGTAAAGTAGTTATTTAAGAGCAAAAATTTTTACGAGCGGACTACGCGGCTTGGCCGCGGCGGGCTTTCGGCGCCACGCCGACGCAGCATTCGCGTTTCAGGAACTGCATGGCCTCGTTCATCGCGGTGAAATTCGGCCGGCAGATCACGCTGCGGCCCTGTTTCTCCTGTTCGATCAGCCCGGCGCCGTTCAGGCCGCGCAGATGGAACGACAGGGTGGACAGCGGGATGTCCAGCTCGGCCTGGATATCGCCGATGCTCAGGCCCTCTGGCCCCGCCTTGATCAGCAGCAGCAGGACGTCCAGTCGGGTGCGGTTGCCCAGCTCGGCAAACAGGCGTGCGGCGGTATCGATATCCATGCTCATGGCGGGAAGTATAACGCGGGCCGCCGGCAATGCAACCATTTTTCTGGTTATATGATGTTTTCCCCAAAGGCCAATCCCGCCAGCCTTCGTCAAGCCTGCCTTGAAATCCGGCCGGCGGCTCCCAATGTCTGTGGCTCTGGGTCCGGGCCCCTCTGGTAGCCGATTGGCTGCGATGTCGGACTCTTCCACCTGATGAGCGCCATCCGTTTCGGTTCGGCGTTCTGATCTTGGGAGGTCTTGGATGTCTGAGGCATTCGCTCAGTTCCACCAAAACGCCTATGGCTATGTTTCCGACCGCAACATCGAGGCGCGACGGCGCCTTGAGGGGCTGGCGCGGCTGCTCGACAGTGCGATTCGTATCCCCGGCACGGATATTCGCGTCGGACTGGATGCGGCGCTGAACATCATCCCCGGTATCGGTACGCTGAGTGCCAAGGCGATGGCAGCTTATATCGTCTGGGAGGCCCGGCGGCTGGGCGTTCCGGCCGGAACCATCCTGCGCATGGCCGGGAATATAGGGATCGATCTTGTGATCAGCGCAATCCCGGTGATCGGCTGGTTCGGCGATATCTTCTATCGGGCCAATATCAGGAATATAGAACTGCTGCGTGAGCATCTTGATCGTGCCGAAGGCATGATCGACGCAATGCGCGGCAGGGAAGGACGGTGACCATGCAGCGCGCTATCTGGATCATCGCGGCGATTGCATTTTTCGTATGGTCGATGCTGGCATGGCTGGGCAATGCCATGCTCGGTTGGCTGGCCGAGTTTCTGGCCGGCAATGCCAGTCAGCTCACAATGGCCGGCGAACTGGCCGGCTGGCTGTCGTGGAGCGCCGCACTGGCAGATGCAGCCGGCGGGGCGCTGATCTTCGTTGTCTGGCTGCTTGGCAGCGTGGCGATTGCCATCGCTGCCTTCGTCATCTCACGCCTGGCCGGGCGCCATGCCCCGCCGCAGAAATCCGGCTACTACAAAATACTGCCGCCCGGTCGACGCTTTTAGGCGTCGCTGACCGGGCGGCTTGGTTTTCCGCGATGGGGCGGCGGCTTATTCCGCCGCAGCCTTGTCGATGGGCGCGCCGTTGGTGCCGGGTTTCCAGCGCAGCACCGGGGCGCGGGCAGCGCGGGTTTCGTCCAGGCGGCGTCGCGGCGTCATGTAGGGTGCGCCGCGGAACCAGTCGGCCTGGTCGCCCTGTTTGGCCTTCTCGGCCAGGCCGCGCAGGGTGCCGACGAAGGTATCCACGCTGTCCTTGCTCTCGCTCTCCGTCGGCTCGATCAGCATGGCGCCATGCACCACGAGGGGGAAATACACCGTCATCGGGTGATAGCCC
>JBKBJT010000022.1:0-53630 GCA_046294345.1 Ferrovibrio sp.
GGCGGTGATCTTGAGGAACCACTGCGACAGCTTGCGGCGTTCGACCACGGCACCCGAACGCCAGCCGCGGCCGTCGATCACCTGTTCGTTGGCCAGCACGGTCTGGTCGACCGGATCCCAGTTGACGAAGCTTTCGCGGCGATAGATCAGACCGGCCTTCAGGAAATCGAGGAACAGCTTCTGCTGGTGCCGGTAATACCCCGGATGGCAGGTGGCGAGTTCGCGGCTCCAGTCCAGCGACAGGCCCATGCGCTGCAGCTCGGCGCGCATGTTGGCGATGTTGTCGTAGGTCCAGGCGGCCGGATGCACCTTTTTTTCCTGGGCGGCGTTTTCCGCCGGCAGGCCGAAGGCGTCCCAGCCCATGGGGTGCAGCACGTTGAAGCCGCGGGCCCGCTTGTAGCGCGCCACCACGTCGCCCAGCGTGTAGTTGCGCACATGGCCCATATGGATGCGCCCCGAGGGATAGGGGAACATCTCGAGCACATAATATTTCGGCCGGGAGGGGTCGGCCTTGGCGTGGAAAGCCTGGCGCTCGGTCCAGACCGACTGCCACTTGGTTTCGACCGCCTTGGCGTTATAACGCGACATGCTGCATCCACTTAAGACTGCTGACGCCGGCCGAAGGGCCGGGAAAACGCTGTTTTAGCGGCGAAAGGGCGGCACGGAAAGCCGTATCGGCGGCAGGACGGAATCCCGCGCCTGCCCGAAGGCCGCCGCCGCGCGAAAACCCGCAGGCCCCGGCTGGCGACGCCGGCTATGGATGCGGTGGCTATGGATGGCGGCGGCCGGCCGGGCCCTCAGCGCCGGGCCTCGGCCTCCATGCGGAATTCGCGGGCCCGCTGGAGGATGGCGTTTTCCATGGTGGTGGCCGTGTTGGGGGCCGCCGGCTGGTCGATCCAGCTCTCGCCCTGGCGCACCTGGCGGAACACGCCCACCCGCAGGCCATCGGCCCGCAGGGTGCGGTCCAGGATATAGACGGTCACCTTGAAGCGCTCGCCCGGGGTCTGGGGTGGCACATACCAGTCGGTGATGATCACCCCCCCGAACGGATCCGCGGAGGTGAGCGGCATGAACGACACCGTGTCCAGGCTGGCACGCCAGAGATAGCTGTTCACGCCAATGCCGGAGCCGGGCTGATTATCGGTTTTATTCCGACTGCCGCCGAACAGGTTGAAGCCGTCCTGTCCAAACACGGACTGTCGACCACTGCTCGGCGCCGGGTCATAGGTGCCATATTGGTTTTTTTCAGGATAATAGGTTTGGGTTTCACCATCATTGGGAGAGCTGCAGCTAGCTAGGACCAAAACAGCTGCCGCGAGCATAACCGGAATGGTAATAGAAGGGGCTCTGAATCGAATCGGGCGCAAGGCGGCCATGCCGACTATCCTTTAAAAGCATATATGGCTGGTGGGATAGCACAATTCATGAGGCAAGGCCAATTCCCGCGGTGATTTGTTGACTCTTTCTGCGTCCTGGTTAGTTGGCCGGTGGCAAGGATTGCCAATGCGTCGGAAAAATCTTAAGTCCCATGGTCATGAGCGCGCCACCTTATGAAATCGATGCCCTATTCCAGCGTGCTTGGCAGGCCCAGACCGATGGCCAGTTTGAGATTGCGATGGCGCTTTACCGCCAGATTCTCGCTCTCGGCGAGCATGCTCAGGCTTGGCTTGGTATTGGGCAGTGCCATTTAGATCGCCAGGAAAGGATTGAGGCGCTCGCAGCTTTCCGCAAGGCGGCGGCCTTGTTGCCGCAATCCGGCGCCATCCGCCATATGGTCGATATGCTGGAAGGCGGCCGGGTGCCTGATCGGGCTCCGGACGATTATGTGCTTTGGGTCTTCGACGGACATGCCGATAACTTCGACACCCATTTGGCCGCGCTGAACTATCGCGGACCGCAGATGATCGCTAGCTTGGTCAAGAACGTTTGGACGCAGAATCGCGCCCGTGCCATCCTCGATTTGGGCTGTGGCACCGGGTTAAATGGACCTATGTTCCAGCCTTATGCCGGACGGCTTGATGGCGTCGATTTAGCGCCACGCATGTTGCAGCAATCCGCTCGGCGGCAGGTTTACGATCATCTTTACAGAGCTGAGGTGCATGATTTTCTACGTCGACCGCCAGTTTGTTATGATGCCATCCTGTCAACTGACGTTTTTATCTATATTGGCCGGCTGGATGAATTATTCATGTATTCTTTTCAGTATCTTAATCCAGGCGGCGAGCTTCTTTTTACGATCGAGTTGGGGGCCGATGATGGCCCTGAAATCAGCCTGATGCCTACTGGGCGGTTTCGTCAGTCGGATGCTTATATCCGCCGTTTGGCCAATGCCAGCGAATTCGAGATCGCTGCCACAGCCGATGGCGTCCTGCGGATAGAAGAGGGTGTGCCTGAGCCGGGCCGAGCCTATCGTCTTATTTCGCGGCGAGAAGTTCGTTGAGACAGATCGCGGCAGCGGCAATCGGTGCCGCCCAATCCCCCAAACGAGATTGGCGGACCAGCCGCAGGCTAGCGTACCACAGAGAACGATCAGTACCGTGAAACCAATACCACAGTAGCCCAGTATGAGCCGGCAATAGCACTACGGTCGGTATGCCAAGCCCGCCGGCCACATGCGCAGTAGTGTTGCTGACGGTAACCACCGCATCGAGTGCGGCTACCTGGGCGGCAAAGTGGTCAAGGTCGCCAAGTGGGTCAACTGTCTCATCGTGCAGGATCGTCGCGCCGGTGTGGCGTAAAGCTTCAAGATCGGCGTTTGATGCGCCGTACTGAAGATTGATGAATGTGCAATTTAAATCCCGTAAAAGTGGTGCAAAGGCTTGCAGTGGAGGCGATTTCGCCGATGCACTGAAACGGTTATTGCTACGCCAGGACAGTCCGACGAGGGGGCGGCCGGCAGTCTGTAATCGATATCGTTGGCGAAATGCGTCGCGGAGAGTCGGATCGGGTTTTAGGAAGGCCTTGCCGTCACCGAAATCAGCTGGTGTCTGGCGAAACACAGATGCCAGATCTGCTAATGGCATCTGATACTTGGTACCCGCCAGATCGGATGGCGTTATTGATTCGACAGCGTCAATGCGGAGCGTTGGAAAACTGCGCCGAAACAACGTGACGAGGCGTTCGCTGCAGCCTAGATGGAGAGACCAGTCCCGTTGCAGTGCGGCCTGGATCACCGACGCGTAAAGAATCTCATCGCCGGGTCCCTGCTCCTTCCAAAGCCAAATGGGTGCGTTCGGTATGTTTTCAGGTCGAACGGATACTGGTTGCAGGCCGAAATCGTACCTTGGGCTGTCGAATTGGGTTGGTGGCAACTGCCAACGCACGGCATAATCTTGCCAACCACTTAAAAAGTCCTGCAGAGACAATAGGATAAGACTACGAACCCAACGCAACAACAAATTCTCTGAATGACGCGACAGCGCGGCATCCAGAATTTCGAGTGCTATGTCTGGCCGAGTGTTGAGGACTTGCAAGCGGGCCAAGTTGACGATGGCTTGTAGATTATTCGGGTCGGCAACAGCGGCGCGCTGATACGCATCAAGAGCAGCTTCTGTTTCGCCGTTCTCGACCAGCAGATTGCCCAAATCATTCAAAGTCGGTGCCATAGCGGGCGCAATGGCCACGGCTTGCCTCACCAGGGAGAGGCCTGTGGCGAGGTCGCCAAGGCGGAATTCACATATTCCTAATAAATGTAGCAGCTGCGGATGGCGGTTGTTGATTTTTATTAGTTCTTTTAATATCTTATGAGCTTCCTTGTAGCGCCCACGATCAAATAGGCTGATCGCCTCGCGCCAGCTCCGTTGGGGGTCAAATTTCATTATACATTCTTATGTTGTTATTTTGACCTACTCACAATGATTGGCAAGACCAAGGCTGGCCTTGTTAATCATCAAGCTTGATCATTTTGGGACGCGCATCTGTAGTTGGCAAGTTTAAGGGTTTGTTGGATCGATCCGAGCCGGCGCTAGGCCCCAGAAACTGCATAGTGTGGCTCTAGCGCAACATCTTCGGCAAAAGCACGGCGGATTATGCCGCTTTTATTGACACTTGTCGGAGGGTGATGGCTTTATCCATGCTGATCAATCAGCCTATCTTTGCTGACTGTTCATTGTTCGGGCCTGTCGGGCCGCGAACATTGCAACCCAAATCCCGGTGGGAGAGGAAAGAGGAAAATGAAGAAGACGCTGCTTCTGCAAACCGCGCTCGTGGCTGCTGCTGGCCTGATGCTGGCTGATGTCGCGAATGCCCAGACCAAGGAAGTGCCGCTCGCCGCTACGGTCGGTGGCTATTTCACCCAGTTCATCAAGGGCCAGGATGCGGGTAAAGCCCAAGATGCCAATGCCGACTCGAATCGCGGCACCGGCCTCGGCAGCGATGCGGAGATCTGGTTCAACATCCGCGGCGTTCTCGACAATGGCACCGTGGTCGGCGGTCGCGTTGAGTTGGAAGCCGCTACCTACGGTGACCAGATCGACGAGCGCTATCTGTTCGTCGAGAAGGCCGATGTGGGCCGTATCGAAATCGGCTCGACCGATCGCGTGACGGGCAAGATGCTGTACTTTGCTCCGAACGCCCTGCCGGGTCACGCCACCACGGTGAACTCGGAATATACCGCTGCGTATCATACCCCTCTGATGTGGTTTGCTAACGCCAACCACGACGCTGAGGGTATCAACCTCTACACGGCTTCGAACCGCTATTTCGGCTCGAAGGCTGGTAAGGGCCTGCAGCTCGGCTTCTCGTATGTGCCGGACGGCTGCGAGGACTACAGCGCTACTGCCGGTGCCCGTTGCGGCAACGGCTTCGGCAGCAAGTCCAATACTGGCCAGATGTCGGATCAGTATTCTGTCGCGGCGAACTTCCTGGAGTCGTTCGGCTCGGTCGATGCGGCCCTGTATGCCGGTTACAACAGCGTCAAGAACGAAGGCGTTTCGGCTCGTCGCGGTCGCGAGGCCGGCTGGCAGCTCGGCGCTCAGCTCTCCTACAACGTGGGTGACGGTTCGGCCATCCAGTTCGGCGGTGGCTACTCGAACGAAGATGTCGGTCGTGCGGCTGTTACCGGTCAGGGCAACATCGATGACCGTGATGCCTACTCGGTCGGCCTGAAGTACCTGACCAACGGTGCTGCTGCCGGTTCGATCGGCATCGGCGTTGAGTTCTACAACCGTGAAGACAAGCTGATCGGTGGTGGCAAGAACGAGCTGGATTATTACACGCTCGGCCTGACCTACCAGGTTGCCACTGGCGTGCTGGCTTTCGCGGGCATCGGCGTGTCGGATTACGATGCCAACACCAATACCAGCGACAACGACCAGACCTTCGGCGTTGTGGGTCTCGGTATCAACTTCTAATCGCCCTCACAGGCGATTACAGAAAGAGGCCGGGAAACCGGCCTCTTTTTTTATTGAATCTCATGGGCGAATTTGGCTCCAGCTTGCAAACGGGCTGCAGGATAGTAATGGCGAGCCGTCGTCATCTACGCAGTATGTTGCCTTATTGCAACGATTGAAAGCCCGCCTTGGCGGTTGTGCTATTCATCACACCTCAGCCTGATCTCCGTGTGCATCGCGCGCTGTTTAGTATTCGCCTGATGCAGTATCATCCACCAAGTAAAAGCGCTTGAGTTTTTCCTCGACGCCGACACGTTAAATCATAGGAAGGACTCGAAGATGAAAAGAACGCTACTTCTGCAAACCGCGCTCGTGGCTGCTGCTGGCCTCATGCTGGCTGACGTCGCGAATGCCCAGACCAAGGAAGTGCCGCTCGCCGCCACGGTGGGAGGTTATTTCACCCAGTTCATCAAGGCTCAGGATGCCGGCAATGCTCAGAAGAGTGCGGGCGACTCGAATCGCACTACCGGCCTCGGCAGCGACGCAGAGATCTGGTTCAATATCCGTGGCGTCCTCGATAACGGCACCGTAGTTGGCGGTCGCGTTGAGCTGGAAGCCGCTACCTACGGCGACCAGATCGATGAACGGTATCTGTTCGTCGAGAAGGCCGATGTAGGTCGCATCGAAATCGGCGCTACCGATAGAATCAATGCAAAGATGAACTACTTTGCGCCGACGGCCCTGCCGGGTCATGGCACGACCACTACTTCCGAATATCTTGCGGCTTATGTTTCTCCGCAGATGTGGTTTGCAAACCACAATAACGACGCTGAAGGTATCAACCTCTACACGGCTTCGAACCGCTATTTCGGCTCGAAGGCTGGTAAAGGCCTGCAGCTCGGCTTCTCGTATGTGCCGGACGGCTGCGAGGACTACAGCGCTACTGCCGGTGCCCGTTGCGGCAACGGCTTTGGCAGCCGTTCCAATACTGGCCAGATGTCGGATCAGTATGCTGTCGCGGCGAACTTCCTGGAGTCGTTCGGCTCGGTCGATGCGGCCCTGTATGCCGGTTACAACAGCGTCAAGCACGAAGGCGTTTCGGCCCGTCGTGGCCGCGAGGCCGGCTGGCAGCTCGGTGCTCAGCTCTCCTACAACGTGGGTGACGGCTCGGCCATCCAGTTCGGCGGTGGCTACTCGAACGAGGACGTCGCTCGCGCGGCGGTTTCTGGCCAGGGAACTATTGATGACCGTGATGCCTACTCGGTCGGCCTGAAGTACCTGACCAACGGTGCTGCTGCTGGTTCGATCGGCATCGGTGTCGAGTTCCACAACCGTGAAGACAAGCTGATCGGTGGTGGCAAGAACGAGCTGGATTATTACACGCTCGGCCTGACTTACCAGGTTGCCACTGGCGTGCTGACGTTCGCGGGCATCGGCGTGTCGGATTACGATGCCAACACCAATTCCAGCGACAACGATCAGACTTTCGGCGTTGTGGGTATCGGTATCAACTTCTAATCGCCCTCACAGTCGATTACAGAAAGAGGCCGGTTCCCGCCGGCCTCTTTTTTATCGCCAGATGATCAGGCCCAGCGCCAGCAGGGCGGCGATGGTCCATAGCGGCCATGCCAATGGCCATCGTGCGGATTCTCGCGCAGACTCCCTTTCGCGCGCGCCAAGACCGTTTTGCGCCGCCTCATCCCTGTACAGGCGCCCCCAATCGCCGGAGCGCCCCTCCGCTGCCGCCGCCATCACCTCAAGATCCCGCGCCATCTGCGGCAACCTGCGGACGAAGTCGATCAGGGCGGTGGCGGCTTCGCGCAGCTGGGCTTCCGGGCCCATATTCTCGCGTGCCCAGTCCTCGATCACCGGCCGCGCCACTTCCCAGAAATTGATCTCCGGATCCAGGCTGCGGGCCACGCCCTCCACCGTCACCATGGTCTTCTGCAGCAGCAGCAGATGCGTCTGCGTGCGCATGCCGAAGGTCTCGGTGATCTGGAACAGCTGCGCCAGCAGGCGGCCGATGGAGATTTCCGTCACCGGCCGGTCGAGGATCGGTTCGCCGATCGAGCGGCAGGCCTGGGCAAAGGCATTCACGTCGCGGTCGGCCGGGACATAGCCGGCCTCGAAATGCACCTCCGCCGCACGCCGCCAGTTGCCGGTCAGGAAGGCGCCCAGCATTTCGGCCATGAAACGCCGCGTCTTCATGTCGAGCCGGCCCATGATGCCGAAATCCACCAGCTCCAGCCGGCCACCCGCCGCAGCGCCGTCGGGCCGCGAGACGAACAGGTTGCCGTGATGCATGTCGGCATGGAAATAGCCGTCGCGCAGGGCCTGCTTGAGGAAGACGCGGATCACCCGCGCGGCCAGGTCGTGCAGGTCCAACCCCGCTTCCTGCAGGGCCGCGCGGTCCTCGACCGGCAGTCCCTCGATGCGTTCTACCGTCATCACCCGGCGCGCGGTGCGCTGCCAGTCCACGGCCGGCACCAGCACGTCGGGATCATCGCGGAAATTGTCGCGCAATTCGCCGGCGGCGGCCGCTTCCAGCCGCAGGTCCAGCTCGATCGCCACCCAGTCGCGCAAGCTGGCCACCACATCGCGCGGCCGCAGGCGCTCCATGTCGACCACATGCCGTTCGGCCGCTTCGGCCAGCCAGGCGAACAGGGCCAGATCGCGCGCGAAGGCCGCTTCCACGCCGGGGCGCAGCACCTTCACGGCCACGGCGCGGCCATCGCTGGTCTCGGCCAGATGCACCTGCGCCACGCTGGCGGCCGCCACCGGCTCGGTCTCGATATGGGCAAACAGCGTCTCGACCGGCGCACCCAGTTCGGCCTCGATCACCGCCCTGGCTTCCGCCCAGGAAAACGGCGGCAGCTTGTCGCGCAGCCGGCCCAGATCCTCGGCCAGGGCCGCGCCAACCAGATCGGGACGCACGGAGAGAACCTGCCCCAGCTTGATGAAACTCGGTCCCAGCTCGCTCAAGGCCGCGGCCAGCCGCTCGCCTTCGCGCAGCTCGGGCCGCCGGTGACCGAACACAGCCTGGAACAGGCCCAGCATGCCGCGGGTGCCGGTGCCCATCGGCGCCTCGCGCAGCAGGAACAGCGCATCCTGCCGCGCGAAGCAGCGGCCGATGGCGAACAGGCGGAGCAGGTGGCGCAGGTCGGTCAGCACGGCAATGGCGATCCTGTGCGGTTCAAATGCAGCGTCTCAGATACGGCGGGCCGAATGCAGGGCGGCGATGCCGCCGGTGAGGTCGCGCACCATCACATTGCCGAAGCCGGCGTCCCGGATCATGGCGGCGAAAGCCTCCTGGTCGGGGAAACGCCGGATGCTCTCCACCAGATAGCGGTAGGATTCCTCGTCCTTCGCGATCAGGCCGCCCAGCTTGGGCAGCAGGTTGAAGCTGTAGGCATCGTACAGCTTCGCCAGCGCCGGATTGCGCACGGCCGAGAATTCCAGGCACAGGAAACGCCCGCCGGGCTTCAGCACGCGATAAGCCTCGCGCAGGGCGGCGTCGATATGGGTCACGTTGCGGATGCCAAACGCGATGGTATAGGCATCCACGGAGCGGTCGGGCAGGGCCAGCTTTTCCGCATCCATGCAGGCCCAGTTCAGATTGCGCAGGCGGGCGGGATGCTGCGCGCCGGTGTCGATGGCGCGGTTGCGGCCCTGTTCCAGCATGGCGGCATTGATGTCGGCCACCACCACGCGGGCCTTCGGCGCGCGCTCGACGATGCGGAAGGCGATGTCGCCGGTGCCACCGGCCAGGTCCAGCACGGTCATCTCGCCGCGCGGGCTCAGCCAGTCGATCATGGCCGCTTTCCACAGGCGGTGGATGCCGCCCGACATGACGTCGTTCATCAGGTCGTAATTGCCGGCCACCGAATCGAACACGCCGCGCACCAGCCTGGCCTTCTCGGTTTCCGGCACGGTCTGGAAGCCGAAATGGGTCTGGTTTCCCGAAGCGTTTTCAGTCGGTTGGGTCGGATCGCTCATGACGGGGCCGACCATAGCCGAAATGGGGTCGCCACGGTATAGAGACAGCCCAGAGGATCCGCGAAATGCCCGAATTGCCCGAAGTGGAAACCACGCGCCGCGGGCTGGCGCTCAAGCTGGAAGGCCGGCGCATCGCCCGCATCGAGGCCCGCCGGCCCGACCTGCGTTTCCCCCTGCCGAAGAATTTCGCCAAATCCATCCAGGGCCGCCGGGTCGAGGCACTGGAGCGCCGGGCCAAATACATCCTGATCCGACTGGAAGGCGGCCTGGTCTGGATCATCCATTTAGGGATGTCGGGCCGCATGGTGCTGCGCGCCGGCTGGCCCAACGACATCGGCCCGCATGACCACGTGATCTTCGCCACCGACGAGGGCTGGGCCGCCACCTTCAACGACGCTCGCCGCTTCGGCATGATGGACCTGGTGCCGGCCGACAAACTGGCCGGACACCGCCTGCTGGCCGGCCTGGGGCCCGAGCCACTGGACGACGCCTTCACGCCGGCCGTGCTGGCGGCGGCGCTCAAGGGCAAGAAAACGCCGATGAAAGCGGCCCTGCTGGACCAGACCGTGGTGGCCGGACTGGGCAACATCTATGTCTGCGAGGCCCTGTTCCGCGCCGGCATCGACCCGAAACGGCTGGCGGGCAGCGTCAAGCCCGACAAGCTGGCCAAGCTGGTGCCGGCGATCAAGGCGGTGCTGCGCGAGGCGATCAAGGCCGGCGGCTCGTCGCTGCGGGATTATGTGCAGTCCGACGGCGAACTGGGCTATTTCCAGACCCGCTTCCGGGTCTACGACCACGAGGGCGATCCCTGCCAGGCCTGTGCTGCGCCCATTAAGCGCATCGTGCAATCCGGCCGTTCGACCTTCTACTGCGGCCGCTGTCAGAAATAGCGGTTTTCCAAGGGCGATTCGAGGGCATCCCGGCACTTCCAAAACCCGGCCCGACCTGCCAAATTCCCCGCCATGTTCCGCCCCGGCTGGAGATTTTTCCCGGTCCCGGCGCTAGCTGCACTCGTCGTCCTGGGCCTTGGCTCCGGCGGTCTGTCGCTGGCGGGGCTTCGTGCAAGCTCAGGCCTTCCGCTGATCTCTGACGCCCTGATTGGTAACGCCCGGGCCGCGGCCGGCTTCCTTTCCATCGCCGAGGACGTGCCGCTGATGCCCGGCTTGGCCGAAAGTCCGGATGCCGCCACGGTGTTCGACAAGCCGTCGGGCCGGATTGCCCATACCGAGGCCAAGGGCAAGGTCTCGGTCGCCGCCGTGCGCAAGTTCTACGCCGATACCCTGCCGCAGCTGGGCTGGCAGAATATCGGCCCGGAGCATTACCGGCGCGAGACGGAGCAGCTGCGGCTCAGTGTCACCGGCCGCGACGGCGCACTCACCGTGCGCTTCGAATTGCTGCCCAACCAGTGAAATCCAGACTTCAAGAAGACGAACGAGGAAACCGTCATGGCATATGAAAACATCCTGGTGGAAACGCGCGGCCAGGTCGGCCTGATCACGCTGAACCGGCCCCAGGCGCTCAATGCGCTGAGCGCCGGCCTGGTTGCTGAAATGGCGCAGGCCCTGGATGCTTTCGAAGCCGACGACACCATTGGCTGCATCATCATTACCGGTTCGGAAAAGGCCTTTGCGGCCGGCGCCGACATCAAGGAGATGATGTCCAAGACCTATATGGACGTCTACAAGGAAGACTTCATCACCAAGAACTGGGAACGCGTCACCACCTGCCGCAAGCCGGTGATCGCGGCGGTGGCCGGCTTTGCCCTCGGCGGCGGCTGCGAACTGGCGATGATGTGCGATTTCATCATCGCCGCCGACACCGCCAAATTCGGCCAGCCGGAAATCAACCTCGGCACCATTCCGGGCGCCGGCGGCACCCAGCGCCTCACGCGCTTCGTCGGCAAGTCCAAGGCGATGGAAATGTGCCTCACCGCCCGCATGATGGATGCGGCGGAAGCCGAGCGGTCGGGCCTGGTCAGTCGCGTGGTGCCGGCCGCCGAGCTGCTGAACGAGGCCTTCAAGGCCGCCGATAAGATCTGCTCGCTATCGCGCCCGATCGTGATGATCGCCAAGGAATCGGTGAACCGCGCCTACGAGACCACGCTGGCCGAGGGCATCCGCTTCGAACGCCGCGTCTTCCACTCCACCTTCGCCACCGAAGACCAGAAGGAAGGCATGAGCGCGTTCGCCGAGAAGCGCAAGGCCGCCTTCAAGCACAAGTAACGGAAGCGACCGATCATGGCACCGCGCGGACGCAGTCCTGCGAACGAGGGAGAGAACAGCGCGGCCGCCGGCCTGCTGCCGGCCGGCCTGCGCGACGTTCTGCCGCCGCGCGCCGAATGGGAGGCCCAGGCCAGCGAAAGCCTGCTGGCTGCCTTCGCTGCGCAGGGTTATGCCCGCGTCAAGCCGCCGCTGATCGAATTCGAGGAAACCCTGCTGGCCGGATCGGGCGCCGACCTGGCCGGCCAGATGTTCCGCGTCATGGACCCGGTGTCGCAGCGCATGATGGGCCTGCGCACCGACATCACCATGCAGGTGGCGCGCATTGCCGCCACGCGCCTGAAGGATTCCGCCCGCCCGCTGCGCTTCGCCTATGCCGGCCAGGTGCTGCGCGTGCGCGGCACGCAGCTTCGCCCCGAGCGTCAGTTCGCCCAGGCCGGCGTGGAGCTGATCGGCTCCACGGCGCTGGGTGCCGATGTGGAAGTCGCCGTGCTGGCGGCGGAAGCAGTGGCATCCCTGGGCGTCAGCAGCCTTTCGCTCGACATCACCCAGCCGCTGCTGGCGCCGGCAATCATGGAGGCCCATGGCCTGGAGCCGAAACAGGCCCGTGCCGCCCGCCGCGCGCTGGACCGCAAGGATGCCGCCGAACTGAAAGAGGCCGGCGGTGCCGCCGCGCCCACGTTGCTCAAGCTGCTGCCGCTGGCCGGTCCGGCGCGGGCCGCGCTCGATGGCCTGCAGAAACTGAAACTGCCGCCGGCAGCAGCCCAGATCGTGGCCGATCTGGATGCCCTGGTGCGCGAAGTCTCGGCGGCGGCGCCGGACCTGCTGGTCACGCTCGATCCCGGCGAATTCCGCGGCTTCGAATACCATACCGGCATCGCGTTTACGCTGTTTGCCCGCAACGTGCGCGGCGAGCTGGGTCGCGGTGGCCGCTACAACACGCCTGCCGGCGAGCCGGCCACCGGTTTCACGCTGTATCTCGACAGCGTGATGCGCGCCCTGCCGCCGCGCCCGGCGCCGCAGATGGTGTATCTGCCGTTCGGTACGCCGCGCTCTGCCGCAGCCAGGCTGCGCGCCGAGGGCCATGCCACCTGGGCCGCGCTGGAGTCGGTGGCGGGCGATGTGAAAAAGGCGGCGAAAGCCGCCGGCTGCAGTCATTGGTGGGACGGCAAGGCCGTCCAGCCTGTCTGAATTTCTGTCTGAAGGGTTCCTGAGATGAGCAACGTCGTCGTGGTCGGCGCCCAGTGGGGTGACGAGGGCAAGGGCAAGATCGTCGACTGGCTGAGCCTGCGCGCCGATGTGGTGGTGCGATTTCAGGGCGGCCACAATGCCGGCCATACGCTGGTGATCGGCAACAACGTCTACAAGCTCTCGCTGCTGCCATCGGGCATCGTGCGCCGGAACAAGCTGGCGGTGATCGGCAACGGCGTGGTGGTCGATCCCTGGGCGCTGTTCGCCGAGATCGACAAGCTGCGCGGCCAGGGCGTGGAGATCGGCGAGCATAATCTGAAAGTGGCCGACAATGCCGCGCTGATCCTGCCGCTGCATCGTGAACTCGATGGCCTGCGCGAGGATGCCACCGATGGCGGCGTGAAGATCGGCACCACGCGGCGCGGCATCGGCCCGGCCTACGAGGACAAGATCGGCCGCCGCGCCATTCGTGTGTGTGATCTGGCTGACACCGCTTCGCTCGGCCGCAAGGTCGATGGCCTGCTGGCGCACCACAATGCCCTGCGCAAGGGGCTGGGCGCGCCGCTGGTGGATCGCGCCGCCCTTCTGAAGGACCTGGCCGAGATCGCGCCGAAGATCCTGCCCTACGCCGCGCCCGTGTGGCGCGACCTGGACGAAGCCCGCCGCGCCGGCAAGCGCATCCTGTTCGAGGGCGCGCAGGGCTCGCTGCTCGACGTCGATCATGGCACCTATCCGTTCGTCACTTCGTCGAACACCATGGCCGGCTCGGCTTCGGCCGGCTCGGGCCTGGGGCCGGGTTCGCTCGGCTATATCCTGGGCATCGTGAAGGCCTATACCACGCGCGTCGGCGAAGGCCCGTTCCCCACCGAACTGACTGACGAGATTGGCCAGTGGCTGGGCGAGAAGGGCCATGAATTCGGCGTCGTCACCGGACGCAAGCGCCGCTGCGGCTGGTTCGATGCCGTGCTGGTGCGCCAGACCGTGAAGCTGAACGGCATCCACGGTATCGCGCTGACCAAGCTCGACGTGCTCGACGGCCTGAAGGAGATCAAGCTCTGCGTCGGCTACGAGGTGAACGGCAAAGTGCTGGATTATTTCCCCGCCTCGATGTCGGATCAGGCCGCGGCCAAGCCGGTCTACGAGACGATGGAAGGCTGGTCCGAAACCACCCGGGGCGCGCGGTCCTGGGTCGACCTGCCGGCGACGGCGGTGAAATACGTGCGCCGCATCGAGGAACTGATCGGCGCGCCGGTGGCTTTGCTGTCCACTTCGCCCGAGCGCGACGACACCATCCTGATGAAGGACCCCTTCGAGGATTGAGGCCGGCGGTTACGGCGGTATTCAGTTGCCGTTTCAGGTTATCGATTCTTAACCCCGCCGTTATCGACCCTTAACTACCGCCTGACAGCCGCCCGGAGGAAAGTGGCCGCAACAGCCCTTTGCCCCCGGAGTACGCCATGCTCAGAACCCAGGAAGCCGCCCTTTACAGCATCGGCGAAAACGCCATGTCGGTTCTGTGCGAGGCGATCTGCCTCGATGCCGTCGAGGTGGCCAAGGTCAGCCGGGTCAGCATCTGGTTCTTCGACGAGGGCGGCAACCTGGTCTGCCAGCGGCTGCTGGATGCCCGCGAAGGCCGTTTCCATCAGGGCGCCACGATTCCGCGTTCGGCCACCAATGCCTATGTGAAGGCGGCCTCGGAAGGCCTGGCCTCGCTGACCACCGACGATGCGCCGGCACTGGAGGACGATAATGCCATGCCAGCGGATGTGAGCGCCCGGCTCGACCTGCTGCTGGTCGATAACAAGAATCAGCCCGCCGCCATCTTCCGCTGCGAACGGTATGACTCTGCCGGCGAGTGGAGCGAACGCGACATCACCATCCTGCGTAAGCTGGCGCAGACGCTGGCCACCGCGATCCGGCATGAATGCGAACGCTATGTCGCCCGCCAGGGCGTACCGGCGGTGCCGTCCGTACTGCTGGCGCCGACCGGATCGGCGAAGCAGAATCTGGACTGGCTGCGCAAGAGCTACGAGCCTTCGATCTGGCTGCAATCCGTGCCGGCGGCCTCGGTTTACGACATGCTGGATTTCGAACCGCCGATGTCTGCGGCAGTCGAGGACGATCCCGACTGGGATAACTGAGGACGGACTGGCGGCTCAGGCCGGGGCGGAAAAGCCCGGACTGATCGCGCTGCCATTCATGCCCTGTTCGGCTGCCGCCGCGCGGACCGCCTTCTGCAGCTTCTCGAAGGCCCGCACCTCGATCTGGCGCACGCGTTCGCGGCTGATGCCATAGCGTGCCGAAAGGTCTTCCAGCGTGGTGGGTTCCTCGGTCAGGCGACGCTGCACCAGGATGTCGCGCTCGCGCTCATTCAGATCCTTCATCGCCGCGGCCAGCAGGGCCTTGCGGCTGTCGTATTCATCGCCTTCGGCCAGGCGGGCTTCCTGGTTCGGCGTCTCGTCCACCAGCCAGTCCTGCCACTCGCTGCTGCCTTCCTCGTCGCCGCGCAGCGGCGCGTTCAGCGAATGATCGGGCGCCGCCAGGCGGCGGTCCATGGTGATCACTTCATCCTGCGGCACATTCAGCTGCGTGGCGATCTTCTCGACCTGCTCGGGGCTGAGCTGACCGCCTTCGATCGCCTTCATCTGGCCGCGCAGGCGGCGCAGGTTGAAGAACAGCTTCTTCTGTGCGGCGGTGGTGCCGATCTTCACCAGCGACCACGAGCGCAGGATGTATTCCTGGATCGAGGCGCGGATCCACCACATGGCATAGGTCGAGAGGCGGAAGCCCTTGTCGGGGTCGAAGCGCTTCACCGCCTGCATCATGCCGACATTGCCTTCGGCGATCAGTTCGCCCACCGGCAGGCCATAACCGCGATAGCCCATGGCGATCTTGGCCACCAGGCGCAGGTGGCTAGTCACCAGCTTGTGCGCGGCCTCCACGTCGCCGCGGTCGCGCCAGGCCTTGGCCAGCATGAATTCCTCCTGCGGCTCCAGCATGGGGAAGCGGCGGATTTCGGCCAGGTAGCGGGCAAGGCCGCCCTCGGCCGAGGACAATACGGGTAGGCTGGCTGCGGTACTCATCGGTCTGGAAACTCCCCCGTCCGGGGCTGGTCTGCGACTCTGGCCCGGTTCGGTATCAGAAATGGGTGCCCTGTCTTTCATTTGCAATGAGGAAAACGGCGGATTGCGGCGGAAGTGCGGCGCGGGCAGCCGTAAAACAGGCTGGATCACGGAGGTTTGTGACCATAGTCACGCCGCAGTTTTCCTTTGCCAAAGATTTATTGGATTTCTACCATAGGACGAAATTTCGCCAAACAGAAGCGAGGAATACCCGTGCGCGGCTTTCTGATCCTGCTGGTCCTGCTTTTCGCAGGTCAAGCCATGGCCCAGCCCCGCTGGGAAAGTTTTGCGGCTGAAAAGTCCAGCCTGCAATTGCATGCACCCGATCTTCCTATGCTGCCAAGCCGGGCGCAGGAATTGCGGGGCGGAAATCCGGGGGTTCGTGCTTTTGAATATATCTGGGGCAAGCCGCTGGCCAGCGCACCCTTCGCCGATGTCCTGGTCTTTCAGCAGGCCAAACTGGACTACTACTACACCCGGGAGCCGGATTACCTGGTCCAGATTCCCGCCGCGCTGACATATCTGAAGGCGCGCGATCCGCAATTCGGTGCCGAGGAGTTTTCCGTCGTCGCGCCACTCGGTTTGCTGAAATACCGCACGCTCAGCCTGGGATCGCGACATTGCCTTGGCTTCGGCGGACTGTTCGGCGTGGTGCAGGGCGCCGTCAGTTTCACCGGCGGGTCCGTGCCGAAAGGCAATCATTGGATCTACGGCGTGTATTGCCCGGAAGCCGGCCAGCGCCTGACTCCCGAAGGTGCGCGCTACATTATGGAAGGATTCGGCTGGAGCGATATCGGACTCGCCAAGCCTGACCGCGCTGCGCCGGCGGCCATTGCGGTTGCGCAGTAACCGCCCTATCGCGGCGTGTTGCGCTGGCTGGACAGGGCCTTGAGCAGGGCGGCGAAATCGGTGGGCAGCGGGCTTTCGAACCGCAGCAGTTTCCCGCTGACCGGGTGGCGGAAACCGAGCGTGGCTGCGTGCAAAGCCTGGCGTTTGAAGCCGGCCAGCGCGGCGCGGGCCGGCTCGCCCAGCTGAAAACGCTGCAGGCTGCGGGCGCGGCCATAAACCGGGTCGCCGATCAGGGCGTTGCCCTTGGCCGTCATATGCACGCGGATCTGATGGGTGCGGCCGGTTTCCAGCGTGCAGCGCACCAGGGCGCAGACCGGCTGTCCCTTACCGTCGAAGATCATCTTGCTGGTGGCGTAATGGGTCACGGCCGGTTTGCCGCCGCGCGTGACGATGGCCATGCGCTTGCGGTCCTTCGGGTCGCGGCCGATGGCGCCCTCGATGGTGCCCTGCAGGGGATTGGGATGGCCCCAGACCAGCGCGTCGTAGCTGCGCTCGATGTCGTGGTCGGCGAACAGCGCCGCCAGCGCATGATGCGCCTTGTCGGTTTTCGCCGCCACCACCAGGCCGGACGTGTCCTTGTCGATGCGGTGCACGATGCCGGGCCGCTTCACGCCGCCGATGCCCGACAGGCTGTCGCCGCAATGATGCAGCAGGGCGTTCACCAGTGTGCGTTCGGGATTGCCCGGTGCGGGATGCACCACCAGTCCGGCGGGCTTGTCCACCACGATCAGCTGGTCGTCCTCGTAGACGATATTGAGCGGTATGTCCTGGGCCTGCGGTTCGGCGGCCACCGCCGCCGGCTGCGTCACGGCATAAACCTCGCCCGGTTTGATCTTGCGCGAGGGGTCGGTTATCGTCACGCCGCCCTCGCGGACATGGCCGTCGAGGATCAGGTTTTTCAGGCGCGAGCGGGAAAAATCCTCCGCGCCGCCGGCCAGCACCGTCGCCAGGTAACGGTCCAGCCGTTCGCCGGTGGCCTCGGGCGGCACCGGTGGCAGGATCTGCGGGCTGGCTGACTCTGGCATGGATTTCAGGACCGGACGGAATGACGGACAGGACGGCGGAAGAGGCGACAAGGATACGGTGGCTGAAGGCTGTCGTCATCGGTCTGGGCATCATCTTCGTCGGGCTGGCCGTGCTGCTGCTGGTGCTGATCATGACCGGCGGGCCGAAACGCACGACTCCCACGGCGGCATCCGCGCCGCGCGTCGTCGCTGTGGAAGACCTGACCATGACCCTGCCGAAAAACAGCCGCATTGCCGATGTGCTGGCCACCGGCAACCGTATCGTGCTGCGGGTGCGGCTGATGGATGGCGCCGAACGGCTCTATGCGCTGGATGGCGAGACGCTGAAACCGCTGGGCAGCGTGACCGTGCAAGTCGAGAAGTGATGCCGCTGCGGCTGACCTCTGCGCAACAGGCCGAACTTGCCGCGCTGGCCATGGCCGCATTCCCGCGCGAGGCCTGCGCCCTGCTGATCGGTCGTGATGAGCGCGGGGTGCTGATCGTCGAGCGTATCGTGCCCGCCGCCAACCTCGCCGCCACGCCCGAGCGCGAATTCGAACTCGACCCCGCCGTGCATGTGGCCGAACTGCGCCGCCTGCGTGAAGCCGGCGGGCCGCAGAAAATCCTCGGCCACTGGCACAGCCATCCCAATGGCCGCGCCGAACCCTCGGCGCAGGATGCCGCGATGATCTTTGACCCGGCCATGCTGTGGCTGATCAGCGCGGTGGATGCCGCTGGTGCCGCGCCGCCGTGCGCCTTCCGTCCGCGTGCCGACGCATCCGGCTTCGAACCTTTCCCCATTCAGACCGAATCATAAAAAAGGATTTCCCATGGCGTCTCCCAGCCTGGATTTCAGAAGCGACAACGTGGCCGGCGCCGCGCCGGAAATCATGGCCGCGCTCAACGAGGCCAATCGCGGCGATGCCACCGCCTATGGCGGGGACATCCACAGCAGCGAGCTGGATGCCGCTTTCTCGCGCGTCTTCGACACCGAATGCCGTGTCTTCCCGGTCAGCACCGGCACGGCGGCCAACGTGCTGTCGCTGGCCTGCATCGCGCCGCCCTATGGCGCGATCTACTGCCACCAGGACAGCCACATCATGGTGGATGAATGCAACGCGCCGGAATTCTATACCGGTGGCGCCAAGCTGGTCGGCCTGCCGGGCGAGCAGGGCAAGATCGCGACCGCGACGCTGGAGCGGGCGCTTGGCCAGGGCTGGAGCGGCGTGCAGCATCATCCCCAGCCTGCCGCTGTCAGCCTGACCCAGGCCACCGAATCCGGCACGGTCTATTCACCCGACGAGGTCGCCGCCATCGCGCATCTGTGCCGTGAGCATGGCCTGCGGCTGCATATGGATGGCGCGCGCTTCGCCAATGCCGTTGCCGGGCTGAACTGCTCGGCGGCCGATCTCACCTGGCGCGCCGGCGTCGAAGTGTTGAGCTTCGGTGCCACCAAGAACGGCGCCATGGCGGCGGAGGCCGTGGTGTTCTTCAAGCCCGACCTGGCCGAAAGCTTCCTCTATCGTCGCAAGCGCGGCGGGCATCTGTTTTCCAAGTCGCGTTTCCTGTCGGTGCAACTGCTGGCCATGCTGCAGGACGGCCTGTGGCTGAAGCTGGCCCGTCAGGCCAATGCGCGGGCGCGCGAGCTGGCCGATGGTTTTGGCCGCATGGGCGCGGAGGTGGTCTGGCCGGTGCAGGCCAACGAGGTCTTCGTCCGCCTGCCGGCGGAGAAGGCCGAGGCGATGCGCAGCCGGGGCGCGCAGTTCCACATCTGGAGCTGGCACCCGGAAGACGGCGTCTACCGTTTCGTCTGCGCCTTCGACAAGACGGCCGACGACGTCGCGGCGCTGCTGCGCGCCGCTGCCTGATTGCTGACGGGCTGGGCCATCATCCAGGGTGGCTGCGGCGAGAAGCGGTCAACCAGGAAGTCGACGAAGGCGCGCACCTTCGCCGCCAGATGCTTGCGCGCCGGATACACGGCATAGATCGGCCAGGATGAATCCACCAGGCAATCGTCCAGCACCGTGCGCAGGCGGCCGGCGGCGACGTCCTTGTGGCAGAGGAAATCGGCGCTGAAGCCAAGGCCCATGCCGTCCAGCAGCAGGCGGTAAAGCGCATCGCCGGAATTCGACGCGACCACGCCCTGCATCGCCACGCGTTCCACATGGCCGTCGGGAAACCGCATCGGCCATTGATTGAGCAAAGCCACATTGGTGCTGAGCACGGCGCGGTGATGCACCAGGTCGGCCGGCGTCTGCGGCACGCCGTAGCGTTCGAAGTAGCCGGTCGCGCCGCAGATCATGCGCCGATAATCGCCCAGCTTGCGCGCGATCAGGGCTTCGTCGCCGGGCACACCCAGGCGGATGCCGACATCCTCGCCGGCGGCGACCAGGTCCACGATATGGTCGTCGAAGGTGATCTGCACCTGCACCTGCGGATGGCGGGCGATGAAATCCGGCACCAGCGGCACGATCTGGCTCATGCCGAACCCATGCGCCACGTTCACGCGCAGCAGGCCGCGCGGTTCGGCCTCGGCGCCGCCGATGCTGGCCTCCACCGCATCGATCTCGGTCAGGATGCCGCGCAGCTGTTCGAAATAGGCGCGGCCTTCCGCCGTCAGGCTCACCCGCCGGGTGGTCCGGTGCAGCAGGCGCGCGCCCAGCCGGTCCTCCATGCGCGAGATCAGCTTGCTGACCGCCGATGGGGTCAGGCGCAGCTTTTTGGCCGCTTCGGTGAACCCGCCGGATTCCACCACCTGCACGAAGGCTTCCATTTCGCCGTAACGGTTCATGGCCTGCTCATTTATGAATTCCAGTCAATAATTACTGCCATAAATCGGTATTAATGAACAGACCCGGGAGTCCTATTGTCCTTTCCAGCCCCCCAGCAGAGGAAGGCCTCCCCATGACGACCAAGCTGACCACCCAGACGACCCAGCAGGCCATTCCGGCCCGGCATATCTCGGCCGAGGAAATGGCGTTCCATACCGCCCGGGCGCAGAGCCTGCGGGCCGAGGCCATGCAGGCCTTTATCGGCGGCATCTTCAGCCTGTTCCGCCCGGCCGGCGCGGCCGGTTCCGCGCGGGTTCAGGGCGCTTCGCTGGTGACTGCGAAGTAACGTCTTGCGGCCCTGCCGCATGCGTCATAGGTGATGCTCCGGCGCGGACTGTGATGCGCCGCGCCGAAGGAGCATCCCGATGACCCGCCTGCCGTCCGTTTTCGTCAGCCACGGTTCGCCCATGCTGACGCTGGAGCCCGACCGGCCGGCGCATCAATTCCTGCGCGAGGCGTCCCGGCACTGGCCGCAGCCGAAAGCCATCCTTGCCGTCTCGGCCCATTGGGAAACCGAGACGCCGGAAATCGGCGCCACGGCGCAGCCCGACACCATCCACGATTTCTACGGCTTCCCGCCGGCGCTGTATCGCCAGCTTTATCCCGCGCCGGGCGCGCCCGCGGTGGCGGCGCGGATCAAGGCGTTGCTGGATGCGGCCGGCATTCCGGCAAAGCTCGATCCCGAACGCGGCCTCGATCATGGCGCATGGTCGCCGCTCAAGCTGATCTACCCCGATGCCGGGATTCCGGTGCTGCAGCTTTCGATCCAGTCGCATCGCGATCCGGCCTATCATTACGCGCTCGGCCGCGCGCTGGCGCCGTTGCGTGACGAGGGCGTGCTGATCTTCGCCACCGGCTCGCTCACGCATAACCTGCGCCGGTTGGATCGCGCCGATGGCGGCGACATCGCACCCTGGGCGCAGGCCTTCGCCGACTGGATGGCGGAAAAACTGAACGCGCGCGACGATGCCGCCCTGCTGGATTACCGGCGCCAGGCACCCCATGCGGCAGTGAACCATCCCAGCGACGAGCATCTGCTGCCGCTTTATGTCGCGCTCGGCGCCGCCACGCCCGATGCGCCGGCCGAACGCCTGCATGCCAGTTTCACGCTGGGCGCGCTGGCGATGGACAGCTACAGGTTCGTATGAGCGAAGACGGCCGTCAGCGGCCGATATCGGCGAGCAGACGGAAGATCACCACATCCAGCACGACGATATAGAGCAACATCACCAGCAGGATGAAATAGCGGTGAATGTCGCTGCTCAGTTTCGGTTTGCGGCGCAGGGCGCTGCGCGCCAGATTCGAAAAATCGCCGACCAGATAAGACATCTTGGCATGTTCGTTACTCTGCCAGGATTGCAGCATCACGATCACGGCCACGCTGACGGCGCCGACGAAGACCAGGAAGCCGGCCACGAAGCGCGCCACGTCGGGTGCGAAGGGCATCGCTGTGCCGATCGCCACCAGCGCCAGGCCGAGCAGGGTGAAATATTCCACCACGCGCCATTGCTGGCGTTTGGCGAACAGCACGTTCTGGGCGGCGATGTCGTAAAGCATGCGGAATTCCGCATGGGTGGCATCGTCCAACTCGGTCGGATTGAGCTTTTCCTGTTCCACCGCGTCGTCATCGACCGGCCCGCCCTTGGGCGCCAGCGGGCGAGGGGGTGCGCCAACCGTCGGTCGGGGCGAAGCTTGTCCAGAAGGTTGTTTCGGTGGCAAGGCCATGCTGCAACCTTAGTGCGGCTGCGTTAATGAAGCCTTGCGCTATATCAAGCGGGCGCGAAGTCGAAATAGGTGTCGGCCAGCGTCACCCGGAAATCCAGGGCCTGTCCGGCGCGCACCGGACGGTCTTCCGGCAGCCAGCATACCGCCTGGCCCCAGTGCCGCATGGCACCCTCGGGGCCGGTTGAAAGCATGATCTCGCTGTCCAGCCAGAGTTCGAACCAGAAGACCAGGGCCTGCGCCGCGCCGTCACGCTGGATCGGCGCCGACCAGGCCATCTGCTGCGGCTGCACCCAGTCGGGTGGGTTGGCGAAATCGATGCGGCAGACCGGCAGCGCGGCGCTTAAGGCTTCGTGCGGCTCGTGATCCAGCCGCACCACGCCATGGGCCGACTGGTTGCGGAACCGGTCGAAGGGCGAGAGGTCGAAGCCGCAGATTTCCCGCAACGGATTCACGGCGCGCAGATTCGGCAGGCGGATCACCTGGGCCACCAGTTGCGCCGCCGCCGGGATCACGATGGCGTCCGGTTTGGCCAGCCGGCGCAGGGCGTCGCGGATGGTGGGCAGCATGCCTTCGCCAGTCAGGCCGGCATCCAGCACTTCCGCCACCACCAGATCAGCCGGATGGGGCAGGTCGCGTGACGGGTCCAGCTCGGTCGAGCGTTTCGCGATCACGGCGATGCGGTCGGCAAAGCCGTTCTTCGCCACGATTTCCCGGGCCGTTTCGGCGATCAGGCCATGGGCCTCGCAGGCCACCACACGGTCGGCGCCGGCGCGCGCGGCCAGCATGGCCAGCAGGCCGGACCCGGTGCCGATATCCAGCACCGTCATGCCCGGCTGCACGGCCTTGTCCAGCGCCGCGGCAAAAGCCTCGTTGCGCGCGGCATCGGCCAGCATGGGAAAATGCCAGCCCGGGATCTGCGCGCTGAGCAGGCCGGAGAGCAGGGTTCTGACCTGCGGATCGTCGGGCGCCAGTTCGGCGGCACGACGCAATGCGGTCAGCGCCATGGCGGGATCGTTCAGTTCGCGCGCGCATTGCCCGATCACCATATGCGCTGCCGCCAGTGTGTCATCGCGTTTCAGCACGGCGCGCAGGGTCTCTATGGCCTCGCGGAAACGGTGCAGCTTATGTAATGCGAAACCGGCATTCATCTGGGCGACGATCAGGTCGGGCTGCAGGCTGGCGGCCTTGCGGTAGGCCTCCAGCGCCGCTTCCAGGTCGCCGCCGAGTTCGCAGGCAACCCCCAGATTGACCAGTCCCGGCACATGGTCCGGTTGCCGCTGCAGCAGCAGGCGGTATTCGGCCTGGGCAGTGGCGTAGTCGCCGCGATCCTTCAGCAGGTTGGCCAGGTTGAAGCGGGCCTCGGCGAAATCCGGCCGCAGGTCGAGTGCACGGCGATAAGCGGTTTCGGCCTCGGCGGCCTGACCCAGCGTCAGGTGCAGCAGCGCGGCATGCAGCCAGCAATCGGCATCGGGTTTCAGGGCCAGGGCCTGCTGCAGGAATGTCAGCCCCTCGGCCGCTCGACCGATGCGATACAGCAGCAGGCCATACTGATGCAGGGCGTCCGGCCGCTGCGGTTCGGCCCGCAACAGGGCCTGGTAGGCGGTGGCGGCCTCGGCCAGGCGGCCAGCCTTTACATGTTGCAGGGCGGTTTGAATCGGATCGGACATGGGGCCGGACCATAGCCGCAGCCCGGTCCCAAGGCGACAGCCGAGCGGCTTCCGGGCGTCGAAAGGCCGCCAGTTCCAAGCCGCCGCAAGGCCGAGTCGCGTACCGGCAGAAATTGCCGCCCGGCAATGGCGATGCCCCCATGCGGCCGGCGAGCCGGAGGTAAAATCTTTTTATAACAGTGACTTAAATTGGCAATCGGACTTGGCCCGCTGCTTGCTTCTTCCCCGGCGACGAATGAGGGATTCCATGCAGGTCGCACCGGTCAACAATTCTGCCGCTTCCGCTTCCGGCTCCGCCGCCGTCGAGGAAACCGATAGCCGCGCCCGCGATTTCTCGCGTCTGTTGCAGAACGCCTTTTTCAGCCAGGGCACCAAGGCCGTGGCCCGCAGCTCCGAGCCCACCGCCCCGGAAGCAGCCAGCCGCAGCGATACGCGGGCCGATACGCGTGGCGACAGCCGTCCCGATACCCGCGTCCAGATCCGTTCCGAACGTCCCGCCTCCGAACGCCCCGCCTCCGAACGCCCGGCCGCAGACAGCAATCCGGCGACGTCCAGGCCGTCCAATTCCTCCACCGCCGAATCCAGTGCCTCATCTACCGCGCCGCGCAACGAAACGGCGCCGGCAAAAGACAGCAAGCCTGCCGACAAGCCCACCGCCGGCGGTCAGAACAAGCCGGCTGCGGCCCAGAACGATGCCGCCGGGCCGTCCGCCGAAACCGCGCCGGCAACCGATCCGGCCGTTCCGACGGAAGAAACCGTCGACGCGGCCCCGGCTTTGGAGACGGCCGAAACGCCTGTGGTTCTGGATGCTGACGCGGCATTGATCCTTGGCCTGCTGCAGATGCAGGCCCAGCCGCAGCCGAATGCGACGCCGGCGGTGCCGCAGCAGGCCGAGATTCCCGTTATTCCCGACGCCTCCGTCATCCCGGCGGCGACCGATGCCGTCGCCGAGGCGCAACTCCGGGCCCAGCTGCTGGCCGCCGGCCAGACAGCGCCGGCCGCCACGCCCGCCGTGCCGGGCGAAGCCGCATCGGCTGTTCCGGCGGCGCCCGCTGCCGCTGCGGCTGCCGACAAACCTGAAGCGCCGCCTGCCATGCCGCTGCCGCAGGCCGCCAAGCCGGCCGATGCGCCGGTGTTGCCGCTGCCGGCCGCGCTGCCGGCCGAGATGATGATCGCCGCCAAGAGCGGGACTGACACCAGCGCGGCAGCTCTGCTGGCCCAGCAGCCGCAGCAGCCGGCGATGACGCCGGAACAGCTTGCCGCCCTGCAGGCCGCAATGCAGACCGATGGTGAATTGCAGACCGCGCTGCAGGACCAGATGCCGCGTCAGCCGCAGGGCGAATCGCAACCTTCCACCGACCCGGCCCCGAAGCAGACGGCAGGGAAGGGCCTGCTGCTTGACATCCAGCCCGCCGCCGCGACGACGCAGAAGCCCGCGGTCGACCAGACCGTGCTGCTCGCCACGCAGGGCGATGCCGAGGCCGCCACGGAACAGATGCTGGTGCAGCAGCAGCTCACCGCCGCGCAGCACCATCAGTCGACCGCCGAGGCGAAATTCGCTGCCGCCCTGCATGCCCAGATGAACGGCGATGCCCAGCCGCCGGCCGTTGCGGCCGCGACGGCGCAGACGACCTCCGTCACGCAGCAGGGCGTGCAGCCGGCGCCGATGAGCAATCCCGGCACCAGCATGCCGCAGGCCGTGCAGCATGCCACCACGCAGACCCTGGCGCGTCAGCTCGGCGCCCATATTCCCGCCGGCGAGCAGGTCGCCGTGCAGATCAAAAAGGGTGCGGCTGAAGGCGCCGACAAGATCTCGATCAAGCTCGATCCTGGCAATCTCGGCAAGGTCGAGGTCAAGCTCGAAGTCGGCCATGACGGCAAGCTGCTGGCGGTGATCGCCGCCGACAAGCCGGAAACCCTGGCCATGCTGCAGCGCGACGCGCAGCAGCTTGAACAGTCGCTGCGCGATGTCGGCCTGAAGACCGACTCGAATTCTCTCAGCTTCAGCCTGCGCGAGCAGGGCCAGAACGCCGATGGCCGCGAGGGCCAGGGCAATGCCGGTCGCCAGCGCGGCCGTGGCCACGAGGAATATGCCGAAACCGGCCATGTCGTCGATGCGGCGGCACAGGCTGCCAGCAACGCCCAGCGCGCGGCCGCCGCGCGCGGCGGGCTCGATATCCGTATTTAAGGCGCCCCGCGCAGGAGCACGACCATGGTCAGCAGCGTCACCGATACTTCCAGCGTCGCGAATACCGCTTCGAATGCGGCGGCCAGCAAGCTTGCCAGCGATTTCGACACCTTCCTGGTGCTGCTGACCACGCAGCTCAAGAATCAGGATCCTACCTCGCCGATGGATCCGAACGAATTCACGCAGCAACTCGTGCAGTTCAGCCAGGTCGAGCAGCAGATCAACATGAACAAGAATCTCGAACAGATGATCGCGATGCTGCAGGCCGGGCAGAACAGCAACAACCTGAATTTCATCGGCAAGGTTGTCGATGTCGACAGCAACGAATTGAAGCTGGCCGAAGGCGGCAGCGCTTTCTGGGCCTACGAACTGCCCAAGGGCGTGATGAACGTGCAGTACAAGATTCTCAATTCCAAGGGCGAGACCGTGCGCACGGTGAGCGTCAGCTCCGATCAGACCAGCGGATTCAAGCCCGGCCGCGTCGAAGTGGCCTGGGATGGCAAGGACAGCCAGGGCAACGCCGTGCCGGCCGGCACCTACAAGCTGGAAGTGGTGGCCAAGGATGCCAGCGGCAAATCGGTCGATGGCGTGAGCGTCTATGCGCGCGGTTATGTCGAGGCGCTCGAGACCGTCGACGGCCAGCAATACCTGGTCGTGTCGGGCAGCAAATACCTGCCCGAAAAAGTCGTCTCGGTCTTCGCGCCGCCGCAGAGCGACAACACCGGCGGTTAAGAAGAGGCGGCCTGACGGATGGCACTGGCCCGCCGTTCACGAATGGCCGGGTCATGATTTTGGAATCTTGTTGAAACGGGTGATTGGCATGGAAAACGTTCAGACTCTCAACCAGACGGTCCGCCTGCTGCCGCTGCCGGCCAGGCCGACCAGCGTGATCGGTCCCGAAGGCCAACGCATCACCCGCGATAGCCTGCCATCGCCCAACACCAAGCGCTGGGTGATTCGCCGCAAGGCCGAGGTCGTGGCGGCGGTGCGCGGCGGCCTGCTCAGCCTGGAGGAAGCCTGCCAGCGCTATGCCCTCACGCTTGAGGAATTCCAGTCCTGGCAGCGCGCCATCGAGCAGCATGGCCTGCCCGGCCTGCGCACCACCCGGTTGCAGGATTACCGGCCCGGAAGCCTGCGCGCACCGGCGGCCCGGATGTCGGGGGCGGTGGGCTGAGCGCCTGCCGCTAACCTGCTGATTTTATTGATTCCGGAAGGTTAACAAACCGCTAGGCAAATTTTGCCGGGGTGTTAACCTCTTCTTCATCCCGCGTTCCTACCTTGCAAGCGTGGCAGGAGGTGCCTGCCGTAACGCGTGCCTGGTGCATGGGGTGAAGCCGTGAACGGAATCATGAATATGATGCGGAACATCGGTCCCGCGCGGCTGGCGATGCTGGCGGCGACGGCGGCGGTTCTGCTCGGCTTTTTCGTTTTCCTCGGGATGAAGGTCACGCAGCCCAAGATGGCGCTGCTGTACGGCAATCTCGATCTCGAAACCTCGGCCGAAATCGTCAACCGGCTGGAAACCCAGAAAATCCCCTATCAGATCGCCGCCAACGGCGCGCAGATCCTGGTGCCCGAAGACCGCGTGCTGCGCGTGCGCATGCAACTGGCCGAAGGCGGCGTGACCGGCGGCAGCGGCGCGGGTTACGAGATCTTCGACAAGGCCAATGCCCTGTCGGCCACCAATTTCATGCAGAACATCAACCAGCTGCGCGCGCTGGAAGGCGAGCTGGCCCGCACGATCCGCTCGCTCGACCAGGTTCAGCAAGCGCGCGTCCATCTGGTGCTGCCGCGCCGCGAGGTGTTCAGCCGCGAACAGCGCGAGCCTTCGGCCTCCATCGTGATCAAGACGCGCGGCGGCCGGCTCGACCAGCCGCAGGTGCGCGCGATCCAGAATCTCGTCGCCTCGGCGGTGCCCGACCTGAAACCGACGCGTATCTCGGTGGTGGATGATCGCGGCAACCTGCTGGCGGGCACGCAGGAAGAAGCCGATCCGGCCACGGCCACGGCCAACCGTCTGTCCGACATGCGGCGCCAGATCGAGGATCGCCTGCGCAAGAATGTCGAGGCGCTGATCGAACGCTCGGTCGGTGTCGGCAATGTGCGCGCGGAGATTTCGGTCGACATGGATTTCGACCGCGTCACCACCAACCAGGAACTGTTCAACCCCGACCAGCAGGTGGTGCGCTCGACCCAGACCATCACCGAGAACAACCAGAGTCAGGAAGGCCAGCAGAACGTCACGGTCGCCAACAACCTGCCCGAGGCGCAGGGCCAGGGCGGCACCCAGGCCACCTCGACCGCGAACCGTACCGAGGAACTGGTCAATTACGAGATTTCCAAGACCATCCGCACCCAGGTGCGCGAGGCCGGCGTGGTGCGCCGCGTTTCCGCCGCCGTGCTGGTCAACAACATCATCCAGGTGGATGGCCAGGGCCAGCGGTCCTATCTGGCGCGGTCGCCCGAGGAATTGCAGCAGCTCAGCACGCTGGTGCGCAACGCAATCGGTTTCGATCAGGCCCGCGGCGATACTGTGGAAGTCGTGTCGATGCGGTTCGCCGAGCCGGGCGACATTCCCGAAGAGGTTGATCCGGCCTCGCTGCCGATCTTCCTCGGCCTGACCAAGGATGAACTGTTCCGCATCGGCGAGATCGCCGGCTATGTGCTGCTCGGCCTGCTGGCCATGCTGCTGGTGGTCCGGCCGCTGATCCGCCGCGTGCTGGAAGCTTCGCGCGAAAGCGAGGATATCCCGCCCGGCATGCTGACGCCCGCGGCGCCGGGTCTGCCCATGGTGGTTGGCGGCGCGCCGATCGCCGAATTGCCGGCCGCGCCCGATGCTGGCATGGCGCCGCCCACCCCCGGCATCGAATCGATGATCGACATTGCCCGCATCGAGGGCCAGGTGAAGGCGTCGTCGCTCAAGAAGATCGGCGAGATCGTCGACAAGCATCCGGAAGAAGCGGTTTCGATCATCCGCAACTGGCTCTACCAGACGGCCTGACGGCGGAATTTAGGAGCGCGCTATGGCAGACAAGGACTTCCGCCAGCTCAAAGGTCCCGACAAGGCCGCCATCCTGATGCTGGCGCTGGGCGAGGAGCATTCGTCCAAGATCTGGCCGCTGCTCGATGACGAAGAGATCAAGGAAATCTCGCAGAACATGGCCAATCTTGGCGCCATCAATTCCGATGTCGTCGAAAAGCTGTTCCTCGAGTTCGTCAACAATTTCTCCTCCACCGGCTCGCTGACGGGTACTTTCGACAGCACGGAACGCCTGCTGATGAAGGCGCTGCCCAGCGAGCGCGTCAACCAGATCATGGAGGAAATCCGCGGTCCGGCCGGCCGCACCATGTGGGACAAGCTCGCCAACGTGAACGAGAACGTGCTGGCGAACTACCTGAAGAACGAATATCCGCAGACCGTCGCGGTCGTGCTGTCCAAGATCCGGCCCGAGCATGCCGCGCGCGTGCTGGCGGCGCTGCCGGAAGAATTCTCGATGGAAGTCGTCATGCGCATGCTGCGCATGGAGGCCGTGCAGAAGGAAGTGCTCGACAAGGTCGAGCAGACCCTGCGCACCGAATTCATGTCGAACCTGGCGCGCACCAACCGTCGCGACGCGCACGAGATGATGGCGGAAATCTTTAACAGTCTCGACCGCAACACCGAGGCGCGCTTCCTCGCTGCGCTGGAAGAGCGCAGCCGCGATGCAGCCGAGCGCATCAAGGCGCTGATGTTCACCTTCGAGGACCTGATCAAGCTGGATCCGTCCGGCGTGCAGACCCTGCTGAAAAGCGTGGAGAAGGAAAAGCTCAGCCTGGCGCTCAAGGGTGCCTCGGAAACGCTGCGCGACCTGTTCTTCTCCAACATGTCCGAACGCGCGTCCAAGCTGCTGCGCGAGGAAATGGAATCGCTCGGTCCGGTGCGCCTGAAGGATGTCGACGAGGCGCAGATGATGATGGTCAACACGGCCAAGGAACTGGCGGCCAAGGGCGAGATCATGCTGGCCGACAACAAGGGCGAAGACGAACTCATCTACTGATGCGGAAAGCAGCGTAAGCGATGGTCAGCAAGGCCAAATTCCTGTTCGATCTGCCCTTCGACGGCACCAAGCCGAAGGTCGAACGCTCCTACGCGCCCAAACCGCCGCCGGCGAAATTCTCCACCGAGGATGTCGAGGCCGCCAAGGCCGCAGCCTTCGCCGAAGGCGAGCAGGCCGGCCATGCGGCGGCCTATGGCGAGCATCAGCGCAATCTCGAACAAGCCATGCAGGCCGTCGAAGGCCAATTGGCAGCCATCGCCGCCGGCGAGGAGCGCGCCCGCATCGCCGCCCGCGCCGAAGCGGCGGAGCTGGCGGTGGCGGTGGCGCGCAAGCTGGCCGGCCGGCTGATCGAACGCCAGCCGCTGGAACAGATCGAATCGCTGGTGCTGCGCTGCATGGACGACATGCGCGAGGAACCGCGCCTGGTGATCCGCGCCAACGAGGCGGTGGTGCAACTGCTGGACCAGCGCATCGACCAGCTGGTGGCGCAATCCGGATTCGGCGGCAAGGTCGCGCTGGTGCCCGACGAGACGATGGCGCCCACCGATTGCCGCATCAACTGGGCCGATGGTTCGGCCGAACGGCGCCAGTCGGCGCTGGAGCAGGAAGTCGACCAGGCGGTCGAACGGTATCTGACCGGGCTGCAGTCGCAGCTCGCAGAGCCCGGCGCAGCATAGCCGCGGCCAGGGAGTGAGCAGGCATGGCTGAGAACGAAGATCTCGAACTGAAGGACCTCGGACAATCCCCCGACATGATGGAGGAGGAAGATCCGAATGCCGCCCGCACGGCGGCCGACCTGCAGGCCGTGTTCGATATTCCGGTACATGTCTCGGCGGTACTCGGCAAGGCCAATATGCAGGTGAGCCAGCTGCTCAAGCTCGGGCGCGGCGCAGTGGTGGAACTGGACCGCAAGGTCGGCGAGGCGATCGACATTTATGTGAATAACCGCCTGGTGGCGCGCGGCGAAGTGGTGGTGGTGGAAGACCGGCTCGGCGTGACCATGACGGAAATCATCAAGGGCGGTCGCGGCGGCTGATGCCGCCGCCGGCGAAATGTAAGCGTATCAGGCAGGGACTCTGGGGCGGATTATGCGACTGATCATCATCGGCACGCTCAACGGACAGATCGGTGCGGCGACCCGCATCGCACTGCAGCGCGGCGCCAAGGTGGCGCAGGTCGAGGATATAGACCAGGCCCTGAATACCCTGCGCGCCGGGCGCGGCGCCGACCTGGCGATGATCGATGTCAGCCTCGACGTGAAACACCTGGTCGACAGCCTGAAGGCCGAACGCATCAGCCTGCCGGTGGTGGCCTGCGGCATCGGTAACGACGCCCGCGCCGCCGTCGCTGCGATCCGCGCCGGCGCCAAGGAATACCTGCCGCTGCCGCCCGAGGCCGACCTGATTGCCGCGGTGCTGGAAGCAGTGGCGGAAGAAAGCCATCAGCTGCTGTTCCGCGATCCGGCCATGGGCCAGGTCGTCAAGCTGGCCGAGCAGATTGCGCCCAGTTCCGCCTCGGTGATGATCACCGGCGAAAGCGGCACGGGTAAGGAAGTGATGGCGCATTTCATCCATGCGCGCTCGCCGCGCGCCGAGCGGCCCTTCGTCTCTGTCAACTGCGCCGCCATTCCCGATACGCTGCTTGAATCCGAGTTGTTCGGCCACGAGAAAGGTGCCTTCACCGGCGCGGTGGCCCGCCGACTGGGCAAGTTCGAAGAAGCCAATGGCGGCACGCTGCTGCTGGACGAAATCAGCGAGATGGATATCCGCCTGCAGGCCAAGCTGCTGCGCGCCATCCAGGAACGCGAGATCGACCGTATCGGCGGCTCCAAGCCGGTCAAGGTCGATATCCGCGTGATCGCGACGTCGAACCGCAATCTCGCCGAGGAAGTCGCCAAGGGCAATTTCCGCGAGGATCTGTTGTTCCGCCTCAACGTGGTGAATATCAAGCTGCCGCCGCTGCGCCAGCGCCCCGCCGATATCGAGCTGCTGGCCACGCATTTCGTAAAGAAATACGCCGAGGTCAATGGCGTGCCGGAGCGGCCCTTGAGTCCGGCCACTGTCGAGGCGCTGAAGCAGGCGCCCTGGCGTGGAAACGTGCGCGAACTGGAAAACACCATGCACCGCGCGGTGCTGCTGGCGCTGGGGCCGCAGATCGAGATCGCCGATATCCGCCTGCCCGACGGCAGCGCGCTGTCCGATACGCTTGGCCGCCCGGCCGCTGGCGATGGCGCGACGGCCGATGCCGGCGGGGCGGCGCCGAATCTGGTCGGCCGCACCGTGGCCGATGTCGAGCGCGACCTGATCATCGATACCCTGAAGCATTGCTTAGGGAATCGCACCCATGCGGCGAATATTCTGGGCATTTCGATCCGCACGCTGCGCAACAAGCTGAAACAGTATACCGACGAGGGTCTGGCCGTTCCGGCCGCCAACGAAAGCACGCGCGCGACGGCCTGAGGCCTTGCCGCGCGGGGGTTGAGGAGAGACAGGAATGGCGGAGAACGTACCGGCCGACGGTCAGGCTGGCGCTCCCGGTGCCACGGGCGCCGGCGGGCCCGGCCTGTTCGACCGGATGCGCGGCGTGGGCAGCCATGGCGACATCATGCTGGCCATCGGCATCATGGCGATCCTGTCGGTGCTCATCCTGCCGATGCCGACCTGGCTGCTCGACGTGGCCCTGGCGCTCTCGATCACCGCGTCCGTGCTGGTGATGATGACTTGTCTGTTCATCACAAAGCCGCTGGAATTCTCCAGCTTCCCGACCGTGCTGCTGATCACCACGATGCTGCGGCTGTCGCTCAACCTGGCGTCCACGCGCCTGATCCTGGCCAACGGCCATGAAGGCACCGATGCCGCCGGCCATGTGATCGAGGCCTTCGGCCAGTTCATCATGAGCGGCAACCTGGTGATCGGCATCATCGTGTTCGCCATCCTGGTGATCGTGAACTTCGTCGTCATCACCAAGGGTTCCGGCCGCATCGCCGAGGTGTCGGCCCGCTTCACCCTCGATGCCATGCCGGGCAAGCAGATGGCGGTCGATGCCGATCTTTCCGCCGGCCTGATCGACGAGGCCACGGCCCGCGCCCGCCGCAAGGAACTGGAAGACGAATCGAGCTTCTTCGGCTCGATGGACGGCGCCTCGAAATTCGTGCGCGGCGATGCGGTCGCCGGCCTGCTGATCACGTTCATCAACCTGATCGGCGGGGTGATGATCGGCGTGATCCAGAATGGGCTGACCTTCGCCCAGGCGATGAACACCTATTCGATCCTGAGCGTCGGCGATGGCCTGGTCTCTCAGATTCCCGCCCTGATCGTCTCGGTTGCCGCCGGTATCATGGTTTCGAAGGGTGGCGTCACCGGTTCCACCGACAAGGCGCTGTCCCGGCAGCTTTCTTCGGTGAAAGCCTTGGCCATGTCGGGTGTGCTGGCTGCCTGCTTCGCCATCATCCCGGGCATGCCTTTCATTCCCTTCCTGTTGCTGGCCATGCTGTCGGCCGGCCTCGCCTATATCGCCTGGCAGCAGGAGAAGAAGGCGCGACTGGCCGCCTATGTGCCGCCGCCGCCGCCGCCAGCGCCGATCAGCCCGCTGGACGAGCCGGTCACCAACGCACTGGCGATCGATGACCTGCGGCTCGAACTGGGTTTCAGCCTGCTGCCGCTGATCAACGATGCGCGCGGCTATCGCCTGACCGACCAGATCAAGGCCCTGCGCCGCCAGATCGCCATCGACATGGGCTTTATCATGCCCAGCGTGCGCATCCTGGATAACATGCAACTGCCCGGTACCACCTACGTCATCCGCGTCAAGGAGGTGGAGGCCGCCCGCGGCACGGTGAAGCCGAACGCGCTGCTGGTGATGGATCCGCGCGGCGAACGCATCGCGCTGGCCGGCGAGGAGACCATCGAGCCGACCTTCGGCCTGCCCGCCATGTGGGTGGACGAATCCCTGCGCGACGAAGCGATGTTCCGCGGCTATACCGTGGTCGATCCCGGCACGGTGATCACCACCCACCTGACCGAGGTGGTCAAGGACAACATGGCCGACCTGCTCAGCTATGCCGAGACGCAGAAGCTGATCGAGGAACTCAAGAAGGCCAACGAGAAGCTGGTGGCCGAGGTGATCCCGGGTCGCATCAATGTGAATGGCATCCAGCGCGTGCTGCAGAACCTGCTGGCCGAGCGCGTCTCAATCCGCGACCTGGCCAGCATCCTGGAGGCCATCGCCGAGGCCACGGGCTACACCCAGAGCGTCACCCAGATCACCGAACATGCCCGTTCCAGGCTGGCGCGACAGATTTCCAATGCCCATGTCAGCCCGGACGGCTATATTCCGCTGGTGACGCTCTCGCCGCAATGGGAGCAGAATTTCGCCGAGGCGCTGATCGGTCAGGGCGAGGAACGGCAGCTCAGCATGCAGCCCTCGCGCCTGCAGGACTTCATCGCCCAGGTGCGCCAGACCTTCGAACGGCTGGCATCCGAGGGGCATGTGCCGGTGCTGCTGACCAGCCCGGGCATCCGCCCCTATGTGCGTTCGATCGTGGAGCGGTTCCGGCCGGCCACGGTGGTGATGTCGCAGCAGGAAATCCATCCGAAGGCCAAGCTTCGGACCGTGGCGCAGATTTGACCGTGGCTCAGATTTAAGGACGCTGAACGATGCGGCTGAAGACCTTCCAGGCAGCGACGATGACCGAGGCGATGGACCTCGTGCGCCGCAGCCTGGGCGAGGATGCCATCATCGTCTCCACCTACAGCCACCGGAACGGTGGCGGGGTCGAGATCACGGCGGCCGTCGAACAGCACAACGAGGACGACTTCGCCACGCCCGAGGCCCAGGCCCTGCGCTACGGCCAGGGCAACGGCCGGCTGTTCGTGCCCGACGAGGATTTCGCCGGCGGTTCAGAGCAGGTGGGCGAGCTGATCGCCGGTGCGCTGGCCTGGCATGGCGTGCCGCAGCGCGTGGCCGAACGCCTGACCGAGGCGGCCCTGCGCGTTGGCCTCGACGATCCGCTCGGTGCGCTGGCCGAGGCGCTGGACGAGGTCTATCGTTTTCCCGGCCTGAGCAGCGACAACCGCCCGCTGATCCTGATCGGCCCGCCGGGCAGCGGCAAGACGATCGCCAGTGCGAAAATCGCTGCGCGCTGCGTGATGGATCGCCGCCCCGTGCATGTGGTGTCCTGCGATGCCAGCCGCGCCGCCGCCGGCGAGCAACTGGCTGCGCTCTGCCGTGTCATGGCCACGCCCTTCGCCGAGGTCGCCGATGCCCGCGAACTTGGACGCGTGGCTGACGATACGCCCGCCGATGCCAAGCTGGTGATCGATACCGCCGGCGTGAACCTGTTCGATGCCAGCGAACGCAAGACGCTGAAGGCGCTGATCGATGCCAGCGGCGCCGAGCCGGTCGCCGTGTTCGCTGCCGGCACCGACGCGATGGAAACCGGTGAACTGGCCGGCCAGGCGGTGGCGCTGGGCGCGCGGCGTTATATCGCCACCCGCCTCGACACCGCCCGCCGCCTCGGCGCGCTGGTCACGGCTGCCGACCTGGGCGGCCTGGCCTTTGCCGATGCCGGCGCCTCGCCCTTTGTCGGCCAGGGTTTCCTGCGCCTCGATCCGCTCGGCCTGGCGCATCGCCTGCTGGCCGATCCCGATGCGCTGGCCGCCGAGGCCGGCGCTGCTGCCGCTTCCGCCCCGAAACCCGCCGTCTTCAAGGCTGCCGAATGACCGTGACGACCATGACGCCGACGACACCGCCTCCCTCCGCCGCCCGTCCGGCCCGCCATCCGGCCGCCGCCCTGCGCCAGCCCAATATCGTGGCGGTCGCCTCGGGCAAGGGCGGCGTGGGCAAGACCTGGCTTTCGGTCACGCTGGCGCACAGCTTCGCCCGCCAGGGCCAGCGCGTGCTGCTGTTCGATGGCGATATCGGCCTGGCCAACGTGGACATCCAGCTGGGCCTGATGCCCGACCGCGATCTGGGCAGCGTGATCGCCGGGCGGTTCAGCCTGGCCGATGCGGTGATGTCGTCGGAGGCGGGTTTCGACATCATCGCCGGCAAGTCCGGCTCGGCTTCGCTGGCCACTCTGGACCAGGCGGCCCTGACCGGCCTGCGCGACGAACTGGCGCAACTGGCCAAGAGCTACGACCGGGTGGTGATCGATCTTGGTGCCGGCGTCGATGCCGTGGTGCGCACCCTCTCGGCGATTGCCGGCATCACGCTGGTGGTGACCAACGACGAGCCGACCGCGCTCACCGATGCCTATGCCTTCATCAAGCTCACCCGCATGGCCGACCGCAATGCCGATGTGCGCGTGGTGATCAACATCGCGCCGACCACGCGCGAGGGCGAACGGACCTATGCCAAGCTGAACAAGGCCGCCGAGAATTTCCTGAAATACTCGCCGCCGCTGGCCGGCGTCATCCGGCGCGACGACAAGGTGCGCGACGCGATCCGCAACCAGGTGCCGCTGCTCACCCGCCATCCGATGTGCGAAGCCGCCGAGGATATCGAGGCGCTGATGCACGGTTTGATGAGCGCGCCGCAGCCGGCGCCGCTCTGAACCATTTCATCGCGGACGGAGCAGGCGCGTGAGCGAACTCGGTCCGCTGTTACCCAAACCGCCGACGCCGCCATCCGGCAGCAGCGGCGGATCGACGTCGCCCGCTCCGGCCACGCCCGCCGCCACACCGTCGGCCGCGGAAGGTGCGGCGGTGCAGACATCGGCGGCGGTGATCCAGCCGGGCGGTTCGGCCCCCGCGCAGACCCAGCCGCAGGCCCCGGCACAGACGCCGGCACAAACACCGGCGCAGCCCCAGGGACAGACATCCGGTCAAACGCCATCGCCCTCCACGGTTCTGAAAGATGCGGCGGCGGAGATCTCTGCCTCGCTGCGCGAACTGGCGCGCGGTGGACAGGTCGATGCCACGGTGATCGCGCGCGATGGGCAGGCCCTGCTGGTGCGCACCGCAGCCGGCAGCACGCTCAGCCTGCCCAATCTGGCCAGCATGCTGCAGCAGGCCAATGTCGCCGTGCTGAATGCCGCGCTGAAGCTGCAGATCGACCCCGAGAATCCACAGCAGGCCACGCTCACGGCCGTCAACGGCAAGCCACTCGCGCTGCCCCTGCCGGTGCAGGTGCAGCCGCCCACTGCCGCTCAGCTCGCCCTTGCCGCCGCGCCGCCGCAACCGGCGGCCGCCGGCGCACCGGCATTGCCGCAGGCCGGCCAGACGCTCACCGCCACCGTGCAGCCTTTGCCCCTGCCGGCGAATGCCACTGCTCAGGCGAGCCTGCCGCCGGGCAGCCAGGTGCAGGTGATCGTGCAGACCGCGACCCTGCCGTCTGCATCGCCGTCCGTCGCGGCCACATTGCCGGCCCAGCTGCAGCCGACTCAATCGACCCAGCCTGTTGCTGCGCTGCCCATTCAGCCGCCTATGCAGCAGTCTGCTTCGCCTCCGCAACCTGTCGCGTTGCCATTGCCAACGCAGTCAGGCCAGCCGGCACCGGTTCCCGCCAGCCTGCCTTCGGCGATGGTGGCGCAGATGGCGGTGCAGGCACCACAGGCGCCGGTCCAGACAGCGGTCCAGGTCGCGATCCAGACACCGGTCCAGGCACTGGGCCAGAATCCGCCACAGCCGCAAATGCCGGTGCCGCCGCAAATGCCGGTGCAGACGCCGCCACCGGCCGCTGCGCCGTTTCCCATTCCGCAGGCTCCTGCATCGCCCCTGTCTGCCACACAGATCACACCTGCAAGCCTGGTGGGGCAGACGCTCACCGGCATCGTCACCGGCCAGTCGCAGACCGGCCAGGTGCTAGTCAGCACGCCGCAGGGCGTGCTGGCGCTCAGCCTGCCGCAGCCTCTGCCGCCGGGCACCCAGCTCGCGCTGGAACTGGCCGCCATCACGCGACCGCCGCCACCCACACCCACCGCGCTCGGCCCAGCGCCGTTGGCCACGGTGCTGACGCGCCTGCAGGGCGAGTGGCCGGTGCTGCAGCAGACCCTGGATGCGATCCGCGCCGCCGATCCCGCGCTGGCGCAGCGGCTGCAGGCGGAATTGCTGCCGCAGCCCAATGCGCGGCTGGCCGCCACCGCCTTGCAGTTCATGGCTGCCGCTGCCGCCGGCAATGCCCAGGCCTGGCTCGGCTCGGAGGCCGTGCGCAAGCTGGAGCAACAGGGCCGGCAGGATCTGCTGCGCCGCCTGGACGACGATTTCCGCGAGCTCGGCCGGCTGAACCAGCGCAGCGGCGACAACGACTGGCAGGCCCTGGTGATGCCGATGCTGATCGGCGGCAAGGTCGAGCCGATCCAGATCTTCATGCGTCGCCGCCGCGACCGTCGGCAGCAACAGCAGCAGACCCGCTTCATCATCGACTTCAACCTGGAAAGCACCGGGCCGATCCAGTTCGATGGCCTGGTCGGGGTGAAACAGCTCGATCTGGTCCTGCGCAGCGAAACCGCTTTCGGCCCCGCCTTCCGCATGGATGTGAGCGCGATCTTCGAAGAGGCCCTGGCGATCACCGGCATGGCCGGGTCGCTGCATTTCCACGACCGCGAAGCGCCGCTGCCCTGGCCCAGCCCGGAACTGGAAGCCAAGGGCCCCAGTACCGAACTGAAAGCCTGACAACAAACACGTCGCAAGAAACGGATGGTTTTCGCTGGTCTGCCGCGCTACATGCCCGCATGACCGGGAAAATTCTCAATTTGGAAGACGTTTCGATATGACCGGACGCGTTTGGCTGTTGCTTGGCGTATTGTCGCTGCTCTGGGGCGGTTCGTTCTTTTTCATCGGCATTGCCGTGCGCGAGCTGCCGCCGCTGACCATCGTGGCATCACGGGTCGCACTGGCGGCCCTGGTGCTGCTGCCGGCCCTGCACCTGATGGGCCAGAATCTGCCGCGCGAGCGCAGGATCTGGCTGGCCTTCTTCGGCATGGGCCTGCTCAACAACGTGATTCCCTTCACGCTGATCGTCTGGGGCCAGAGCCAGATCCCGAGCGGCCTCGCCTCGATCCTCAATGCTACCACGCCGATCTCCACGGCCATCGTGGCCCATGTCTTCACCAGCGACGAAAAGCTCACGGCCAACCGCATGCTCGGCGTGCTGCTCGGCCTGGCCGGCGTGGCGGTGATGCTGGGGGCCGATCTGCTCGGCGGCCTGGGGCAGAATATCGCGGCCCAGGCCGCCTGCCTGCTGGCGACCCTGTCCTATGCCTGCGCAGGCGTGTTCGGCCGGCGTTTCCGTCGCATGGCGGTGCCGCCGCCGGTCACCGCGGGTGGCCAGCTCATCGCGTCCACCATCATGCTGCTGCCGCTGGCCGCGCTGGTCGACAGGCCCTGGACGCTGGCCCTGCCGGGCTGGCCGGTGCTCGCCGCGCTGCTGGCGCTGGCGGTGCTGTCCACCGCCTTGGCCTATGTGATCTTCTTCCGCGTCATGGCGGCGGCCGGCAGCAACGTCAATCTCGTGACCCTGCTGGTGCCGGTCAGCGCCATCCTGCTCGGCGTGCTGGTGCTGGGCGAAACCCTGCTGCCGCGCCATCTGCTCGGCTTCGGCATCATCGCGCTGGGCCTGCTCGCCATCGACGGGCGTGTGCTGCGCTGGCTGCAGGGCAGGGCGGCCTAGCCCGGCAGGTCGCCCGGGCGTTCCTGGCGACGGCGGAAGCCCTGCAGGCCGGCTTCGTCCATCTCGGCCTGCTCGCGGCGCTCCTGTTTCTGGCGCTCGCGCCGTTCCCAGTTCTCGAGCACCAGTTCGTATTTCTTCAGTTCGCGGAAGGCGGCATTCACCTCTTCCTGGGCAGCGGCGATGCGGTCGATCACCTCGTCGCGCGAGACTTCCGCGTTGGCGCGGCGCTCGCGATTCATCTTGCGGTAATTAGCGAAGCCGAAGCTGGAATCGTAATGCAGCGTGGCGACATGGCGCTCATGCTCCAGCTCCTGGTCAAGCTTGTCCATCTGGCGCTCGAAGCCGGCGCGCACGATCTCCAGGTCGACCACGATGCGCCGCCGCTCGTCGAGCCGCCATTTCCACAGCCGGATCAGTCCGTCCACGCCGCGCATGGGTCAGGGCCCGCTTTCTACTGGGCGGCCTGCTGGCCGCCGCCTTCCTCGCCGAGGAAGATTTCGGCCAGTCGCGCATAGCCCGAGGCCAGGTCGGCGCGTTCGGTCTTCTGCTGCTTGAGGAAGGCCTCCAGCAGCGGCTGATAGCGGATCGCCTCGTCCACCTTGGGGTCCGAGCCCATGCGATAGGCGCCCAGCCGGATCAGTTCGGCCATGTCGTCATAGGTTGCCATCAGCTGCCGCGCGCGGGTCACCAGGATGTTTTCGTCCTCGGTGTTGCAGCCCGGCATGGTGCGCGAGATCGAGCGCAGGATGTTGATGGCGGGATAACGGCCGCGTTCGGCGATGGCGCGTTCCATCACGATATGGCCGTCGAGAATGCCGCGCGTGGCATCGGCGATCGGTTCGTTATGGTCGTCGCCGTCCACCAGCACCGTGAACAGCCCCGTGATGCTGCCTTCCTCAGTGCCCGGTCCGGCGCGTTCCAGCAGGCGCGGCAGTTCGGCGAAGGTGGTGGGCGGATAGCCCTTGGTGGTGGGCGGTTCGCCGCCCGAGAGGCCGATCTCGCGCTGGGCCATGGCGAAGCGGGTGACCGAGTCCATCAGGCAGAGCACCTGCTTGCCCTGGTCGCGGAAATATTCCGCCACCGCCAGAGTCATGTAAGCCGCCTGGCGACGCACCAGCGCCGGCTCGTCGGATGTGGCCACGACGATCACGGTGCGGGCCAGGCCCGACTTGCCCAGGTCGTCCTCGATGAATTCCTGCACCTCGCGGCCGCGCTCGCCGATCAGGCCCACGACGTTCACGTCGGCCTCGGTGTAGCGCGCCATCATGGAGAGCAGCACGGATTTGCCCACGCCCGAGCCGGCGAAGATGCCCATGCGCTGGCCGCGGCAGCAGGAGATGAAAGTATTGATCGCGCGCACGCCCAGGTCGATCTTCGGGCCGACCCTTTTGCGCGAGTTGGCTGGCGGCGGATTGGCGCGCAGGGGGTAGGGCCGCGTGCCGTTGACCAGCGGCGGGCCGCCATCCAACGGGCGGCCGAGGCCGTCGATCACGCGACCGGCCCAGCTGATATCGGGATAGACCACCGGCTGGTCCTCGCCCACCACGGCGCGGCAGCCCAGGCCGACGCCGTCCAACGAGCCATAGGGCATCAGCAGGGCGCGGTTCTGGCGGAAGCCGACCACCTCGCATTCCACATCGCGATGGTCGCGCGCCTGTACATGCACCCGCGAGCCAATGGAAAGGTGCCGCTCCACGCCGGCCACTTCCACCAGCAGGCCCTGGATCGAGGTGACCCGGCCGGTGAAACTCACATCCTTGATACGCTCGAGATCCATCAGCAGGCTGTGCATGGCGCGCCTTTGCGGGAATACGGAGCCGGCAGACTAACGGCTGCGGCCTTAACCGCCGGTAAAGCTTCCAATTTCCGGCTGGGTCGATACCCCTTGTATTTTGGCAGTTTAGCCTGATTTTCAAGCCCGGTCAGGCGCTGTATTTCCTCGGCCCGGCGCCTGTGGACAAATCCGTTAACTTTAATCGTTAACAATGGTAAACTATTTCGAATCGGGGCGGAAAAACGCCAAACCTGGTGCCGGCCGGTGGGGCCGGACCCGAGAAAAGCGTGGGGGTGCCATGCGGGTGCTGCTGATCGAAGACGACGCCGCGATGGCCAAGAGCATCGAACTGATGCTCGGCGCCGAGGGCTTCAATGTCTACAAGACCGAGTTCGGCGAAGAAGGCCTGGATCTCGGCAAGCTGTATGACTACGACATTATCGTGCTCGACCTGAACCTGCCCGACATGCACGGCTATGACGTGCTGAAAAAGCTGCGGGCGGCCAAGGTCAACACGCCGATCCTGATCCTTTCCGGCATGGGCGAAGCCGACAAGAAGGTGAAGGGCCTGGGTTTCGGTGCCGACGATTACATCACCAAACCCTTCAACAAGGACGAACTGGTCGCCCGCATCAACGCCATCGTGCGGCGCGCCAAGGGTCATTCCCAGTCGGTGATCCAGACCGGCAAGCTGACCGTGAATCTCGACGCCAAGTCGGTCGAGGTCGAGGGCGGCCGCCTGCATCTCACCGGCAAGGAATACGCCATGCTGGAACTGCTTTCGCTCCGCAAGGGCACGACGCTGACCAAGGAGATGTTCCTCAATCATCTCTATGGCGGCATGGACGAGCCGGAACTGAAGATCATCGACGTGTTCATCTGCAAGCTGCGCAAGAAGATCGCGTCCGCCACCGGCGGCGATAACTATATCGAGACCGTCTGGGGTCGCGGCTATGTGCTGCGCGACCAGGTCGAGCCGGTGGCCGCCGGCGCCAAGCGGGCGGCTGGCGCGCGGTAAACCGATTTCGCATGCGGAATGAAAAAGCCGGCCCTGAAGGCCGGCTTTTTTGTTGCCCATACGCTGCTTTCGCGACCTAATCCCCCATGGAAGAGGCACGGGAAGAAACACGGGGGGAGGCGATGCAGATGCAGACGCGCCACTGGTCGACCGAGACGGCCCGGCCGGGCGAGGGCCTGAGCTACTGGGTCGAGGCCATCTGCGAGGCCTTCCTGGAAATGAAGGCCGACAGCAGCATGCGCCGCGATTTCACTGGCTGCCTGACCCAGCATCCCTTCGGCCCCGTCGACCTCAATTTCGTGCAGGCCAGCGACCAGCAGGTCTGGCGCACGCGGCAGGCCATCGCGCGCAGCCGGCAGGACAATTTCTATCTGCTGCATGTGCGTGCCGGCCGGCTGGAAGTGGAGCAGGACGGCCGCATTGCCCTGACACGGCCGGGCGACAGCGTGCTGGTCGACAGCCGCATGCCCTATCGCTTCGCCTTTCCCGACGGCGTCGACTGCCTGTCGGTGCAGATTCCGCAGGCCTGGCTGCGCCGGCATATCGCCATGCCCGAAGCGCTGACCGCACGCGCCTTCGCCGCCGCCTCGGGCTGGGGCGGCACGCTGAATTCCGCGCTGGGCAACCTGATGCCGCAGACATTGCCCGATCTGGCGCTGCCCGCCGGCCTGCTGGCCGATCACCTTGCGGCCCTGCTCACCCTGGCGGCGGGACCGCAGGCGGAAGACAGCCTCAGCACGCACCAGCAGGCCCTGCTGCGCCGGTTGCGTCTTGGCCTGCGCGAGCGCAGTCGCGATGCGGAGATCGATCCGGCGCGGTTCGCGGCCGAACACGGTATTTCGAAACGCTATCTGCATCTGCTGTTTGCCAGCGCCGGGACCAGTTTCGGCGCGGCCCTCCTGGAGGAGCGCCTCGCCCAGGCCCGCGCGCTGCTGGAAGATCCGCGCCGGCAATCGTTGAGCATTGCCGAGGTCGCCTGGCGCAGCGGCTTTGCCGACCCCAGCCATTTCGCCCGCCGTTTCCGCCAGCGTTTCGGCCTGGCGCCGGCCGCCTGGCGCCACCGCCTGCACGCATAGCCTGCACGCATAGCCGCGATTTCCTGCGCTGCCCGCCGCGCTGCCGGCCGGCGCGCGGGTTATATCGGCCATCGCAAACCAAAAAAAGCGGAGGCCGAGATGGGCTACACATTCGTTCTGGTGCATGGTTCCTGGCATGACAACCAGGCCTGGGCGCCGGTGATCGCGCGGCTTGAACAGCAGGGCCACAAGGCCCATGCGCCCACGCTGGCCGGCCATGCCAGGGACGCCAGCAAGGGTGTCAGCCATGCCGATTGCGTTGCCTCGCTGGTCGACTACATTCGGCGCAACGACCTGAAGGATTTCATCCTGGTGGGCCACAGTTTCGGCGGCACGGTGATCCAGCCGGCGGCCGAACAGCTCAGCGACCGCATCCGGCGCCTGGTCTTCTGGAACGCCTTCGTGCTGAACGATGGCGAATGCCTGGAAGACAACGCGCCGCCGCATTACAAGGCGCTGTTCGACCAGATCGAGCAGCCCGATGGCGGCGTGATGCTGCCCTGGCCGATCTGGCGCGATGCCTTTATCGGCGATGCCGACGAGGCGCTGGCCAAGAAAGCCTACGATATGCTCTCGCCCACGCCGCGACGCAGCCATACCGACAAGGTGCCGCTGAAAAGCTTCTTTTCGCTGCAGATTCCGAAAAGCTATCTGAACTGCACCGAAGACATCGCGCTGCCGCCGGGTCCGGAATTCGGCTGGCATCCGCGCATGTCGAGCCGGCTGGGGCTGTATCGCCTCGTGCAGATGCCGGGCAGCCACGAGGCGATCTTCACCAATCCCGTGCTGCTGGCCGACAAGCTGGTCGAGGCCGGACGGGACTGAAAGGAAAGGCGGCGGGACAACCCCGCCGCCTGCCATCTTACTGCTTCACCTTGAAGACCAGCGAGGCGTTATAGAAAGTACCTTCCACCTCGCTGCCGGCATCCTTGGCGAAATGGCTCACCTCCAGGCCGGCAAAGCCGCGCTTCGGCACGGTCACGGCGGCCTTGCCATCCCTGCCGGTCTTGATCTTCTCGGCCTTGGCATCGTGGCCGAGGAAGATATCGGCCACCAGGCTCGCATCGGCCAGCGGCTGGCCCTTCAGCAGCACAAGCACGGTGAGCGTATCGCCGGACTTCAGCGTGGCCGGATCGGCCTGCGGCACGATCTCAAGGTCAAGGCCCAGCGGCGTGGCGAAGGTCGCCACCGGTGCCAGATAGGTCTTGGGCATCTTGAACGAGGGGCCCGCGATGGTGGGATTGGCCACGGTGCCCTTCGGGCCGTTGTTCCATTTGCCGTCCTGGCCCTTGGCCCAGTATTTGTTGTCGAACAAGGCCGCCACCAGCGCGGCATTGCCGGCCGGCTTCACGGCTGCCGATTCCGTCATGCGCTCGACTTCGGCCGGCACCAGCTTGCCGGCGGCATCGAAGGCCCAGGCCTTGGTGACACGGGCCGGATCGTAGACATCCAGGTCGCCCGGATCGCCATTGTTGATCACCAGCTTTCCGGCCTTGTCGGGTTCGATCCACACCGAATGGGCGGCAGCGGGCTGCGCGAGGCCAAAGACCAGCAGGCCGGCAGCCAGCAGGAAACGTTTCATCATCATCTGTCCTTTCATTGGATGAGGCATGGGATAATCAGAACTTGATCGACAGCGAGGCCATGGCACTGAGCGGCTCGCCCGGCACCACGCGGAGCGGGCCCAGCGCGCGTTCGTAATATTCGGTGTCGAACAGGTTGGTGATGTTGAGCGACAACTTCGCCGCCTCGGTGATCCGGTAGAAGCCCAGCAGATCCACTTTGGCATAGCCTGGCATCAGGAAGCCGTCGTTGCTGCTGCTGCCGGCGCGATCGTCCACGGCATTGACGCCGCCGCCGAAACCGAAGCCCTTCATCGGGCCATGCAGGAATTCATACACGCTCCACAGGCCGAAGCTGTGCATCGGGATGTTCTGCAGCCGCGTGCCCACCGCGATGGTGGTGTCCTTGGTCACCTCGGCATCGATATAGGCGTATCCGGCAACCACCCGCCATTCCGGCAGCAGATTGGCGGTCAGGTTCAGGTCGAAGCCCTTGCTGCGCACCTCGCCAGTCTGAACATAGGTATCCGCAATCGTCGGATGGCTGGCCAGCACGTTCTTCTTGGTCAGGTGGAACACCGATGCCGTGGCGCTGAGCCTTTTGTCCAGCAGTTCGGTCTTCACGCCCGCCTCGTAGCCCAGGCCGGTTTCCGGCTCGAACGGCTGGTCGCCGGCCGCGGTATAGAAGCCGGTATGGGAATCCATCACCGGCCGGAAGGATTTCGCCACGCTGGTATACAGCGCCACATCGGGTACGACTTTGTAGGTCAGGCCGGCGCGCGGGCTGAAGCCCTGGCGCGATTGCGGCACACTCTTGCCGCTGACCCGGTTGGCGAAATCCTGCTCGTACCAGTCGGCGCGGAAGCCGATCTGCGCTTCCAGTTTTTCGGTCAGGCTGATCTGGTCCTGCAGATACAGCGCGTAATTATCCGATGTGTCCTTCAGGTCGCTGACCGGGTTCAGGGTCGCCGAACTCGGGCTGTAGACCGGATTGTAGATGTTGATCGCATTCACGTTGGCGCGGCTGAACAGCTCGCTCGATGTCGCGCGTTCGTATTCCAGGCCGGCCAGCAGGGTATGGCCGATGTCGCCGGTTTCCAGGTTGCCCACGGCCTCGAACTGCGTGGTGGCGCTGTGCCAGCTATAATCGCGCAGGGCCCGGCGGCGGGTCAGCACGCCGGTTGCGGCATTCAGGCTGTTTGGTTCGGTGGCATAGCCATACATCGAACCGTTCTTCGCCTGCATGGCCGCGCGCAAGGTCCAGTCGTCGCTGACGTCATGTTCCAGCCGGGCCGAGGCCATGTAGTTCCGGTTCTCGATCCTGCCGTCGCTCGGTTCGCCCAGGAAGCGGCTGATCGGAATCACGCCCAGCCGGCCGTTCACCGCCACCACGCCACGGTCGAGCACACGTTCGTCGTTGATCGCCTCGGCCTCGATGGTCAGGCGGTTGTTGCCGTTGGGCTGCCAGGTCAGGACGGGAGCGAAGAACTGCCGCTCGGAATCGACATGATCGCGGAAGCTGTCGCGGCTCTCCACGGCCAGATTGGCGCGGCCCAGCAGCGATTTGTCCTCGCTCAGGATCGCGTTGGCATCCATCGTGCCGCGATACAGGCCATAGCTGCCGATGCTGCCCTGCAGGATGGTGAAGTTTTCCGTCAGCGGCTTCTTGGTCACGATGTTGACGAAACCACCGGGATCGCCGCGACCGTAAAGCGAGGCCGAGGGGCCGAGCAGCACATCCACCTGCTCGATATTGGCGGCGTCGGAGGTGGCGTCGTAACGCCGGCCGGTGGTGAAACCGTTCTTGGCCGAATTGGTGGTCTTCAGGCCACGCAGATTCATCTCATAGAGATTGAGGCCGCCGAAATTGTTGCCCTTGGAAATGCCGCCCACATAATCCAGCGCCTTTTCCACATTGGTCGCGCCGGTGTCTTCCAGCAGCTGTTTGGGCATCGCCACCACGGTCTGCGGCACATCGATCAGCGGCGTGTCGGTCTTGGTGGCGCTGGAACTGCGCGGCGCGCGATAGCCCTCGCTTTCGTCGGCCGGCACGGCACCCTGCACGGTGAGCGGCGGCAGGTTGACGGCATCGCCGGGTGCGGTCTGCGCCATGGTCATGCCAGGCAGGACCAGGCCGGGCAGGGCGATGAAGGCCAGGCCGAGCAGGCCGGGCCGGTTAAAGATTTGAGATTGTTTCATTTTCCCCTCAGGTCTTCTTATGCAATTCAGTCTTGGTCGCAATTTATGCCCGTAATGTTATAATATAACAATGCTTAGGCAGCAAACAGCGCCGGTCTCAGGAGGGGCGGATAGGCAGAATCGTCGTCATGGCGGGTCTCGCGGCAACGCAGTGGCACGTCACCGCAGGCGCATGTCAGGCCGGGGCTGGTCGCCCGGCCGAAACATCCATCGGAATCACCCCGTCCGACGTGCCCGCGTATGACCACGGCTGACGGCAGGTCTCCTGGCTTGCGGGTCGTCGCGTTCCGTCGGCCTTCCCGGTGCGAGACGCGCCAGTGGCCATGACGACGGAAAACTCGCCGCTTACAGTTGCGGGGGCAGCCACGGCATAAGGCGAAACTCGCCCGCACCGCGTTCCCTGTTAGGCCCGAATGGGCACCGTCGTGGCGGATGCTAGGAGATTGCTCCGGGTCCGGTCAATGACGACGACCGGAGATTCGGGGTGGCGTGTTTTCAGCGTCTGGGTGCGTCGGGCCAGAAGCGCACGCCGGTGCGGGCCAGGCCGCCCGCGATGCCGATCGGTGTGCCGTCGGCGCGCCAGCAGGCCGCACCCTCCAGGCCGCCGCCCGCGCTCTCGGGCAGGAAACGGATCGCGTTCATGCCGCCGCCCACATGCGGCACAGGCAGGATGTCGTGACCGAAACCGGCCAGCGCATCCCGTGTAGCCTGAGGGAAACCGTCTTCCAGTTCCACCATCTGGCCCTGGGTCCACAGGCGCGGCGCTTCCACCGCCTGCTGCAATGTCATGCCATGGTCGATCAGGTTCACCAGTGCCTGCATGGCCGAACCGAAGATGCGCAATCCGCCGGGCAGGCCCAGCGCGTAGACCGGCTTGCCGTCGCGCAGGGCCATCAGCGGTGCCTGCGAGGTGGTGATGCGCTTGCCGGGCGCCACCGACAGCGCTTTGCCCGGATGCGGATCGAACAGGTACATGTAGTTGTTCGGGATCACGCCAGTGCCGGGCAGGATGAAGCGCGCACCGAACAGGCTGTTGATGGTCTGAGTGCTGGTCACCACATGGCCATCGGCATCGGCCACCGTCACATGGGTGGTGTTGGCCGACTCGCCGGCGGCCACGCCCGCGCTCCAGCTTTGCGCCCTGTGCTGGTCGATCTTCGCGCGCCGCTCGGCGGCATAGGTTTTTGAGATCAGCTTTTCCACCGGCACGTTGACGAAGGCCGGATCGGCGGTGGCGGCGGCGCGGTCGGCGAAGGCGATCTTCAGCGCCTCGGCCAGCAGATGCAGCGCCTCTGGCGAACCGAAGCCCAGCGCGCCGATATCATAGCCTTCCAGGATGTTGAGCATCTGGATCACATGCACGCCGCCTGACGAGGGCGGCGGTGGACCGACGATCTCGAACCCGCGATAGGTGCCGCGCACCGGCGCGCGTTCGACAGTGCGATAGGCCAGAAGATCGTCGCGGGTCAGCCAACCGCCGGCATCGCGCATCGCCGCCACGATGGCATCGCCCAGCGGCCCGCCATACAGGGCTTCCGCCCCTTCGCGCGCGATCAGCTTCAGCGTTTCGGCATAGTCGTCCTGCACCAGTCTCGCGCCGGCCCTGATCGGTGTGCCGTCAGGCAGATACAGCCGACTGATGGCCGGATCGCGCGCCAGATCGGCTTCGCATTCGGCCACGCATTCGGCCAGATAGGGCGTGACGGTGAAGCCGCGTTCGGCATGGCGGATGGCCGGCTGGATCACATCATGCAACGGCAGTCGGCCGAAGCGCTGCAGCGTTTCGCACCAGGCCTTCAGGTTGCCGGGCGAAGCCACGGCCTTCGCGCCCACCGCATTCTCGCGGCCTTCGGTTTCCAGGTAATCCGGCCCGGGCGTGTTGCTCACCGGGCGATAGCATTCGGCATGGCTGGCCAGCGGCGCGCTGCTCAGGCCGTCGATCACGGTATGACGACCATCGGGCAGACGCAGATGCGCCATGCCGCCGCCGAAGATGCCAACCATCATCGGTTCGACCACGGTCAGCGTGAACAGCGCGGCGATGACGGCATCCACCGCATTGCCGCCGGCCGCCAGCATCTCGGTACCCGCCGCCGAAGCCAGCGGATGGTTGCTCACCACCATACCGCGGCTGGCGGTGGCGGGCTGCTTCTGACAGTGGAAGAACAGCGTCATGACGCGAAGCTCAGGGCGCGAAGCTCAGGATCAGCGTTGTTTCATTCGCTTCCGCTGCCACGCTCAGGTCGCTGGCAATGGCCAGCAGGCGAGCATAGCGCGCCATGGCTGGCGCGGGTTCCTGCGGCCAGTCGGCCTCGCCGGCGAAGGCGGCGGCCACGCCGTCCTGCCAGCGCAGCATGCCGCCTTCGGCGCGGATCGCCCAGCCATCATTGATGCGGCGAAGCGTCAGCGTGCCGCCGCGCGGCAGGGCCTGACCGGCCAGCGCGAGGCCCAGCAGCAGGGCCTTGCCCAGCGGTTTGGGCAGATCGACAGTCTCCTGCGGCAGGACAAGGCTCAGCCGGCCACCGGCGAAATAGCTTTGCGCCACCCGGCTGATCTCGCCCAGCGCCATCGGATCCTGCACACCGCCCGAGGCACCCAGCGCCAGCCGGAAAAAGGCCAGCCGGCGTGCCGCATCGTTGGCCGATTGCGCGATCAGGCCGATGGCTTCCTCGCGCATGCCCGGATCGGTTTCCTCGGCCAGCAGTTCGACACCGTTATTCACGGCACCGATGCTGCCCGCCAGATCGTGGCACAGCCGCGAACAGATCAGCGCGACCAGGTCGAGCGTTTCGGTGGTGGCCATGGCTGAATTCTCCGGCGGCGGGCGGTGGCGGTGGGACTCCGTCCTGTCTAAGATGTCTGCCGCAGGCAATCAACCGCAAGCGAGTATTCATGCTGGCCCCTTTTGCGCCCGGCGACTGGGTGGAGAACCCATTGGAACCCGAATGGGGGGCGGGCCAGGTGCAGTCCGCCATCGGCAACCGCGTGACGGTGAATTTCCTGCATGCCGGCAAGCGCCTGATCAATACCGACCAGGTGATGCTGCGCCCCGTGGATGCTCCGGAAGACTGATGCCGGCCGATATCGCACAACTTGCCCCGGCAATCCTCGCCCTGGCCCGCCAGGCCGAGGCCGCCGTCATGGCCGTTTATGCGACGCCCTTCGAACAGCGCGCCAAGCAGGATGCCAGCCCGGTCACCGATGCCGACGAACAGGCCGAGGCGATCATCCTCGCCGGTCTGAAAACCCTCACGCCCGATATTCCCGTGGTGGCCGAGGAACAGGCGGCGCGCGGCGAGACGCCGGACATCGCGGGCAAAAGCTTCTGGCTGGTCGATCCGCTGGACGGCACGCGCGAATTCGTCGACCGCAACGGTGAGTTCACGGTGAACATTGCGCTGATCGATCATGGCGTGCCGGTGCTGGGCGTGGTGGCCGCGCCGGCGCTTGGTCTGGCCTGGCTCGGGCATGGCGGCGGGGCCTGGCGATATGAGGGCGACAGGGGTACCGCGATCCGCGCGCGACTGGTGCCCTCGCGCGGCGCGCATGTGCTGGTCAGCCGCAATCACATCGACCGCGAGGTTGCGGGCTGGCTGGCACAGCAGCCTGATGCGACGCGGCAGACGGTGGGTTCGTCGCTGAAATTCTGCCGCATCGCCGAGGGTGCCGCCGATCTCTATCCGCGTTTCGCCTCGATCTCGGAATGGGATACGGCGGCAGGACAGGCGGTACTGGAAGCAGCCGGCGGCGCGGTGGTCACCTGGCAGGGCGAGCGCCTGCTCTATGGCAAGCCGGGATTCCGCAATCCGGGGTATCTGGCGCGCGGCGCGGCGTAGGCGACGGCTTCAGGCGATCGCCACGTCGATCAGGATGGCGGCGTAATGGCAGGCGGCGGCCGCCAGCACAAAAACATGCCAGATCGCGTTCTGGAACGGCAGGCGCTCCCACAGATGGAACAGCACGCCGATGCTGTAGAGCCCACCGCCCACCAGCAGCAGGACCAGCGCGGCCAGCGATGCGCCGTCCAGCAGGGGCTGGAAGGCGGCCAGCACGGTCCAGCCCAGCAGCAGGTAGGTGGCCACCGACACGCGCTCGAAGCGCAGGGGGAAGAACAGCTTCACGGCCACGCCGGCCAGCGCGATGCTCCACACGAAGGCCAGCAGGCCAATGCCCCAGAGGCCGCCGATCACCATCAGGGCAAAGGGCGTGTAGGTGCCGGCGATCATCACGAAGATGGCGGCATGGTCCAGTCGACGGAAGCGCGCCTTCAGCCCCGCATGGGTGGTCATGTTGTACAGCGCCGAACAGCCCAGCATGGCGGCCAGCCCGAAGCCATACAATGCCAGGCTGACCGCGCGCGGCAGGACAGGGTCGAGCAGGATCATCACTACCAGCGTGGCGCAGGCGCCCACGGCGAAGGCCAGGCCGATCAGATGAACCACGGCATCGGCGATGTATTCGGCGCGGCTGATGCGGCGCGGCATGCGGGCCTCCTGAAGTCAGGCGGCCAGCTTAATCCCGAAATTGCGGCAGCAGAATGACGGAATACGTCAGCGATCCAGGTCGTCGCGCGCCAGATCGTCGCGGGCGCTGGCAGGCGCAGGGGCCACGCCATGCTGGTCGGCGAAACGCAGCAGCTGTTCCGCTGTCAGGGCATCGCGGGCGGCCAGGTGGCCGCGCAGGCGCGTCGCGCGCAGGCGGCCCTGCAGGTTGGCGATCCGCGCGGTCTGGCCATCCAGCCGGCCGGCATCGATGTTGCCTTCGGCGAAGGCGCGTTCCAGCCGGCGCTCCTCGGCCAGGATACGGCGGGCCAGAACCATGGTCTCGGCTTCCAGCGCGAGCTGGAGCTGGCGGATCTGCTGACGCTGGTCTTCGTTCAGGCCCAGCGATTCCGCCATCTGCAGCAGGGTCTGCGGCGCGGGGAACAGGTTGCTCTCGGCGCGGCTGTGGTCGTCGGCCTGCAGCGGCACGATGATCGCGGCCGTGGGCGGAATCGTCGGGATGTCGGTGTCGGCAACCGGTGGCGTGGGCGCATGCTGGCGGCCGATCGAACCGAGCGCGAAGCCGGCAGCCAGTGTGAGGCCGAACGCCAGGGTGGCGATCAGGCGGCGCGTCATGAGCGTCTCTCCAAGAATTTCTGCGCCGCAGGCGACGGGACGAATATGGTCCCGCCGGAATCGGCAGTGGGCGCAGAATAGGGAGAACGATCCTAACTGTCGGTGACGGTGATCACGTCGGCGTCGGACGGATCGGCATACAGCCGGTTCACATCCGCGTGACGGCGCTCCAGCACGGCGCGCTGGTTGATATAGCCCTTGTCGGTGATCTCGTTGGCATCGATCGAGGGCGGATCGTTCAGCAGCAGCACACGTTGCACCTTCAGCGAGGAACCGCCCTGCGACTTGTTATGCGCGCGCAGCTTGTCGGCGATCTGGCGGCGCAGCTCGTCCGGCGCCATCTCCTTCGCCGCCGCCGTCGGCCAGGCCAGCAGGCCGACATAGGGCTTGTCGGGGCCGGTCACCACGGCATCCTGCAGCAGCGGCGAGCAGGCGGCGATAGCCGCCACGCGCACGCCGCCCACATGCACCCAGGTGCCGGTGGTCAGCTTGAAATCCTCGGCGATGCGGCCGTCGAACACCACGCCGCGGTTGAGGTCGTCAGGGTCGACCAGCTTCGCGGCATCGCCGATGCAGTAGAAACCGTCCTCGTCGAAGGCCTGCGCGGTCTTCTCCGGATCGCCCAGATAACCCGGCGTCACGTTCGGGCCTTTCACGCGCACTTCCAGCTTGCCGCCCGAGGGCGTGAATTTCAGCTGCACGCCCGGCACCGGCACGCCGATCACGCCGGCCCGTTCGATGGGGAAATGCGCCGCCGTCACCATCGGCGCGGTTTCGGTCGAACCCCAGCTCGAGGTCATGGTCACGCGTTTGCCCAGGGTGCGGATCGACAGCGTCTCCAGCCGCGCCCACAGATCTGGCGGCAGGGCTGCACCGGCATAGAAGATCAGGCGCAGCTCGCCGAAGAAGCGGCGGCAGAGCTCCTCGTCGCGTTCCAGATACGGCAGCAGCATGGCATAGCCGGCCGGCACGTTGAAATAGACGCTGGGCGACACCTCGCGCAGGTTGGCGATGGTCTTGTCCACCAGGCCCGGCGCCGGCTTGCCCTCGTCGATATGCAGCGTGCCGCCATGGCGCAGCACCATGTTGAAATTGTGGTTGCCGCCGAAGGTGTGG
>JBKBJT010000023.1:0-52511 GCA_046294345.1 Ferrovibrio sp.
GCCCGACAGAGCGAAATAGGCGTGGCGGCCCTGCCGCTGGACCGTGACGAGGCCACCCTTCTCCAGTCGGGCCAGATGGCCGCTGGCGGTCTGGGCCGAGACGCCGGCGATATGGGCCAGCTCCTTGGCCGTGCGCGCGCGGCCATCCATCAGGGCCCGCAGGATATTGGCCCGCGCCGGATCGCCGATCAGGGCCGCGATCTTCGCCACATGGGGATCATTGCCGCTCATGGCCGCACTCTAGGCAGCGCGCGCTGCAGCGTCCATGTCGGATGCTACGGCCCGGATCGAAGTGTTCGCACTAGATCGGAAACACCAGGCAGGTGGTGGTGCCGGTGGCCAGGATCTTGCCGTTCGAATCCGTGATGCGGCCTTCCGCCGTGCCCACGCGGCTGCCCACCTGGATCGCCTTGCCCTCGGCATAGACCACGCCGGTCTGGTCGCTGATGCCGCGCACCAGGCTCACCTTGTATTCCAGCGTGGTGTAGCCCATGCCCTTGGGCAGCAGCGACTGCACCGCGCAGGACATGCAGCTGTCCAGCATCGTGCCGGCATAGCCGCCATGCACGCTGCCGATGGGATTGTAATGCTGCCGCTCCGGCTTGCCGGCAAACACCACGCGGCCCGGCTCGGCCTCGTGGATCCACATGTTCATCACCTCGGCAATCGGCGCGCCGGGCAGCTCGCCCGCCATCATGCCCTTGAACAGCTCGATGCCCGCCATCTCGCGCAGCTTTTCGATGGGCAGCACGCCGTAAACGGGGCTTCTGGTGACCGGTTCTGCCGACATCGGGCGTTTCTCCTGGAATGCGGTTTTGTCGAAGCCTGGGGAGGCCTGGAAGGACCGGCCGGGAGGATGGCTTGTCCGGGCGGTCTGTATCGTGTATATACACGATATGAGCGATGCTGTCGACCCCCGGCCGATTTCCCCCTCCGCCGGGGCCATATCCCCCGAGCCGATCTATCCCCGGCCGGCACCCGATGGCCGCGAGGATTGCATCTGCTTCCTGCTGCGCTCGGCCGCCCGTCGGGCCAGCGAGCATTACACCCGCCATCTGGCCAAGATCGGCCTCGGCCTGCCGCAGCACAGCCTGGTCGGCATGGCGGCGGCGTTTGAGAAGCAGAATGGCCGCCCGGCCAGCATCACCGAACTGGCCAAAGCGCTGGATCTCGACCGCACGACGCTGTCGCGCAACATCGCGCCGCTGGTGGCCGCGGGCCTGCTGGTGGTGGAGGCCGGGCCGCATGGTCGGGCCAAGGCGGTGCGGGCGACGCGCGAGGGCCGCGCCGCCTACCGCGCCGGCATCGCGTTGTGGCGCCAGGCGCAGGACGAGATGATCGCCGGCCTGCAGGCCGAGTATCCCGCCCTGATGGCCGGGCTGGCGGCGGCCATCGCGGGCACGCCGGCCACGGAAGACCCCGCCGCCGCTATCGAGTCCTGAATTTCCCCTTTCCGGGCTATGCTTTGGTCGTCCAGCCTATGCTTTGGTCGAAAGGCTGGGCGCTTGTCGCCGGCCGGCCTTTCCGGGCATCATTGCCCTGATCATGCAGGCGGCCGCGACGTCAATGTCGCGCCGCGAGGGAACGCTGTTGGCCATGCAGGACCGGGAAAGCCCCGGCGGACGGGCCGCGCATTTAAAAAGGGAAGGGAGAGCCGATCATGGCCGACAACGAGCTGTTTCCGGTTTCGGACGACTGGGCGAAGCGGGCCTGGGTGGATGCCGCGAAATACAAGGCCATGTACGAGCGTTCGGTGCAGGACCCGGAAGGCTTCTGGGCCGAGCACGGCAAGCGCGTCGACTGGATCAAGCCCTTCACCAAGGTGAAAGACGTCTCCTTCGACCGCAAGGACCTGCATATCCGCTGGTTCCATGACGGCGAGCTGAACGTTTCGGCCAACTGCATCGACCGCCACCTGCCCAAGCGCGCCAACCAGACCGCGATCATCTGGGAAGGCGACGATCCGTCGAAGTCGGAAAACATCACCTACCAGCAGCTGCACGACGAAGTCTGCCGCATGGCCAATGTGATGAAGGCGCGCGGCGTGAAGAAGGGCGACCGCGTCACCATCTACCTGCCGATGATCCCGGCCGCCGCCTATGCCATGCTGGCCTGCGCCCGCATCGGCGCCATCCATTCCATCGTGTTCGGCGGCTTTTCGCCCGACAGCCTCGCCAACCGCATCCAGGATTGCGACAGCCAGTTCGTGATCACCGCCGACGAGGGCCTGCGCGGCGGCCGCGGCGTGCCGCTGAAGGCCAACACCGACGCGGCGCTGAAATCCTGCCCCGGCGTGAAGACCGTGCTGGTGGTGAAGCATACCGGCGGCAAGATCGACATGACCGCCGGCCGCGACGTCTGGTACCACGAGGAAGCCGCCAAGGTGCCGGCCACCTGCGCGCCCGAGCCGATGAACGCGGAAGACCCGCTCTTCATCCTCTACACCTCCGGCTCGACCGGCAAGCCCAAGGGCGTGCTGCACACCACCGGCGGCTATCTGGTCTTCGCGTCGATGACGCACCAGTATGTCTTCGACTACCATGACGGCGACATCTACTGGTGCACCGCCGATGTGGGCTGGGTCACCGGCCACAGCTACATCGTCTACGGCCCGCTGGCCAACGGCGCCACCACGCTGATGTTCGAGGGCGTGCCGAACTATCCCGACGCCTCGCGCTTCTGGCAGGTGATCGACAAGCACAAGGTCAACATCTTCTACACGGCCCCCACCGCGATCCGCGCGCTGATGCGCGAAGGCGAGGCGCCGGTGAAGAAGACCAGCCGCGCGAGCCTGCGCCTGCTCGGCTCGGTGGGCGAGCCGATCAATCCGGAAGCCTGGCTGTGGTATCACCGCGTGGTGGGCGACGGCCGCTGCCCGATCGTCGACACCTGGTGGCAGACCGAAACCGGCGGCATCCTGATCACGCCGCTGCCCGGCGCCATCGCGCAGAAGCCGGGCTCGGCGACGCTGCCCTTCTTCGGCGTCAAGCCGATCATCGTGGATGGCGATGGCAACGAGCTGCCCGGCGCCACCGAGGGCAATCTCTGCATCGCCGATAGCTGGCCGGGCATGATGCGCACGGTCTATGGCGACCACCAGCGTTTCATCGACACGTATTTCAGCACCTTCCCCGGCCGCTATTTCACCGGCGACGGCTGCCGCCGCGATGCCGACGGCTATTACTGGATCACCGGCCGCGTCGACGACGTGATCAACGTCTCCGGTCACCGCATGGGCACGGCGGAAGTCGAAAGCGCGCTGGTGGCCCATGCCATGGTGGCCGAGGCCGCCGTGGTGGGTTATCCGCACGACATCAAGGGCCAGGGCATCTATGCCTATGTCACGCTCAAGGCCGGTATCCATCCGAGCGAGGACCTGCGCAAGGAACTGGTGCAGCATGTACGCGCCCTGATCGGGCCGATCGCCTCGCCCGACCTGATCCAGTGGGCGCCGGGCCTGCCCAAGACGCGTTCGGGCAAGATCATGCGCCGCATCCTGCGCAAGATCGCCGAGAACGAGTTCGGCAGCCTGGGCGATACCAGCACGCTGGCCGATCCGTCGGTGGTGGACGACCTGGTCAACAACCGCATGAACAAGCGCTAGGGGATCGACGTCGCGCCGGCTGGTCGGGGGGCCAGAACGGGCCAGTAAACTGTAGGAACGGGAAACTGGAAGAAGTGCGACGCCGGGCGCCGGGGAACAAACCCGGCGCCCGTTTCGTTTGGGGCAGACAGGGAAGAATCCACCGCGACAGCGGGGAAAGGAGCTGCCCATGGCTGCCGAATACGGCCCGAAAGAACGCGCCGAAAGCGAAAGCAAGGAACGGGTGCTGCCCACAAACCGTGCGCGTGCCGGGATTGAGCTGCACCGCATGCGCTATGTGCTCGGCTTCGGCATCGCCGGCGTCGTCGTCGCCTTCCTGCTCGCCTGGTATTTCCTGATCCGGGTGTGAAGCGGATTCAGTCCAGTTGCTTGTAATAGAAGGCGGCGGCATCCAGTCCGCCGGCGCTGGCCAGCGAATAGCCCGGCACCACGCCCACCAGCACGTAACCCATGCCCTGATACAACGGCTCGGCGTTGTCGCCCTGGCGCGTATCCAGCGTCAGCAGCGTGCGGCCCAGGCCCCGCGCCTCGGCTTCGATGGCCAGCAGCAGCGCGCGGGCAAGGCCGCGCCGCCGCGCCCGGCGATGCACCAGCATCTTTTTCACATCGGCGCGATGCGGCTGGTTCGGCGGCGTATCCAGGCCCAGCATCACCGTGCCCGCCAGCCGGCCGTCATGGTCGGCCACCAGCAAAACGGCCTTGCCGGCCGCGATCTCGGCAATCGCGCGCTCCCAGAACGCCCGCGCTTGCGCCTCGGAGAATGGTGTGAGGAAATTCACCGCCGCGCCATCATCGACGCAATCCTTCAGCACCTCGGCCAGGGCGGCGATCTCGGCCTTTGCTGCGGCGGCATCGAGCTTGCGGATCATGGGGGTCATGCCTGGCGTCATACCTGCAGCATCCTCTGCAGGAAAATCAGATCCAGCCAGCGTTCGAATTTCCAACCGGAATCGCGGATCAGGCCGGTGCGTTCAAAACCCAGCTTTTCATGCAGCGCCAGGCTGGCCGTATTCTCCGCCGTGATGCCGGCCACCATGCTGCGCAGGCCATGTCCGCGCGCCACCGCGATCAGCTCGCCCAGCAGTTTGCGGCCGATGCCCTGGCCGCGCCGGTTGGGCGCGATATAGATGGCGTTCTCCACCGTGAACTGGAAGGCTGGCCAGGGCCGGAACTGGCCATAGCTGGCATAACCCAGCACGGTGCCATTGTCTTCCGCCACCAGCACCGGCAGCTTCTGCTCGGCTTTCATCGTCAGCCATGCCGCCTGCGCCTCGGCGCTGCGCGGTTCGTAATCGAACACGGCGGTGGTGTTCACCACGGCATCGTTATAGATGGCGCGGATGGCTTCGGCGTCGGCGGGTGTGGCATTGCGGATATGGGTCATGATGGCTTGCGCTTGGCGATGATCACGAGGTAGCGGCAGGGGGCAGTCGTTTCGTTGGTGAAGGCATGCGGCTGGCCCAGCGTGCAATGCAGGCAGTCGCCGGGGCCGATGGCGAAACGTTCGTCGCCGCTCTCAAAGGTCAGGATGCCCTCCTGCCCCAGGATATGCTGGTCATAGGTATCGGCCGGCAGGGGATAGGCGATGCGCGCGCCGGGTGGCAGGCGGCCTTCCACGATCTCGACCATCGAGCCGGTGCCGGCCGGCGTGACGGCGCGGCGCTCGAAGCCGGTTTCCGGATCGCGCCAGCGCGGCTGGGCGTCGCGCGCCAGCAGCACCAGGCTCTTTTCCTCGATGGCCGCCATCAGGCCCGACAGCGTGATGTCGAGTCCGGCACAGAGCCGGCCCAGCACGGCGGCGGTGGGGCTCGATTCCCGGCGCTCGATGCGCGAGATCATCGCCCGGCTCACCCCGGCCCGCTCGGCCAGCTGGTCCAGCGTCAGGTCCAGGGCCTCGCGCCGCGCCTTCAGGCGCTGGGCGATGCGGACCTCGATCTGGTCGGGGTCGGTCGATTTCTCACTCATGAGAAAATTTCTACTTTGATGGAAACTTATGGTCAAGCTGTGCCGGTGGCAGACCCATCTTGATTTTTAACCTATATGTACTTATTATGTTCTAATTCGATCATTGAATCCGGAGGCCGCCATGCCGAAGGCGCGGGACGGGGCCAGCCGCCGGCCAAGGCGGTATATCGACTGGAAACAGGCTGCCCGCCTGATGGCCGAGGGGCAGGCCCCGGCTGCGGCTGCTGCCGGGATCGGCGTTTCCGAACACCGGCTGTGGCGCCATTTCGAAACCAGCCGCCATTTCCGCAGCCTGATCCTGCAGGCGGGCGAAAGCCGTCGCTGCCTCGCCATGGTGCTGCAGGCGGCAGAGAAGGGGCCTGCCGATAGCGCGCGATAAGCAGCGATACACGGGGATAGGCGGCGTTAGATGCAGATAGGTCGCCATAAGCCCCGATACGCCGGGATGGGCATCGATAGGCAAAACGGACCTGAATGAACCGAAATGGACCCAAACGAACTCAAATGAACCCGAACGAATTCAAATGAGACTCTAACGGACCCGAATGGACGCAAACGAACCTGAACGGACACAGGAAACTCCCGTCGGCGCTACGCCCATCAGCCATCCGCATCATGGTCGCCGACCTGTTCAAACCGGCGCCTGTCCCTATGTTTTAAGAGACATCGGATACCGGGACGGAGCCCTCATGCGCAGCATCGCCTTTGCCGGCATTGTCAGCCTCTCGCTCACTGCGGCCATGACGCCGCCGGTCGTTGCCCAGCCTGCGCCGCCGGTCTTCCGCACCGAGCAGGCGACCGTGAAGGTCGTCACCGTCGCCTCGGGCCTGGAAAATCCCTGGGCCATGGCCTTCCTGCCCGATGGCCGCCTGCTGGTCACCGAACGGCCCGGCCGCATGCGCGTCGTGGGCAAGGATGGCCGCGTGTCGCCGCCGCTGGAAAATGTGCCGCCGGTTTTCGCCAGCGGCCAGGGCGGCCTGCTGGATGTGACGCTCGATCCCGATTTCGCCGCCAGCCGCCTGCTCTATTTTACCTATGCGGAACCTGGAGATGGTGGCGCCGGCACGGCTTTGGCCAGCGCGCGCTTCGCCGGCACGCGGCTGGAGGATGTGAAGGTGCTGTTCCGCCAGCAGCCCAAACTGTCCGGCGGCCTGCATTTCGGCAGCCGGGTGGTGGTCGGGCCCGACGACAAATTGTGGCTGGGCCTCGGCGAACGCTATCGCCGCGACGAGGCGCAGAATCTCAATGTCCATCTGGGCAAGGTGATCCGCCTCAACAGGGACGGCAGCGTGCCGGCGGACAATCCCTTTGTGGCCCGCAACGATGCGCGGCCCGAGATCTGGTCCTACGGCCACCGCAACATCCAGGGCATGGCCCGCCATCCGCAGACCGGCGCGGTGTGGCTGCACGAACATGGCGCGCGCGGCGGCGACGAGATCAACATCCCGCAGAAGGGCCGCAATTACGGCTGGCCGGTGATCACGCATGGCGTGGATTATTCCGGCGCGAAGATCGGCATCGGTTCGGAAGCGCCGGGCATGGAACAGCCGCTGCTGCACTGGACGCCGTCGATCGCGCCCTCAGGCATGGCCTTCTACGGCGGCAGCCGGATTCCGGCCTGGCGCGGCAACCTGTTTGTCGGATCGCTCAATTCGTTTTTCCTGGTGCGCGTGGTGCTGGACGGTACGCGCGTGGTGAAGCAGGAGCGTCTGCTGGCCGGGCTGGAGGAGCGTATCCGCGATGTGCGCGAGGGGCCGGACGGTTATCTCTACATTGCCACCGACAATGCCGATGGCCGCATCCTGCGCATCGAACCGGCCAGTTAAGACAGGCTTAGCCCATCTCGCCGGTATGGGCGTTGTAGTTGTTGATCACCCGGTGCAGCACGTCCAGCATGTTGCGCTGGATCGGGTCCTGGCCGTTGAGGATCAGGGTCAGGGCCACGCGGGTGATGCCGAGCTTGCTTGCCACCTGGTCCATGGTGATGCCGCGGGCGCGGCAGGCCAGGGTCATCTGGTCGAACGAACCGCGGTCGAGGAACACCCGGCCCCATTCGTCGCGGCCGGTCAGCCGGATCGGCTTGATCTCGGCCTTGACCGGCTGGGCGGCGCCACGCCGGGGCGCGGGCGCGGCGCCGGCTGAGGGTTTGACCACCGGCGGCGGCGCGCTGCGCTGCGGCGGCCGCCAATCCGGGTCGCGCTCGAAGACTTCCAGCTGCGGCGCCTGGTCCATCAGGTGCTGCAGCATCTTGCGCATGTGGCCCAGCAGGGTGTCGGCGGTGCCGTCGGCTTCGGGGCCGTCGATCAGCAGGGTGCTGAGCTCCTCCAGCCGCTTCAGCCGCGAGGCGAAGAATTCCCGCGCGCCATAGGGCAGGGCGCTGCGGGCCTCGATCAGGTTCTCGAGATAGGTCTGCTTGACGTCGATCTCCATCTTCAGGATCTTCGCCCGCATCTGTGCCACATAGCGGCGCAGCTCGTCGCGCCGCCCGGTGCGCAGCACGGAAAGCCGGCCCTCGGCCACCTCGGCGGCCTGGTGGAACTCATCGACCAGCGTGGAGAATTTGCGGAAGCCCGAGACGGTGTTGCGCTTCTCGCCCGGATCCTCGGTGAACTTGAAGATCTGGATGGCGCGCTGCTCGATGCGTGAAACCAGTTCGTTGGCTTCCTGGTTATGCGCGTGGTTGTCGGCGGTCATCGGCGAATACTGTCGGGTCCGGGTTACGGTAACTTTAAAGTCTTAGCATAATCCGGCCGGGTGGCGAACCGAATGGTTGCCGTTCAAAAGGATAGTACAGGCCGGTCCTGCAGGATTATGCCGCGGCGCGCAATCCCTGTTGCGCCACCCAGGCCTCCGTGCGTGCCAGCGCTTTCTCGAAGCGGTCGAACAGGGCGTCGATCTCGCTTTCGTCGATGATCATCGGCGGGCAGAAACCGATCACGTCGCCGGCCATGGCGCGGATGATCAGGCCTTCCTCCTGGGCGAAGTTCATGCAGGCCGCGCCCACGCCGGCGGTCGGCGCGAAGCTGCGCTTGCTCGCCTTGTCGGCCACCAGCTCGGCGGCGCCGATCAGGCCGGTGCCGCGCGCCTCGCCCACCAGCGGGTGGTCGCCCAGCCGCTTGAGACGCGCGAGGAAGCGCGGTGAGACGCGGGTGACATGGCCGTAGATATCGCGCTCCTCGTAAATCTGCAGCGCGCGCAACGCCACGGCTGCCGCCACCGGATGGCCGCCATAGGTGAAGCCATGGCCGAAGGTGCCGATCTTGCCGGAATTGTCGCGGATCGCGCTGTAGACATGCTCGGGCACCAGCACCGCCGAGATCGGCAGATAGGCGCTCGACATCTGCTTGGCGCAGGTGACGAAATCGGGCTTGTAGTTGAAACGCTCGGCGCCCCACAGCCGGCCGGTGCGGCCGAAGCCGCAGATCACTTCGTCGGCGGCGCTCAGGATGTCGTATTTCTTCAGCACGGCCTGGATGGCGGGGAAATAATCCTCCGGCGGCAGCACCACACCGCCGGCGCCCATCACCGGCTCGGCGATGAAGGCGGCCACGGTATCGGGGCCTTCGGTCTGGATGAAGCTTTCCAGGTTGCGGGCCAGGCGGGCGACGAAATCGGCCTCGCTCTCGCCCGGCTCGGCGAAGCGATAGTAATGCGGGCAGTCGACATGCTTGATGCCGGCGATCGGCAGGTCGAAGTCGCGGTGGTTCGCCGGCAGACCGGTCAGGCTGGCGGTGGCGACCGTGACGCCGTGATAGCCCTTCACGCGCGAGAGGATGGTTTTCTTCTGCGGCCGGCCCAGCGCGTTGTTGTAGTACCAGACCAGCTTGATGAAGGTGTCGTTGGCGCCCGAGCCGCCCTCGGCGAAGAACACCTTGCCCACCGGCACGGGGCTCAGGCTCTTCAGCTTCTCGGCCAGTTCCACCACTGGCGCCGTCGTCTTGTGGCCGAAGCCGTGATAATAGGGCAGCTTGCGCATCTGCTCGATGGCGGCGTCCACCAGGGCCGCCTCGCTGAAGCCCAGGCCGGCGCACCACAGGCCGGCCATGCCCTCGATATATTCCCGGCCCTGGTCGTCGTAGACATAGATGCCCTTGCCGCGTTCGATCACCAGCGGGCCGGCCGTCTCATGCTTCACCAGGTTGGTGTAGGGATGCATGACATGAGCGATGTCGCGGGCGGCCATCGAATTGGGCAGGGTCGGGTGGGCGGTCATGGGGCTTTCCTTCCTGGCGGATGCTCAGTAGACGGCGAAAACGTCCGCCTGTCAAAATGCAAGACTGGCAAAGCCGGCATCGGCCGTTAAAGTCATCGCATGACGAAACCGAATCTGACGCTGACCTCTCCGGCCGATGGCCTCGTGCTGCAGGGCTATGAATGGCTGCCGCCCGATCCCGGCCAGTGCCGGGCCGTGGTGGTGATCGCCCATGGCATGGCCGAGCATGCCGCCCGCTATGCCCGCTTTGCCGCCGCGCTGAACGCCGCCGGCTTCGCCGTCTATGCCTTCGACCATCGCGGCCATGGCCATACGGCGCGCAGCGTCGCCGAACTGGGGCACATGGCTGACCGCGACGGCTGGAACCGCGCCGTGACCGACCTGGCCGCCGCCTGCTCCCTGGCGCAGCAGCGCCACCCCGGAAAGCCGCTGCTGCTGTTCGGGCATTCCATGGGTTCCTTCATGGCGCAGCAGATGCTGTACCAGCATGGCGGCCTGCTGGCGGGCTGCGTGCTCTGCGCTTCCAGCGGCAAACCGCCGCCGGTCGCGGCCCTGGGCCGGCTGGTGGCGCGGATCGAACGGCTGCATCGCGGCGGGCGCGGCATCAGCCCGCTGATCCAGAGCCTGTCCTTCGACGCCTTCAACAAACGCTTCCAGCCGGCGCGTACCGAATTTGACTGGCTGTCGCGCGATGCGGCCGAGGTGGACAAATACGTCGCAGATCCGTTCTGCGGCTTTCCGATCACGGTGCAGTCCTGGATCGATTTCCTGGATGCTTTAAGCGAGATGGCGCGGCCGGAGAACCAGGCGCGGATTCCGAAGGGCCTGCCGGTCTATGTGATCGCCGGCCGGCACGATCCGGTCTCGGGCGGCGGCAAGGGCCTGCAGCAGTTGCTGGACGCCTATGCGGCGGCGGGCATGACGCGCGTGGAGAGCCGGTTCTATCCCGAGGCCCGGCATGAATTGCTGAACGAAACCAACCGCGACGACGTGACCGCCGACATCATCGGCTTTTTCAACCGCGGCCTGGCCAGCGGCGCGGCATAGGCCGCTTCAGCGCCGCCGCCGGCCTTCGGCCGGACCATCGCCCTGAGCGGGTTCGTCCCCCGGCAGGGCGGCCAGATTGTCATAGACCTTGTGTAGCAGCGCCTTGAGTTGCTCGGCCTCGGCCGGGCTCAGGCCGGCCAGGGCGGTGCGTTCCAGTGTTTCGGCGGCCGGCGTCAGCGCCTCGGTCAGCGCCGCGCCGGCTGCCGACAGGCGGATGGCGATGGCGCGGGCATCCTCGGCATCGCGTTCGCGCGAAACCAGGCCCTGCGCCTCCAGGCCGCCAACCAGACGCGACAGCGTGGAAACCTCGATGCTGGTATGGGCGGCCAGTTCGGTCAGACGCTGGCCGTCGCGTTCGCGCAAAACGGCAAGCACGCGCCAGTCCTGCAGGCTGATGCCGGCGCGGCGCAGCACACCGCCGAAATGCGTGGCCAGCGAAACGCCGGCGCGGTTGATCAGATAGGGAAGATAACGGTCGAGTTCGAGCGGCGCGGTATCTTGCGTGCGGGCAGCCGATTTTGCGGACGCGGCCATCGCCGGCGCGCGGCGCGTCAGCTGCCGAGCTTGCCCAGCACCGCCTCGATCTTCTGCTTCATCGTGGCGGCGTTGAACGGCTTCACCATGTAATTGTTGACGCCGGCCTGAATGGCGGTCTTGACCAGTTCGGTGTCGCGCTGGCCGGTTGCCATGATGAAGGGCATGCGTTTGGTCAGAGGGTTGCTGCGGATGGTCTTGAGCAGGGTCAGCCCATCCATGCCATCCATGTTCCAGTCGGAAATGATCAGGTCGAACTTGTTGGAATTCATCGCGACCAGAGCTTCGGTACCGCTCTTGGCTTCCACGACATTCTTGATGCCGATCTCCTGGAGGCAGTAACGGGCAATGCCGCGCATGCTCATCTGATCGTCAACAATCAAAACCCGAAGATTGCTTGCCGAAGGCATAGGGTCCCTCGCTCTTCCCTCAACTCACAGGGCCGCGGCCTTCCTGGCCCGGCTGCACCCGCACTGTGTGGATAACATCATGGTATTTAGCGTAAAAGACAAGGTTTCTCAACGCTGTTTGCACCGGTTCAGAATCTCCTGGGCGATATGCCCGATGCCGGTTTCGGCTTGCACCGCCCCCATCAGTTTTGCCGCCTTGGGCATGCCGTAGACCAGGCTGGTCGATTCGTCCTGGCCGATGGTCTGGGCGCCGGCCTCCAGCATTTTCTTGAGGCCCGTGGCGCCGTCCTTGCCCATGCCGGTCAGGATCACGCCGATGGCATTGTGGCCGGCATGTTCGGCCACCGAATTGAATAATACGTCAACCGACGGACGATGGCCGGAAACCGGCGGATCATGGTTAAGCTTGGTGTAGTAGTGGCCGCCCGAGCGGTGCAACGTCAGGTGATAGTCGCCCGGAGCGATGTAGACGTGGCCGGGGAAGACGCGGACGTTGTCCTTGGCCTCGGTGACCGTCACCGCCGACAGGGAGTCGAGGCGGGCGGCGAAGCTGCCGGTGAAGCGCGGCGGCATATGCTGGGTGATCAGGATCGGCGGGCTGTCGGGGGGCATCACGGTGATGACCTCCTTCAGGGCCTCGACGCCGCCAGTGGAAGACCCGATGGCGACGATGATGTCGGTGGAGTTGAAGCCCGGGCCGGGGGTCAGGCGCTTGGGCGCACCGCCGTCGACCGGCCGGTTGCGCGCCACCACCCGGGCGGTGGAGGCCATCTTCACCTTGGCGATCAGATCGGTCTTGATCTCTTCCAGGGCGTGCTTGATGTCCAGCGTCGGCTTGGGCACGAAATCGACGGCGCCCATTTCCAGCGCCTGCATGGTGATCGAGGCGCCCTTCTGGGTCAGGGTCGACACCATCACCACCGGCATCGGCCGCAGGCGCATGATCTTTTCCAGGAAGGAGATGCCGTCCATGTTCGGCATCTCGACATCCAGGGTCAGGACATCGGGATTGAGTTCCTTGATCATCGTGCGGGCGATCAGCGGATCTGGCGCGGCACCCACGACCTCGATTTCCGGGTCGCTGGTGAGGGCGGCGGTCAGCAGCTGACGGATCAGCGCGCTGTCATCGACGATAAGAACCTTGATCTTTTTACCCGCCACGATATTGCTCCCCGGTCCTGCCGGCCTTAGGCGATCTTGCGATGGATGTTGCGGCCCAGCAGCTTGAACCGCTCGGTGATGCCGAACAGGTTCTCCGAATGGCCGATATACAGGAAGCCGCCGGGTGCCAGCAGGTTGGCATAGCGGTCGAACAGCACGCGTTGCGTGTCCTTGTCGAAATAGATCACGACATTGCGGCAGAAGATCACGTCGAACGGACCCTTCATGGGCCAGTTGCCGATCAGATTCAGGTGCTTGAAGCTGATCAGGTTGCGCGCTTCGGCCACGACGCGCACCTTGTCGTCGCCGTAGGGTTCGAAATACTTGTTGGCGATGTCCGGCGCCATGCCTTCCAGCGATGAGGCCGGGTAGATGCCCTCGGAGCCGCGGCGCACCATCTCGGTGTCGATATCGGTGGCCAGGATCTTGGCGTCCCACTGCTTGATGTCGGGCATCGCGCGCAGCAGCGTGATCGCCGCCGAATAGGGCTCCTCGCCCGAGGAGCAGCCCGCCGACCAGATGCGCAGGCGACGGCCCTGGCTGACGGCGCGGGCGCGGATTTCCTGCAGCGCGGTGGTGGCGAGGTGCTCGAAATGATGGTTCTCGCGGAAGAACTTGGTGAGGTTCGTGGTCAGCGCGTTCAGCGTGGTGCCGAGTTCGGCGGTGCCTTCGGGCGAACCGATGAACTCGATATACTGGCGGAAGGTTTTCATGCCCAGCTTGCGCAGACGCTTGGCCAGGCGGGCATACACCATGTTGTGCTTGGTGGGGCCGAGCTCGATGCCGGTCCTTTCCTTCAGCATCGAGCGCAGGAAATCGTAGTCCCCTGTCGAGAAGCTGAATTCCCGATCCTCGACGCTGGGGGTGTCGGCCGTCCTGGTGTCAACCGCCATAGGTGCTCCGTCGGCTCAGGCCGCGGCTCCCGTTGAGTCGGACGGGCCGGTCAGCATCTTGCCGCCGGCGCTGTCGGCCGCTTCCAGCATGCGGCCGGAGAACATGCGCTCCAGTCCGATCAGGCCCACCATGCGTTCGCCGACCGTGATCAGGCCTTCCATGAAGCCCAGGCCGCTGACCTGTTCCATGTTCGGCATCGGCCGGATCTCATCCTCGTTGATGGTGATGATGTCCGATACCGCGTCGACCAGGATGCCGACGATACGGGAGGCCACGGAAACGATGATCACCACGTTGTACTTGGTCGGCTCGGTGCGCGGCATGCCGAAGCGGGCGCGCAGATCGAAGATCGGCACGATGGCGCCGCGCATGTTGATCACGCCGCGCACCACTTCCGGGGTGTTGGGCAGCGGCGTGGTCTCCGACCAGGCGCGGATCTCGCGCACGGCCATGATGTCGACGCCATATTCCTCGTTGCCCACGGTAAAGGATACGAGCTGAACCGTGCGCAGGGAGCGTCCGGCATGGTCGGTGGCGGTTGCGCCGTCGGAACGTTCTGCCGATGCCATCTGCGTGCCTCCTGGTATTTACGCGCTGGCCTGCAAGGCCGGCGCCGCGAGGCGGGCCTGCGGGGAGGGGCGCTGCTGGGATTCGTTCTCGGCGATATGTTTGATGCCGGCGACGTCGAGAATGAGCGAGACGCGGCCGTTGCCCAGGATCGTGGCGGCGCCGACGCCGCGGATCGGGTCGAAATTCTCTTCCAGGCTTTTGATAACCACCTGCTGCTGGCCGATGATCTCGTCCACCACCAGGCCCATCTTCGAGCTGTCTTCCAGCTCGACGATGATGACCAGGGCCTTGGTCGGGTCGTCGATGCCGCCCGGTACCTTGAAGATGCGATGGAGGTAGACCAGCGGCACGTATTCGCCGCGGATGCGCAGCAATTCGCTCTGGTTGGCCACCACGTTGATCTGGTCCGGCTCCGGCCGCAGGCTTTCCACGATGTTGGCGAGCGGCAGGATGTAGGACTGGATGCCGACCTTGAGCACCATGCCATCCAGAACGGCCAGCGTCAGCGGCAGGGTGAGGATGAAGCTCGATCCCTGGCCCGGGCGCGACTGGATATGCACGCGGCCGCCGAGCGACTGGATGTTCTGCCGCACCACGTCCATGCCGACGCCGCGGCCGGAAATGTTCGACACGGTATCCGCCGTCGAGAAGCCGGGCAGGAAGATCAGGTTGTCGATTTCCTCGTTGCTCAGCACGGCATCGGGGGCAACCAGCTTCTTCTCGATCGCCTTCTTCATCACCTTGTCGCGGTTGATGCCGCGGCCGTCGTCGGTGATCTCGATGACGATGCGTCCGCCGCGCTGGTCGGCCGAGACATGGATCACGCCTTCCGGCGATTTGCCGACGGCGACGCGGTCGTCCGGGCTTTCGATGCCATGGTCGCAGGAATTGCGGATCATGTGGGTGAGCGGATCGCCCAACTGCTCGATCACCGTCTTGTCGATTTCGGTGTTCTCGCCGCTCATGTCGAGGCGGATCTTCTTGTTGGTCATCATCGCCAGTTCGCGCACCAGGCGCGGCAGGCGGGCGAACACGCTTTTCACCGGCTGGGCGCGCATCGCCATCACGCTTTCCTGCAGGTCGCGGATGTGATGCGAAAGCTCGGCCAGGCCATTGGCGAGTTCGGGATGCTGGTCGGCATGCAGATGCTCGGTCTGCTGCGCGATCATGGCGTGCGTGATCACCAGCTCGCCAACCATGTTGACCAGCTTGTCGACGCGGTCGAGGTCGACGCGGATCGAGCGCACCGCCTTGGTCTCGCCGCCGGCGGCACCCTCGGGCTTGGCGGCGGCTGCGGCCGGCTTCGTGGCCGCGGCGCCATCGCCGGCGGGTTTGGCTTCGGGTTTCGGCGCGGCGGGCGCGGCCGGTTTCGGTGCGGCGGCGACCGCTTCGGGCTTCGGCGCGGCCTCGGCCGGCTTTTCCGCAGCCGCGGCCGGCGGATTCAGGCAGGTGACCTCAAGCTGGCAGTCGTCGATCACGAACTCGAAGACGTCGCGGATCGCCTGCTCGCCCTTGTCGGTCTCGATCTCGAATTCCCACTTGATGTAGGCGCCTTCCGGCTGGATCTGGTCCAGCGCCGGCACGGCTTCGGCATCGGCCTTGGCGAGGAAGCCGCCCAGTTCCTTCAGTTCGCGGATCAGGATCAGCGGTTCGTTAGCGCGCTGGTACAGCGCGTCGCGCGGGGTGAATTTCACCAGATATTTCAGCAGCGGCGCCTTGGCCGGTTCGGCCGCCGCCGTCGCCTGTTCGGCCGGCGCCTCCGCAGCCGGCGCAGCGGCTTCGGCGAAGGCGTCGGGCCCGCCGGCCGCCAGTTGGGCGTCCAGGGCGGCCAGTTCGTCGTCGGCGGCATGCGGGTCGGCGTTCACGCCCACGCTGGCTGCGAGGTCGATCAGCGACTTGCGGCCCTCGTTTTCGTGTTCGGCCGGCAGTTCCGTGCCGTTCTGCGCGGCCTTGACCAGGTCAGACAGGATATCGGCGCAGTGCAGCACCAGAAGCACGGAATCCGGCGTCGGTTCCAGCCGGCCGTCGCGCATCAGGTCCAGCACGGTCTCGAAGATATGGGCGAAGTTCACCAGGCGGTCGAAGCCGAAGGCGCCGGCGCCGCCCTTGATCGAATGGATGGCCCGGAACACGGCATTCAGCGTGTTAACGTCGCCTTCGCCGGCCTGCAGGGCCATCAGATGGCCTTCCAGGTCGCCTAGCAGTTCCTCGCACTCGGCGAAGAATGTCTGTTTGAATTGGGCTAGATCATCCATGGCGCGTCCCGCTTCTGCTCCGCGTCGCCGCAGGCCCCCTTACGGGCTGACCTTGCGGATCACTTCCAGCAGCTTGCCGGGATCGAAGGGCTTCACGATCCAGCCGGTGGCACCGGCGCTGCGACCTTCTTCCTTCTTGGACTGGCTGCTTTCGGTGGTGAGAATGAGAACCGGGGTAGCCTTGTTCTTGGGCTTCTTGCGCAGTTCCTTGATGAAGGTGATGCCGTCCATCACGGGCATATTGATGTCGGTGATGATGACATCGATGTCGTTGGCCTCCAGCAGGTCCAGGCCTTCCTGGCCGTTCTCGCCCTGTATGACTTCGAAGCCGCCCTGCTTGAGGGCGAACTGCAGCATCTGCAGCATGGTCTTCGAATCGTCGACGGTGAGCACTCTCTTGGTCATGTCTGTACCGGCCATTTCATGAGAAACGAGAACAGGCCCAAATCGTCGAAGGCGGACACGAAAGCGTCGCTCGGAGCTTTCACGACGAAGGGGATGCCGTGCTGCTCCATATGCTGGGCGGCAGACAGCAGGATCTGGACGCAGGGGGTAGACAGGCGCTCGACCGCCGAGGCGTCGATTACAACCTTCCCGCCGGTCGCCATAATCTCGTGGAAACTGTGCAGCAGAGGCTCGGCCGTGCGCAGGTCCATGCTGGCCACCAGGCCAAGCTGGGTCGCATCATCCGACTTCGTGATCGCGAACGGTTCCATCCACCATCCCCCTGGTTCCCGCGACGCGGGAGCCGTCCGCTGCATACCAAACGACAGCGGGCCTTAATGAGGGCAAGCCTAGCTGAGGGTTAGCTGTGACGGAAGGGGGATTGCCGGATAGGTTACCAAAAAACCACAATTTCGTCCGAGGGTTCGGACACGACAGGATTTACTGGGCGCGGCCCATATCGATGGTCATGTGCTGGCGCGAACGCATCGCCAGGATGATCTCGTGATAGCGCTGGCGCAATTCCTGGCGCGTGCCGCCGGCCAGCTGGAACATCAGCATGATCGCGCTTTCCAGGTCGTCGGCGCAGCGGCCGACGCTGTCGAGATCGCCATCGGCCATCTCGGTCTCGCCAAGTTGACGTAAATAATCGACGATCCAGAGCGAATGAACCGCAAGTTGTGCCAGCGACAGGCCGTGAAAACGGGTTTCGGTGTTGAACCGGTCGGCCATGCGGGGCAGGCGTTCGCCCGGTCCGGCATCCGAGTCGTCGATATCCTCGACATCGACATCGATGATCGGATCGTCCTGGATCGAGGCATGGCTGTAGCCAGCATCCTCGACGCCGGAATCCGGTTCATTGAACAACCCTTGATCGAGGTCCACGGGTGTTCCCGTCCAATTGGTTGCGTCGAAAGGCAGCGAATCGGCCTTGGCCGATTCGGTTAAAATCTACCTGTGCCGATTCGGGGGGTCAAGAAAGAACCGCTAAATCGCGGGGTTATCTTGAAAATGGCCACAATCTGTAGCGTAGGATCGCGGTTTTCCGCGCCTGCCGGATTCCCAATCGCGCCATGGGGCGCGGCCGGTAAGGTCAGGTGCCGATGCGGGCGCCGGTCTTCAGCACGACCTTTTCCAGGCCGGCCACCAATTCGCGGCCGATGGCGCCGCCATCGCCGCTGATCTTCTGGCTCAGCACGACATAGAGCGCATCGATATGGGGCGAGACCACCGCGCTGCTGACGCGCGCCTGGCTGTCGCTCAGGCAATGTTCGAGGTAGTTGCTAAGGAAATGGGTGATGGTGGTGACCAGCGGATAACCGAAGGTGCCGCCCAGCCCCTTCATGTCCCAGCAGATGCGCAGCATGCGCTTCACACCCTCGGGGTCGTCGAGGCTGGTCTGCTTCATCTCGTCGAAGGCGGCGCGCATGCGGCCGAGATCGTCGTCGGCCCATTTCGCATACATCTTGTGGCCGAGCACCTGGATGGCGATCTCGGCTTCCTTCAGCGCTTCCTTGTCGATACCGCCGCTGCCGACCTTCATCTTCAGGTAATTCGGCGGGGTAACGAACTGGGCATCGCTCGCCGGTTTGGCTGCGCCCGCCGGTTTGTCCGGGGGCGGATTGGCGCTGTCCTGGTCAGCCATGCTTGCTATCGGCCATGCTTGCTATCGGCACTCCTGATGCGGCGGCATGACAGCCGCCACGGGTAACAGCCGCAGGGTAATCATCCTGCTGCATGGCTGCAACCGAATCGTTTGTAATCCGCTGCGACACTAGAACAGCTCTACTTCGCTTTTCTTCTGTGCCGCCGTGTTGCGCAGCGCAGCGTCGCCATTGCCCAGCAGATAATGCTGAAAATGCGCACGCACCTGCTCCAGCGTCTGGCTGGCGATCAGTCCTTCGCCCCAACCGGCGGCGCGGTTGGTGAGTTGCGGCGCCCAGTTGCGGCCGGCCTGGTCGCGGATGATGTCCTCGACATAGCGTATGGCGTTGATCACATGCTGCTGGCGCTGGCTGCGCAGGTCATCGCTCTGCATCAGGCTCACGACCTCGCCCATCACCGGCGAACCGGGCAGCTGCCGGCCGAGTTCCACCAGCTTGTCGGCAAAGGCCTGGGCATTGGCGCTCTGAACCTTCTGCAGGTCCTCGACCTCTTCCTTGAGGGCCAGCAGGACCAGGGCGATGAAATCGAGCAGTTCGCGCGACGAGGCCGGCGGCACGGCCGCGGACGCGGCGCTGCCTGCCTGCATACCCTGTTTATCCTGCGGCGATGCCGGAGCCTTCCCCATCAAAGAATTCTTTCACAAGCGCCAATAATTTGCATTAGTCAGCGGGCTTTCCGTTAACAGATCGCTTCGCCCGCCCTCATCCGTACGACTTCCAGTTGCTCGGTGGGCATTTTTTTTCGATAACCATCCAAAATTCTAGGGAGATTTGCCCGGCCCCGTGGCGTATGAGGGGGATGGCAATATGGTTCTGGCATGGTAACAACCCGTCAGGGCAGGGCGGCGGGACGGCTGGTTAATGGACCCCATCGATATCAAAGAGATATTGCATCACCATCACCTCTGGCTGAAGGGGATGCCCACCGGCAAGCCGGCCGATTTCGCGGGTCGCGACCTCGCGGGCGCGGACCTGACCGGCGCCGATCTGCGGCGGGCCAGCTTCCGCAATGCCAATCTGCGCGGCACCAGCCTGTCGAAGGCGATCCTGACCCAGGCCGACCTCTTCAAAGCCGATCTGAGCGGTGCCAATCTGCAGGATGCCGACCTGACCCGCGCCGACCTGCGCGGCGCGGTGCTGGAAAACGTCAACATGGCCGGCGCCAACCTGACCGGCGCGAATTTCCGCCGCGGCCTGGAAATCGGCCAGAACCCGGCCGATGCCGTCGGCCTGCTGCGCCAGAACGTCACCGGCAGTAACTTCTCCGGTGCCACCATGATCGGTGTCGACGCCCTGGGCGCGGATTTCAGCGGCAGCAACCTGGCCGGCGCGAACCTGCAGGATGCCGCGCTCACCGACTGCCAGCTTGTCAGCGCTGACCTTTCCGGCGCCGATCTGGGCGGCGCCACCCTGGCCGGCGCCAACCTGGTGGGGGCCGAGATGAGCGGCGCCAACCTGGCTGGCGCCACGCTGCAGGGCGCCAATCTGACCGACGCGCATCTGCATAATGTGGATTTGAGCGATGTGGAGACCTTCGGCGCCAATGTGGTGATGGCCAACATGGCGGCAGAACCGGCCGCAGCGGCGCCGAAGCCGCTGACGGAGGCGGAAATCCAGGCTGCCCTGGCCGAGCACAAGCGCTGGGTGGAAGGCGGCGATGGCCGCCCGGCCAACCTGCGCGGCCAGGACCTGAGCGGCTTCGACCTGCGCGGCCTCGACCTGTCGGGCATCAAGCTGCGCGGGGCCGCCCTGCGCGATGCCCGCCTGGACCAGGCGGTGTTCAAGTTTGCCGACCTGTCGGGCTGCGACATGCGGGGTGCCGGCGCGATGGGCACCACCTTCGCCGGCTGCAACCTGACCGGCGCCGACCTGCGCAACAGCCGTCTGACCGGCAGCCGCTTCGGCAGCGCCGAAATTCTCAGCGCCAAGGGCGAGAAGACCGGCCGGCGGATCTATACCGACCTGTCGAATGCCCGGCTGACCGGAGCGGTTTACGAAGGGGTGGACTGGGGCGACGCCATCCTGCACGACGCCAGCGGCCTTGAACCCTGATCGGGCCCCCGCCATGATGATCCGACAATGAACACCACCTCTGGCATCCTGCGACGGCCGCCCAACGCCGATTCCGGCGCCGCCGGCTCTGCGGGCGAGCGCCGCCGGTATTACGACCCGGTGCTGAAGGTGAATGTCGTTCAGGTATTCCAGGGCGACTTCTTCGTGTCGACCCGGGAAGGCGAGATGCTGGCGACCGTGCTGGGGTCCTGCGTCGCCGCCTGCATCCGCGATCCGGTGGCTGCCGTGGGCGGGATGAACCACTTCCTGCTGCCCGACAAGGGCGGCGACACCAATCCCGATTTGCCGTTCTCCGCATCCCTGCGCTACGGTAGCTACTCCATGGAGCAGTTGATCAACGGAATCCTGGCGGCCGGCGGTCGCCGCGAACGGCTGGAAGTGAAGATCTTCGGCGGCGCCAACGTGCTGGCCGGCCTGCGCGGCATCGGTCACCAGAATGCCGACTTCATCGAGCGCTATCTCAAGGCGGAAGGCTTCAAGGTCACCGCCGCCGACTTGCGCGGCAACCTGCCGCGCAAGGTGCAGTATTTTCCGTCCAGCGGCGTGGCCCGCGTCAAGCAGATCGAGGACGCCAGCGCCAAGACCGTGTTCCAGCGCGAAACAGCCAAGAAGATCACTGCCGTGCAGACGCAGGCCGGCAGTATCGAGCTGTTCGACTGAGGTCGGCTGAAGGGCTTCGCGCGCAATGGCATACAAACTCAATAACGTCGCGGTGCTTGTGGTCGACAGCAACCACAACCACATGCAGCTTATTAAGGAAGTTTTGCGACCACTCGGTGTCAACCGCATCGCTGAATGCATGAATGCCAAGGATGCGATCACGTATCTCGAAACCAACGTGGTCGACATCATCTTCACCGAGTGGCATATGGACGGCGAGATGGATGGCCTCGGTTTCGTCGAATGGGTGCGCAAGAATCCCGCGTCGAAGAATGTCTTCGTGCCCATCGTCATGGTCACGGCGCAGTCGGAAGAGTGGAAGGTGATGAAGGCGCGCGATGTCGGCGTCACCGAATTCCTGGTCAAGCCGTTCTCGGCCAAGACCATGGCGCGGCGCATTACCGTGGTGATCGAATATCCGCGCCAGTTCGTGCGCACCGACGATTTCTTCGGCCCCGACCGCCGCCGGCACAAGATTTCCAACTACACCGGCGAAGAGCGCCGCAGGGATATGCTGGAAAAAGGCGACCAGCAGATGGACGAAGATGCCGTCCAGAGCCTGCTCAACGAGCTTTAAGGCAACAGATCTCCCGGGATTTCCCGGTTTTTCAGAGTGGCATGCGGCAATCACGGCTTGACGGGCCGGCAGGCCGGGCCCAAGATTCACATACCGATGTGCGCATCGTCAGGGAGGTGTCCGTTCCGGCATGAGCGAGGTGATTGCCTTGCAGCGATTTCGGCGCCCGGAGGCGGGGGAGGTCTTCTCCGCCGGTTCGGCCGCGAATGTCCCTGCCGATACCGTCATGGTCGTGCGGTCCACCGACCCTCGACCGACCGATACCCGCGCCGCCGAGAGCGCGGTTTTTTTTGACCGCCGCGAATTCAACCTGATCCTCAATCTCTATGCCCGCATGGTGGGGCAGGGCGAATGGCGCGACTATGCCATTGGCCATGACCGCGAAAGCTGCAGCTTCGCGGTGTTCCGCCGCACCGCCGATGGCGCGCTGTATCGCATCGTCAAGACGCCGAAGCTGGCACGTAAACAGGGCGCCTTCAGCATCGTGGCGCAGGGCGGACGCATCGTGCGGCGCGGCGGCGATCTTGCCGTGATGCTGCGTTTCTTCGAACCCAAGCGCGAAGCCACGCTCTGACAATAAAAAAGCCCCCATCCGCTGCCGGATGGAGGCTTGGGATCAGGCGGTGTGCCGATCAGGCCTTCTTGGCAGGCGTCTTCTTCTTGGCAACAGCCTGCTTCTTGGCCGGGGCCTTCTTCTTGGCGGTGGCCTGTTTCTTGGCTGAAGCCTTCTTCTTTGCCGTCTGCTCGGTCTTGGCTTCGGCGACAGGAGCAAAGGCGGGGGCAACGGCACCGGCCAGGAAGCCGGCCATCACAAACGCGGCGGCGATCGTCTTCACGCGGGTCAACATCGGGGTCTATTCCATATGCAGTGCTGCATGCAGGGCGGCCGAAACGAATCGGATGGCCCGCTGCATCGCCCGCATTCTCATATTCTGCGAGTCCGGCGGCAATGACCGATATTTTTCAGGCGCCGTTTCACCTGTTTACAGGAAATTCATATCTGCGCGAGCTGTGCCAGTTCGCGCTGGTGCTTGGGCACACCCGGCCGTTCGGCGGCGCGGTTCTCGAAATAAGGCTTCACCGTCGCGATCTCGCCGGCCTTTGCGCCGGCGCGCAGCCAGAGCTGCCAGAACAGGTCGCGCTGCGCATGGCTGCCGCCGATCTGCTGCAGGCCGTCCAGCGCAGGCTTTAGCTGCGCGAAGGCCGCACGCCAGTCGCCTTTGCCATAGGCGGCGACGCCCTCGGCCAGCGGCAGGCCGACATCCTGCCAGATGCGGCCCATCAGGCGCGCGGAATCCAGCCGTGCCACATGGTCGCGCAGGCTGCTCAGCAGGGTCGCGGCGGCGGCGTCGCGGCCGGCGCGGGTCAGGCCCAGCAGGTAATGCGCATCGAGGAACGGCTCGACATGTTCGGCGCCGCGCTTCTCGATGTAATCGGCCACGTCCTGCCAGCGGCTGCCGACATCCAGGCCGGCGAATTCCAGCCGCGCCAGCAGGGCCACGGCATTCACCTGGTCCTGGCTGTACTCCTTCCACACGCCCCAGACATGATCGTCGTAGAGCTTCAGCGCCGCTTCCGGCCGCTCGCTGTCGATGGCGAACAGCGCGGCATGCCACCAGTTATGGCTCAGCATGAAGGAATTGCGGTCGGCCCAGGTGTCGGCCAGCCCGACCATGAAATCGAAACCTTCGGCACAGCGGCCCTGGGTTTCCATCACATGGGCGACGGCGTGATGCGCCCAGGGTTCGGCGCGTTTCATCTCGATGGCGCGGCGGCCGGCCGTCTCGGCTTCGTCCAGCCGGTTCATCTCCTCCAGCCCGAAGGCCAGCATGCCGTGCATTTCCGCCACATGGCGATGCACCGGCAGGGCGTCCTCGGCCACCGCCAGCATGCCGGCCAGGTCGCCGACATGGAACATGTGGAACTGCGTCATCTTCACGGCGGCCAGATCCTGCGGCCAGCGCCGGATGATCTCGCGGCACAGTGCGATGGCGGCTTCGGCATCGCCGTCGACCCAGGCGGCCACCTGGGCATGCCACAGTTTTTCGCGCTCCGTGGTTTTACCCAGATGCATCTCGGCCTGCCGCAGCCACGGCCTTGCCTTGGCCACCGATTCTCCGGTCTGCAGGAACATCTCCAGCGCCGCCGCCTTGGCCTGCGCCATCACGCAGGCCGGGTCGGCCTTTGCCGCGTCCCACACCGCCGCCGCCGTGGTGCCGTAGGTGATGAAGCTGGTGTCAAAGGTATTCAGCCCCGTCACGACGGACGGATTGTCGGCGGCAACCGGCAAATCCCAGCGGTCGTTCAGCATTTACATCAGTCCGTTCACTTGGCGGCGTCCTGCCAGTCGTTGATCTTGTCCAGCGGATAGATCGGCCGCCGCAGGTTCTTATAGGGGATGATGCGGTTGTCCGAGGTGGTCACGCCCTCGCCATCCAGCGTGAAGGTGGCCTTCGCCAGCGGCGCGAAGCCGGCGCGGTAATGGATACGCGACTTCAGCAGCAGGTAGCGCTTGTGCTCGGGCTCGATGCCGACCGAGCGGAAGACGCCGGTATCCCAGGGCTCGTGGTGCCGCGAGACGACGACGATCTGCATCCTGCCTTCCACCTCCAGCACCGCCGTCGGCCCCATCATCACCTTGTAGCCGTTATACATCGGCCCGCGCACGATCCACTCGCCGTCGGTGATGGTGCGCACGCGGCCGGTCAGCTTCAGCGGCCTGCCCTTCAGCTTCAGCGACGGCATCTCGCTCTTGCCGCCCAGGTCCAGCGTCACGGTGGCGCCGACGCCGGCCGCCTGCATGATCTGCACGGCTTCGGGGTCCCAGACGGCGCCCACAGCCACATCCTCCAGGCCCTGCTTCAGCACTTCTTCGATCACCATCATCACGTCCTGCGTGCCGCCCGAGCCGCAATTATCGGCATGGTCGAGCAGGATCACCGGGCCGCCGAGCGGCTTTTCCGTGATCTTCTTGGCCTTGGCCACCGTCTCGGCCAGGTCGCGATGCTGATAGATATGCAGATCGCGCTTGTCCCATACCTTGGCGGCAATCGCATCGGCGGCGGCATCGGCCTGTTTCTGGTCGCTGCCGATGGTGATCACCGTGGTGCCGGCATCTCTGATGTCGGCCATGGCAAAGCCGCCGAACACGCTGGCGGCGGGCAGGCCCTTCGCCTCTTCATCGACGCAGGCCTGGATTGCCGATTTCATCGGCTCGTCATCGGTGCCCTGGCACAAAGTCTGCGACAGCAGCGGCAGCTGGCGCAGCGCCATGGCCGGCTTCGGCCGCTTGCCGGCGATGAAATCCATCACCACGCGACCGACCTGCTCGGCCACCACGTCCATGTCGACATGCGGATAGGTCTTGTAGCCGATCAGGCCCGTGCAGTTCTCGACCATCTTTTTCGTCAGGTTGCAATGCAGGTCGAGCGTGACGGCAATCGGCAGGTCTGGCGCGATCTGGCGGATGCGCTCCAGCAGGGTGCCTTCGCCATCCTCGGTGCCCTCGGCCACCATGGCCCCGTGCAGGTCGAGCAGGCAGCCGTCGCAGCCGGCCTTCACGGCCTCCAGGATCGGATCGCATAGGCGTTTATAGGCATCGGCGGTGACCAGGCCGCCCGGCATCGCCTCGGCGGCCATCGGCAGCACCACCTCGGCGCCGTATTCACGGGCCAGTTTGAGATAGACGCCCAGCGGCATGTTGGTCTTGGCATAGGCGTCGATGGCGGCCTGCCCGGTATAGAGGCCCCAGGCCTCGAACCGTGCCCAGTCGGTGACGATGGGCGAGAAAGTGTTGGTCTCGTGCTTCATCATCGCGAGGACGAGCTTCATGGGGCAGGGCATCCTTTTTATGAGTAATTCGTAGGCAGACGAATGAAAGCTTAAAACCGCGCCACTGGCTTTGTCACGGGCTTTGTCGGGGAGAAACGGGGAAAAGCTGCCTAGCAAAGCAAAAGGCCCCGGCGGTTTCCCGCCGGGGCCCTCTGGACTGCTTCTCGGGTGTTGAACCGATCAGTTGTTCCGCTGGCCGAACAGCTGCAGCAGGGCCATGAAGATGTTCAGGAAGTTCACGTAGAGCGAGGTGGCGCCGAAGATCGCCTGCTTGGTCTGGATATCGGCGGGGTTGCTCTCGTAGAACTCCGACTTGATCCGCTGGGTGTCATAGGCGGTCAGGCCGGTGAAGACCAGCACCGTGATCGCCGAGACGGCCATCTGCAGCACGCTGGAGCCTAGGAAGATGTTCACCACGCTGGCGATGATCAGGCCGATCACGCCCATGAACAGGAACGTGCCCATGCCGGTTAGGTCGCGCTTGGTGGTGTAGCCCCAGATGCTCATCGCGCCGAACATCGCGGCGGTGATGAAGAAGATGCGCAGGATCGAGGTGCCGGTATAGACCATGAAGATGGTCGACAGCGACAGGCCCATCGTGGCGGTGAAGGCCCAGTACAGGCCCTGCACGGCGCCGGCCGACAGCTTGTTGGCGCCGAAGCTCATGACCAGCAGCAGGCCGAGCGGCGCGAGCATCACCACGAAAGCCAGGCCCGAACCGAACAGGGTCTGCATCAGGGCCGGCGACTGCGAAACCAGCAGGGCGACGATGGCGCTGAGCGCCAGGCCGGAGCCCATGTAGTTGTAAACCCGCAGCATGTAGGCGCGCAGCGCCTCGTCGATCGCCGGACGGTCGATCGTGGTGGCGCCGTAGCCATAGCGCGGCTGGTTGAACGGCGTCGACATGTGTAAGCCTCCTAAGGGTTATGGTTGTGAACGTTAATATTGTCGGCGCATGGCAGGAATTCAAGGACAAACGGTGCGATTGACTCACGATTAAGTCATTCATCTATCGTGCTTTTGGGTATCCGCGTACCGCAGGGCGGAAATGCCGGCGAATGGCCCGGTTTGTGATCCCGCGCACTCGTCAGGGCGCAGATTATCCCGTAGAAACGCAGGGCCTCTTCAGGGCGGAAAACCGCCTTTAAAACATCATCCAGAGTCCCAGATGACGATTCCTCAGTCCCAGGGCCATTCCCTGTGGCGCCTCACCCTCATTCTCGGCGCGCTCAGCGCCTTCACACCGCTGGCCGTCGACATGTACCTGCCCGGTCTGCCGGCGCTGGAACGCGCGCTGGCCACCGATGCCGGCAAGGTGCAGCAGACCCTGTCGCTGTTCTTCCTGGGCCTTGCCATCGGGCAACTCTTCTATGGCCCCTTGAGCGACCGCTTCGGCCGCCGCCTGCCGCTGCTGGCCGGCAACCTGCTCTATGTCGCGGCCTCGGTGGCCTGCGCCCTGGCGCCGGATATCGACAGCCTGATTGCCGCCCGCTTCGTGCAGGCCTTCGGGTCCTGCGCCGGCCTGGTGATTTCGCGCGCCATGGTGCGCGACCTGTTCGAGCCGCGCGAGGGCGCGCGGGTGATGTCGCTGCTGATGCTGGTGATGGGCGTGGCGCCGATCCTGGCGCCGCTGCTGGGCGGCTATGTGCTGGTCTGGTTCGGCTGGCCGGCGATCTTCTGGTTCCTGGCCGCCTTCGGCCTGCTGGCCATGGTTGCCGCGCGGCTCTGGCTGCCGGAAACCCATGTCGCCGCGCCGGAACGCCGGCTCACGCTGGGCTCGGCGCTGCGCGACTATGGCTCGTTGCTCACCCAGCGTCGCTTCATGGGCTACACGCTCAGTTCCAGCCTGGCCATCGCGGGCATGTTCGCCTATATCGCCGGCTCGCCCTTCGTCTTCATCGACCTTTACCATGTGCCTGCCGACGCCTATGGCTGGATCTTCGGCATCAATGCCGTGGGCATCATCGGCTTCTCGCAGGTCAACCGCGCGCTGCTGCGCCGCTTCACGCTGGACGAGGTGCTGGTCGCCGGCATCGCGGCCACCGCGCTGGCCGGCCTGCTGCTGCTGGCGATGACGGCGTTTTCCCTGGGCGGGTTGTTCGGCCTGTGGCTGCCTTTGTTTGCCTATATCGCCAGCCTGGGCGCCGTGCTGCCCAATGCCGCCGCCAGCGCCATGGCCGGCGAGGCGCATCGCGCCGGCACGGCCGCCGCCCTGATGGGCACGCTGCAATTCCTGTCGGGTGCCGTCACCAGCGCGCTGGTCGGCCTGCTGCATGACGGCACGGCTTTGCCGCTGGCCATCGTGGTGGCGATCTGCGGCCTGGCCGGCTTCGCGGCGCGCTGGCTGCTGGTGCGTTAGGTCACACCGTCCGCAGCAGGGGCGCTGGCTTGGCGGCCAGTGCCTGCCAGGCGCCGGCCAGGCCCAGCAGCAAGGTGGCGGCCACGCCGCCCAGCACGGTGGCGGCGGCCACGCCCGGCGCGAAATAGAAGCTGGCATTCATCATCTGCGTCACCATCGCCCAGGCGGCCAGCCAGCCGAGCCCGAAGGCCAATGCCGCGCCGACCAGGCCGACGCTGCCGTATTCGATCAGATGCGCGATGATGATGTCGCGCCGCGTGGCGCCCAGCGCCTTCAGGATGGCGCTTTCCTTCAGGCGGCGGCGATGTTCGGCCGCCAGCGCGCCGGCCAGCACGATCAGTCCGGCGATTAGCGTCACGCCAGCGGCGCCGCGGATCGCGCCGCCCAGCTTGGCCACCATGTCGTTCAGTTCGGTCAGCACATCCTTCATCCGCACCACCGAGATATTGGGATATTGCTGCGTCACGGCGCGGAACAGGGCGGTTTCGGCTTCCGGCGTCGCCTTCACGGTGGCCAGCATGGTATGCGGCGCGCGCTCCAGCAGGCCGGGCGAAAAGACCAGCACGAAGTTGATGCCGAACGACGTCCAGTCCAGCCGGCGGATATTGGCCACCTGCGCCTCGATGTCGCGGCCCAGGATATTCACCGTCAGCCTGTCGCCGATGCCGACATTCAGGCCGTTGGCGGCGCGTTCCTCGATGGAGATCAGCGGCGGGCCGTCATAATCCTGCGGCCACCATTCGCCGGCAATCAGCGTGGAGCCTTCGGGCAAGGCGCGCGCATAGGTCAGGCCGCGGTCGCCCTGCAGCACCCAGCGCTGGTCGGGCGAGGCCTCGATCTGCTCGCTGGGAATGCCCTTGATGCTGGTAATGCGGCCGCGCAGATTGGGCACGGTGTCCAGGTCGCGGGCGCCCGGCACGGCGGCGACGGTGGCGCGGAACTGCTCCAGCTGCGCCGGCTGGATGTCGACGAAGAAGAAGGCCGGCGCCTCGTCGGGCAGGCGTTCCTCCACCTGGGCATGCAGGTTGCTTTCCACCAGCGCGATGGCGACCAGCAGCGTGAGCGACACGCCGAGCGACAGCAGCAGGGCGGAGGTTGCTGCGCCCGGCCGGTGCAGGCTGGCCATGGCCAGCTTCAGTCGCACGCCGCGCGGCGGCCGGGCATGGCGGGTCAGCATCGCGATGCCATGGGCGATCAGGCGGAACAGCAGGAAGGCGACCACCGCGCTGATCACGAAGGCCAGCGCGAAGCGGCGTTCCTCGGCGCCGAATACCGCCAGCGCCGCCAGCAACGCGAACAGGGCCAGTGTCGTGATCACATAGACCGGGCGGGGCAGGCGGCGGTTCGGCGCCACCAGGTCGCGATAGAGCGCGGCGGGGCGGATATCGGCAGCGCGCGCCAGCGGCCAGATGGTGAAGGCCAGCGCGACCAGCAGGCCGTAACTCGCGGCCATGGCGAGCGGCTGCCAGTACAGGCCGGGCACCAGCGGCAGCGGCAGCACCGCGGCCAGCGTGCCGGCGGCCAGATTGGGAACCGCGCTGCCGATCACCAGCCCGAGCAGGATGCCGAAACCCGCCAGCAGCAACGTCTGCCACAGATAGACGCGGAAGATCAGCCCGGTGGTGGCGCCCAGCGATTTCAGCGTGGCGATGGTGGGCGTCTTGCCGTCCAGATGGGCATGCACGGCATTGGCGACGCCGACGCCGCCGATCAGCAGGGCGGTGAGGCCGACCAGCACAAGGAACAGGGCGGCACGGTCGAGGAAGCGGCGCACGCCGGGGCTGCCTTCTTTCCAGTCGCGGATGCGCCAGCCGGCATCGGCCTGCGATACCTTGGCCATCGCTTCGACGCCGGCGGCCTCCAAACCCGGGTTGAGTCGGATGCGGTAATGCCAGTGCGCCAGCGTGCCGGGCTGCACCAGTTTCGTCGCCGCCAGATCCGTCTCGGCGATCATCACGCGCGGGCCCAGCGTCAGGCCGTCGGTGGCGCGGTCGGGTTCGCGCGCGATCACGGCGCGGATGACGAATTCTGCCTCGCCCACGCCGATGCGGTCGCCGATGGCGGCATCCAGACGGATCAGGGCCTGCGGGTCGACGACGGCGCCGGGCAGGCCGTCCTGCCGGGCGAAGGCGGCGGCAAGCTCGCCGCCGTTATCCAGCGTCACGCTGCCATAAAGCGGATAGGCATTGTCCACGGCCTTCAGTTCCACCAGCGCGCGCTGGTCGCTGCGCAGGGCATGGGCCATGGCGCGCATCTGCACGCTTTCGGAAACCTCGCCCTGGCGCCGCAGGAAATCGTATTCCTCGGGCGTGGCACCGCGATGGGTGAGGCGGAATTCGATATCGCCGCCCAGCAGGCTGCGGCCGTCGCGTTCCAGTCCGGCCACGATGGCGCTCGACAATGTGCCGATGCCGGCGATGACGGCGACGCCCAAAGCCAGGCAGGCGACGAACAAACGGAAGCCGCGCAGGCCGCCGCGCAATTCACGCAGGGAGAACCGCAGCGACAGCATCAGACGGCCACCACGCGGCGCTGCGGCTCGATGGTCTTGATGCGGCCGTCCTCGATGCGCACCACATGGTCGCACCGCGCCGCCAGGGTTTCGTCGTGGGTGATCAGGATCAGGGTCGACGCCAGGCGCGCGGCCTCACCGAACATCAGGTCGATGATGGCATGTCCGGTGGTGCCGTCCAGGTTGCCGGTCGGCTCGTCGGCCAGCAGCAGCGCGGGCTTCGGCGCCACGGCGCGGGCCAGCGCCACGCGCTGCTGCTCGCCGCCGGAAAGCTGCATCGGGTAATGGTCCTCGCGATGCGACAGGCCCACCTGCTGCAGCGCCGCCCGCGCGCGTTCGGTTGCATCACCGGCGCCGGCCAGTTCCAGCGGCACGGCCACGTTTTCCAGTGCCGTCATGGTCGGGATCAGGTGAAAGCTCTGGAACACGATGCCGACGCGATTGCGGCGCCACAGCGCCAGCTTGTCTTCGCTCATGTCGTTCAGGTCGGCGCCGGCCACATGCACGCGGCCGCCGCTGACGCGCTCCAGCCCGGCCAGCACCGCCAGCAGGGTCGATTTGCCCGAACCCGACGGCCCCACGATGCCGATCCGCTCGCCGGCCTGCACGGTCAGGTCGATGCCGCGCAGGATATTGACCGGCCCGGCCGTGCTGGCGAGAGTGAGCCGGACATCCTGCAATTCGACAACCGGCGGATTTGCCTTAACTATGGCCATGGATGCTGTCGCCTTTTCGGGAAAATCATGCGGAACAAGCTATTGAACGGACAATATGGGGCTTTCCTGCGTCTGAGCAACGCCACGCTGGCGCTGGCGGTGATGCTGGTCACGGCCCTATCATTCGTGGCCCTGTCATTCGCGCAGCCGGCCCATGCCGCGCAGCCGATCCGCCTGCTGGCCTTCGGCGACAGCCTGACGGCGGGTTACAGCCTGCCGCCGGATGCGTCCTTCCCGGCCCAGCTGGAAAAGGCGCTGCGGGTAAAGGGACTGGATGTCACGGTGATCAATGCCGGCGTGTCGGGCGACACTACGGCCGCGGCCCTGTCGCGTCTGGACTGGGCATTGGCCGACCGGCCCACCCACGCCATCGTGGAGCTGGGCGCCAACGACATGCTGCGCGGCTTGCCGCCCGAACAGGCGCTGGCCAACCTGGATGCTATCCTGGCCAAGCTGAAGCAGGCCGGCATTCCGGTGCTGCTGGCCGGCATGCAGGCCGCCCCTAATCTGGGGGCTGATTACGGCCGCCGGTTCAACAGCATCTATCCCGACCTGTCGGCGAAATACGGCCTGCCGCTCTATCCCTTTTTCCTCGATGGGGTGGCAGCCGACGCCAAGCTCAATCTGGGCGACGGCATGCATCCCAACCGCGAGGGGGTGGGGGTGATCGTCCAGCGCATGCTACCCCAGATTTTGCGTTTCCTGGGCGCCTGACCCCAATTCGTTGTTGTAAAAGCCGAGTCGGGCCGACAATATGGATTCGCCGCCGAAACAGGCGGCCGCGTGTGTTCGCCGGGTCGAGTCGGGAGTTTTGTCATGGAGTTCCGTCGTTTAGGCCGTACCGACCTGCAGGTTAGCCTGATCTGCCTCGGCACCATGACCTGGGGCGAGCAGAACACCGAAGCCGACGCCCATGCCCAGCTCGATTATGCCCTGGAACGCGGCATCAATTTCATCGACACCGCCGAGATGTATCCGGTGCCGCCCAAAGGCGAGACCCAGGGCAGCACGGAGCGTTACATCGGCACCTGGCTGAAGGCGCGGGGCAACCGCGACAAGGTGATCATCGCCACCAAGGTGGCCGGTCGCGGCGGCGGGCCGCGCGGCGATTTCACCTGGCTGCGCGACGACAAGCAGCCGCCGAATCTGGGCCGCAAGCAGGTTTTCGAGGCGGTCGACAAAAGCCTGAAGCGCCTGCAGACCGACTATATCGATCTTTATCAGACCCATTGGACCGACCGGCTGACCACCAATTTCGGCCGGGCGGAATATCCCTGGAACGACGAGGTCTCGGTTTCGATTGCCGAGACGCTGGATGCGATGGGCGAACTGGTGAAGGCCGGCAAGATCCGCCATTTCGGCGTCTCCAACGAAACCGCCTGGGGCGTGATGCGCCATCTGGCCGATGCCGCGGCCGGCCCGTCGCGACCGCGCATCGTCTCGATCCAGAATCCGTACAGCCTGCTGAACCGCTGGTACGAATCCTCGCTGTCGGAAGTGACCAGGCAGGAAGATGTCGGCCTGCTGGCCTATTCGCCGCTGGCCATGGGCGTGCTGGCCGGCAAATACCTGGGCGGCGCCCGGCCGGCCGGCGCGCGGCTCACGCTGTTCACCCGTTTCACCCGCTATTCCAACCCGCAGGTCGAACGCGCCACCGAGCGCTACGTGGCGCTGGCGCAGCAACACGGTCTCGATCCGGCGCAGATGGCGCTGGCCTTCGTCAACAGCCGGCCCTTCGTGACCAGCAACATCATCGGCGCCACCTCGCTGGCCCAGCTCAAGACTGACATCGACAGCATCGACGTGAAACTGACGCAGGAGGTATTGGACGGCATCGAGGCGATCCATCGCGATCAACCGAACCCGAGCGCCTGAACAGGGTACTCGTTCCGGGCCACAGCGCCCCTATAGCGGAGGGCCAAAGCCATGATCCGCCTGTTCGTTGCCTTGAGTTTCCCTGACGAGGTGCGCCGCTCGCTGGCTGCCCTGTGTGCCGGCGTGCCGGGGGCGCGCTGGGCCAATCCGGAACAGTTCCATCTCACGCTGCGCTTCATCGGCGAGATCGACGGCCGCATGGCCCGCGCCGTCAGCGAGGAACTCTCCAGCATCACCATGCCGAATTTCGAGGTCAGCCTGTTCGGCGTCGGCACCTTCGGCGACAAGCGCAAGGCCAACACGCTGTGGGCCGGCGTGCGGCCCAATCCGGCGCTCAACCGCCTGCAGGAAAAGGTCGACAATGCCATGCTGCGGGTCGGCCTGCCGCCGGACCGGCGCAAGTTCACGCCGCATGTGACGCTGGCAAGGCTGAACAATGCGCCCTTCGACCGGCTCGGGGCTTACCTCAGCCACCACGCGCTCTACAGCGCGCCGCCGTTCACCTGCGACCGGTTCACGCTCTATTCCAGCTTCCTGTCCTCCTCGGGCGCGATCTATACGCCCGAGCATGTCTATCGCCTCGATGGCAGCGCGGTGGGCGACGAGGGCGACTGGATGGCCGACGAGGCCGAGGAGTGGGAACGAAGCGAGGCGGCCGCCTACGGCTACTGACCGCGACGATGGTTCCTGAACGTCCTTTCCGCTCCGTCGTGATTCTGACCGGTGCCGGCATCTCGGCGGAATCCGGCCTCGGCACCTTTCGCGACAAGGACGGGCTGTGGACCAGATACGACCTCAGCGAGGTGGCCACGCCGGAAGGCTTCGCGCGCAATCCGGTGCGGGTGCACGAGTTCTACAATGCCCGCCGCCGCAACCTGCTGGAGGCGCAGCCCAATGCGGCCCATGCCGCGCTGGCCGAACTGGAACGGTCATGGGACGGCGATTTCCTGCTGGTGACGCAGAATGTCGACAACCTGCATGAACGCGCCGGTTCCCGGCGGCTGCGGCACATGCATGGCGAGCTGCTGAAGATCCGCTGCGGGCATTGCGGTTATGTGACCGAGTGGGAACACGATCTGGACCTGGCCACCGCCTGTCCGGCCTGTGGCCGCTCGGGCGCGTTAAGGCCGCATGTCGTGTGGTTCGGCGAAATGCCGCTCTATATGGAGGAAATTCACAGCGCGTTGCAGGCCTGCGACCTGTTCGTGTCGATCGGCACCTCGGGCCAGGTCTATCCCGCGGCCGGTTTTGTCGCGGATGTCCGCCGCGCCGGCCGGGCGCATACGGTGGAACTCAATCTCGATCCCTCCGACGGCCATTCGCTGTTCGCCGAACGCGTGTACGGCCCGGCCACCGAAATCGTGCCCGGTTTCGTGCAGCGGCTCTTCGCCGGTGCTTGACGCAAATCAAGGCTGTTTCGCCTTCGCGGTGCTGTAATCGCGATGCTTCCCGCTGGGGAGGCATATGATTGGCATTGGAGGCTGATATGGATTTCAAATCCCTGTTGCCCTTCGGGCAAAGCAAGTTGCCGGCCGGCGGCAACGGCGATCCGTTCACCGCGCTGCAGCGCGAGATCAACCGCATGTTCGACGATGTCTGGCGCGGTCATCACCTGCCCGCTGCCTTCGGCGGCGAAGGTTATCTGGCTTTACGCGTCGATGTGAAGGAGACCGACAAGGGCCTGGAGGTCAGTGCCGAACTGCCGGGCGTGGACGAAAAGGACATCGCCGTCGAACTGCATGACGACCTGCTGACGATCAAGGGCGAGAAGAAGCTGGAGAAGGATGAGACGCAGAAGGATTACCACGTCATGGAACGCTCCTACGGCATGTTCCAGCGTGTGATCCCGCTGCCCTTCGCGCCGAACCCGGACGAAGTGAAGGCACAGTTCGCCAAGGGCGTTTTGAAAGTCACCCTCGTCCGGCCGCCCGAGGCGGCGGCGAAGACCAAAAAAATCGCCGTCGAGTCGGCGTGATTCGAGGCTGGGCCGGTTCACGCTGCCGTTACAATTCCGAGTCGCCGCCGGATTCGCTTAATCTCCGGCGGCGGTTTTCCCACAATTCTGTTGCGGGAATCGAGCGGCCTGCCTAGCTTGGGCGCCACGATTCCATGACAGCCGCTGCCTATCCTCTCGCCCGTTTTCCGCTTCGCTGGTACGACGCCACCTTCGCCGATCCGGCGCTGGAGCAGGAATTCCAGACTGACGAGGCGGCCAGTTCGTTGCTCTATGCACGCTATGCGCTTGGCGTGGCAGCAGCGCTGTTCGCCTGTTTCGGCATCACCGACTGGCTGTTCTCTCCGTCGGCAATCGCGATGACCGTGATCCGTGCCGTCACCATCCTGCTTCTGCTGCTTGGTCTGTTCGCGTCGTTCAATCCGCGCATGGTTCCCTGGCACCAGCTGGTCATGCAGGGCGGGGCGGTTGCCATCGGTCTGGGCTTCGTGGGCATCATCGCCCTGACGCCGCCGGAACTGCTCACGCTCTACTTGAGCTGCGTCATCCTGGTGCTGATCGGCATTTTTGTCGTCCTGCGGCTCGGCGTGCTGCGCGCCGCCGTCGCGGTCCTGATCGTCGTTGCGGCGCTCGATCTGGTCTATCTTGCGGTTGGACTGGGCGACCGCCGCGATTTCATCATCTATCAGGTGATGATGCTGAGTGCCTTCATAATCGGTTACTTCTCAAGCTATGTCTACGAACGCCAGCGCCGCGTCGCCTATATCGGCCGGCGCGAGGCCGAGCAGCAGGCCCGCGCGCTGGAACAGACCGCCAAACGCGCCGCCGAGGCGCAGCTGCGCGCCGAGCAGGCGGCCCGGGTGAAAACCGATTTCGTCGCCCATATCAGCCATGAGCTGCGTACGCCGCTCAATGCCGTGATCGGTTTCGGCGAACTGCTCGAACGCCAGATCTTCGGCCCGCTCGGCAATCCGAAATACATCGAATACGCCCATGACATCCGCGAAAGCGGCCAGCATCTGCTCTCCCTGATCAACGACGTGCTCGACCTGTCGAAGATCGAAGCCGGCCGCATGGAGCTGAACTGGGAAACCCTGGTGCCGCAGGAAGTGGTGCGGGCCAGCCTGGTGCTGGTCTCGGCCCAGGCCAATGCACGTGGCACGCCGATCCGCATCGAGGTGAGCGACGACCTGCCGCTGCTGCACGGGGATGCCCGCGCGATCAAGCAGATCCTGGTCAACCTGCTGTCCAACGCCCTGAAATTCACGGCATCAGGCGGCGATGTGCGCATCGTCGCTGAAGCCGAGGACGATGGCGTGCTGTTCACGGTCAGCGACGACGGCCCCGGCATGACGCCGGCCGAGATCGAGGTCGCGCTCACGCCGTTCGGCCAGGTCAGCGGCATGGTGGCCGACAGCGAACGCGGCACCGGGCTGGGCCTGGCGCTGGCTAACCGGCTGGCCGAACTGCATGGCCATCCGCTGGAAATCCGCAGCGCGCCGGGCCGTGGCACGCGCGTCTCGTTCCGCATTCCACGCAGCGAAAGCGCCCAGGCCAGATTGCCAATTTAAAGCTGATCGGTCGCCGCCTCGATGCGGTCCATGTCGTCGTCCGACAGGCCCAGATGGTGCCCGATCTCGTGGATCAGCACGTGGCGCACCACCCGGCGCAGGCTCTCGCCGCTTTCGCACCAATAATCCAGCAGCGGCCGGCGATAGAGGAAGATCATCGCCGGCAAAGTGCCGGTTTCGCCGCGCTGCTCGGCCAGGAAACTGCCGCCGCGATACAGGCCCAGCAGGTCGAACGGGCTCTCGCAGCCCATCTCGGCCAGCGTCTCGTCATCGGCGAATTCCGCCACCTGCACCGGCACGCCGTCGATATAGGGGCCCAGGGCCGGCTGCAGCCGGCGCAATTCGGCTTCGCCCAGGGCGGCGATCTCGTCCAGGCTGGGCGGCAGGCTGTCGGAGGGCGTCGTGATGCTGCGGCTTGTCATGTAGGGCTTGTCATGTGGGGCTGGTCATGCGGCGGATCGTCCCAAGCAGAATTCGCGGGTTGAAGCGGCAGGTGTCGCGCGCTAGCTTCCCCGCCACGTTATGGCCGCACCATGATGCGGCGCGAGGAGGATGGCATGGCAATTGCGAAACTGGAAGGCGCCGCCCGCATGGCTGCATTGCAGGCCCTGCCGGGCTGGCAGGCCACGCCCGGCCGCGATGCCATCGCCAAGACCTTTATCTTCGCCGATTTCAACACCGCCTTCGGCTTCATGAGCCGTGTGGCCCTGCAGGCCGAGAAGGCCGATCACCATCCGGAATGGTTCAACGTCTATAACCGCGTCGAGATCGTGCTGACCACCCACGATGCCGGTGGCCTGAGCGAGCGCGATGTCGCGCTGGCCGGCTTCATTGAAGCTGCCGCCGCATCGCTCGGCGGCAAGGCGAAAACGGAGTAACGATCATGAGCGCAGCGAAACGTGGCCTGCAACGCGGCCTGCTGATTGTCGCCGTGCTGGCGGCCCTGGGCATCGCCGGTCTGGCGGCGGTGCAGTGGCTGATGCCCCATGGCGGCGAGCAGGCGGGCACCGGCCAGGTCGCCATCGGCGGGCCTTTCACGCTCACCGACCAGGATGGCCGCACGGTCAGCGACCGGGATTTCGCCGGCAAGCTGATGCTGGTCTATTTCGGTTTCACCCATTGCCCGGATATCTGCCCCACCGGCCTGCAGACCATCGCGATTGCCATGGACGGGCTGGGCGCGGACGCGGCAAAAGTGCAGCCGATCCTGATCAGCGTCGATCCGGAACGCGACACGCCCCCGGTGATGAAGGAATACGTGCAGGCCTTTCACGAACGCATGGTCGGCCTGACCGGCACGCCGGAGCAGATCGCCAAGGTGGCCCGCGAATACCGCGTCTATTACCAGAAGGTGCCGTTGAAGGATTCCAGCCTGGGCTATTCGGTGGACCATTCCGGCTTCATCTACCTGATGGACGGCCAGGGGCGGTATCTGACGCATTTCCGTCATGACGTCTCGCCCGAGGATATGGCCAAACGCATCCGCGCCAGATTCTGATTTTATTTTCAGTGACTTGCCGAAATGCACGCATATGTTGCAGTGCGAAATAAATCGTGCGGGCACTGAGGAAACCCACTAGACTGCCCTATATTCACTGGGCTGGAGCGATTCGCTAACGCCTTTGCCCCAGACTCCCAGAACCCGGCAGCCTGCCGGGGCGTTATATGGCGGAAGGGTGGGACCTGATGCTCTACCAGCTTTATGAATGGCAGCATGCCGCGCTCCAGCCGGTGCGCGCGCTGGCCGAGGCGCAGACGCAGGCGCTGAAGCTGCCCTATCTGCCGATGAACTACAGCCCGGCCGCGCGCACGCTCGCCGCCGGCCTGGAGGTTTTCAGCAACATCACCCGACGTTATCCCAAGCCGGCCTTCGGCCTCGCCACCACGAAAGTCGACGGCGTTGAGCGCAAGGTCACCGAACGCATTGTCGTCTCGATGCCCTTCTGCAACATCCTGCATTTCGAGCGCGAGGGCTGCGCCGAGCGCAAAGACCCCAGGCTGCTGATCGTGGCGCCGCTGTCGGGCCATTACGCCACCCTGCTGCGCGGCACCGTCGAGGCGATGCTGCCCAACCACGAGGTCTACATCACCGACTGGATCGATGCCCGCGACGTGCCGCTGCGCGAGGGCGCCTTCGAACTGGACGACTATATCGACTACGTGCGCGAATTCTTCATGGTGCTGGGGCCGAACTGCCACGTCATGGGTGTGTGCCAGCCCTCCGTGCCGGTGCTGGCCGCCGTGGCGCTGATGTCGGAGGCGAAAGACCCCAACACGCCGCGTTCCATGACGCTGATGGGCGGGCCGATCGACACGCGCATCAGCCCCACCGTACCCAACAACCTGGCCAAGGAACGCTCCATCGAGTGGTTCGAGCACAGCGTGATCAACCGCGTGCCGCTGCCCCATGCCGGCTTCATGCGGCCGGTCTATCCCGGCTTCATCCAGCTCACCGGCTTCATGACCATGAACCTGGACCGCCATGTCGGCGCCCATGTCCGCCTGTTCCACCATCTGGTGAAGGGCGACGGCGACAGCGCCCGGGCGCACAAGGATTTCTACGACGAATACCTGGCGGTGATGGACCTGCCGGCGGAATACTACCTGCAGACCGTGCGCCGCGTGTTCCAGGAGCACGAACTGCCGCGCGGCCTGATGCAGTGCCGCGGCGACAAGGTGGATACCGCTGCGATCACCAAGACCGCCCTGCTCACCGTGGAAGGCGAAAAGGACGATATCTCGGGCATCGGCCAGACGGCCGCCGCCCATGATATCTGCCCCAATATCCCCAACCGCATGCGCCAGCATCACCTGCAGGCCGGCGTGGGGCATTACGGCGTGTTCAACGGCCGGCGCTGGCGCGAGGAGATCGCGCCCAAGGTCACGGCCTTCATCCGCCAGCACCACAGGGCGTAAATCGGCGTTGCCGGCGGCTGGCGCTTTTGCCGCCACCGCCTTATTTTCCCGCCATGCCCCGCAAGCTTCCCTTCTGGCGCCGCAAGCGCCTGGACCAGATGACTCCGTCCGAATGGGAGTCGCTGTGCGATGGCTGCGGCAAATGCTGCCTGTATCGCCTGGAAGACGAGGATACCGGCGCGCTGGAGCAGACCAACGTGGCCTGCAAGCTGCTCAACTGCGCCACCGGCCAGTGCAGCAATTATCCGAAGCGCAAGAAACTGGTGCCCGACTGCATCCAGCTCACGCCCGGCAAGGTGCAGAAGATGAACTGGCTGCCGGCCACCTGCGCCTATCGCCTGGTCGCCGCCGGCAAGGATCTCTACTGGTGGCATCACCTGAAAAGCGGCAGCCGCGACACCGTGCACCAGGCCGGCATCTCGGTGGCGGGGCGCTGCATCTCCGAGAAAGAGGCCGGCGAGTTGGACGAGCATGTTGTCTACTGGCTCGACGATCCGGGTCCGCCGAAACCAAAAAGACGGACATAATCCTGCCGCATTGGCGGGGCAGGATCGAACCATGACCCGCGTCGCATTCTGCATATTGCTGCTATCCATTGCCCTGCCGGCTGCCGCGCAGCAGCCCAGCGAATGGGACCGCACCAACGCGGAAATCCGCCGCATGGAGCAGGAGCGCGAAATGCGCCAGCTCGATTTCCAGCGCCGGCAGGACGAGGAAAGCCGCCGCCAGGATGCCGAGCGTCGCCGCGCCAACGAGGAAGAGCGCCAGCGCGCCCGCGACATGGAGCAGCGCCGGCAGGACGACCAGCGCCGCCGCTGAGCCACCCGCCATCAGATCGGCCAATTGACGCGGCGTCACGACTGGCGCGCGTCTTTGCGCCCCGGTAATCTGCCGCTCCCTCATTCGGGGATGGTCTGCGGGGATGGCCCGCCGGGCCGGGGAGATTGCCGTATGCTCGATGCCGATCTGATTGCCAGGTTCAAGGCGGTGAAGCTGCTGTCGCTCGATCTCGACGGCACGCTCACCGATGGTGGCCTGTATTACGCCGAGGACGGCTCGGAGCTGCGCAAGTATTTCGTGCAGGACGGTTTCGGCATGCTGCTGGTGCGCGAGGCTGGCATCGAACTCTGCCTGATCACCATGAGCGACACGCCCTCGATCCAGAAGCGCATCGACCGGCTGAAGATCCGCCACGGCCATATGGGGGTGCGGCACAAGCTGCCCCGGCTGCAGCAGATCTGCGCCGAACTCGGCATCGGCCTGGATGCCGTCTGCCATGTCGCCGACGATCTGAACGACCTGGACGTGATGCAGGCCGTCGGTCTGCCCATCGCCGTGGCCAATGCCCGGCCGCAGGTGAAGGACGTCGCGGCCTATGTCACCGAGGCCGCCGGCGGGCATGGCGCGGTGCGCGAGGTCTGCGACCTGCTGCTCGAATACCGGACCTGATCAAGCAAAACGGAGGAATTGTCATGGCCATCGATTTCAAAGGCCGCGTTGCCATTGTCACCGGCGCGGGTGCCGGCCTGGGCCGCAGCCACGCGCTGCTGCTGGCCGAGCGCGGCGCGAAGGTCGTCGTCAACGACCTGGGCGGCGCGGTGGACGGCACCGGCGGCTCGTCGAAGGCGGCCGACACGGTGGTGGCCGAGATCAAGGCCAAAGGCGGCGAAGCGGTGGCCAATTACGACAGCGTCTCCGATCCGGCGGCTGCCGCCAATATCGTGAAGACGGCTACCGATGCCTGGGGCCGCGTCGATATCCTGGTCAACAATGCCGGCATCCTGCGCGACAAGACCTTCGCCAAGATGGAGATCGCCGATTTCGACACCGTGGTCGACGTGCATTTCCTCGGCTCGGCCTATGTCACCAAGGCGGCCTGGCCGGTGATGCAGCAGCAGCAATATGGCCGCATCGTCATGACGTCGTCGAATTCCGGCCTCTACGGCAATTTCGGCCAGTCCAACTATGCCGGTGCCAAGATGGCCGTCGTCGGCCTGATGAACTCGCTGAAGCAGGAAGGCGCCAAATACGGCATCCTGGTCAACACCATCGCACCGGTGGCCGCCACCCGCATGACCGAGGCTTTGCTGCCGCCGCAGTTGCTGCCGCATCTCAAGCCGGAATACGTGTCTCAGGCCGTGGCCTATCTGTGCTCCGAAGCCTGCACCGCCACCGGCGACATCATCTCGGCCGGCGCGGGCTTCTATGCCAAGATGCAGATCATGGAATCCCGGGGCATGTTCTTCGGTGTGGATGCCAAGGTGACGGTGGAGGATTTCGCCGCCAATTACGGCAAGATCACCGACATGTCGAAGCCGCAGCATTTCGGCTCGTCGATGGAAGAAGTCGGCCACATCGCCAAGCCCTTCGTGGCGAAGTAATCAGGGGGCAGGTAATCGCGCCGGCAGGAAGCGCAGGGCCGCATCCCGCAAGGTGTCGAGGATGCGGTTCTGCCCGCCCGCATAGCCCCGCGCGGCCGTTGCGATCTTGGCGGTTTTCGCCGGATCCTTCAGCAGGATGCTCAGGGCCGCCGTCAGTTCGGCGCCATCCCGCACCTGCATCGCACCGCCGGCTTCGAGCAGGCCGGCCACGGCCTCGCTGAAATTGAACATCGCCGGACCGAACAGCACTGCGCAGTCCAGCCGCGCCGGTTCCAGCGGATTCTGTCCGCCATGGGGGATCAGCGATCCGCCCATCATCACGACCGGGCACAGGCGATACCACAGCCCGAGTTCGCCTAAAGTGTCGGCGATGTAGATGTCGGTTGCTTCCGTCACCGCTTCGCTGCGCGAGCGCAGGGCGATGCTGCAATCGGCAGCATTCAGCGCGGCCGCGATTTCCGGCCCACGCTGGGGATGGCGCGGCGCAATGATGGTGAGCAGGCCGGGAAAACGCGACTTCAGCGCGCGATGCACATCCGCGATCTGCGTCTCCTCGCTCGGATGCGTGCTGGCCGCCAGCCAGCGCGGCCGATTGCCCAGCGTCATCTGCCACTGCATCACCGTTTCTGCATTTGCGGGCAGGGGCGGCGCGGCTTCCTTCAGGTTGCCGGCCTCGATCACATCCGCCGCACCCAGGCGGCGCAGGCGTTCGGCATCCTGCGCGGTCTGGGCATAGACGGTGCGGAAACTGCGCAGCAGCCAGCGCGCGGTCTGCGGCGCGAGGCTCCAGCGCCGGCAGGAACGTTCCGACATCCGCGCGTTGACCAGCAGCGCCGGAATGTCGCGCCGCTGGATCTCGGCCAGGATGCCGGGCCAGAAATCCGACTCGCTCCACAGCACCAGATCGGGCCGCCAGTGATCGAGGAAACGGTCGACGGCATGGGGAATGTCGACCGGCACGAATTGATGGATCACGCCGCGCAGCAGGCCCTGCATGACGCGCTGCTGCACCAGTGTCGCCGATGTTACCGTGCCGGTGGTGAGCAGCAGCGTGATCTCGGGCCGTGCCGCATGCAGATGCTGCAGCAATGGCAGCAAAGCCTGAGCCTCGCCCACGCTGGCGCCATGGCACCAGATCAGCGGCCCCTGCGGTCGCGCCATGGCAGCGAAGCCGAACCGCTCGGGCAGCCGTGCGGCGTCTTCCTTGCCGGCATCGGCACGGCGGCGCAGCCACAGATGCACGCCCGGCGCAAGCAGATGCCCGGTGCCGCGCCACAGGAGTCGCCGCCAATCCATGCTCATGTCGCGACATTGCCGCAACGCAAAGCCGGACGGAAGGGCTTGCCGGATGCCGCCGTGGCTGTCAGCCTGATTGCAGTCAGTAAAGGGGAGGAACCAGGATGAGCAGTGCCGAGACTGGAAGTGTCCGCGTCGAGAAGCAGGGTGCCGTCACCACCGTGATCCTGGATCGCCCGCAGGCCCGCAACGCCGTCGACCGGCCCACCGCCGATGCCCTGCGCCAGGCCTTCAAGGATTTCGATGACGACGACAATGCCCGGGTTGCCGTGCTGTGGGGTGCCAATGGCACCTTCTGTGCCGGCGCCGACCTGAAGGCGGTGGCCGATGGCGCCAACCGCAACGATGTCTCGCCGGAAGGCGAAGGCCCGATGGGGCCGACACGGCTGCTGCTCTCCAAGCCGGTGATCGCCGCCATCTCGGGCTATGCCGTGGCCGGCGGGCTGGAGCTGGCCCTGTGGTGCGACCTGCGCGTGGCCGAGGAGGATGCGGTGTTCGGCGTGTTCTGCCGGCGCTGGGGCGTGCCGCTGATCGATGGCGGCACCGTGCGCCTGCCGCGCCTGATCGGCCATAGCCGCGCGCTCGACATGATCCTCACCGGCCGGCCGGTGCCGGCCGACGAGGCGCTGCAGATGGGCCTGGCCAATCGTGTGGTGGCCAAGGGCCAGGCGCGTGAAGCGGCCGAAGCGCTGGCCGCCGAGATCGCGCGTTTCCCGCAGGCCTGCATGAAGGCCGACCGCGCCTCCAGCTATCGCCAGTGGGATCTATCGCTCGATGCCGCCCTGCACGATGAAGCGGAAAGCGGCCTGCCGATCATCGAGCAGGAAGCGATCGCCGGTGCGGCGCGCTTCAAGAGCGGGCTCGGCCGCGGCGGGGATTTTTCCTCGATCTGACCTCGTCGCCGCCCGGCAGCAGACCAAGCATCTTTTTCATCACCGTGGGCAGGGCCGCCTCGCGCGGCTGCTGCCATTGTCCGTCGATCTTTGCGGCCGCATGCGCATCGACGCGGCCATGCAGGGCCGCGATCTTCAGCGCGAAATGGGTGAAGACATGCTCGGCGTCACCCACTGCTTCCTGCCACTCGATGGCCAGCGGTGCATGGGCCAGCGCCTCGCCATCGCGCCACGGCGTATCGCGCCACGGTGCGCTGGGCACTTCCAGCATGCCGCCCAGCAGACCCTGCGGCGGGCGCCGGCGCAGCAGCACGGCGCCGTCGTCGCGCAGCAGCAGGAAGGCGATGGTATGCCGCACCGGTCGCGCGGTCTTCGCGGCCCGGCGCGGCAGGTCTGCTGCGATGCCGCGCTCATGGGCGGTGCAGAGCTTGCGCAGCGGGCAGAGCAGGCAGTCGGGGGTCTTCGGCGTGCAGATGGTGGCGCCCAGATCCATCATCCCTTGCGCAAAATCGCCGGGCCGTTTTTGCGGTGTCACGCGCTCGGCCAGTTTGCGCAGCTCGGGCTTGGCCTTCGGCAGCGGCGTCTCGACGGCGAAGACGCGGGCCAGCACACGTTCGATATTGCCATCCATCACGGCGGCTGGTTTATCAAAGGCAATGGCGGCGATGGCGGCGGCCGTATAGGCGCCGATGCCGGGCAGTTCCAGCAGACCTTCGACGCTGTCGGGGAAGACGCCGCCGAGTTTCTCGCTCACGGCTTTGGCGCATTTATGCAGGTTGCGGGCGCGGGCGTAATAACCCAGCCCCGCCCAGGCCTCCATCACATCCTCCACCGGCGCGGCGGCCAGATCGTGCACATTGGGCCAGCGGGCGAGGAATTTGCCGAAATAGGGGATCACCGCCGGCACGGTGGTCTGCTGCAGCATGATCTCGCTGAGCCAGACGCGATACGGTTCCATCGGCGCGGCACCCGGCGGGCTGCGCCAGGGCAGGCTGCGATGATGCCGGTCGTACCATTTCAGCAATGGTGCGGCTATATCGATACGGCGTGAGGCGGACATGGCGGCGACCTTAGGTAGGGCCGGACGTAACGGCAAGCATTTCTCCGCTTGCCATGGGGCAGGCGCGGCGGCATGGTGCGCCGCCCCAGTCATATCGGACCTCCCATCATGCGCCGATCCATTGCCCTCGCCTTCGCGGCGATGCTTGCCTGTTTTGCTTTCGATGGCCGTGCTGCCGATGCATCCGGCGAAATCCGCCTCGGCACTGTCACCGATCTCTCCGGCCCGGCCGCGCCCTATGGTCATGCGGTGGTCAATGCCCTGCGGCTGCGTTTCGATGCGGTGAATGCCGCCGGCGGCATCCGTGGCCGCAAAATCCGTCTGATCGTCGAGGACCATCAGTTCCAGGTGCCGCGCGCCGTGCAGGCCGCAACCAAACTGATCAAACGCGACCGCGTGCAGGCCTTCGTCGGCGCGCTCGGCACAGCGCAGGTGCAGGCCATGCTGCCGCAGCTGCGCGAGGCGGGTATCCCCAACCTGTTTCCCATGGCGGCCAGCCGCGATCTGGTGCAGGCCAGCGATGCGATCACCTGGATGTCCGGTTCGCTCTATTACGACCAGATCCGCGCCGGCGTGAAATGGATGATCGAACAGCGCGGCAAACGCGCCGTCTGCGCGCTGGCGCAGAACACCGACTATGGCGAGGAGGTGCAGCAGGCCCTGCGCGACCAGCTCAGCCTCCATGACCAGAGCCTGCTGGCCGTCGCCACCCATCGTCCGACCGATACGGATTTCACGGCCTCCATCGCGCGTCTGCGCGCTGCCAACTGCGACCTGGTCGTGCTGGCCACGCTTCTGCGCGATACGCTGCTGCCGATGGCGGCGGCGAAGGCGGCCGGCTGGGATGTCGATTTCCTCGGGCCGTCCACGACCCATGATTATCTGCTGGCTGCCGCGCCGGGCAATGCCACGCAGGGACTCTACAGTGTGTCGTCGATCGCGCTGCCCGACCGGGCGAGCGCCGCGCCGGATGTGCTGGCCTGGATCGAGGCCTATACGGTGCGGTTCGGCTCGGCGCCCAATGCCGGCGCGATCTATGGCGCCACCATCGCCGACCTTGCCGTGCTGACGCTTGATCGTGCCGGCGAGACCCGCGATCCGGCGCGCTTTACGCAGGCCATCCGCGGCATCAGCGGCTGGCGCGACCTGTTCGGCGGCACGTTGCAGGATTTCTCCGATGGCCGCCGCCAGGGCACGAAACAGGCCTATGTGTGGCAGCTCCAGGGTCCGCGTTATCACAAGCTGACCGACGCGCTCGGCTATTAGTCGGGCGGGTGGCGGCGTAGACTGCCGCCATGGCGAACGAGTCGAAACCAGGTAAGCCTAAGCCTACAGACAAGAAGCCGGCGCATGATCCCGCCAAACGCACCAACGCGCCCAAGGCGCTGGGCGTGGCGCTCGGCCGCCTGACCCGGCCGGTCTTCAAGCAGCGCGGCGTGGCGCTGGTCGAGATCGTCAATCGCTGGGCCGAGATCGCCGGGCCGCTGCTCTATGCCGAGACCCAGCCGGAAAAGCTGGTCTATGCCGCCGGCGCCGGCCATGCCGCCACGCTGGACATCACGGTCAGCCCCGCCTTCGCCCTGGAACTGCAGCACTTAAGCCCGCTGATCGTCGAGAAGATCAACGGCTATTTCGGCTACCGGGCCGTCGAACGGCTGCGACTCCGGCAGATGCCGGTTGCCCGTCCGGGTGCGGGTTCCGAGTCGCCGGCAGCCGCACGCCGCCCGGCCCGTGCGCTGAACCCCGGCGAGCAGGCCCGGCTGGCCGCTTTGCTGGACGGAGTCGAAGACAAGGCGCTTCGACAAGCCCTTGAAAAGCTTGGACGATCACTTTTCGGTGCGAGTCGCTGAGCCGCCTTGAGTGCGCCAGATTCTTGTGGATAACGGCAGAGTCCGGTTGCAGGCCGGACGGGCAACCATACAATGCCCCCTAGATGTAGGGGGTCGGAGCATCTCTATGAAATATATACAGCGTTTTATCCTGACCCTGGTCGTGATCCTGTTGGCCGGCCTGGGGGCCGAAGCCCGTGCCCAGGCGGCAACGGCAGGGGCCGATCCGCGCCTGCAGGATATGGTGATCGGCAAGGCCGACGCGAAGGTCACCATCATCGAGTATGCCTCGCTGACCTGCCCGCATTGCGCCACCTTCCATGCCGAGGTGCTGCCGGCCCTGAAGACGGAATACCTCGACACCGGCAAGGCCAGGCTGATCTACCGCGACTTCCCGCTCGACAACCTCGCCTTCGCCGGGGCCATCCTGGCGCGCTGCGGCGGGCCGGAGAAATACTTCACCTTCCTCAACGTGCTGTTCGCGCAGCAGCGCCAGTGGGCCACGGCGTCTGACCCGAAGGCGGCGCTGACCCAGATCGCGCGGCTGGGCGGCGTGTCGGCCGAGCAGTTCGACAAGTGCCTCGCCGACAAGGCGCTGGGCGACTACATCCTGAACGCGCGCCTGGAAGGCAACCAGAAATTCAACGTCAACTCGACGCCGACGCTGATCATCAACGGCAAAACCGAGTCCGGTGTGCCGTCGCTCGACGATCTGCGCAAGAAGCTTGACGCGCTGGCGAAGTAGTCGCTCAGCGTTTTACGAAAGGGAGTCCCCGTGCAGTTCACCAAGTTGCGCCTGTCCGGTTTCAAGTCGTTCGTCGAGCCGACGGATTTCATCATCCATCCGGGGCTCACCGGCGTCGTCGGCCCGAATGGCTGCGGCAAGTCGAACCTGGTGGAAGCCCTGCGCTGGGTGATGGGCGAAAACTCGGCCAAGCGCATGCGCGGCTCGGGCATGGACGACATGATCTTTGCGGGTACGGCCACGCGGCCGGCCCGCAATATCTGCGAGGTGACGCTCACCCTCGATAACGCCACGCGCACCGCGCCGTCGGCCTTCAACGAACAGGAAGTGCTGGAGATCACCCGCCGCATCGAGCGCGAGAAGGGTTCCGACTACAGCATCAACGGCAACGACGTGCGCATGCGCGACGTGCAGCTGCTGTTCGCCGACCTGGCCTCGGGCGCCAATTCGCCGGCCATGGTCAGCCAGGGCCGCGTCGGCGCCATCATCAACGCCAAGCCGACCGATCGCCGCATGCTGCTGGAAGAGGCGGCCGGCATTTCCGGCCTGCATTCGCGCCGGCACGAGGCCGAACTGCGCCTGAAGGCGGCCGAGCAGAATCTGGAACGTGTGGTCGACGTGATCGGCCAGCTCGACAACCAGCTGCAGAGCCTGAAGCGCCAGGCCCGCCAGGCCAGCCGCTATCGCAACATCGCCGGCCAGATTCGCAAGACCGAGGCGATCCTGTTCCACCTCAAGCACCGGGCGCTGAAGAACGCCCTGGCCGAGGCCGAGCAGGCCATGCAGGCCGCCGAGCGCGAGGTGGCCGACCGCACCCTGCAGGTGTCGGAAGCGCACGAGGCCGAGCGCATCGCCGCCGAGGCTCTGCCGCCGCTGCGCCAGCACGAGGCCGAGGCCGGCGCCAAGCTGCATCGCCTGACGGTGGCACGCGAAGGCCTGGATGCCGAGGCCGCCCGCGCCCAGGACGCCGCCGAAGCCGTGCGCGCCCGCCTGGCGCAGATCGCCTCCGATGCCGAGCGCGAAGGCGCGCTGTCGCAGGATGCCGAGGAAACCATCGCGCGGCTGAACGGCGAGACCGAGGAGCTGGAAGCCCAGCGCGCCGGCGAGGGCGAGGCCCAGGCCGGTGCCGAAAGCGCCGTGGCCGAAGCGCAGGGCCGCGTCGACGAGCGCCAGGGCGAGCTTGACCGTCTCACCGACCGCGCCGCCGAGGAACAGGCCCAGCGCGCCCGCCTGCGCCAGGCCATCGAGGATGCCGGCCGCCGGCTGGCCCGCCTGCGCAGCCGCATCGAGGAAATCGCCGCCGAGGAAGCGCGGCTGAACGAACAGACCGAGGCGCTGGCCGAGGCCGAAAGCGCCAATGCCGAGGTGGAAGCAAAACAGGCCGCGGTAGAAGCCGCCCGCGCCGCGCTGGAGGCCGTCGAGACCGAGCATGCCGGCAAGCTGGATGCCGCGCGCCAGGCCTATGAGGCCGTGGAAGCCGAGCAGGCCCGCCTGATCGAGGCCGCGCGCGCCGCGCTGGAAGCCGTCGAGGCCGAACACGCGCAGAAAATCGAGGCCGCCCGCGCTGCGCTCGCCCAGGCCGGCAATGAGCATGAGCAGAAGATCGAGGCCGCGCGCGCCGCGCTGAACGCCGTGGAAGGCGAGCACGCGCAGAAGATCGAAGCCGCGCGTGCTGGGCTGAATGCCGTCGAGGCCGAACAGGCGCTCAAGGTCGAGGCCGCGCGTGCCGGGCTGAATGCCGTCGAGGCCGAGCATGCCGAGAAGATCGCCGAAGCACGACGCGGCGTGGAGCAGGCCGAGGCCGAGCGTCAGGCGGTGGCGCAGGCCGAGCAGGCCGCGCGCGATGCCTGGCAGGGCGTGCAGGGCGAACTCACCCGCCTGAAGGCGGAAGAGGCCGGCCTCACCAAGCTGCTCAAGCTGGACGAAAGCAATCTCTTCCCGCCGCTGATCGACCAGGTGACGGTGGAGCCCGGTTTCGAAAAGGCCCTGGGCGCCGCGCTGGCCGACGAGCTGAATGCCGCCACCGATCCCAACGCGCCGATGCACTGGGATGCGCTGCCGCCGATGCAGGACGCGCCGGATTTGCCGTTCGGCGCCGAGCCGCTGTCGAAATACGTCACCGGCGCGGCGGCCCTGCAGCGCCGCCTCAGCCAGATCGGCGTGGTGGCCGACGATGCCGATGGCGCCCGCCTGCGTGCCGACCTGAAGCTGGGCCAGCGCCTAGTGACCAAGTCGGGCGCCTTGTGGCGCTGGGACGGTTTCACCGTGAAGGCCGGTGCGCCGACCTCGGCCTCGGTGAAGCTGGAACAGCGCAACCGCCTGGCCGATCTGCGCGAGGAACTGCGCGGTCTGGAAGGCAAGCTCGGCGATGCCCAGCGCGCCTATGAAGCCGCGCGCCATGCCACCGAAGCGGCGGCTGCCGCCGAACGCGCCGCGCGTCAGGCCGTGCAGGTGGCGGAAGAAGCCCGCAATGCCGCGCGCCAGCAGGCCGCCGGCGTGGTGCAGGCCGCCGAGCAGGCGCGCAACGAGGCCCGCCAGCAGGCCTCTGCCGTGGTGCAGTCGGCCGAGCAGGCGCGCAACGAAGCGCGCGAGCAGGCGGCCTCCGTGGTGCAGGCGGCCGAACGCGCTGCCGCCGAAGCGCGCGACCGCGCCGCCCAGGCCGTGGCCGCCGCCGAACGCGAGCGCCAGGGTGCGCGCGACCATGCCAACCAGGGCATCGCCGCCGCCGAACGCGACCGCCAGTCCGCGCGCGAGCAGGCAACCCAGGCGATCACCATGGCCGAGCGCGAGCGTCAGGGCGCGCGCGACCGCGCCAACCAGGATATCGCCCGCGCCGACCGCGATCTCGATGCCGCCCGCGAATTGCAGGCCGAAGTGGTGCGCAAGGAGGCCGAGCGCCAGTCGCGCCTGGCCGCCCTGGGCGAACAGAAGCAGCAGACCGAAGCCGAGATCGCCGAAACTGAAGCCGCCCGCGCCAACGAGGAAAGCGCGCTGGCGGCCATGCCGCCGGAAGACGAGGTGCGCCAGCTGATCGCCATGGTGCGCGACGAGGTGAATGCCCTGCGTCAGGCGCTGGCCGAACGCCGCGCCGCGCTGGAGCAGCTGCGCCGCGATTCAGAAGCCCGCGCCCGCCGGCTGGAAGCCATCGTCATCGAGCGCCGCGCCGCCCAGGCGCGCAACGAAAGCGCCGCGCACCAGCTGGAACAGCTCGGCGCCCGCCAGGCCGAGGCCACGGCGGAACTGGAAAAGCTGGAGCAGATCCCGCGCGAGCTGGAAAGCCGCCGCAACGCCCTGCTGGAACAGATCAGCCTGGCCGAAACCGCGCGCAACCAGGCCGCCGACCATCTGGCCAATGCCGAGGCCGCGCAGCAGCTCGCCGCCAAGACCGCGCGCGAACTGGAACAGCTCCTCGGCGCCGGCCGCGAGGCCCGCGTGAAGGCGGAAGCCGACCTGGAGCATCAGCGCGTCAGCCTCGATGAACTGGCGATCCGCGTGCGCGAGGTGCTCGACTGCACGCTGGACCAGGTGCTGAAGGCCGGCGAGGTGGAAGACGACGAGGAATTCCCCGAGCTGCCGCAGGTGGAAAACCGGCTCGAGCGCCTGCGCAAGGAACGCGACAATATGGGCCCGGTGAACCTGCGCGCCGAGCTGGAAGCCAACGAGGTGGAAGAGAAGCTCACCGCGCTCTCCACCGAACAGACCGACCTGGTCGCCGCCATCGACAAGCTGCGCCAGGGCATCACGTCGCTCAACAAGGAAGGCCGCGAGCGCCTGCTCGAAGCCTTCGAGAAGGTGAACGGCCATTTCCAGAAGCTGTTCGTCGAGGTGTTCGGCGGCGGCAAGGCGCATCTGCAGCTCGTCGAAAGCGACGATCCGCTGCAGGCTGGTCTGGAAATCTATGCCTCGCCGCCGGGCAAGCGCCTGCAGATCATGTCGCTGCTTTCGGGCGGCGAGCAGGCGCTCACGGCTTTGTCGCTGCTGTTCGCGGTGTTCCTCACCAATCCGGCGCCGATCTGCGTGCTGGACGAAGTGGACGCCCCGCTGGACGACGCGAACGTCGAGCGCCTGTGCAACCTGATGGAAGCGATGGCGCGTCAGACCTCGGATATCGGCGAGGGCACGCGCTTCGTGGTGGTGACCCACCATCCGATCACCATGGCGCGCATGGACCGCCTGTTCGGCGTCACCATGGCCGAGCGCGGCGTCTCCACGCTGGTGAGTGTCGACCTCGCCGGCGCCGAGGCGATGCGCGCCACGGCGTAAACGCACATATCGTCATCCCCGCGAAAGCGGGGATCCCATTTTTCAATTTTAAATGGGACCCCGGCTCTTCGCTGACGCTTCGGCCGGGGTGACGATCTAAATAATGTTCAGGCAATCCCCCAAACGGTCATGCCCGGGGGTGGGCCGGGCCTCCACCGGGTTGGTTTTTTTTGTTGGGAAAGATGTGTATTGCCGGGACACCCCCCGCCCAGAACATAAAGATTTTTTTTAAAATAAAA
>JBKBJT010000024.1:0-48800 GCA_046294345.1 Ferrovibrio sp.
GGTGCAGCTTGTCCACCGGCACGGCGATGATCTTCTCGTCGCCGCCGGCCTCGTCCTCCATCTTCAGCGCGCCGATCGGGCGCGAGCGGATCACGGCGCCCGCCACCACCGGCACATGGCTCACCACCAGGATGTCGCAGGGGTCGCCGTCATGGCTCAGCGTGTGGGGCACGAAGCCGTAATTGGCCGGGTAGAACATGGCGGTGTGCAGGAAGCGGTCGACGAACAGGGCGCCGGAATCCTTGTCCAGCTCGTATTTCACCGGCACGCCGCCGGCCGGGATCTCGATCACGGCGTTGATGTCGTACGGCGGGTTCTTACCCACGCCGATGCGGGCGATATCCATGTCTGGTCCTTTGGACTCGATGGGGTAGGGAGGCGGCGCCTTTTTCGCAAATGCAGCAGAAAACGCAACCGCTTGATCCCTAATATTTTCGTCGCAGATGCCCGGTCCCCCCGGCTAGGATGGCGTTCAAGCCTATGGGGGGAGTATGCATCGGGAACGCAACGTCAAGATCGTCGCCACGCTCGGCCCCGCCACCGCCTCCGCCGACCGCATCCGCGCCCTGTTTGAGGCCGGCGCCGACGTCTTCCGCCTGAATTTCAGCCATGGCAGCCACGACGACCACCTGGCCCGCATCCAGATCGTGCGCGCCCTGGAGCGCGAGGCGGGCCGGCCCATCGGCCTGCTCGCCGACCTGCAGGGGCCCAAGCTGCGCATCGGCAGTTTCCGCGACGGCGCGGTGGATCTGATCGCCGGCCAGAATTTCCGCCTCGACATCGAGGGTACGCCGGGCGACGTCACCGGCGTGGCGTTGCCGCATCCGGAAGTCCTGGCCAGCCTGAAACCCGATACCGACCTTTTGCTGGATGACGGCAAGATCCGCCTGCGCGTGCGCGAGGTCCATTCCGGCTGGGCGATGACCGAGGTGATGGTCGGCGGCACTTTGTCCGACCGCAAGGGGCTGAACCTGCCCGATACCGTCGTGCCGCTGTCTGCGCTCACGCCCAAGGATCGCGGCGATCTTGCCTTCGCGCTCGCCCATGGCGTGGACTGGATCGGTCTGAGCTTCGTGCAGCGGCCCGACGACCTGCGCGAGGCGCGCGGGCTGATCCAGGGCCGCGCGGCCCTGCTGGCCAAGATCGAGAAACCCTCTGCCGTGGACGAACTGGACGAGATCGTGGCGCTGTCGGATGCCATCATGGTGGCGCGCGGCGACCTGGGCGTGGAAATGCCGCTGCAGGCGGTGCCCGGGGTGCAGAAACGCATCGTGCGCGCCGCCCGCCGCGCCGGCAAACCCGTTGTGGTCGCCACCCAGATGCTGGATTCCATGGTGAAAGCACCGGTGCCGACGCGGGCGGAGGTGTCCGATGTCGCCACCGCGGTCTATGACGGTGCCGATGCGGTGATGCTGTCGGCCGAAACCGCGTCCGGCGAGTATCCGGTGGAAGCCGTGCGCACCATGAATGCCATCGCCGAGCAGATCGAGCGCGATCCGCTCTATCGCGGCATCATGGATGCCGAACACAACAGCCCGGAAAATACGGTGTCGGACGCCATTACGGCCGCCGCACGCCAGGTGGCCGAAACCATCCGCGCCGCCGCCATCGTCACCTACACCATGTCGGGCTCCACGGCCCTGCGGGCGGCGCGCGAACGGCCGAAGGCGCCGATCCTCTGCCTCACCCCGCTGATCGAAACCGCGCGAAGGCTCAGCATTGCCTGGGGCGTCAATCCGGTGGTGGCGCCGGATGCGGTGAATTTCTCCGACATGGTGGCCAAGGCGGTGGTTCTGGCGCGGAATTCCGAACTGGCGAAACCGGGCGATATGCTGGTGGTCACCGCCGGCGTTCCGTTCGGAACGCCGGGCAATACCAACGTGCTGCGCATTGCCCGCGTCGAGTCCGTGCCGTAAAGCTGGATTCCCGCTTCCCCAGCCGCCAGAGGCGCCATGACGACGATCCTGCTGCTCTGTGCATCCAACGTGATGATGACCTTTGCCTGGTACTGGCACCTGAAATTCCCGGGCCAGGCCCTGTGGAAGGTGATCCTGATCTCGTGGGGCATCGCCTTTTTCGAATACTGCCTGGCGGTGCCGGCCAACCGGATCGGCTATGCCAGCGGCACCTTCAACGCCGCCCAGCTCAAGATCGTGCAGGAAGTGATCACGCTCAGCGTCTTTGCGCTGTTCGCGGTGTTTTATTTAGGGGAAGGTTTGCGCTGGAATTACCTCGCGGCCTTCGGCTGCCTGGTCGGCGCCGTCTATTTCATCTTCCAGAAGTAGCGACAGTCAGAGCGTCTTGGCGTCGATGCGCCGGCGCAGCTCTTTCAGTTTATCCGGTCCGTCGGTCAGGTGTGGATTGGCTGCCAGCGCGCGGCGCCAGGCACGCAGGGCCTCGGGCAGGTTGTCCAGCCGCTCCATGATCGTGCCGAGGCCCGACAATGCGCCGAAATGGCGCGGTTCGAGTCTCAGCGTGCGCTCGATATCGGCCACCGAGCCGGCATAATCGCCGGCGAGGAAACGCACCGTGGCGCGCTTGTTGTAGCCTTCGGCGAAATCGGGTTTCAGCTCGATCACGGTGGAGAAGATGTCCACCGCCCGCTTGTAGTCGCCCTTTTCCATCACCGCCACGCCGCCTTGCATCAGGGCTTCCAGCGTATCGGAATCCGACTTGCCCCAGGCCTCCCAGATCTTGCGCTCGAGCTGCTTGGCCTCGATCGGGTTCTGGGTTTCCTGCAGCTTGTCGAACAACTCGTCCAGGGTGACCGGCGTTTTGGCAGCCGCCGCAGTTTCAGTCTGCGCCAGGCCGGGCTGGGCCAGCAGCGCGAGCAGGAGGGGCAGGGCAAGGGTTGCCATAAACCGCATGGGCAAAATGGTAGGTCCGCGGACCCCGCCGGGCAAGGGCGGAAATATTTTTCCGGCTCATTGGAATAAAGCCGACCGCCACCGGTCTTACTCCCGGGCGGCCGGAAGGCGGCTGCCCCCGTATCTTCGCAAACCCATGTCTCTGCAAAGGGGAAGCCCGATGACCATTCGCAACCTGATGCTGGCCGGCCTGCTTACGGTCGGCCTTGCCGCCTGCGCCACCGCCGCCATGACCCCGGCCAAGACCGGCAATACCGCGCTCGGCCCCGTGCTGGTCGATGCCAAGGGCATGACGCTCTACACCTTTGACAAGGACGCCACGCCTGGCAAATCCGCCTGCAACGGCCCCTGCGCCCAGAACTGGCCGCCGCTGATGGCCACTGGCGATGCCAAGGCCAGCGGCGACTGGAGCGTGATCACCCGCGACGACGGTTCGAAGCAGTGGGCATACAAGGGCAAGCCGCTTTACGCCTGGGTCAAGGATACCAAGCCGGGCGATACCACCGGCGACGGCTTCCTCAACGGCGCCTGGCACGTCGCCAAGCCGTAAGGGGAGGGGTAAGCTGGGCGGTACGATCGTCCGTCACGCCGCCCGGCTTACCCGCTGTTTACTCCGTCATGCTGTTTCGTTCGCGCCAGCTGCATCCCATCGAAGCCGAGATTCCGCGGCTGCGGCGCTTTGCGCTGGCGCTGACGCGCGACGGCGTGCTGGCCGACGACATCGTGCAGGATTGCCTGGAACGCGCGCTGGCCGCCTGGGCCTCGCGACGCAACGAGGCCAGTCTGCGGCCATGGCTGTTCGCCATCCTACACAATGTCTGGCGCAGCCGCCGGACCCGCGATGGCAACCGGCCCGACAGCCGCCCGCTGGATGACAGTATCGACGAGCCGACCCAAAGCGGCGGCCAGTGGGAGCGACTGGAGTTGCGCGATCTGGACAGGGCGCTTGGCCTGCTGCCCGAGGAGCAGCGCAGCCTTCTGCTGCTGGTGGTGGTGGAAGGCCTGAGTTACGAAGAGGCGGCCCGCGTTCAGGAAGTGCCGCTGGGCACCGTGATGTCGCGGCTTTTGCGGGCACGCGAGAAACTGCGCCGGCTGACCGATGGCGAGCCGCCGCATATGGGCGATGATGCACGGCCGCATCTGAGGAGGGTGAAATGACCGGCGCTGCTGACCAGCCTGTCACCGATGCCGAATTGCAGGCCTATGCCGATGACCGCCTGCCAGCGGCCGACCGGCTGCGCGTCGAGGCCTGGCTGATGGGGAATCCGGACGCCGCAGCAAAGGTGGCGGCCTGGCAGGATCAGGCCGAGGCCTTGCGGCAGTATTTTGCGCCGGCGCTGGACGAGCCTGTACCCGCGGCGATGGCGGCTTTGTTCGTGCGGCCGAAACGCGGCGAGATACTGCTGCGCCAGGGCCTGCGGATCGCGGCCGTGCTGTGCATCGCCCTGCTGGGGGCGGCGGCCGGCTGGTGGGGCCGCGGCCATGTGATACCGCCTGTGCAGGTGGCGGCCCTGCCGCAGGAAGCCACGCGGGCGCATCTGGTATACAGCCGCGAGGTGCTGCACCCGGTGGAGGTGACCGCGAAGGAAGAGCAGCATCTGGTGGCCTGGCTGTCCAAGCGGCTGGGCACGACGTTGCGCGTGCCGTCGCTGACCGCGCAGGGTTATGCGCTGGTGGGTGGACGATTGCTGCCGGCTTCCAGCGGCAACCTTGCCGCCGCGCAGTTCATGTACGAGAATCGTCAGGGTCAGCGCCTGACCCTGTATGTGCGGACCGGCGAGACCGGTGACGACACCGCCTTCCGCTTTTCCGGCGACGGCACGGCAGCGGCCTTCTACTGGGTCGACGGTGGCTTCGGCTATGCGCTGGCGGGCGAGACCGGCCGCGAGGCCTTGCTGCCGGTGGCGCGCAGCGTCTACGAAAGCCTCACGCGCTGAAGATTAAGCGCCCGAGTTACTTTTCGCGCGCTACGCGCGCAGGCCGCATTGCCGCAGCAGCGCGATGCCCAGCGGCCCGGTCGGATCGGCCTGCGCAAACTTGATGGTGAAATGATTGGCGCCGTTCAGGCGCAGCAGATGCGCCGGCGTGCCGGCATCGCGGCAGGCCTGATGGAAATCCACGCTCTGCGCCTGCCAGCCCGGCGGCTCGGCATCGCCGACCGCGATCAGCACGGGGCAGGATAGTTTCGGCGCGAAGCGCATCACGCTGTTGCGCCGCGCCATGGCATCGTCCAGCCGGATTTCGGCATTCACGCTGACATGCAGCACGGGCTCCAGCTCATACACGCCGCTCACCAGCCCCAGCGACGCGACGGCCGGTTTGGGCGGCAGGTCGGCCGGCCATGCTGCTGCGGCCAGCATGGCGGCCAGATGCGCGCCGGCGGAATGGCCGACCACATGGATTTTCGCCGCATCGGCGCCCCAGCCGGCGGCCTGCTGCGCCACATACACCAGTGCTTCCTGCATCTGGCGCACGATGGCATCCAGCGTCACCTTCGGGCAGAGGTCGTAGTTCAGGTTCACCACCACCGCGCCGGCTTCCACGAAAGGCACGGCGGCGAAGGTCATGGTGTTCTTGTCCAGCCCGCGCCAGTAACCGCCGTGGATCAGCATCACCAGCGGTGCGCCGGTGGTTGGCTGCTTCGGCCGATGCAGATCGTAGGTCTGCAGCGGGCCGGCGCCGTAACGCAGGTCGAATTCGCCGCCAAGGCTTTCGCGGGCCGCGGCCGAGCGTTCGACATAGGCGTTGAAATGCTGCTCGAAATCCGGCACCGCGCGACGCGGATTATACTGCGCTTCCAGCTCGTCTTCGCTCAGGCGGCGCCAGTCGAAGCTTCCCATCACATCTCTCCATAGGTGCCGGCCACGCGGGCGCGCACCTTCAGCAGGGCCAGAACGGTGTCGATGGTCGGTGTGTCGATGCGCAGCTTCTGTGCCAGTTCGGCAATCACGCCGATCAGGGCACAGATCTCCATCGGCCGGCCGGCTTCCAGGTCCTGCAGCATCGATGTCTTGTGTGGGCCGACTTTTTCGGCCGCGCCCATGCGCTGCTCGATGGTGAGCGGGAAGTCGATACCCAGCGCCTGGCCGATCTGCCGCGACTCTTCCATCATTTTGCCCAGCACCGACCGCGCATCCGGATCGCGCGACAGGCCTTCCAGCGTGCCATGGGTCAGCACGCTGACCGGATTGTAGGAGAGGTTGCCCCACAGCTTGGTCCAGATTTCCTGGCGGATGTTGGGATGCACCGGCGCTTCCACACCGGCAGCGGTGAGGATTTCGCTCAGGCGCAGCACGCGGTCTGATCTGCTGCCATCGGGTTCGCCGAGCGGCAGGCCGTTGCCGCTGGTGTGATGGATCACGCCGGGTGCGGCCACCGCGCCGGCCAGCCAGACCACGCTGCCGATGGCGCGCTGTGGCCCGATCAGGTTCCACTGTTTCGCGCCGGGATCGACCGCGTCGAGCTGCGTGCCGTCGAGCGGTCCGCCATGTCTGTGGAAATACCAGTAGGGCACGCCATTCATGGCCGTCAGCAGGGCCGTGTCGGGGCCGAACAGCGGCAGCATGCGCTCGGCCATGGCCGGCACGGCCGGTGCCTTCAGGCTGAGGATCACGTAATCCTGCGGCCCGGCCTCGGCCGGATCGTCGGTGCAGGCCGGATGCACGGTGAAGCTGGTGCCCTTGCTGTCGATACGCAGGCCATGGCTGCGGATCGCGTCGCGATGGGCGCCGCGGGCGATCAGCGTCACGTCATGGCCGGCGCGGGCCAGCAGGCCGCCCAGATAACCGCCGATGGCGCCGGCGCCGACGACCGCGATGCGCATCACGCCTCCAGGTTCGGCTTGTGCTGGGCCATCCACTGGGCCAGCCGTTCGCGTTCGGCCGCCGTGACCCAGAGGCCGCATTTGGTGCGGCGCCACAGCACGTCGTCGGCCTCGCGCGCCCATTCATGGCGCATCAGGTAATCCACCTCGCGCGCATAGAGCCCGCCGCCGAAGCTTTCACCCAGGTCGCTGGCCCATTGCGCATCGCCCAGGATGTCGTGTGCCGCGCTGCCGTGGCGGCGCGCCAGACGGGTAAGCCAGGCCGGATCGAGGCCGGGATATTTGTGTTTCAGGTCGGCCAGAAAGGCATCGAAGCCGGCCGCCTTCAGCTCGCCGCCGGGCAGGGGTTTGCTGCCCGACCAGGGCTTGCCCATCTGCGGATAGAAGGGCGCCAGCTTTTCCAGAACCTGTTCGGCCAGACGGCGCGAGGTGGTCAGCTTGCCGCCATAGACCGAGAGCAGCGGCGCGTCGCCGGTCCTGCCTTCGAGGTCCAGCACATAGTCGCGCGTGATGGCGGAAGGATCGCTGTCGCCGTCGTCATAAAGTGGGCGAACGCCGGCGAAGCTCCACACGATCTGCTCGCGCGTCACCGGCTGCGCGAAATATTCGCTGGCGGCTTCCAGCAGGTAGACGGTCTCTTCCTCGCTGATGCGCGGTGGGCCGTCCAGTTTGTCGAGCTGGATGTCGGTGGTGCCGATCAGGGTAAAGTCGCGCTCGTAGGGGATCGCGAAGATGATGCGGTTGTCGGCATTCTGGAAGATGTAGCAGTGATCGCCGTCGAACAGCTTCTTCGTGACGATATGGCTGCCCTTGATCAGCCGCACGCTGTTCTTCGGATTCTGACCGAAGGCGCCGGTCAGCGTCTCGCGCACCCAGGGGCCGCCGGCATTGACGATGCCGCGCGCCGACACCTCGCGGCTGGCGCCGGTGAGCTGGTCGGTCAGGGTGACATGCCACAGGCCGGCTTCGCGGCGGGCGGCGGTGACGGCGGTGCGGGTGTAGATCCGGCTGCCCATGCGGCGGGCATCCATTGCGTTCAGCACCACGAAGCGGGAATCGTCCACCCAGCAGTCGGAATATTCAAAGCCGCGCTTGAACTCTTTCTTCAGCGGCCTGCCGCGCGGATCGCCCTGCGTGAAATCCACGCCTATTGAGCCGGGCAGGGTCTGGCGGCCGGCCAGATGATCGTAGAGGAACAGGCCGATGCGGATCATCCAGGCCGGACGCAGGCCGGGATGGTGCGGCAGCACGAAGCGCAGGGGCCAGATGATGTGCGGCGCCATCTTCATCAGCACTTCGCGCTCGCCCAGCGCCTCGCGCACCAGGCGGAATTCGTAATGCTCCAGATAGCGCAGGCCGCCGTGGATCAGCTTGGTGGCGGCCGAGGAGGTGGCGCCGGCAAGGTCGCCGCGTTCGGCCAGCAGCACGGAAAGGCCACGTCCGGCGGCGTCGCGGGCGATGCCCGTGCCGTTCACGCCGCCGCCGATGACCAGCAGATCAACGGGTTGAGATTTCATGGGAAAACGACCGACTGAAGAAAGAAACTGGGGAAGGGTCGTTTATACGGTCACGCTCACCCGCTGCGCAAGGTCGAGGTCCAGGCGGCCGCGCCGGCCCAGGCCGCGATAGGCTATCAGCGCGCCGCTATGGGCCTCGCGTGCCGTTCCGGCTTCCTCGCCGGCCTGGCCAAGCTGCTGCGCGTGATAGGTGTTCAGCCCGAAAGCCGCGCGCCAGGCGCGGCGGCGTTCCAGATGGGGCGGGATTTCGATGCTCTGGTCGGCCGGCTCGCCCCGGTCGGTGCGCCGCCGCAGCAGCTGGGCCACGGCGCCGGCGGCGCTCTGGCGGGTCTTCTGCAGGGCGACCGGGCTGGCATCGTCCCGGCTGTCGGGGCTGAAGCCCGGATTTCCGGCATTCCGCTGCCGGCGCAGGGCGGAATCGGCCACCGAATCGACCGTCCCAGCCGAAGGCTGGAGGACCGTGCCGATGCCGATGCTTGTCACCATGTTGCCCCGTGTTGCAGGGCCGGACTCAAGCAGGGATTCGGTAAATGCCGGGTTAACGTCAGGCCGGCTTGTCCAGCCGGTAGACCTCAATGGGGGCCTGGCGGCCCTTCACGGCCAGGCGGCCGACCAGCGGCGGCTTGGGGTCCAGCCGCGCCGCTTCCACGGTCTCGGCGCTGGCCAGCGCGATGAACTGCTCGGTGTCGCTCATGTGATCGTGGCCGAGTTGTTCCAGCCGCTGGGCGGAATTCACCGTATCGCCCACCACGGTGTAGTTGATGCGGCCAGGCGCGCCGATATTGCCGATCACCACCGGGCCGGAATGCAGGCCGATGCGCAGGCGCAGCACCGGCTTGCCCAGCATCTGGCGGCGGGCATTGTCGGCGGCCATCTCGCGGCAGATCGCCATGGCGGCGCGGCAGGCGCGCACGGCATGGTCCTCGTCGCGCTTGATGCCGCCCCAGAGCGCCATCACCGCGTCGCCGATGAACTTGTCGACCACGCCGCCCTCGGCCTCGATGCAGGCGGTCACCAGCTCGAAATGCTCGTTCAGTATGGCGGCGACTTCCTCGGCCTGCATGCGCTCCGACATGGCGGTGAAGCCGACCAGGTCGGTGAACATCACGGTCACTTCGCGCTGCTTGCTGACGTTGATCGCATCCTCGCCTTCGCGCACCAGGCGGTTGACCAGCTTGCGCGGCACGTAGTTGCCGAACCAGTGCAGGGCGGCATTGGCCGCGTTGATCGCCTGGGCGGCGTCGTCCAGTTCGCGCAGGCGGGTGCGGTCGAGCGGCGGCGCATCGAAATCCAGGTTGCGCAGGCGGTTGGCGGCATCGCTGATCGCCAGCAGCGGCCGGCGGATCAGGTGGGCGATGCGCCAGGCCACCAGCAGCGACAGCACCAGGCTCAGCGCGCCCGCGGCGGCGGCGATCTGCAGGCGCCAGATTTCGGTCTCGATCTGGTCGAAGGCGAAATAGCGGCCGACGATCCAGGGCTTGTCGCCGTAATCCTCCAGCCGGCGATAGACGAAGATCCATTGCCGCCCCTCGGCGCTGACGATATGCGCGCCTTCGCTGCCCAGCATGGCATTCGCCAGGCGGCGTTCGATCCTGCCGTCCCATATCTTGCGCAGCACCGGATCGTGGATGTCGTCCAGCGTCGGCAGGGGCTTGTCGGCCGATACCTTATATTCGTGATTGAGCAGCGTCGGATGCGCCAGCACATGCGCATCATCGTAGAGGATGAAATTCACCGCCTCGCCGTCGATGCTGTCGGTTTCGATCAGGCGGGACAGCGACCCCAGCGACAGCACGGCCAGTGCCTCGCCGGCAAAGCTGCCGTCGATATTCACCGGCGCATGGGCGTTGATCATGGCCTGGTGGATTTCCGGGTTCCAGATCAGGTCGCCCCATCGGGCTTCGCGGCTGCCGGCCTGATGCGCCATCAGGAACAGCCGCCGCACGGCCTCGCTGCGTGCCGCCGCGTTGTTATATTCGTTGATGTCGCTGTGGTGGGTGATCGTTGCGCCGCCGGGCAGGCGAACCGCGCGGGTGGCGATCATATTGGCGCGCAGCAGGCCGAAGGCATCCACCTGCGGCAGGCCATCCAGCGCCGCGATCATGTAATCGTTCAGGCGACCGACATCGTTGATGTCGATCTTCCTTTCCTCCAACCGGTTGGCCAGGGCATCGACATGGGCCAGCGCCGGATCGAGTCGCAGGCGCGTGCGCTCCACCAGGCGCGCCACGATGGTCTCGTTGCGCTCGCGCAGCAGGTCCACGGTGTTGAGGCGGCCGTTGACCATGGCGATGCCGAAGGCCGCGGCGGCGAGGAGCATCAGCGTCCCGACGCCGAGCGTGAGGACGAGGGAGATCGACGGCCGCAGGCGCAGCCGTTTTTCGGGCTTCATGGGAACAGGCAGTCCGGCCGGAGCCGTTTCACCCCTTGTTGCGGGCAAGGGCCTCGACCTGCTTGCGCAGTTCTTCCATCTGCTTCTTCAGCGTGTCGACTTCCGGCTTTTCGCCCGGAGCCGCCTTGTCGCCGCCGGCCGGCTTTTCGCCATCGGTCATGCCGGCGACGAAGGGATTGAACATGGTCATGGCGCGCTGGAACATCGCCATGTTCTGGCGGCCCATTTCCTCGATGCTGCGGAACGGGAACATCTCGCCGAAGGCTTCCGCCATATACTGGCGCATCTGTTCCTGGTTGCGCTGGAAGGAGGCCATCGAGACTTCCAGATAGCTCGGCACCAGAGTCTGCAGGCTGTCGCCGTAGAAGGAAATCAGCCGGCGGAGGAACCCGATGGGCAGCAATTGCTGCCCGCCCTTGGATTCTTCCTCGAAGATGATCTGGGTGAGCACCCCGCGGGTGATGTCCTCGCCGGTCTTGGCGTCCTCGACGACAAAATCCTGGCCGTCCTTCACCATCTGGCACAGGTTCTCGAGGGTGACGTAAGACGACGTCGCCGTATTGTACAGCCGACGGTTCGCGTATTTCTTGATCTTAACGACTGGCGCCGCTGTCGTCTGGTCAGTTTCGGCCACGGTACGCGCTCCCTAGCTTCTGTTGCGGCGCATTTCACTCGGTATTGTATGCATGCGCAAGCCTCTTGTTGCGCTGCGAAAGGGTGGCCGGAATCCGGCCTTTCGGTATACTCTCCGGCCATGGACGATCCCAAGGCGCCTCCCGGTTCGAACGATGCCCAGATCCTGGCGCAGAAGTTCCTCGACCTGTGGCAGGAGCAGGCCGGCCTGCTGGCCACCGATCCGAAACTGGCCGAGCTCTCGGCCACCTGGCTGACCCTGTGGCAGCAGGGGGCCCAGGCCGCGAGCCAGGCGGGCATGGGGCAAGGAGGAGGGAATGCCGGACCATCAGCCGCATCCGTTTCAACGTCTGGGTCCGCGTCCGCTGCCGCTGCATCTGGCGACCGCCAACCTGATCCTGCTGAGCTCGCTCGCCGGCTGGCCGAGTGCGAGGCACGCATCGCTGCCCTGGAATCCGCTGCTGCAGTCGCGCCTCGACGCACTGCTGCCCGAACTCGCAAGCGTCGATCCGACTGAATTCGCCAATGCGCTGATGCGCGCCGGTATCGCGCGGCTCACCGCGATGACCGGGGCGATGCTGCGCTATCGCCGGCATGCCTGGCGGCGCGACCTGCCCGATCCGCCGGCCGTGTGGCACGAGGGCGGCAGCCGGCTGCTGGGCTATGCCGAGGCCGGGATCCCCGTTCTCATGGTGCCGTCGCTGGTCAACCGCGCCTATGTGCTGGACCTGGCCGAGGGCCAGAGCCTGGCGCGCTGGCTGCCCAGACAGGGCCTGCGACCCTTCCTGCTCGACTGGGGCGATCCGGGCGAGACGGAACAGCGCTTCGACCTGGCCGATTATATCGCGCGCATCGTGCGGGCCCTGCGCCATGTGCGGCAGCTTTGCAGCCGGCCGCCGCTTCTGCTGGGCTATTGCATGGGTGGCAACCTGGCGCTGGCCGCAGCCCTGCAATCGCCCGAAGATGTGGCGGCTCTGGCGCTGCTGGCGACGCCGTGGGATTTCCATGCCGGTGGCGCCCATCATGCAGCCCTGGTGCAGGCGCTGGCGCCGGCCATCGTACCGCCGCCGGCCGCCGATCCTGATGCGCCGCCGCCGATGCTGGATGTCGATGTGCTGCAGGGTTTCTTCTGGGCTCTGGACCCGCTCACCGCGCTGAAGAAATTCACCCTGTTCGGCGCCATGCCCGAAGGTGGCGAGAACGAGCGCCGCTTCATCGCCATGGAAGACTGGCTGAACGATGGGGTGCCGCTGGCCGGCCGGGTGGCGCGCGAATGCCTGCTGGGCTGGTATGGCGAGAACACGCCGCCACGCGGCGACTGGAAGATCGGCGGCCATGCCGTGCTGCCGCAGGACTGGCGCAAGCCGGCCCTGGTGGTGCTGCCCGAACGCGACAAGCTGGTGCCTAAGGAAGGGGCTGCCGCTTTATTGGCGCAACTGCCGCAGGCCGACCGCCATGATGCGCCCAGCGGCCATATCGGCATGGTGGTTGGGCCGCGCGCCGAGGCAGGGCTGTGGCAGCCGCTGGCCGACTGGCTGACTGTGACTGCCCGCCGCGCTCAGGACACGGAACAAAACGGCCTGCCGCAGCGTCGCCGGCGTGGCCCTGGTAAATCTGCGACCAAAGTGCGGGGCTGAAGCGCGTTTTGCAGCGCGGCAGGCCTTGCCGCACCTGCGAAAAGCCCGTTATCGTCACCCATCCCGCACGGCGGCGCCCTACAATGATCGCCGTGCAGTCTCGCCCGCAGTGATGTCCCAAGCTGGACGTGGAGGAACACCAATGACCGATATCGTCATCGCCGCCGCCGCCCGTACCCCGGTCGGTTCGTTCAACGGTTCGCTCAGCACGGTGCCGGCGCATTATCTCGGCCAGGTCGCCATCGACGGCGCGCTCAAGCGTGCGGGTGTCGCGCCGAAGGATGTCAGCGAAGTGATCATGGGCCAGATCCTGACGGCAGCGCAGGGCCAGAACCCGGCGCGCCAGGCTTCGATCAATGCCGGCCTGCCGGTGGAAGTGCCGGCCTGGGGCGTGAACATGCTGTGCGGCTCGGGCCTGCGCGCGGTGGCGCTGGGCTTCCAGGCGATCAAGAACGGCGACAGCAACATCGTGGTCGCCGGTGGCCAGGAAAGCATGAGCCAGGCGCCGCATGCCGCCTATCTGCGTGCCGGCCACAAGATGGGCGATCTCGGTTTCATCGACACCATGATCCGCGACGGCCTCTGGGATGCCTTCAACGGCTACCACATGGGCAACACGGCGGAGAACGTGGCCAGGCAGTTCCAGATCACCCGCGACCAGCAGGATGAATTCGCGGTCAAGAGCCAGAACAAGGCCGAGGCCGCGCAGAAGGCCGGCAAGTTCAAGGACGAGATCGTTCCCGTCACCATCAAGGGCCGCAAGGGCGACACCATCGTCGACCAGGACGAATATATCCGCGCCGGCGCCACGCTGGATGCCATGAAGGGTCTGCGCCCGGCCTTCGCCAAGGACGGTTCGGTCACCGCCGGCAATGCCTCGGGCATCAACGACGGTGCCGCCGCCGTGGTGCTGATGAGTGCCGAGGAGGCCAAGAAGCGCGGCGTGAAGCCGCTCGCCCGCATCGTGTCGTGGGCGCAGTCGGGCGTCGATCCCTCGATCATGGGCACCGGCCCGATCCCGGCCTCGCGGGCCGCGCTGGCCAAGGCCGGCTGGAAGCCGGGCGATCTCGATCTGGTCGAAGCCAACGAGGCTTTCGCCGCCCAGGCCTGCGCCGTGAACAAGGATATGGGCTGGGATACCGACAAGGTGAACGTCAATGGCGGCGCCATCGCCATCGGCCATCCGATCGGCGCCTCGGGTGCCCGCGTGCTGGTGACGCTGCTGTATGAAATGCAGCGTCGCGATGCCAAGAAGGGCCTCGCCACACTCTGCATCGGCGGCGGCATGGGCATCGCCATGTGCGTTCAGCGCGACTGAACGACGCATTCGACCAAAGGCCGGGAGGGGGTATCCCGGCCTTTGCTGTATATCAATGCTGCTCGGCGCACATCTGACACCATAAAAGCCGACGCAGCGGTGGATCAAAAAAGGTCAACAGGAGGAATGTATCCATGTCCCGCGTAGCGATTGTCACCGGCGGCACCCGAGGGATCGGGGCTGCGATTTCCAAGCTGCTGCACCAGAACGGCTACAAGGTTGCCGCCAACTACGCCGGCAATGCCGAACGGGCCAAGGCCTTCGAAGCCGAGACCGGCATCAAGACCTATAAATGGGATGTCGCCAGCTTTGAGGATTGCGTCGCCGGCGTGAAGCAGGTCGAAAGCGAACTGGGCCCGGTCGACATCGTGGTCAACAACGCCGGCATCACCCGCGACGGCACGCTGCAGCGGATGAGCCACGAGCAGTGGCAGGCGGTGATCGACACCAATCTGGGTGGCTGCTTCAACATGTGCCGCGCGGTGATCGAAGGCATGCGCGAGCGCGGATTCGGCCGCATCGTGAATATCGGCTCGATCAACGGCCAAGCCGGCCAGTATGGCCAGGTGAACTACGCCGCCGCCAAGTCGGGCATCCATGGCTTCACCAAGGCGCTGGCGCAGGAAGGCGCCGCGCGCGGCATCACCGTGAATGCCATCGCGCCGGGCTATATCGACACCGACATGGTCGCCGCCGTGCCGGCCAACGTGCTGGAGAAGATCGTCGCCAAGATCCCGGTCGGCCGCCTGGGCCGCGCCGAGGAGATCGCCCGCGGCGTGCAGTTCCTGGTCGCCGACGAGGCCGGCTTCGTCACCGGCTCGACCTTGAGCATCAACGGCGGCCAGCACATGTACTGATCCGGCGGCGGGCGGTTTTCCGCCCCTCTTGCCCTGAACATCGCCGCCGGCCGGGCCATCCCGCCGGCGGCGGAATTTTTTGTGGCGCGAATCCGCCGTCCACAAATCCGCCATGATCGGCGACCAGCGTGACGGCATAGCAGTCCAAGGAGGCTGTGCCATGATCCGTCCGTTCGTATTCGCCGCAACCGCCATGATCGGCTTCGTCGTCGCCATGCCGGCTGCCCACGCCGACAGCTTTTCATTCAGCTATTCCACCGGCGGCTGGCATGGGCGGCCATGGTACGGCCCGCCCGGACATTACAAGCATCATCACCGCCACCATCACCACCACGGTTATTACAGCGGCCCTTACTGGGGACCGCCGGCCTATCGTCCGCGCGTCGTCGTGGTGACGCCGCCGCCCGTGGCCTATTATGCGCCGCCGCCGCCGGTGATCTACGCGCCGGCCCCCTATGGCGGCAGCCAGATTTCCGCCGTTCCGGCCTCGCCGGTCTACCAGACGGCCAATGGGCAGTATTGCCGCGAATACCAGGCCGGCGTCACGGTCGGCGGCGCGCCGCAACGCAGCTACGGCACCGCCTGCCTGATGCCGGACGGCAGCTGGCGCGTGGTGGAGTAGGTCTAGCCGATATCCAGCACGATGCGGCCATCCACCCTGCCGGCTTTCAGGTCGGCGAAGATGGTGTTGATGTCTTCCAGCCGCTTGCGATGGATATGCGCCTTCACCTTGCCCTCGGCGGCGAAGGCGAGCGCCTCGGCCAGGTCCTTGCGGCCGCCGACGATGGAGCCGCGCAGGGTAATGCGCTTCAGCACCACATCGAAGATCGGCGTCGGGAAATCGCCCGGCGGCAGGCCGACCAGGCTGATCGTGCCTTTGCGGCGCACCAGGTTCAGCGACTGCGCGAAGGCCACGGGCGACACGGCCGTCACCAGCACGCCATGGGCGCCGCCGCCGGTGATCTTCACCACCTGCGCCACGGCATCGGCCGCGCGCGCATTCACCGTCGCATCGGCGCCGAGCGACCGTGCCAGCGCCAGTTTCTCGTCAGTCACGTCCAGCGCCACCACATGCAGGCCCATCGCCTTGGCATATTGCACGGCCACATGGCCCAGGCCGCCAAGTCCTGAAATGGCGATCCATTCGCCCGGCCGCGTATCGGTTTCCTTGATGCCTTTATAGGTGGTGACGCCGGCGCACAGGATCGGCGCCAGCGCAGCGAAGTCGGGATTGTTGGGCAGACGGCCGACATAATCGGCATGGCCGACCGCATATTCGGCGAAGCTGCCATCCACACCGTAGCCGCTGTTATGCTGGGCTTCGCACAGCGTTTCCCAGCCGGTGATGCAATGCTCGCAATGGCCGCAGGCATCATGCAGCCAGGCCACGCCCACCGCATCGCCTTCCTTCAGCCCCGTCACGCCTGGGCCCAGGGCAGCCACGATGCCGGCGCCTTCATGGCCGGGGATGAACGGCAGTTTCGGTTTCACCGGCCAGTCGCCGTCGGCGGCATGCAGGTCGGTATGGCAGACGCCGCTGGCCTTGATCTTCACCAGCACTTCACCCGGGCCGGGTTTGGGCACCGGCATCTGTTCGATGCTCAGCGGTTTGCCGAATTCGCGCACCACTGCGGCTTTCATCGTCTGGACCATGATCGCGTCTCCTTGTCCGGGGCCGTCGCAGGATAAGCGAGGCCACGAAAATGGCCTTGAGACAGATCAATCGCGCGGTGACCTCCATAGCCCGTCGAGCCAGTCGAGCACCACGGCGGCCGAAAGCGCGAGATTGCCGAACTGGCAATGGTCGCCGGCACCCTCGTCATTGCGGAACTGTCGCAGCGTGACAGGCCCGCTCACCTGCGCGGCGAATGCCTGTGCCTGCCGTTCCACCTCGGCGCCTTCACCTTCGCCATAGAGCGCCAGCGCGGGGCAGGCGATGGCGGCGGGTTGTGCGACTTTGAAGTCGCCCAGGCGTTGCAGGAAGCCGGCGAAGGTATCGGTGCCAAAACGCAGGCAGGATGTGCGCAGGCCATGCTTGAGCAGCGGCGGCAGCACCGCATCGGGCACGTCGTCGATCTCGCCCACCTTGATATCCGGCGGATCGGCGCACAGGGCCGGGCCGATGAAGGCGGTCATGTAAGCCTGCAGGTCGAGGATCGGGCTGTTGGCGATCAGGGCATGGCAGGGCGCGCCGACCGCCATCGCCTGACTGGCGAAATAGCCGCCGAAGCTGATGCCGTACAGCGCGCTGCGTTGCAGGTCGATGCTGTCACGGTTTTTGATGGCGTCGATGAAGGCGCGCACCACCGGCGCATAATCGGGTGTGAAGACCGAGTTCGGATTCTCCCGTCGCGTGCCGGCCTGGCCGGGCCCCTCGATCAGCAGGCAGGCATAGCCGCGAAGGCGTGCCGCTGCCGCGATCTCGAAATAGAGTTCCTCCGTGCTGCCATCGAATCCGCTCAGGCCTACGATCAGCGGCGCGGGTTTTTTATCTGCCCGCGCGGGCGGCAGCAGATAGCCGGTCAGGCTTTCGCCATTCAGCGTCACAACTATGGTTTCGCAGGCGATGCCCAGCAATTCCATCGCCGCCTGGAACACGATGCGCGATTTGCGGCCCAAAGCCGCGGCGTCTTCCGGCCGGGCGTAATATTCCGCCGCACGCCAGTACATGCTGGCGCGCAGGGCCGCTTCGCCGTGCAGGGCATCGCCGCCGGCCTTCGGTGCCTCCACCTGGGCGGCCAGCGTGCTGAAGGCCGCCACCCAGCTGGCCGGATCGCCATCGACGATGCCCGCGCGGGCGCGGGCGATCTCGCCCACCGATCCGCCGCCGAAGGCGACGGCGCCCAGCGAGCGCATGAGCTGGAAATCCATTTCGGCATTATCGAAGGCGGCGAGTCTCGCCGCGCCGCGCGAAAGCTGCTGTTCGGTCATGGTGTTTTTCTGAATGAATGCCCTAGGCTACTCTTCCGGAAAACATTGACCCTCGTCAATCCACGCCGGACGCTGCCCCGCTAGAATGTCGCTATTGGCAGATTGAGGATAAGGGCCGGATTTTCGATGGACATGATCACACAGCCGACGCGGCATCTGTTCTTTACCGGCAAGGGCGGCGTGGGAAAGACCAGCCTGGCCTGTGCGGTGGCGCTTGCGCTGGCCGATCAGGGCCGGTCGGTGCTGCTGGTCAGCACCGACCCGGCTTCGAATCTGGATGAGATGCTGGGCACGCCGCTGGGCAACCAGCCGCGCCCCGTTGCCGGTGCGCCGGGCCTGTTGGCAATGAACATCGACCCGGGGGCGGCGGCCGAAGCCTATCGCGGCCGGGTGCTGCAGCAGATGGACGCCCAGGCCAGCGAGGCCGAGAGGGCCACGGTCCGTGAACAGCTTTCGGGCGCCTGCACCACCGAAATTGCCGCCTTCGACGAATTCGTCGGCCTGCTGGCCGATGGCGACAGGCGCTTCGATCACATCCTGTTCGATACGGCCCCCACGGGGCACACGCTACGCCTGCTCAGCCTGCCCAAGGCCTGGACCGGATTCCTGAAGGACAATGACCGCGGGGCTTCCTGCCTCGGCCCGCATTCGGGTCTCAAGATGCAGGAGGCGCGGTTCCAGGCTGCACTCGCGGCGCTTGGCGATCCGTCCCGCACGACCATTGTGCTTGTCACCCGACCCGACCGCAGCGCCATCCGCGAGGCGGCGCGCACCAGTGCGGAGCTGCATGCGCTTGGTCTCGACAACCAGCGTCTCGCCATCAATGGCGTGTTCACTGCCGCTGATCCCCATGATGCCGTGGCCCACTCGTTTGAATCCCTTGCCCAGGCGGCGCTGGCCGATCTGCCGGATGCACTGAAGACGCTGCCGCAGGATCGCATTCCGCTCCGCGCGTTCGACATGGTTGGTCTGCCGGCCTTGCGCGCGTTGCTGCATCCCGGACCGGCGCAAATTCCGCCGGCCGCGACGGATGCGCCGGCAGCATTGCCGGATTTGCCCGGGCTGGGAAAACTGGTTGACGACCTGGCAGCCGCCGGTCGCGGCCTGATCATGGTGATGGGCAAGGGCGGCGTAGGCAAGACGACGGTTGCCGCAGCCCTGGCGGTCGGCCTGGTTCAGCGCGGTCACGGCGTGCATCTCAGCACCACGGATCCGGCCGCGCATGTCGCGGCGACGCTTGGTGCTGCGCTGGATAACCTCCGGGTCGACCGGATCGATCCAAAGGAAGAAACGCGGCGATACATCGAGAAGATCATGGCGGCGCGTGGCCCCGATCTGGACGAGGAAGGCCGCGCGCTGCTGCGTGAAGATCTCGAATCGCCCTGCACCGAGGAGGTGGCGGTGTTTCACGCCTTCTCGCGCATCGTCGCCGAGGCACGCAGCGCTTTCGTGGTGCTGGATACCGCGCCGACCGGCCATACCCTGCTGCTGATGGATGCGACCGGTGCCTATCACCGCCAGATGACCCGCGACATGGCAACCGCCCAGGGCCGCATTTTCACGCCGCTGATGCGTCTGCAGGATGCCGATTATTCGAGAATCATTCTGGTGACGCTGCCCGAAACCACGCCGGTTTCCGAAGCCGCGGCCCTGCAGGAGGATCTGCGCCGGGCCGGGATCGAGCCGTATGGCTGGGTGATCAATCGCAGCCTGCTCGGCAGCGGCACGCAGGATCCGCTGCTGAGGGCGCGGCTGAAGGGGGAACTGGCACAGATCGCCCGTGTCAGGGATGGTCTCGCCCGCCGGGCCTATCTGCTGCCCTGGTTGCCCGAACCGCCGGTCGGCATTGTCGCCCTGCGCCGGATCGCAGAGCGTTAGCGGCGGTCGGCGCTGAGACCGGGTTGTGCGCCGGGTCACGGAGCGGGTGAATGGGCTTTATCGCCCGGCGCACCGCGTATAGGCTGGCATGGTCCCAGGGAAACGGCCATGACCGACCAGACCGCAGATATCCGCCGCAAACTGACCACGATCTTCTGCGCCGACGTGCAGGGCTACAGCGCGCTGGTCGAGCGCGACGAGGTCGGCACCGTGACGCGGCTGAAGCAGTATCGCGGCATCATGACCGACCTGATCGGCCAGCATCATGGCCGCCTGATCAATACCTGGGGCGACGGATTGGTGGCGGAATTCGGCTCTCCGGTGGAAGCGGTGTTCTGCGCCGTGGAGACGCAGCGGCGTATCGCCACCCGCAACGCGGAAGACCCGACCCGGCCGCCCATGCAGTTCCGCATCGGCATCAACCTCGGCGACGTGATGCTGGACGGCAGCGACATCTATGGCGAAGGCGTGAATGTCGCCGCGCGGCTGGAAGCGCTGGCCGATCCCGGCGGGATCTGCGTTTCCGGCACGGTGTTCGAGCAGGTGCGCAAGAAACTGGATATCGGCTTCGATTTCCTCGGGCCGCGCGAGATCAAGAATATCGCCGAACCGGTGCAGGCCTATCGTGTGCTGCTGGGGGGCGGTTCGGACAATGCCGCCATGCCGGAGCATGGCCAGGATTCAGGGGCTCGGTCCAGGCCTGCCAACCAGGATGCCGAGGCCGCGTTTGCCAAATGGCGCGCGCATGCCTGGCGCCTGGGCGTGCTGTCGCTTTTCCTGCTGGTCATCAACCTGCTGACCAGCCCCGGCGCGTTGTGGTTCTACTGGCCGATGCTGGGCTTCGCGATGTTTCTGCTGATGCGGTTTCCCGCCGGCATCGATCCGCGCCGCATCTGGCCGAAGCGGCACGATCCGTAGTCGGTTTTCGCAAAAAAGTTGGCTGGGGCGGGAGGATTCGAACCTCCGCATGGCGGTACCAAAAACCGCTGCCTTACCGCTTGGCGACGCCCCAGCAGGTCCCGCTGCCGCAGCAGCCAGGCGGGCCGGACAATAGTCGGAGCGCGGCGGCATTTCCAGTCTCAGGCCAGGACCGGAAAGATTGGTTTTTCGCCATCCGGCCTTCAGCCGGCGGCCGTGGCGGCGACCCACCATTTCGGATAGGCGCGGGCCAGGTTGCGCGCGGCGAATTCGGCCTCGCGTTCGGTGGCGAACAGGCCGAAACAGGTGGCACCCGAACCCGACAGCCGCGTCAGCAGACAGCCATCCTGTGCTTTGAGTGCCGCCAGCACCGGGTCGATCTCGGGCGCGAGGAAACGCGCCGGTGCTTCCAGGTCATTGCGCCGCGCGCGCAGCAGAATGGCGAGGTCGGCGGCGCTGGCTGGCCGGCGCTCGAAAGGCTGCGGCGGACCGAACTGGCCGTTCAGCGCGGCGAACACATCCTTCGTCGCCAGCGCGACGCCCGGGTTGGCCAGCACCAGCCAGAAGGCGGGCAGGGCAGGCATGGGTTGCAGGGCCTCGCCGACGCCGCTCATCATCGCAGCGCGGCCGAACAGGCAGACCGGCACATCGGCACCGAGTTTCAACGCGGCGCGGCCTAAAGTCTCGTCGTCGATCTCGATGCCCCACAGCGCGCGCAGGCAATGCAACGCGGCGGCCGCATCGGCCGATCCGCCGCCGATGCCCGATGCCACCGGCAGGGTTTTGGTCAGCGTCAGCGTCGCGCCGCGTTCAGGTCCGGTCTTCAGGTTCATCGGCTGCAGCAGATGCGCCGCCCGCAGCACCAGATTGTCGTCGCCTGCGCTCAAATCGCCGGCCCGCGGGCCATCGATGCGCAGGCTTAAAGCTTCAGCCGGGGCCACGGAAACGCGGTCGCAGGCCTGCGGCGCCTGGGCGAACACCACCAGGCTTTCCAGCTCGTGATAGCCCCCCTGTTCCGAACCGGGGCTTCGCCGGCCGGTGACGTGCAGGAACAGGTTGATCTTGGCCGGCGCCAGCCGGCTCAGGCCATCGGCCATGGCATTACTTGGTGGCGACCGGATCGAGGCCCTGCTCGATCTTGCGCTGCACCTGCACGGCCAGTTCCTGCTCGGGCTTGAGGCCCAGCGCGCGGCGCCACTGGAAACGGGCTTCCTCGCGGCGGCCGACCTTCCAGTAGGCATCGCCCAGATGGTCGGTGATCACCGGATCGCCGCCCTTGAGTTCGACGGCGCGTTCCAGCTGCACCACGGCTTCATCATACCGGCCCTGGCGGTACAGCGCCCAGCCCAGGCTGTCGACGATGGCGCCGTCGTTGGGCCGCAGGGCCACGGCGCGTTCGATCATCTTGGTGGCGCGCTCGATATTGCGGTTCATGTCGACCCAGGAATAGCCGAGGTAGTTCAGGACCAGGGGATTGTCGGGCTGCAGTTCCAGGGCCTTCAGCATGTCGGCTTCGGCCTTGTCCCACTGTTTCGAGCGTTCATAGGCCACGCCGCGCCCGAAGTAGATCGCCCAGTGGCGCGGTTCGATCTGCTGGATGCGCTCCAGGCCCTCGCTGTATTCCTTTGCTGACTCGCTCCAGCGTTCCATCTGCCGGTGCAGGTCGGCCAGGGTGAGGATAGCGCGCGGACTGGTGGGGGCCGCATTGGCCATGCGACGCAGCATGCGGATGGCGTCCTCGCCACGGCCCAGTTCGTTGATGCACCAGGCTTGGCGCAGCTGCGCGCTTTCGGCATAGGCCGAGGCCGGCGAGATGCGGCCATACATCGCCAGCGCCTGTTCCCAGCGTTCGCGCGTTTCGTAGATGTCGCCCAGCAGCATGCGGGCGTCGTCCATGTCGGGTCGCAGGAACAGCGCGAGCTGCAGATGCAGTTCGGCCAGCTCGCCGCCATCGGAGCGGCCGAAGGCGGAAGCGGAAGCGAACAGTGCCTCGGCCAGGCCTTCCACGGCGTTGCTGACCAGCGGTTCGACCGGCACGGTACGCCTGGTATCCAGCCGTCGCAGGCCATGCTGCAAAACGGGATTATCGGGATTGAGCACCAGCTGCTGGTCCAGCAGGCGCCGCGCCTCGGCCACGCGACCGTTCCGTTCCAGGAAGCGGGCATAGCCGTCCACCAGCCGGGTGCCGGGCCGTTCGCGTCCTTCGATCACGTCGCGATAGGCGGCTTCGGTCGGTTCGGCCTGGTTCAGCAGGTCCAGCAGCAGCGGCCGCAGATGGGCCTGCACCCCGCCCAGCAGCGGATGGCGTTCTAGTTTCTGCAGACTGGCGACGGCCTGGTCCACCTCGCCCTTGCCAGCATGGGCAAAGGCGGCCAGCAGCGGATTGAAAGCGGCGTGAATACCGTTATTGGGGCCGTCGTTCACCAGCCGTAGCACGCCGTCGTAGTCGCGCATCAGCATCATGGCCGAGGCCTGCGTCATGCGCGGCAGGTATTCGCCGGGGTTGAGTTGCCGCAGGGCCGGCGCCAGCGCGACGGCTTCGGCCACGCGGCCATCGGCGATCAGCGCGACGAAGGCGCCCTGGTTCAGCAAGGCACTGTTGGGATCCTCGCGCAGGGCGCGCAGGTAGTAATCCGCTGCCGCCGTGGTGTCGTTGGTTTCGCGCGCATGGCGTGCGGCCAGGAAATTGCCGTACGGACTGTCGAGGCGATAGGTGCCGCGCGGGCCGCCGCTTGCCATCCCGGCATCGCCGCCGCAGGCCGCCAGCGGCAGGGTCAGCAGCGCGGCAACGGCCAGCAGGCGTGCATGCGGGCGGAGGGAACGGATGGTGTGACGCTTGCGGGAGGCTGTGTCTGTCATCGTCTCACATGTTGGGATAATTCGGACCGCCGCCCCCCTCCGGGACGGTCCAGTTGATATTCTGCGCCGGATCCTTGATATCGCAGGTTTTGCAGTGGACGCAGTTTTGCGCGTTGATCTGGAAACGCGGGTTCTTGCCGTCGTCGTCGCGCAGCACCTCGTAGACGCCGGCCGGGCAGTAACGCTGCGCCGGCTCGTCGTAGATCGGCAGGTTCTTCGCGATCGGGATCGACGGGTCCTTCAGGCGCAGATGGATCGGCTGATCCTCCTCGTGGTTGGTGTTCGACAGGAACACCGACGACAGCTTGTCGAAGCTGATCTTGCCATCCGGTTTCGGATAGGCAATCGGCTTGCACTGCGCAGCCGGCTTCAAACTCTCGTGATCGGCCTTGGTGTGGCGCGTCGTCCAGGGCACCAGGAAACCGAGGCCGAGGTCGTTCAGCCACATATGGATGCCGCCGACCAGCGTGCCGAGCCACATGCCGTAGCCCAGCGCCGGCTTGACGTTCCGCACCTTCCACAGGTCCTTGAACGACCACGAGGTCTTGAAGGCTTCCGGGTAGGCGGCCAGTTCGTCGCCGCCGGCCGAACCGCCCTTCAGCGCCTCGAAAGCGGCTTCGGCGGCCAGCATGCCGGTTTTCATCGCGTTGTGGCTGCCCTTGATGCGCGGCAGGTTGACGAAACCGGCCGAGCAGCCGATCAGCGCGCCGCCCGGGAAGGTCAGCTTCGGGATGGATTGCAGGCCGCCTTCGTTGATGGCGCGCGCGCCGTAGGAAATGCGCTTGCCGCCCTCGAAATACTCGCGCACGGACGGATGCGTCTTGAAGCGCTGGAACTCGTCGAACGGCGACAGATGCGGGTTCTGGTAATTCAGGTGGATCACGAAGCCGACCGCCACCTGATTGTCTTCCAGGTGATACATGAAGCTGCCGCCGCCGGTGGCGCTGTCCAGCGGCCAGCCCTGGGTGTGGATCACCAGGCCCGGCTTGTGCTTGGCCGGGTCGATCTGCCACAGCTCCTTGATGCCGATGCCGAACTTCTGCGGATCGACGCCGTCGCGCAGATTGAATTTGGCCTGCAGTTCCTTCGCCAGCGAGCCGCGCACGCCCTCGGCGATCAGCGTGTATTTGCCGCGCAGCTCCACGCCCGGCGTGTAGCTCGACTTCTTCTCGCCGTCGCGGCCTATGCCCATGTCGCCGGTGGCGACGCCGACCACTTCGCCCTTTTCGCCATACAGCACTTCGGCGGCGGCAAAGCCTGGGAAGATTTCGACGCCGAGTTCTTCCGCCTGGCTCGCCAGCCAGCGGCAGACATTGCCGAGCGAGACGATGTAGTTGCCGTGATTGTTCATCAGCGGCGGCAGGGCGATGTTCGGGATCGGGATGTGGTTCGCTTCAGTCAGGATCATGAAGCGGTCGTCGGTGACCGGCGTGTTGAGCGGCGCGCCCTTTTCCTTCCAGTCGGGCATCAGTTCGTTCAGCGCGACGGGATCGATCACCGCGCCCGACAGGATATGGGCGCCGACTTCCGAGCCCTTTTCGATCACGCAAACCGATACGTCATGGTCCTGTTCGGCAGCGAGCTGCTTCAGGCGGATCGCGGCAGACAGCCCGGCCGGGCCGGCGCCCACGATCACCACGTCGTATTCCATCGCTTCGCGTTCCATCGCGGGGCACCCCTTAACTTTTTGGCCGTGGGCCGGTCGGGCCCGTGGCGGCTGGTCGTAATGGCTGGTCTTTTTAATCGGACGCCTTGGGTTGACGTCCCCTGTTTGCTTACCAGACTATGGGGGGCAAGCCAACGGCGCGAGCCCTGTCAGCCGAACCATGAACGTAACGGAAGCCACTGATTTTCCGCCATCTCTGCTCGAGATCGCCCTGTTCTACGCCGAGGCCGGCGTGGACGAGGCGATCGGCGATCAGCCGGTGGACCGTACCCAGGCGCCGCCCCCCCGGGAACCGGCCCGCCAGGCTCCGGCTGCCGCTGCCGCCGCGGCCGTGCCGGCGGCGAATCCGAACCCGTCTCGCGGCCCGCTCCCCAACCGCCCGGCCGCTTCCGCCCCCGCGCTGCTGTCGGCCTCCGAAGTGGAGGGCGCCGCCCGCCGCGCGGCCAGGGCCTGTCAGACCATTCCCGAACTGGAAGCGGCGATCAGGGCCTTCGAGGGGTGCGGCCTGAAAGCCACCGCTACCAACACAGTCATTGCCCGCGGTAATCCGCAGGCGCCGCTGATGATCATCGGCGAGGCGCCCGGCCGCGACGAGGATGCCCAGGGCCTGCCCTTCGTGGGCGAAAGCGGGCAGTTGCTCGACCGCATGCTGAAGGCGATCGGCCGCGACGAGCAGAATACCTACATCTCCAACATCCTGTTCTGGCGGCCGCCGGGCAACCGCGACCCTTCCACCGAGGAAATCCTGGCCTGCAAGCCCTTCATCGAGCGCCTGATCGAACTGGCGCAGCCGAAGGTGATCGCCTGCGCCGGCAAGCATGCCGCCGCCACCCTGCTGGGCACCACGCAGGGCATCACCCGCACGCGCGGCCGCTGGCATGAATACCAGCGCGAGGGCATCGGCATTCCGGCCATGCCGCTGCTGCATCCGGCCTATCTGCTGCGCCAGCCCGGCGTGAAGCGCGAGGCCTGGCACGACATGCTCGAACTGGCGGCAAAGCTGGAACAGCTCGGCCTGTGATGGGTTCCATCTTCTATGGCTGGATCGTCGTTGCCGCCGCCTTCCTGGTGATGTTCACCGGCTTTGGCGCGGCCTATACGTTTCCCGCCTTCTTCGAACCCTTGAGCAGCGAATTCGGCGCCTCGCGCGGCACCGTGTCGCTGGTGTTTTCCGCCGCCGGCTTCCTCTATTTCGCACTCGGTGCGTTCAGCGGCCGTCTGGCCGACCGCATCGGGCCACGCCCGGTGGTGGGATTCGGCATGGCCTGCATCGGGCTGGGCCTGATCGCCGCCAGCTTCGCCGACAGCCTCACCGCCATCGTGGTGTTCTATGGCTTGGGGATCGGCATCGGCGTGGGGTTTTCCTATGTGCCTGCCATCGGCACGGTACAGCGCTGGTTCCAGGCCAAACGCGGCCAGGCCTCGGGCTGGGCCGTGGCGGGCATCGGCATCGGCACCATGGCCGCGCCGCCGGCGGCAGCCTTCGCCATCGAACATCTGGGTTGGCGCGGCACCTATGTGCTGTTCGGCATCATCGTGCTGGCGCTGGGTGCACTGGCCACGGTGCTGCTGCGCGCCTCGCCGGCCGCGATGGGCCTGCAGCCCGATGGCGCAAAAGGGCAGGCAACGGCGATGTCCGGTCCGCCGGCCGGGATGGACCTGCGCGCCGTGCTGCGTCATCGCGCCTTCTGGCTGCTCTATGCGGCCGGCGCGCTGAACTGCATCGGCACCTTCGTGCCTTTCGTGCATCTGGCGCCGTTTGCCATGGACCAGGGCCTCAGCCGCACCGAAGGTGTCTGGCTGGTCGGCCTGATCGGCGTGGGCAGCACGCTGGGGCGTTTCGTGCTGGGCGGCGTGGCCGACCGCATCGGGCGTGGCCGCAGCCTGAGCCTGGTGATGCTGCTCAGCGGCGTGGCGCTGGCCTACTGGATCGTGGCGCAGGGCTTCCTCGCACTCGCCGTCTTCGCGCTGGCCTTCGGGCTCTTCTATGGCGGCTTCGTCGCGCTCATCCCGGCTTTCACGGCGGATCTGTTCGGCCTGCGTGCCATGTCGGCGGTGCTGGGGGTGCTCTACACCTCGGTGGCGGCCGGCACCCTGCTGGGGCCGACACTGGCCGGCTGGGTCTTCGACATCGCCGGCAGCTACACCTGGCCGATTGCGATCTGCGCCCTGGGCTGTGTGGCGGCGGCCGGCATCATATTGAAATTGCCGCAACATTTGGCGGAATAGCAGTCTTTCCACCACAGGCTGTGCGGGCATTGCTTGTTCCTTAACCCATCTTGGGCTATCCGGGGCGGCGATGAATTTCGGGGCAGGGGTCAAACGCCTGGGATGGACAGCCGGATTGGCGTTCGTCCTGGCGAGCGGGGGGCAGGCGTCAGCATGGGCGCAGGCACCCTCATCTGCATCCTCCGAACAGCTTGCCGCGCTGTCTTCCGCTCCTGAGGCGGAAACCAGCCTGCCGGCGGTGCTGGATGCCGCCGATATCGAACGCTACCAGCGCATCTTCGCATTCCAGGCCGACACCGAATGGGCCAAGGCCGACCGCGAAATCGCGAAGCTGAAGGACAGGCTGCTGCTCGGCCACATCCTGCATCAGCGCTACATGCATCCCACGGACTATTATTCCTCCTATGCCGAGCTGCGCGACTGGATGGTCAAATACCGCGACCATCCCGGCGCCGAGGACATCTATCGCCTGGCCCTGCGCAAGAAGCCGCGCAAGGACAAGGCGCCGCCGGCACCGCTGGGCCTCGATCTGGGCGAGTTCACCGGCGAGCAGCCGGGCGAGGTGGCCACGGCACGTCGCCGTCCCGTGCCGAAAGACCGCGACCCGGCCCATCGCAAGGCCATTGCCCAGGCTGAGGCGCAGTTCAACGCCATGCTGCGGCGCGACCGCTTCGCCGAGGCGGAAGCCTTCCTGGTCAAACCCGATATCCGTTCCAAGCTGAGTGCATCAGAATACGACGACTGGCGCCGCCGCCTGGCTTGGCATTACGTGCTGGAAGGCGAGGATGAAAAGGCGCTGAATCATGCGGCCCCGGCGGCGAAGCGCTCGCGCGCCCGTGTGCCCGAAGCCGACTGGGTCGCCGGCCTCGCCGCCTGGCGGCTGGGCAAATACGACAACGCCGCGCATCATTTCGAGAACCTGGCCTTTTCCAAGACCGCCGCCGGCTGGGACCGCGCCGCCGGCGCCTGGTGGGGCGCGCGCGTGATGCTGCGCCTGCGTCAGCCCTCGGAAGCCATCCGTCTTCTGGAAGTGGGCGCCGAGCAGGAGCGCACCTTCTACGGCCAGCTTTCGCTCGCCCAGCTTGGCACCGACCAGACTTTGCGCTGGTCGCCGCCGCCGCTCAGCGAGGACGAGATCCGCAAACTCTCCGACATTCCCGCCTTGCGCCGCGCCATGGCCCTGAGCGAGGTGGGCGAGGTCGTGCGCGCCGACCGCGAGATCACCCGGCTCTTCTCGCAGGCGCCCGATCAGCTTGCCGGCGCGCTGCTCGGCTTCGCCAGCCGCATGCAGGCCCCGGCCTCGTCCATGCGCATCGGCATCGCCTGGTACAATGTGAAGGGCGAGGGTTTTGACCACGCGCTGTATCCGTTGCCGCCCTGGGAGCCGGAAAGCGGCTTCAGCGTCGACCGCGCGCTGGTCTTCGCCTTCATGCGCCAGGAAAGCGCCTTCAATGCCCGCGCCATGAGCCCGGCCGGCGCCACCGGTCTGATGCAGCTGATGCCGCGTACGGCCGGCGCCGTGGCCGGCGACCGCAGCCTGCATCACAAGAGCGGCCGGCATAAACTCTTCGCCCCGGAATACAATATCGAGCTGGGCCAGCGTTATCTGCAGCACCTGCTGGAGATGCCGATGATCAGGGGCAACCTGTTCTACCTCGCCGCCGCCTATAACGGCGGGCCTGGGAATTTGCAGAAATGGCTGCGCGCCAATCCCGATGTGGCCGCCGATCCGATGCTGTTTATCGAGACCATCCCGCTGCCCGAGACGCGCAATTTCGTCGAACGCGTGCTGACCAATTACTGGATCTACCGGGCGCGGATCGGCCAGCCCGATCCCAGCCTGACCGATGCCATGGCCGGCGGCTGGCCGGTCTACAAGGCTTTCGACGACGCGCAGCAGACTGCCCAAAACCGCTGATCTGCCCTAGATTACGGGCAGCCGTTTCCGGGAGCCCGCCATGACCGAACTTCAACCCCAATCCTTCGTCGATGCCGATGGCAGGCGCCTGTTCGTGCCGGTGCGCATCGCCGTGCTCACGGTTTCCGATACCCGCAGCGTCGACGACGACAAATCGGGCAATACGCTGGTCGAACGGCTGACCGAGGCCGGGCATCTGCTGGCCGCGCGCGCCATCGTGAAGGACGAGATCGATGCCATCCGCGCCCAGGCGAATAGCTGGATCGACGATCCGGCCATCGACGTGGTGCTGTCCACCGGCGGTACCGGCGTCACCGGTCGCGACGTCACGCCCGAGGCCTTCGAGGGCATCTTCGAGAAAAGCATTCCCGGCTTCGGCGAGCTGTTCCGCATGCTCAGCTACCAGAAGATCGGCACCTCCACGATCCAGTCGCGCTGCACCGCCGGCGTCACGCGCGGCACATACCTGTTCGCGCTGCCCGGTTCGCCCGGCGCCTGCCGCGATGCCTGGGACATGATCCTGAAGGACCAGCTCGACTACCGCCACAAGCCGTGCAATTTCGTCGAGCTGTTTCCGCGTCTGCGCGAGCATGAGCGGCGCGGCGGTGGCAAGTAGGCCGGCCACTCCGCAACTGGTCCCATGCGATTTGCATAAACTGGGGCTTATTCCAGAGCCGCCATTGCGCTAATCGGAGTGGGTCTCGCTTGAAGGAATCCCGACTCCATGTCCGATATCGTCATCCGTCCGGTTGCCGCCCACGAACGCGTGCAATGGGAGCCGCTATGGCGCGGCTATCTCGCCTTTTACGAAAAATCCGTGCCCGACGCCGTCACCGATTTCACCTGGGAAAGGCTGCTCGACCCCGCGAATGCCATCGAGGGCCTGATGGCCTGGGACGGCGATGCGGCGCTGGGCCTCGTGCAATACCTGCTGCATCCCTCCACCTGGAACCGGGGCGGCAACGTCTATCTGCAGGACCTGTTCGTGGTGCCCGAAGCGCGCGGCAAACGCATCGGCCGCCGCCTGATCGCCGCCGTCACCGAGATATCGAAGGCCAAGGGCGCCGGCGTGCTGTACTGGCAGACCGAGGAATTCAACGGCACGGCGCGGCGGCTGTATGAGCGCGTGGCCAAACGCGCGCCCTTCGTGCGGTATAATATCGAGTTGTGAAGGTTCAACCGGCTAAGGAAAATCGTCATGCCCGGCCGTGTGCCGGGCATCCACGTCTCGACACGTGAAAGAACACGTGGATGGCCGGGCCAAGCCCGGCCATGACGGCCTTTCTGGTTCGACTTACGCCTTCCCCGATTTCAGCGTGATGATGCGGCCATCCACAGCGAAGCGGCCCCAGCCCTGGTGATGGATGGTCTTCGGGTTCTTCTGCGCCGGGTCGCGCCAGGCCTTCACCACTTCCAGCACGAACATGTTGTAGCGCGCCACCATGCGCGTATCCACCACGCGGCATTCCAGGTTGGCGAAGCAGTCATTGATCAGCGGCGCGCTGACCGTTCCGGCGGGCAGGGGCGTCAGGCCGATGGCCGCGAATTTGTCGGCCCCGGATTTGTTGGGGAAGTCGCGGCCCGAGCAGTTGCCCACCTTCACGACTTTCGCCGCCAGCCGTCGCGCCGGGATGGCGATCACGCATTCCCTCGTCGCGCGCAGGGCCCTGAAGCTGTGATTGCCCTCGCTGACCACGCAGCCGACCAGCGGCGGCGTGAATTCCATCATCATGTGCCATGACATGGTCATCACATTGGCGCGGTCGGTTTTGTCGGCCGTGGTGAGCAGCACCACGGGGCCGGGCTCCAGCAGGGCATAGACCTCGGAGAGCGGCAGGGATTTCAGCGGCATGGCGCCAGCCTACGCCCGGTGCTGGGTCCGAAGGCCAGGATTATATTCATATAATCCCATTATTTCTTGAAATGTTCTCATATCCGGACTAGGCTGCCGGCATGTCGAAATTCGTTGAACGCGCCATTTCCACCCCCGCCGACCATGCGCATCCGGATGCGCGGCGCGGCCGGGGCGCGCTGAGCGCGGTGCGCAGCCGCTACGATTCCGAAACCCGCCAGCGCGAGGACGACGGCTGGGACAACCTGGAAACCGGCGAGGCGATCAGAACCGTGCTGCATGAAGACAGCACGCGCAGCATCATCGCCTGGAACAAATCGCCCGACATTCCCTTCGACCGTTCGATCAATCCCTATCGCGGCTGCGAGCATGGCTGCATCTACTGCTTCGCGCGGCCCAGCCATGCCTATCTCGGGTTTTCGCCCGGGCTGGATTTCGAAACCCAGATCGTGTTCAAGCCCAATGCCGCCGCTTTGCTGCGGCAGGAACTGTCGGCGCGCGGTTATCGCCCGGCCACGCTGTCCATGGGCACCAACACCGATCCCTACCAGCCGGTGGAACGCGACCTGAAGATCACGCGCTCCATCCTCGAAGTGCTGCTGGAGACGCGGCACCCGCTTGGGATCGTCACCAAGAACCACCTGGTCACGCGTGACATCGACATCCTCTCCGAGATGGCGAAGCTCGGCCTCGTGAAAGTCTTCGTTTCGCTCACCACGCTGGATCGCAAGCTGGCCCGTGCGATGGAGCCGCGCGCCTCCACCCCGCCCAAACGGCTGGAGGCGATCCGGATGCTCAACGACGCCGGCATCCCGGCCGGCGTGATGACGGCGCCGATGATCCCCGCCGTCAACGACATGGAGATGGAACACCTGCTGGAAGCGGCCTGGGAGGTCGGTGCGCGCGAGGCCGGCTGGGTGCTGCTGCGCCTGCCGTTTGAACTGAAGGAACTGTGGCGCGAATGGCTGAATGAGCATTTCCCCGATCGTGCGTCGAAGGTGATGAAACTGGTGCAGGATGCGCGCGGGGGGAAGGATTACGTGGCCGATTTCGGCGGCCGCATGCGCGGCGAGGGCGCCTATGCCGACCTGATCGCGCAACGTTTCGCCTTGGCCATCAAACGCATCGGCTTCAACGAGCGCCGGCTGAGCCTGCGCAAGGACCTGTTCGTGCCGCCGGAAAAGGACGCGCGTCAGGGAAGGTTGTTTTAGGGCAGGCTGTTTTAGGGCGGACTGTTTCGATGGCGAAATATCAGGTGCCGAAGAAAAACGATGTGCGCCGGATGGCACCCAGACGGACCCCGGAAAAACAGATCGGCGACCGGCTGCGGAAGCTGTGCCTGGCCCTGCCCGAGGCCGAGGAGCGCGAGACCTGGGAGATTCCCACCTATCGCATCCGGGGCAAGATCTTCGCGCTGGAAAGCGCCATCGACGGGCGCGCTGCTGTCTGGTGCAAGGCGCAGCCCGGCAGTCAGGAGGTGCTGGTCGGCGCCGAGCCGCGGCGGTTCTTCGTGCCGCCCTATCTGGGCCACAAGGGCTGGGTGGGCATGTGGCTGGACCGCGCTGTGAATTGGGCAGAGGTGTCGGAACTGGTGCGGCGCAGCTATTGCCTGATCGCGCCGAAAAAACTGGTCGCGAAACTCGATGGCTGACTGCTTGGCGGTTGTTAAAGGGAAAGACGTGGATGGCCGGACTAAATCCAGCCATGAAAAGTTTAGCTAATCCAAGCCATCGTCATGCCCGGCCTTTGAGCCGGGCATCCACGTCTTGAACCCTGCGACATCATCGCATGCGTCGCCATGGTGTTTACGCGCTATAATTTTAAATTATGACCACCCGCCGCAGTTATGGCCCGCGCCGCCTGATCGCCTGGATGCCGCCGCATGTGCGCTTCCTGGGGCTGCATGCACTGGTTGGCTTCGGTCTGGCCACGCTGTTCGTGGCGGCGGTGATCTGGAGCGATGCCTTCGGGCTGGGGCGCCTACTGCTCGACACCGCCCTGCATCCCATGCCCGTGCTGCTGCTGTGGTTCTTCACCGGCCTTACCTTCGGCAGCGTGCAGATGGGCGCGGCGGTGATGTTCCAGAACGACGTGCTGTTCCGCGACCCCGACGAGGACGAGCCGTTCTACTGAGGTCGGCGCAGCTTAGGGCCGCATGAATTCTCCGCGACCTTAAGGTCGTATGAACTCATAGTCGCGGTCTTCCAGGTTCTCGATCACGAACATCAGTTCCGACCTGATATCCTCTACACTGCGCCGGGTTTTCAGCCCGCGCACGGCATCGGTGATCGTGTCTCGGGCGGGAAAGCATGCTTAGACGTTTTTCTAGATGCCTTTGGTGGCATGAAGAAAATGGCCGCCGGGTTGGTTTGGATAGGGTAATTGCTCTCCGATTTTGTATTTATGATGAATCTCTTGCGGCCCAAGATCTTCGATACGTGAGAAACCAAGTTCTCTAAGTCTCGCGTGCAAATCCGTAGGGTTGTAGAGACCGATCCAAGGTTCGCCGCGCTCTTTCATGCGATCCAGTAACGCCGTCAAATCAGCATGCCGTGCTAGCGGGTAGGCTTCCAAAGGCATCCCATAGTCGAATACAATTTCTGGGTCTGACATTTCCGAGATGGATCGCAGTGTGGCGAATGCTGCCTTCTTCTCAAGATAGGTGACTACACCGAGCCAACTGAAAAAGGCCGGACTTGCAGGATCAAACCCACAAGCTTTTAACTTGTCGACGAAATTCTCGTTCTCAAAGTTTGTCTCAACGAAAATCAGATTATCTGGAGGCGTCCAGCCAGCGGTATTAATGCGTTGCCGCTTTTCCTGCTGTGTAGCAGGGTGGTCAACCTCAAAAACCTTAACTTTGAGGTTGTTATTGCGCATGCCGAATGTATCGAATCCTGCTCCAAGGATAACCACTTGGCATGTGCCTCGAGCGATCGCGGCGTGACTGCGATCTTCCGAGAACCTACTGCGTGCCACAACATGGTTGCTATGAGCCATCCTTCTTGCATCTTTACTAATGAATTCTTTGAGCCATGCCTCATCTTTTCCAGACATTTTGATGGCATACGGGTCTTTAAAGACGGTGCCATTCTGACTGACTTGATGGACTGCTCGTAGATAGGCGACTTCTGACGCCGTTTGACTGGGCTTATCTTGTTCCATGCTCTTCCCCCTGCTATGGCCGGCCAGTTACTATTACTGACATAGTCACAGCGGATCGGGAAAGTCATGTCAGCAAACCATCAGGGCCGCATGAACTCATAGTCGCGGTCTTCCAGGTTCTCGATCACGAACATCAGTTCGGACCTGATATCCGCGATGCTGCGCCGGGTTTTCAGCACGCGCACGGCATCGGCGATCAGGTCGCTCGCCACCGTCTCGGGCGGGATGGCATGCTGGGCGGCTTCGGCCAGCGCGGCTTCCACATGGCGGTGCACGAGTTCGTAAACGCTGGTCATCTGGTTGCCTCCAAAATCTAATGCGCGGGCGCGGCCAAAGCCGCCGGCCGGTCGAGCAGGGCGTCGGTGGTGATCGCACCGACCCACATGCCGGTCAGCGCGATCCAGGCCGTAAGCGCAAAGGCCGAGCTGCCGGTCACGCCGGCGCCGATGGCGCAGCCGCCGGCCAGCATGCCGCCCATGCCCATCAGCGCCGCGCCGAACAGGTAGCGCCGCATCGAGGCGCCCCCTTCGAAACCCTGCAATTCCAGTTCCCCGGTGAAGGCCGCCGCCAGGAAGGCGCCGAGGAAGGCGCCCGGCACCAGGCCGATGGCGAAATTAGCTTCATGCGGCTGCAGGAAAAACATCAGCGTGGCGGCCGAGGGTCCGCTGAAGGTGATGCCCTCGATGGGCAGCGGCGTGAAGCTCTGCTGCGCCAGCGTATAGGTGAACAGCCAGGCGAGCGGAATGGCAAAACCCACGCCCGAGGCCATCACCAGCACACGCAGACCCACGGCATTGCGCCAGGCGAAATACAGCGCCACGGCGGCGGCCAGAATGCCCAGCACCAGCCCGCCGCGATGACCGATGCCCAGCCAGGTGGTGAGGTCGATGTTGCTGCCGCCCGTGGTCCACCAGCCGGCGATCTCGGCGCGCAGCGGGCTCAAAATCCCGCGCTGGCTCATCTGCGCGGCAACAGCGAAGACCAGACCGGAGAGCAGGGCGCGCAGGTTGCCCGTGGCGGCCAGCACCAGCATGCGCCCCGAACAGCCACGCGCCAGCACCATGCCGGCGCCGAACATCAGCCCGCCGACGATGGCGCCCGAAAGCGAACCGGGCACGGCCAGCATGCGCGCCTCGCGCAGGTCCATGATGCCGAAGGCCTGCAACGCCTGGGTCCAGAACATCGCCGTGCCGAAGGTGAGCAGCCAGACCGAAATGCGTGGACCGACGATGGCGGGCGAGAAGGGCTGCGGCCCCAGGATGCCGCGGCCGAATTCCACTGTCGCGGCGCGCAGGCAGAAACGGCTCTGCTGCGCCGCCACGCCGAATACCAGCCCCACGGCCAGGCCGCCGACGGCGGCGACGCCGGGTTCACCCAGCAGGTCGATCAGGACGGAAAAATCCATGCCGCATCGTGGCACAAGTGCCCGGACCGGCCTTGATCCGGATCAAGTTTCTTCGGCGATTGCCTGCAAAACCGAGGGCCGCTGCTTCATCCGCTTGCGATGGTCCATCAGTTTTGGGAACCGCGCGGGATCGACCCCGTCGGCCTCCATCCATTGCGCAAGCGTGAAGAGATAGGGATCGCAGATCGTATAGCTGTCACCCATCACCCAGGGGCCGGCGAACATGTCGTTTTCGATCAGGGCGAAGCCCTCGCCCACGCTCTGCGGCACCTTCCGCTGCATCGCGGCGATTGCGGCCTCGTCATCAGCCCAGCGATAACCCCGCATGCGATGGGCGTGGGCCACATGCAGCGTCGCGCACAGATAGCTGTTGAATTCCTGCACGCGGGCGAAGGCGAAGGGATTGTCCAGCGGGGCAAGACCGGCAGCCGGGAAGCTCTGCGCGATGAAGGCCAACAGGGCCGGCGTCTCCGTCAGCACACCCAGTGGCGTCACCAGAGCCGGCACACGTCCCTTGGGATTGAGGGCCAGATAGTCCGGGCTGCGCTGTTGGGTCGTGGCGAAATCGATGCGCCGCAGCTCGTAGGCGGCGTTCGCCTCGATCAGCACGATATGCGAGGCAAGGGCGCAGGTATTGGGCGTGTAATAGAGTGTGAGCATGGCGGTTTTCCGGGCGAGGGGAGGCCCCGCATCATGCCCGGTTCCCACTGTGCAGGGCAGGGTGGTGAAGCTGATGCGGATCGGTTTCAGCTGGCTTTTTTGTCGTGTTTATGATATGTTCTTGCCTACACATCGATTTATATTATTTCAATAACTTAACTACGCAAAACCGACTCAAAACGGCGCAAAACCACGTTCCGGAGGCGCAAGGCCGCCCGCCTTCGGCGCCACATGGCCGGGATCGTCAGGTGGAAGTCTGGACCTGGGTCAGGCTGGCCTGGCTGGTCAGCACGCCCTGGATCATGTCGGGCAGCAGGTCGAGGTGTTTCAGCGCGGCCTTCAGGCGGTCGCGGTCGCGGCGGTTCAGGGCGTCCGGGTCGATCTTGCTGCCCGGTTCGCGGCCGGCGGCCAGGTCGGCGATCTGCTGTTCCAGGATCAGGCGCAGCAGCAGGCCCTGGGCCTCGATCAGGCCGTTGAGGTCCTCCGGGCCGATCAGCCCCACCTGGCCCACGGCGCGCAGGCGCTCGTCGGTGGCGGTGGCGCCGCTGCCCAGCTTCAGGGCCATCAGGCGCGCCGCGCTCACCAGCGGCAGCAGGCCGCCGATCTTGAGGTCGACGCGGCCGCCCTCGCCGGCGCGCAGCCGGCCGAAGAAGCCGATGGCGGGATGCAGCTGCGCCGACTGCTCGGCCAGCAGGCGCAGGAAAACTGGCGAGGAGCGCGCAGCCGCCAGTGCCTCGTTGCGCAGACCCTCGCCCAGGCGCAGCGCGCCGTAGACAGGCTTGAGGTCGTAGAAGATGTCGACGTTCAGCAAAGCCTCGGGCGAGTGGCGCTTGATCCAGTCGGTCACGCGGCTGCGCCACTGGCCCTGGGCGCCGCGCCAGCCCGGGTTCTTGGCCATCACGCCGCCCTTGCAATAGGGGATGCCGGCGGCGTCCAGCAGGTCGGCCACGCGCTCGCCGGCGCGGGCATACCAGCCGTCATCCTCACTGCTGCCGGCATGCACGATGGCGTTGTCCTGGTCGGGTTTCAGCAGGCTTTCGCCGCGCCCGCCCGAGCCCAGCACCAGCATGCACCAGGGCGCCGGCGCCGGTTGTCCCTCGGCCTGCATCTGCGCCTCCACGATGGCGCTGGCGCGTGCGGTGATGTCGCAATAGATGCCCGAGATCACGGCGGCCACCTCGCGCGCGCCACTGCCATCCTGCAGCAGATGCGCCGCCAGTTGCGGCAGGGCGGCGCGGGCATGGCCAAGCTCCTCGGCGGTCTGCGCCACGTCCAGCTCGTCGGCGATCACCTGGCCGTCCAGCGCACGCAGGGCCAGCAGGGCGCGGGCCGAGACCATGCCGGTATAACGCCCGGCATCGTCGGTCACCGGCAGGTAGCGCAGGTTCATGCGGCGCATGCGGCCGATGGCGCGGAACATGAACGCGCTTTCGTTGATGCCCACCACCTCGCGGGTCATGATGTCGGCCGCGCTCAAATTCAGCGCCGCCTCGGCATGTCTGCCCAGCGCGCGGGTGATGTCGCGTTCGGTCAGGATGCCCACCACCTGGTCGAAGCGGTTGGTCACCAGCAGCGCGCCGCGTGCATCCTCGGCCATGCGTTTGGCGATGGCGGGCAAGGCCGCGTCGTCGGCGATGGTCTGCGCCGGGCTGCGCATGATTTCGGCCACACGCCGGCGATAGGGTTCCAGATCGGGAATATGTCCGGGCATGTCAGCCATGCGTCGACCTCGCGGCATGGGTATGGCCATGCGGCAGCAGCAATTCGATGGACCATCCGGCATTGCCCTGGCCATGCAGGATGTCGCGCTGCTTCTGCATCAGGGCCTGCGCGCCGCCCAGCGTGGCGACGCCTATGCGGGTGAGTGCCGGCAGCATGCGGGTCCAGATCCCGAGGCAGGCCTCGGCATCGCCCAGCGCCGTGTGGCGGCCGTTGACCGCGATGCCGAATTCGCCGGCGATATGCTCCAGCGTGATCGTTGCCGCGCGCGGCTTCAGACCGGCATAGAGCAGGCCGAGATCCAGCGCTGCGGCCGGCGGATGGAACGGCAGGCGGTGGCGTTCCGCCTCGTGCCGCAGCAAGGCGAGGTCATAGGCGATGTTGTGGCCGATCATCACGCGGCCCTGCCAGCTCATCTGCAGGCTGGGCCAGACCAGCGGCAGCGATGGTGCGGTCGCCACCATGGCGTCGTCGATGCCGTGGATCGCCGTCGAGGTGGGGGGGATCTTCACGCCGGGATGCACCAGGAAATCCAGCGGCGGCATGTCCTGCGGCTCCGATCCGCGGCAGGGCAGGCCACCCAGCGACACGAGCCGGTCGCGGCGCACGTTCAGCCCCGTCGTCTCGGTATCGAACAGCAGGGCCGGCAGGGAAGAAAGCGGCTCGTCGGCCGGCAGGGTGAAGCGGGCGGCGACGGGTGCCGAGCGGACCGCGCCGAGCAGGCGCTGCATGCCGCCGATCAGCCGCCGCCGCATGGGTTATGCCGTCAGTGCCGCGACCAGCGCATCGCGGCGGAAGCGTTTCAGCATCGAGGCATGAGCGGCCAGCATGTGCAGCCGCAGGTCGCCGTTGATCACCTCGCGGTCGTTGCGTTTCAGCCGGTCGGCGATCGGCACCAGCTCGTGGATCAGCCGGGCGGTTTCGGTCACCACGCGCTCGGGCGGGGCGGGCTCCGATTCGCGGGCCAGGGCGAAGCGGCCCTGGAAGGCGGCGATGGCATCGGCCCAGTCCTTACGGTGTTCGGGTACCGCCTCGCCGATGATGGACGGATACAGTGCCGCCAGCGAATCGGCGAGCCTTTGCCGGGTGGCCGCATCGCCCGGCCGCAGCCAGCCCTCGATCAGGATCAGCATGTCGCCCAGCGTGCCGGCATAGGCCTCCCAGCGGCAGACCTCCTGCGCGTCGCGGAAGGCGGGTTCGCCCAGCAACTTCTCGTAGTCGAGCATGGTCTTGACCCGGCAATAGCCGAACACCGTCTTCTGAGCCAGATAGGCGGCTTCGCCGGCGGCGAAGGCTTTCAGCTCACCTGGCGTCGAAACCGGCGGTGGAAAAAAGAACTCGAGTGTGCGGCGCAGCAAAATGCGTTTCTCCCCTGTGGTACGCTGGCATAAATGCCTGTCCCGCCTCGCTTAAACTTTGGTCTAATGGGCTGTGGCAAGTGCCGACTCCTATACTGCACGAAGCTGGCGTGCGGGTCGAATCCGTCGTCAGGTCATGAGCAAACCATAACAACAAGGGGCAGGAGCGCTTCATGTCAGACCTAACTCCGGAAAAGGCCAAGGCCTATTGGGCCAGAACGTCCGGCCTCATGTGGACGATGCTGGCGATCTGGTTTTTCTTCAGCTTCGTCATCCATTTCTTCGCGCCGCAGCTGAACGGAATCCGCATCATCGGTTTCCCGCTCGGCTTCTACATGGCCGCGCAGGGCTCGCTGATTGCCTTCGTCATCTCGCTGTTCTGGTTCGCCTCGAAACAGAATGCGATCGACGAGGAATTCGGCGTCGCCGAAGACGAATAACCCAGGGGGAACGCCGCTATGGCTAACAATACGCAATCCGGGGGTAAGAGTTTTATCGACAACCTCGGTAAAATTTACGGGATCTACACGGGCGGCTTCGCCGCCTTCGTGATCGTTCTCGCCATCCTCGAGCAGATGGGCGTCTCCAATCAGGTGATCGGCTATCTGTTCGTGTTCATGACGGTCGGCGTCTACGCGCTGATCGGCGTCATCTCACGCACTGCGGAAATGGGCGAATACTACGTCGCCGGCCGCAAGGTGCCGGCTTTCTACAACGGCATGGCCACGGGCTCCGACTGGATGTCGGCGGCCTCGTTCATCGGCATGGCCGGTTCGCTCTACCTGCTCGGCTACGACGGCCTCGCCTTCGTGCTGGGTTGGACCGGCGGTTACCTGCTGGTGTCGATCCTGCTGGCGCCGTATCTGCGCAAGTTCGGCCAGTACACGGTGCCTGACTTCCTCGGCGCCCGTTACGGCGGCAACCTCGCGCGTTTCGCGGGCGTGATCGTGCTGGTGTCTGCCTCGTTCACCTATGTGACGGCGCAGATCTTCGGCGTGGGCATCATCGCCTCGCGTTTCCTCGGCATCTCGTTCGAGGTCGCGGTGTTCGTCGGTCTGGCCGGCATTCTGGTTTGCTCGATGCTGGGTGGCATGCGCGCGGTTACCTGGACCCAGGTGGCGCAGTACATCATCCTGATCATCGCCTACCTGATCCCGGTCGTGATCATGTCGGCCAAGGTGACCGGCGTGCCGATCCCGCAGCTGATGTACGGTCAGGCGCTGGAGAAGATCCAGGCGCTGGAACCGGCCCTCGGCGTGGTCAAGGGCCACACTGCGGTGTTCTCGGATGCCAAGGGCAACATGAACTTCACCGACGGCATGAACTTCTTCGCGCTGATCCTCTGCTTGATGGTCGGCACGGCGTCGTTGCCGCACATCCTGATGCGTTACTTCACCACGCCCAGCGTGCGTGAGGCCCGTCAGTCGGTGGCATGGAGCCTGTTCTTCATCTTCCTGCTCTACTTCACCGCGCCGTCCTATGCCGCCTTCGCGAAGCTGGAAGTCTACCAGAACGTGATCGGCCAGCAGATTTCGGCCTTGCCGGGCTGGGTGCAGTCGTGGGGTTCGATCGGTCTGGTCGGCGCCTGCGATGCGGCCGATGCCGCGCAGAAGTTTGCGCTCTGCGCCGGGGTGAAGGGCAACGCTGACGGCATCCTGCAGCTGAACGAATTCCGTATCGCGGCGGACGCCATCGTGCTCGCCACGCCGGAAATCGCCGGTCTGCCGTATGTCATCGCGGGCCTGGTCGCGGCCGGCGGTCTGGCGGCGGCGCTCAGCACGGCCGACGGCCTGCTGCTCGCCATCGCCAATGCCCTCAGCCACGACATCTACTACCGCATGATCGACCCGCATGCGCCGACCAAGCGTCGCCTGATCATCAGCCGCGTGCTGCTGATCCTGGTGGCGATTGTCGCGGCGTACACGGCGGCGCAGAAGCCCTCGACCATCCTCGCGATGGTGGCCTGGGCCTTCTCGATCGCCGCTTCGGGTCTGTTCCCGGCGCTGGTGATGGGCATCTGGTGGAAGCGCACGACCGGCCCCGGCGCGGTCGCCGGTATGCTGGCTGGCTATGCCATGTGCGTATACTACCTGGTGATGACTCAGTTCTATGGCATGCCGCTGTGGTTCGGGGTCAAGAACATCTCCTGCGGCATGTTCGGCATGCCGGTGGCGTTCATCGTCACCTACGTGGTCAGCCTGGTAACGGCTGCGCCTCCGAAGGAGATGCAGGACTTCATCGACAGTATCCGTATCCCGAAGGGCGACGTTAAACTCGCCCGGGCGGAGGACGCGGTCGGTCACTAAGCGATTACCGCTTCTTGTGAGTAGCGGCGGGGGCCTTATACTGGCCCCCGCCGTTTTCTTTTTTGTTCCCATTTCGGATTTTCAATGACATCGCAGCCCGACTTCTTCTGGAGCTACCTGCCATACTGGGCGGTGAGCTATGCCCTGGCCCTAATCGCCTGGACCTGTGTCGGCCGGTTCATGATGACCGCCTTCCTGCCGCCGGATCATCCGAACTACATCTTCCGGTTCTTCAAGCTGCTCACCAACTGGGCGGTCTGGCTCACTGACTTCATCACGCCGCGCTTCGTCAACCTGCGCTTCCTGCCGCTGGTGACGGCGTTCTGGTGTTTCGCGCTGCGCTACGTGGCCCATTTCATCTTCGCCGCCAATGGGCTCGCACCCAGTCTGACGCAGGCCGTGTCATGAACCCGCAGACCGTTTTCATTGCCATCCTCGGCGTCACCCTGCTGAACGGCTTCGTCTCGCCGATCGTGCCGCTGGTTTTCATCATGTCGCCGATATGGCTGCCGGAGTTCGTGCCGCCGACCCGGATCGTGCTGCTCTATGGCACTTCGCTGATCGTTTCGATATCGACCCTGATGCTCGCAGCGGTGCCGGCGGGTATCTTCGAACGCGCCACGGGTCGCCAGGAAAGCGACATGGCCTCGATGCTGGTCTGGCTGGGCGCCGCGATCCTGCTCACCCTGCCCGGGTTGCTCTGAACCCAGCCGCCATGGCCGAGCCCATCGAACAGCGGGTGCGGACATTGGCGATACACTCGGTGGGACGTGGCTGCTTCTTTGCCGCCCTGGCGATCTGGTGCGTGATGATCGGCCTGATCGCCGAGCCGCTGCAGGCCCTGAAGGCCGGCGCGATCCTGACCATGCTGGCGGCCTGTGTCCTGCTGCTGAAGGCGGGGCATGTCACGCGGGCGTCCTACAAGAAGACCGAAGTCTGGATCCTGCTGGGCCGGCAGATCGAGCTGACACCCGAAGTGGCGCAACGGATCATCACCGGCGCCCTGCGCGAGCTGTACCTGCGCTGCGCGCTCTATGCCACTGTCGTCGCCGTGGTGTTCTGGCTGCTCGCTCTGCTGCTCTGGCTGGGCGGGGCGAGGTTCGGGGTCAGCTGAGCAGGCCGGCAGATGCAGGCAGCGTAATTGTGGCGCGTAAGCCACCAAGTTCCGACCGGTCCATGGTCAGGGTTCCGCCATGGATGGCGGCTAGATCGGTGACGATCCCCAGCCCCAGGCCCCAGCCAGGCATCGCCTCGTCAAGCCGGGCACCGCGTCGGGATACCCTGGTCGCCTGATCAGGTGAGAGCCCCGGGCCATCGTCTTCCACGCATATTACCAACGGCCCGGTTGCCGCCGCCGTGATGCGTACCCGGCTGCGGGCCCATTTGCAGGCGTTTTCCATCAGATTGCCGAGCATTTCCTCCAGATCTTCGCGACCGCCACGGAACCGGATGTCGGGGGAAACCTGGATATCGATCCCGATCTGCCGGTTGGCATGGATGCGTCCGAGCATGGTGGCGATTTCCTCGACGACGGGCCTGATCGGAATCTCGGCGCCGAGCGCACGGCCGGAACCCGCCGTTGCCGAGGCACGGGCGAGGTGATGTTCGATCAGGCGGGTCATGATGCGGACCTGCTCGTCCACCACTGGCTTGCCGGGTGAATCCCGTAGCTCGGCATGCAAGACCGCAAGTGGCGTCTTCAGGCTGTGCGCCAGATTGCCGACATGGGTGCGGGCACGTTCGATCAGAGCCGCATCATGTTCCAGTACGGCATTCATCGCTTCTGCCAGTGGCGCGATCTCCTGCGGGTATGGTCCATTCAACCGCTGGCTAACGCCCCGTCGGATGGCAGCCAGATCTGCGGTCATCGCCCGCAGCGGACTGAGGCCGTAGCGGACTTGCAGAACGACGGCAAATGCCATCCCGACGGCAAACAGGCTCAATGCTGCCAGCAGCAGAAGGTCAAAACTGCGGATGCGCTCGTCCAGTTCGCGGCGGTCGCTGGCAACCAGGACATGCACGGGACCGGCCATGCCGGGAAAATGCAGATCGCGTTCGGCCACCAGAAGCGTTTCGCCGCGCGGGCCGGAAATTTCATGCCGGCGCATCTCCGTGCCATCGTCATGCACGGGCAGCGTGCTGTCCCACAATGAACGCGAACGGATCAGCCGGCCGGACGGCTCGGCCACCTGCCAGTACCAGCCTGAAAATATCTGCTCGAACCGCGGGTCGCCCAGCGGCCGTGTGATGACGAGGCTGCCATCCGGGGCGATGTCCGTTACCGCGATCATGCCGCGCAGCATGGCATCGAGGCGATGGCCGAATTCCTGCAATACAGATTCGCGGAATGCGGTTGTCAACACGGCGCCGCCGGCCGAGAGCAGGACCAGCATCCAGATCAGTCCGGCGCCGACCAGTCGCAGGGTGAGCGACGTCTGTCTGTGCGCCGCAGCGCCGCCTGTCATGGGGCGGCATCCTCGGCCATGCGATAACCCTGGCCGCGCACAGTGTGGATCAGGTCGGCCCCAAGCTTGCGCCGGATGCGGCCGATCAGAACTTCCAGAACATTGGAGTCGTTGTCGAAATGCCGGTCATAGACATGCTCGATCAGTTCGCTGCGACTGACCAGCTTGCCGGCATGATGGATCAGGTATGATAGGATGCGGAATTCCTGCGCCGTCAATTGCAGCGGCGTGCCATCGAAACTGAAACGGCCGGCCAGCGTGTCGAGTCGTAGTTTGCCGCAGATCAGCTCCGGCTGGGCATGGCCGGCGGCGCGGCGGATCAGGGCATGCAGGCGGTAGACCACTTCATCCATCTCGAATGGTTTGGTCATGTAATCGTCGGCGCCAGCCTGAAAACCGGCCATCTTCTCACTCCACCGGCTGCGCGCGGTGAGGATCAGTACGGGGAAAGTCCGACCGCTTTCGCGCCAGCGTCGCAGGATGGTGACGCCGTCGATCCTGGGCAGACCAAGATCAAGCACGGCGGCATCGTAGGGTTCCGTGTCGCCCAGATGCCAGCCTTCCTCGCCGTCATAGGCGACATCAACGGCAAAGCCGGCGCTCTCAAGCGTCTGCTGCAGGCGCAGGGCCAGGGCGGGCTCATCCTCAATGACAAGAATTCTCATTTGCGCCGGTCGTGGCCATCCCGCTGCAGCAGCATGCCGCTCCGTGCATCATAATAAAGCTTCACGACCCGCCCTTCGACGGTCAGCAGCTTGAGTTCATACACCATCCGGCCGTGCTCATGCTCCAGTTCGGCCTCGATCAACTGCCCACCATGGGTCTTTTCAGCCTCGGCCAGAATATCCCGCAAAGGCTTGATTTCACCGGATTCCACGGCGCGCCGGGCGCGGTCGTGATCGGTCTCGCCGGCCGAAGCCGGATGGACGGCCGGCAGCAGGATCAGTCCGATGAGCAGCAGGAAAGCCGGGATTTTCATGACGCCACTGTAACCGGGCGAAGCTGAACGGCGGATGAATGAGCCGGTCAGGCTGGGTTCAGTGGCGCGGAGCCATAATCCGGGCCGGTTGAACAACGGAGCAAAACCCATGTTACGCAAGATGTTTCTTCAGGGCCTGGTCGCAGCGGCCATCATCGCCGGTGCGGCCGCGGTTTATGCCGGCACGGCCGGTGATCCGTCGCTGCCGGAATCCGGCAAGACCCAGACCGTTCCGGCGGCCGGAACCGATACCGGCTATCTGCAGCCGCAGGCGCGTCAGACCGACAGGCGCCGTGAGGATCATGACCAGACCACCAGGGATAGCCGCAAGAAAGACCGCGAGCGGCATTCCGACCGCCGTCATCGCGACCATGACGACGATTGAGGGCAGGATCATGGCGAAATTCAGCATTGCAAAACTCTCGCTGCCTTTGCTCCGCCTGTGGCATGCGGTGCTGGCCGGTGGTTTTCTGGTCGCCTACGTGACGGCGGATGAGGACACCTATGCCCTGCATCTTTTTGCGGGCTACGTCGTGCTGGCGGCCATTGCTGTCCGCCTGCTGGTCGGCATCTTCGCGCCGCAGGGCAATCTGTGGCGCCTGCCGCGTCCCAGCGTAACCGGCACGCTGGCCTGGTTCGGCCGCCGGCGCGGACGCAACCCGTTTTTCGCATGGTTTGCCGTGGCGTTGCTTGGGTTCGTCGGGCTGGCGGCGGCCACCGGTGCCATTGCCGACTTCGTCACCTGGATGGAAGACCTGCATGAGGGCGTGGCGGAAACCGCATTATGGGTGATCTTCGGCCATATCGCCTTTGTGATCGCGATCTACAACGGCCGCCGCATCGCTGGCTGGCTTTCGCAGCGCCTGTCCGGCGGCGGCCTGTCGCGCAATGGCAGGGAGGTCGTGCGATGAGATGGCGATACAGGCTGGCAGCGGTCGCTGCGATTATCATCCTGCCCATGGCCGCACTGGCGGCCGGCAACACGGAGCGCGCCGCGATCCTGGCCGATTATGCGGCCAGGGCACGGGCGGCAGATCCGGGCTTCGCCGGGTTCTCGGTGCAGCGCGGCGAGGCGCTATTCCGCGGCAGTTTCACCGGCGGCGATGCACGCACGCCATCCTGCATGTCGTGCCATACCGCCGATCCGCGTCAGCCCGGCCGCAACGCCAAGACCGGGCGACCGATCGATCCGGTCGCGGTTTCCGTCGATCCGCGCCGCTATACCGACGCAGCCCAGGTGGACAAGCATTTCACGCGCGACTGCAAAAGCGTGCTGGGGCGCGACTGCACCATGCAGGAGCGCGGCGACTACATCACCTTCATGATGGGGCAGTAGGGAAATGGCTCGATCCCATGCCCTGATCGTCGCGGCCTGCCTGTTGGCGGCCATGCCGGCGATCTCCCATGCGGGCGGTAAATATGTTGCGCCCGTCGACGATCCGCTTACCAAAAAAGTCTGCGGCGAATGCCATATGGCATTCCCGCCGGGCTTTCTGCCGGGCCGTTCATGGTCGGCGTTGATGCGGGATCTGTCCGATCATTTCGGCGAGGAGGTCATTCTGCCGGCGGAACAGGCGACACAGATCGAAACCTATCTGGTCAGCTATGCCGGCGATGCCGGCAGCGGCAGGGGCTTACGCGAATTCATGCGCTGGGTGGCTCCAGACGGTGTGCCGCGCAGGATCACCGAGAATCCGGCTTTCCTGCGCGAGCACGATTTCCCCGACCGTGTCTGGCGCGATCCGAAAGTGGTGACGAAATCGAACTGCCAAGCCTGCCACGCAGGGGCCGACCGGGGCTGGTTCGAGGATTAACCGCCCTTACTGGTCCGACCATTTGCCCGGCATCGCCGCTGTCGCGTGGCCGGGTTCGCGGTGGGGCAGGGTCTCGAAGCGGTCGGCATTGGGACAGAAGCGGCGATAGCCGTCATCGGTCGCACCGGCCTCGAACCAGCGCTGGCATTCATCGGCATGGCGGCAGAAGAAGCAGGCGCGTGCCGCGCCGCCCAGCCGGGTGCCCAGCGCGACCAGGGCCGAAGCCTCCAGATCCACGTTCAGGCGATCCATCATCTTCTGCATCAGGCCGGCGCGGCGGTCGATTGCGGTGCAGAGAGCGTCCATGGCCGGGTCCTCCTCGTGATTTGTTGGAGACCAGCCTATTCCTTTCCCGCAGCCTGACTTTGCGCTGGATCAACAAAGGGCGTCATGGGAAGGCGTCATGGGGGGAAGGGCGGGAAATGGTGGGCCCGGCAGGACTTGAACCTGCAACCAGACCGTTATGAGCGGCCGGCTCTAACCAGTTGAGCTACAGGCCCCACCGTTCCGGGCAATGGCTGCCCGAAAAACATTCCGGAAAACGAACGCCCCGGGGTTCCGGGGCGCTGGTCTTAGGTATCCAGGAACGAGCGCAATTTACGCGAGCGGCTCGGATGCTTCAACTTCCGCAGGGCCTTGGCCTCGATCTGGCGGATACGCTCGCGCGTCACCGAGAATTGCTGGCCGACTTCCTCCAGCGTGTGGTCGGTGTTCATGCCTATGCCGAAGCGCATGCGCAGCACGCGTTCCTCGCGCGGGGTCAACGTGGCCAGGACCCGCGTGGTGGTTTCGCGCAGGTTGGAGTTGATGGCGGCATCCACCGGCAGGACGGCGTTCTTGTCCTCGATGAAATCGCCCAGATGCGAATCCTCCTCGTCGCCGATCGGCGTCTCGAGGCTGATCGGCTCCTTGGCGATCTTGAGCACCTTGCGCACCTTCTCCAGCGGCATACCCAGCTTGGCGGCCAGTTCTTCCGGGGTCGGCTCGCGGCCGATCTCGTGCAGCATCTGGCGGCTGGTGCGCACCAGCTTGTTGATCGTTTCGATCATGTGCACCGGGATGCGGATGGTGCGGGCCTGGTCGGCGATCGAGCGGGTGATCGCCTGCCGGATCCACCAGGTGGCGTAGGTGGAGAACTTGTAGCCGCGGCGGTATTCGAACTTATCGACCGCCTTCATCAGGCCGATATTGCCTTCCTGGATCAGGTCGAGGAACTGCAGGCCGCGGTTGGTGTATTTCTTGGCGATGGAGATGACGAGGCGCAGGTTGGCCTCCACCATTTCCTTCTTCGCCACGCTGGCCTCGCGTTCGCCCTCGCGCACCAGCTTGTAGATGCGCTTGAATTCCGAGATCGGCAGGCCGAATTCGGTGGCGATCGCCGCGATCTGCTCGCGGATTGGGTTGACTTCCTTCGGGCCGGCCTCGCCGAAGCGGACCCAGCCCTTATGGGTCTTCAGCTTGCCCACCTTGGTCAGCCAGTTCGGATCGAGCTCCTGGCCTTCATACTGCTTGAGGAACTCGTCGCGCGGGATCTTGAAGCTCTCGGCGCTGCGCAGCAGGCGGCCTTCCAGCATCATCAGCCGCTTGTTCAGGCCGTACATGTTCTCCACCAGCATCTCGATGCGGGTGTTGTT
>JBKBJT010000025.1:0-47300 GCA_046294345.1 Ferrovibrio sp.
ATCCCGTACCATACCCGCGTCCCAGCCCGGATTCCGACCCCATGGCCCAAGCCGACCGCCACTTCGCCGAAGCGCGCCGCCAGATGGTGCTGACCCAGCTCCGCCCCAACAAGGTGATCGACGAGCAGTTGATTGCCGCCATGGCGGCCCTGCCGCGGGAGCAGTTCGTGCCCAAGGCCTATCGCGGCGTCGCCTACATGGACGAGGACGTGGCGGTGGCCCCCGGCCGCTACCTGATGGAACCGATGGTTCTGGCCCGCCTGCTGCAGGAGGCCGAGATCCAGCCCGGCGAAGTCGCCCTGGTGGTCGGCAGCGGCGCGGGCTACGAGCTGGGCGTCCTGGCCCGCCTGTGCAGCACCGTGATCGGCCTGGAGGCCGATGCCGCCCTGGCCCAGCAGGCCAGCCAGACCCTGCAGGCCCTGGACATCGACAACACCGCCATCGTCGAAGGCGCGCTGAAGGACGGCCTTGCCAAGCAGGGCCCGTTCAACCTGATCCTGCTCGCCGGCGCGGTGCCGGAAATTCCCGCCGCCCTGCTGGCGCAGCTGGTCGATGGCGGCCGCCTGGTCGGCGTGGTCCGTCCCGCCGGCGCCCCGATCGGGCAGGCTGTGCTGGTCAAGCGCAGCGGCGAGCTGTTCCCGCAGCGGGTGCTGTTCGATGCCGGGACGCCGCTGCTGCCGGGCTTCGAACGCCCGGCCGGTTTCGTGTTCTGACGCGATGTCGCAAAACGCCCAGCCTCTGGAAATCGATGTCGCGGAACTGAACGCGTGGCGCAAGGCCGGCCGCGATGTGGTCGTGCTCGACGTGCGGGAAGACTGGGAACTGGCCACGGTGGCCCTCGATGGCGCCCGCCATATCCCAATGCGTCAGGTGCCCGACCGCGTGGCCGAGCTGCCCGCCGACAAGCCGCTGGTGGTGATGTGCCATCATGGCGGCCGCAGCCGCCAGGTCACGGCCTGGCTGCGGCAGAACGGCTTTTCGCAGGCGATCAATCTCGCCGGCGGCATTCATGCTTGGGCGGAGCGGATCGATCCGTCGCTGGCGACCTACTGAGTGGCGTGGCGTATAAAAACAAAAAAGCAGGATTTCGGGGAAGACGATCGGGGCTCGATGCGACGCGAACGAAATGAACGGATAAAAGGACGGGAAGGCGTTATGAGCTTCAAAACTGCTTTGCTGGCTTCGGCCCTGGCGCTGGGTTGCGTCGCCGTCGTCCAGCCTGCCTCGGCCCAGTCGCTCACCGATGCGTTGAGCGCGGCCTACAACAACAATCCCACCCTGCTGGCGGCGCGCGCCGGGCTGCGCGCCACCGACGAAGGCGTGCCGCAGGCGCTGTCGAACTGGCGCCCGACCGTTAACCTGACGGGCGAGGCCGGCAAGCTGCGCCAGGAATTTGACCCATCCACCGCCAGCAACCCGAGCGATACGATCTCGCCGCGCACGCTGCAGCTTTCCGTGTCGCAGCCGCTCTATCGCGGCGGCCGCACGGAATCGGCCACCGATGCCGCCGAGGCCCTGGTGCTGGCGGGCCGGCAGGACCTGGCCAGCACCGAACGCCGTGTGCTGCTGGATGCCGTGACGGCCTACATGGATGTGGTGCAGAACCAGGCCGTGTTGGACCTCAACCGCAACAACGAGGAAGTGCTGCGGCGCCAGCTTGAGGCGACCCGCGAACGTTTCCGCGTCGGCGAGATCACCCGCACCGACGTGGCGCAGGCGGAATCGCGCCTCAGCCGCGCAACGGCGGATCGCATCTCGGCCGAGGGCGCGCTGATCTCGTCGCGTGCCGTTCTTGCCCGCGTGATGGGCGAAACGCCCGGCACGCTGGTGCAGCCGCCGCCGCTGCCGCAACTGCCGGCCAACGAGAACGAGGCGCTGGCGATTGCCTATGAAGACAATCCGGATCTGCTCGGCGCGCGCTTCCGCGAGGTTGCCGCCAAGTACGACGTGCGCACGATCTCGGGCGGGTTGCTGCCCACCGTGTCGCTGAACGGCACGCTCAGCCAGGCGGATGAAACCTCGCGCGCCAATCTGGAATCGGAATCGGCCAAGATCGCGCTGACCGTCACCATGCCGCTGTATGAAGGCGGTTCGATCTACAGCCAGACTCGTCAGCGCAAGCAGACCCACAACCAGCGCCGCATCCAGGTCGAGGAGCAGCGCCGCAGCGTGCGCCAGTCGGTGACACAGGCCTGGGAAAACCTCAGCACGGCGCGCTCCAACATCACCGCGCGCCGCGCCCAGGTCGAGGCCGCCCGCATCGCGCTGGAAGGCGTGCAGCAGGAAGCCGAGGTCGGTTCGCGCACCACTCTGGATGTGCTGGATCAGGAGCAGGAATACCTCGATGCGCGGGTGGCCGAAGTGCGTGCCCGTCGCGACGAGTATGTGGCGGGCTTCACGCTGCTGTCGGCTGTCGGCCGGCTTGGCGCGCGCCAGCTTTCGTTGCCGGTCGACTATTACGATCCCGAGACGAACTACAAGCGCGTGCGCGACAAGTGGTTCGGCACTGATGGCGGCCTGACAGCGGAGTAACGTCGTCCGGCCGTCGGATTTTCAAGCGAATCGGGCAAAAAGTGCAGCCGGGCCGGGAATTTGGGGAAAAATCCCTTAACCCAGGTTAACAGTTCGGTTATCTTTGCCGCGCATACCATTGGCCTGTGATTCGGGCGATGGCCTGCATCGTTGCGATGGCCGTCCGTCACGGTTTCCGGCTGCCGCCAAAATGTAACGCGACCCTGGATCGACGCCGGTCCCGGGTCAGGATGTGTCGGGCGAGGGATGAGCGACCCAAAAGCTGGTCAGAATGAACCGACAATGGAGGAAATCCTTGCCTCCATCCGCCGGATCATTTCCGAGGACGGAGCCGATCAGCAGCCCCCGCCGCCTGCCGAGGAGACGGCTGCGCCGCCCGCCGCCGAGCCCGAGCCGGAATTCGAACCCGAACCGATGATGGCCGCTCCGGAACCCGAACCGGAGCTGGAGCCCGAGCCGGAATCGGCCTTCGAACCCGAGCCGATCCCAGAACCCGAGCCGGAACCCGAGCCGGCGATGATGGCCGCGCCCGAACCCGAGCCTGAACCCGAAGCTTACGAACCGCCGCCGCCGCCGCCGCCGCCGCGCCGGGCCGCCACGCGGCCGCCGCCGCCGCGCGAGGATATCCTCGAGCTCACCGATGTGGTGCGCGAGGACGTGGAAGGCCTGGTCTCCGCGCCGATCGCCAGCCGCGCCGCCGCCCATCTGGGCCAGCTTTCCAGTGCCGTGGCCGGTTCGCGCGCGATGGCCATGGGCAATTCCCAGCGCACGCTGGAGGAACTGGTCAAGGAGCTGCTGCGCCCGATGCTGAAGGAATGGCTGGATGCCCATCTGGCCACCATCGTCCAGCGTATCGTCGAGCGCGAGGTCGCCCGCCTGACCATCCAGGCGGAAGAAGAGCAGGACCACCTCTGAAATCCGGCTTTTCCGGGCCTGTTAAAGGGGCCGCGCCGGCGCGCAAGTCTGGACTTGCACGCCCGGATCGTCTTTATTTTCGGCCCTTTCCAAGCGTTGCCCCTGATCCGCCACACCTGAGTTTCCGCCCATGTTGGACAAGACCTATTCCCCGCAGGATGTCGAAGCCCGCCTTTACAAGGCCTGGGAAGAAAGCGGCGCGTTCAAACATGGCGTGAAATCGGGCAAGCCCTACACCATTGCCCTGCCGCCGCCGAACGTGACCGGCAGCCTGCATATGGGCCATGCGCTGAACCATACTTTACAGGACGTGCTGATCCGCTGGCAGCGCATGCGCGGCCGCGACGCCCTTTGGCAGCCGGGCACCGACCATGCCGGCATCGCCACCCAGATGGTGGTGGAGCGCCAGCTGGCCGAGAAGCAGATGAACCGCCACCAGATGGGCCGCGAGGCTTTCGTGCAGCGCGTCTGGGACTGGAAGGCGGAATCCGGGGGCATGATCACCGGCCAGCAGCGACGCCTGGGCGAAAGCTGCGACTGGAGCCGCGAGCGCTTCACCATGGACGACGGCCTGTCGGCCGCCGTGCGCAAGGTGTTCGTTGAACTCTACCGCGAAGGCCTGATCTACAAGGACCAGCGCCTGGTGAACTGGGATCCCAAACTGCTGACCGCGATCTCGGATCTTGAGGTCGAGCAGCATGAGGTGAAGTCGCATCTGTGGTATTTTCGCTATCCCGTCGAGGGCATGGCCGACACTTTCATCACAGTGGCGACCACGCGCCCTGAAACGATGCTGGGCGATACCGGCATCGCCGTTCATCCGGAAGACGAGCGCTACAAGGATCTGGTCGGCAAGTTCGCGATCCTGCCGCTGGTCGGCCGCCGCATTCCCATCGTGGCGGATGAATATTCCGATCCGGAAAAGGGCTCGGGCGCGGTGAAGATCACGCCGGCGCATGACTTCAACGATTTCGAGGTGGGCAAGCGCCATAACCTCGAGATGATCAACATCTTCGACATGCATGCCGAGCTGAACGACGCGGTGCCCGAGAAGTATCGCGGCCTGGAGCGCTTCAAGGCGCGCAAGCAGATCGTCGCCGACATGGAAGAGTTGGGCCTGGTCGAGAAGATCGAGCCAAACACCCATATGGTGCCCCATGGCGACCGGTCGCAGGTGGTGATCGAGCCCTGGCTGACCGAGCAGTGGTATGTGAAGGCCGAGGTCCTGGCCAAGCCGGCCATCGAAGCGGTGGAGAAGGGCGATATCCAGTTCGTGCCGAAAAACTGGGAAAAGACCTATTTCGAATGGATGCGCAACATCCAGCCCTGGTGCATCTCGCGCCAGCTCTGGTGGGGCCATCAGATTCCGGCCTGGTACGGACCGGATGGCGAGGTCTTCGTCGCCTACGACGAAGCCGAGGCGCAGGAAGCCGCAACCAAACATTATGGCCATGCCGCGACGTTGCGCCGCGATCCCGATGTGCTCGATACCTGGTTCTCGTCGGCGCTCTGGCCGTTCTCCACGCTGGGCTGGCCCGAGCAGACGCCGGTGCTGAAGTCGCATTACCCGACCGACGTGCTGGTCACCGGTTTCGACATCATCTTCTTCTGGGTCGCCCGCATGATCATGATGGGGCTGCACTTCACCAAGAAGGCGCCGTTCCACACGGTCTACATCCATGCCCTGGTCCGCGACGAGAAGGGCCAGAAGATGTCGAAGTCGAAGGGCAACGTGATGGACCCGCTCGACATCATCGACAAATACGGCGCCGATGCCCTGCGCTTCACGCTCTCCATCTTCGCCGCCCAGGGCCGCGACGTGAAGATGTCGGAGCAGCGCGTCGAGGGTTACCGCAACTTCGCCACCAAGCTGTGGAATGCCGCGCGTTTCGCCGAGATGAATGGCTGTGTCCTGACTGAGGACTTCGATCCGAAGTCAGTCGATGGCACGGTCAACAACTGGATTCTCGGCCGGCTGGGCCAGGCGGTGCGCGACGTGGATGCCGCGCTGGAGGCCTACAAGTTCAACGAGGCCGCCGGCGCGCTGTATCACTTCACCTGGGGTACCTTCTGCGACTGGTATCTGGAGCTGATCAAGCCGGCGCTCACCGGCGAGGATGCGGCGCTGAAGGCCGAGACGCAGGCCACCTGTGCCTATGTGCTGCGCCAGCTGATCCATCTGCTGCATCCCTTCATGCCCTTCGTGACCGAAGAGCTGTGGGAAAAGCTTTACGGCAAGCCGGGCGGCTTCCTGATGCTGCGCGACTGGCCGAATGACGGCGAGCGCGCGGAAGACAAGGCTGCCTCGGCCGAGATCGACTGGCTGGTCCGCCTGATCGAGGCGGTGCGTGCGGCGCGCTCGGCGCTGAACGTGCCGGCCGGTGCCAAGATCGCCATGCAGGGCGTGGGCGACGATCCGGAGCTGGTCCGCCGTCTGCTGCGTCACAGCGATCCGATCAAGCGCCTGGCCCGCATCGAGACTATCACCATGGAACAGTCGGCGCCGGCCGGTTCGGGCTGCGCGCGCATCGTGGTGGACGGCACCACCTTCGTATTGCCGCTGGCCGACGTGATCGACATCGCCAAGGAAAAGGCGCGTCTGGCCAAGGAACGCGACAAGGCGCTGGCCGAGATCGCCAAGATCGACGCCAAGCTGGGCGATGCCACCTTCGTCTCGCGTGCGCCCGAAGCCGTGGTGGAAGAGCAGCGCGAACGCCGCGCCGCCCAGACCGCCATGGCCGAAAAGCTGGCCGAAGCGCTGGCCCAGCTGGGCTGATCATGGCTGCCGCGATTAGCCCCGACGACCAGGCCCTGATCGACGCCGCATCGGCGCTGATCAACAGGCGTTATGCGGTTGGCCGGCATCACATCGCGGCGGCCCTGCGCACGCGCTCAGGGAAAATCGTCACCGGCCTGCATCTGGATACCTATGTCGGCCGCGCCTCGGTCTGTGCCGAAGCGGTTGCGGTGGGGCAGGCCATGGCCGACGGTGCCGGTGCGGAGGATCCCATCACTGCCATCGTCTCGGTGCGCCATCCGCGCCCGACCGAGCAGAACCAGGCGATCCAGATCGTGGCACCCTGCGGCATCTGCCGCGAGATGCTGCGCGACTTCGCGCCCGAGGCCCGTGTGCTGCTGGCCGATCCTGAACAGGGCCTGCGCGCCTACCACCCCTCCGACCTGCTGCCGCTGAAATACCACCGGTTGCCGTGAGCCGGATCAGGGCAGGCAGGCCAGGAAAACCCGCTCAAGATTGCCGCCGAGCAGCTTCAGGGTTTCATCCTTGCTGAAACCACGCGCCAGCAGAGCGGCGGCCAGATCAGGCAGCTGTTCGTAGCTATTCAGAATGGCCGGGCTGATCAAACCCAGCATGTCGGTGCCCAGGCCGACATGATCGACGCCAACAACATCCACCATGCGGGCCATGCCATCCGCCAGGTCGGGCAGACTCGGGAAGCTGCTGGCCGGCGGCCAGACACCGATCACGCCACCTGTTGCCGCGATCAGGCGGGCATGATCCGAATTGATCGTACGGCTGTAACGTGATGGCTGTGGATTCAGCGCGGTATGCGACAGGATCAGCGGCTTATCGCTCACCGTCGCCGCGCGTTTGACCAGATCGTAGGTGCCATGGGCGACGTCAACCACGATGCCCAGCCGGTTGCATCGCTGGATCACGGCGGCGCCGAAATCGGTCAGTCCGCCATGCACGGCCGGCTCGGTCTGGATATCGCCCAGTTCGTTGACGCGGTAATGCGTGAGTTGCAGGCACCGGAGCTGCCAGCGTTCGAATGCCTCGTCGACGCGCTCGATCCTGCCTTCCAGGAAATCGGCCCCTTCGCTGCTGACGATCACGGCAGGCGTCGATGCATTGGCGGCCCGCAGGCTTTTCGCATCGGTAACGATGCCGAGCCTTTGGCTTTGCACCAGGTCGTGCAGGCGCGCGAAGGCATCGTGAATATAGGCATAGAATTCGCCGGGCTCCGGCTCGCGCACGGCACGGATGCGTCGCTCCTCCACCCGGGTCGCGATCCGGTCTGCCACCACCGCGAGGCAGATCACCGCCATGCGGCCGCTCCGCATGGGTTCCGCCAGCGGCACAAACGGCCGCGCCCGATTGCCCGATCTGCTGGTGGTGACCGCGCCGCCATGGCTGTGCAGGTCCATCGTGGTATGGCCGGTCAGCCATTCGCGGGCGGCGTCAATCTCGGCAGCGCTGGGCGCAGCGCGGCTGATACCGGCTGGCATCCAGCTTGCCAGTCCGGCTGCAAGGCCAGCAGCCAGCATGCCGCGGCGGGTGAAACCGGGGGCAATGACGGCTTCGTTGGTGACGGCCGGGCGGATGCTGGTTGGCTGGATCTCCCAATACCAGGAGCTATCTTCATCCCGCCGGCGCAGAATGCCGGAGACGCAGAGCGGCGCAGCCGTCAGCCGCGCCGGTAAATCGGCCGCCAGCATGACGAAGCGGGCCGGATCGACCGGCAGACAGCCCCCGCAGCAGGCCGGTTCTTCGGTGAGAGCCAGGGGAGCGTCGCTGTCTTCCGGATCGATGCGGGTCGGCCAGCCGGTGATCTCGACCACTTGTCCATGCAAATGATGGGCGGGCCTGTCGGCCATGTCGGTCCAGGTAACGCGCATGCTGCCTCCGCGACGGCAGGATGACGGGTTGGCCCGGTGAAGGAAAGCCGAAATGTATGACAACAATACCGGGCTTGACGACTCGTGGCCGGTGCTGGTCTGTTGCGGCCCGGACAGGGAGGCATGCATGAACAACCCGCAGCTCAACGACATTCTTGCCACGGTGCAGACCTATCTGGACGGGCTGTATGAAGGCGACACGGCCAAGATCCGCCAGGCCTTCCACCCGGCCTCCAGCCTGTTCGCCGCCATCGACGGCAAGCTGGTGAACGTGCCGCGCGAAGACTGGTGCAAGCTGATCGAAAGCCGGCCGTCGCCCAAGGCCAAGGGCCAGACCCGCGAGCATGACCGCGTGCTGTCGGTCGACATCACCGGACCGGATACTGCCATGGTGAAGGTGAACTGCGCCATCCTGCCGCGTTTCTTCACCGACTATCTCAGCCTGATCCGCCTGGATGGCCGCTGGCAGGTGATCAACAAGACCTACACGGCCGAGACGCTGCCCGGCTGATTGAGGCTGAGTCATGCGTGATGTTCAGCAGGGCGTGATCGCCTGCGACGGCTTCAATCTGCAATATCGCATCGAGGGGGAGGGGCCGCCGGTGCTGGTGGTCGGCAGCGCGCTGTATTACCCGCGCTGCTTCTCGGGAAACCTGCGCCGACACCTCAAGCTCGCCTTCATGGATCATCGCGGCTTCGCGCCGGGTAATGCCTGCACCGACAAGGCCCGGTATGCCCTGCCGCTGCTGATCGACGACATCGAACGCGTGCGCAGTGAACTGGGCCTGGGCGAAGTGGTGATCCTGGGCCATTCCGGCCATGCCTTCATGGCGCTGGAATATGCCAAGGCCTATCCGCGGCATGTGTCGCATGTGGTGATGCTGAACGTGGCACCGGATTATTCGCCGGCCGGCCATGCCGCCGCCGAACGCTATCTCGAAGACTCCGTCTGCCCGGACCGCAAGGCCTTGCTGGCGCGAAACATGGCGCAGCTGCCGGCCGCTATTGCCGCCGCGCCGGAGAAGGCCTTCGTCACCTATTGCCTGCTGACGGGACCGAAAAGCTGGTTCGATCCGGCATACGATGCCGCCCCCCTGTGGGCAGGCGTGGAAACGAACATGACCATGTTCGATCATGTCTGGGGCGAGATCTTCCGCGACATCGATATCACGCGGGGGCTGGAGGCGCTGGACAAGCCGGTATTCCTCGGGCTTGGCCGCTACGACTTCCTGGTGCCGCCGCCCTGGCGCTGGGAAGCGGTGCGGGAGAAATTCCGCGACCTCACCATCCGCGTCTTCGAGCGCAGCAGCCACGCGCCTTTCCTGGAGGAGCCGGCGCTGTTCGATGCCGAACTGCTCGGCTGGCTGAACCGCTAGGCCGCCTTCGCCTGCGAACGGCGGCGCACCGTGATCGCGGTGAACATGCCGCAGGCGAGGATGATGCTGACGAAGAACAGCACGCCATCGGCATGGCCGTGGTCGAGCAACTGGCCCATCACCAACGGCGCCAGCGCCGAGCCGGCATCGAGGCCGGAATAGACGAAGCCGAAGACGCGGCCCGAGGCGCCCTTGGGCGTGGCGCCGCGCACGATCAGGTCGCGCGAGGGCACGGTGAAGCCGATCAGGAAGCCGGCGGCCGCGATGGTGGCGACCATCGGCACGGTCGGCAGCGGCACCAGCGCCACCAGCAGCATCAGCACGGCGCCGCCCAGCATGCCGCCGACCAGGCTCATCTCCACCTTCAGACCGCGGTCGGCCGCCCAGCCGCCGACCAGGATGCCGCCGGCGGAGGCGAGCAGGAAACCGGTCAGCGCCGTGGTGCCGATGGCCAGCGGCGTGCCGTAGAGCGCCAGCAGGGTTGCCGGCATGAAATTCTGCAGGCCGACGGTGACGGTGGAATTGAACATGAAATAGACGAAGCACATCAGCACCGGCAGGGTCAGCAGCGGGCCGAGCGGAATCGCCTTGCCGGCCGCTTCCGTCTTGTTTTCGCGCCGCGCCAGGCCGGCATCGTCCTTCAGCAGCTCGCGGTTCAGCACCAGCGCGGCCAGGATGCCCAGGCCGATCAGGGCGGCCACTGCCGGCGCCACATGCCAGCCGGCAAAGGTGGCCACGCCCCCCATCAGTGCCGGCGCCAGCGCCCAGCCCAGGTTGCCGGCGAAAGTATGGGTGCCATAGGCCATGCCCAGTCGTTTCTGATCGATGCTGGCGCTGAGGATCGAATAATCGGCCGGATGGAACACGCAGTTGCCCAGGCCGGCGATCAGCATCACCGGGAAAAGCAGCCAGTAACTCTGCACCAGCGACAGCATCAGGATGCCAAAACAGAAAATCCCCAGCCCGCCGATCAGCACCTTGCGCGCGCCGATACGGTCGACCAGGAAGCCGGCCGGCGTCTGCAGCAGACCCGAGACCACGTAGAACAGGGTGGTGACGATGCCCAGCTCGGTATAGCTGACCTGGAAGGCCTCTTTCAGGAAGGGGAACAGCGAAGGCAGCACGAGCTGGAAGAAATGGCTGCAGCCATGGGCCGCCCCCACCAGCGCCATCACTTTGATGTCTTTGTTGGCCGTGGGTTGATGGCCGGCGGGAAGGGCGAAATCGGTCATGGAGCCTGCGGGACGGACGTGGCGGCGTTGGTTCCGGCTGTATCGCCGGTTGGCGCCAGACTAGCAGATAATGCCCTCCGGCCCAGCAGAAACTCCCGGCCCGGACGATCTTTCGCGTGGCCGCAACCGCAGCTACAGTATCCTTTCAGAAACCTGGTCTGCAGGTCGCAGAAAATACAGGCCGCAAAATGTCGGGGGGAATATGGGCTTTGTCTTTGCCGGCCTGACGGCCGCTCTTGCCATCGTGGTCTATGTCGCCGTGCAGCGCTTGGGCGCAAAGGGCTGGGCGGCGGAGTTCAAGGCCGTGTCGCCGGTCACGCTCACGCCGCTGTCGGTGCTCAACGGCTTCCTGCTCGCCTTCATCGCGGCGAATGTGTGGAGTAACTGGGATCGCGCCAGCGGTTTCGTCGCCCACGAGGCCGCCGCCCTGCGCCATGCCGAGGTACTGACGGCCACCATCTCGCCCGAAGTGGCGCAGGACATCAAAACCATCATCCGCGCTCATATCGACCGCGCCGTGGCCGAAGAATGGCCGGCCATGGCGGACGGCGGACTCCATATGGGCCAGCGCCAGCCCGCCTTGCTCGATGCCGTGCAGCGCCTGCTGGCCGTGCAGCCGCAGGGCTTCGGCCAGCAGCAGGCGGTGCAGCATAGCCTCGCGGCCCTTGAGGCGGCGATGTCGGCGCGGCGCGAACGCATCATGCTCAGCGAGGCGGGTCGCGTGGATCTGGCGAAATGGCTGGCGCTGTTCGTGCTGGCCGCCGGCCTGCAGGCGACGATTGCCATGGTGCATGTGGATCGCCCGCGCGCCAAGTTGATCACGCTGGTGATTTTCACCGGCGCGGCCATGCTGTGTTTTGTGGTGATCGGGCTTTACGACCGGCCGTTCCACAACGGCGTACCGCCCACCGCGCTGCTGGAAATCCGGCCCGGCTAGGCCGGCTGCTGCGCCAGCCAGTCCAGGTAGGATTGCAGGATGTAGCCGGCGGCCAGCTTGTCGACCAGTTCGGCGCGTCGGGCGCGGCTCAGGTCGGCTTCCTCGGTCATCATGCGCTGCACGGCCACCGTGCTCAGGCGTTCGTCCCAGAGCGCGACGGGCAGGGGGATCAGCTGCGCCAGGTTGCGGGCAAAGGCCCGCGTGGCCTGGCAGCGCGGGCCTTCGCTGCCGTCCATGTTCACCGGCAGGCCCAGCACCAGGGCGCCGACGTTTTCCTTGGCCACGATCTTCTGCAGTTCGGCGGCGTCCTGGGTGAATTTCCGGCGCGGCAGGGTCTGGTAGGGGCTGGCGATCCGGTGCCCGGCATCGGAGAGTGCGAGTCCAATGGTTTTGCTGCCCAGATCGAAGCCCAGATAACGCTGGCCGACATCCAGCCGGATCGGGCCTTCTGCGGGCTTGAACAAGGACTTAACGGGCTGGGGAGCGGGGTTGCCGGGGCCGGTCACGAGTGATACTTTCCGCCGCAATTTCAAAGGGATTCTCCCCAATTTTTACCACGGAACGGACAGCGCATGTCACTGGATAGAACGGCGGTGGCGAAAATCGCCAAGCTGGCCCGGCTGAAGATGGAGCCGGAGCGGCTGGACGCCATGACTTCGGAACTCAACAGCATCCTCAGTTTCGTCGAGGAGCTGCAGTCGGTGAATACCGACAACATCCCGCCGATGACCTCGGTGATGCCGATGAAGCTGCGCCAGCGCGAGGACGAAGTGACCGACGGCGGCAAGCCGGAGGCCGTGCTGAAGAACGCGCCGCAGCGCCAGGGCGATTTCTATACCGTGCCGAAGGTGGTCGAGTGATGGCTATCGATCCCGCTTCGCTCACCATTGCCGGCGCCCTCGAGGGCCTGGCCAAGAAGGATTTCACCTCGGTTGAGCTGACCCAGGCCAGCATCGAGGCCATGCAGGCGGCCAGGCCGCTGAACGCGATGATCACCGAGACGCCCGAGAAGGCGCTGGAGATGGCCAAGGCATCCGATGCCCGCCGCGCCGCCGGCCAGGCCGGCCTGCTGGAAGGCATTCCGCTCGCCATCAAGGACCTGTTCTGCACCGAAGGCGTGCTGACCACGGCGGCCAGCCATATCCTCGACGGTTTCAAGCCGGCTTACGAGTCCACCGCCACCGCCAATCTGTGGCAGGCCGGCGCGGTGATGCTGGGCAAGCTGAACCTCGACGAATTCGCCATGGGTTCGTCGAACGAGACCAGCTACTACGGCCCCGCCATCAATCCTTGGCGCGCGCAGGATGGCACCAGGCTGGTGCCCGGCGGCTCGTCGGGCGGTTCGGCCGCGGCCGTTGCCGCCGGTTTTGCTTTGGGCGCCACCGGCACCGATACCGGCGGCTCGATCCGCCAGCCGGCTTCGCTCTGCGGCATCACCGGCATCAAGCCGACCTATGGCCGCGTGTCGCGCTGGGGTATCGTCGCCTTCGCCTCCTCGCTCGACCAGGCCGGGCCGATGACCCGCAGTGTGCGCGATTCCGCGCTGATGCTGCAGGCCATGGCCAGTTTCGACCCGAAAGACAGCACCTCGGTCGACACCCCCGTGCCGGATTACACCGCCAATCTGGAAGCGGGCGTGAAGGGCCTGCGCATCGGCATCCCGCGCGAATACCGCATGGACGGCATGAACCCGGAAATCTTGGCGTTGTGGGAGCAGGGCAAGGCTTGGCTGAAGGATGCCGGCGCCGAGATCGTCGACATCCACCTGCCGCATACCCATTACGCGCTTTCGGCCTATTACATTGTCGCACCGGCCGAGGCCTCGTCGAACCTGGCCCGCTACGACGGCGTGCGCTACGGCCTGCGCGTGCCGGGCAAGGACCTGATCGAGATGTACGAGAATACCCGCGGCGCCGGCTTCGGTCGCGAGGTGCAGCGCCGCATCATGATCGGCACGTATGTTCTGTCGGCCGGTTATTACGACGCCTATTACACCAAGGCGCAGCGCGTGCGCACGCTGATCAAGAAGGACTTCGAGCAGGCCTTCCAGCGCGTCGACGCCATACTGACCCCGACCGCGCCGAACACGGCTTTCCCGCTGGGCGCCAAGACCGACGATCCGATCACCATGTACCTGAACGACGTGTTCACGGTGCCGGTGAACCTGGCCGGCCTGCCCGGCATGTCGGTGCCCGCCGGCCTGAGCGCCGACGGTCTGCCCTGGGGCCTGCAACTGATCGGTCGCCCGTTCGACGAGGCGACCCTGCTGCGCGTCGGCCGCACGGTCGAGAAGGCCGCGAATTTCACCGCCAAACCCACCGCCTGGTGGAGGTCGTAACATGGCTGAGAAAGATTATATCCAGGGCGCCACGGGTCCGTGGGAGATCGTCATCGGCATGGAAGTCCATGCCCAGGTCACCTCGAAGTCGAAGCTGTTCTCCGGCGCCGCCACCACCTTCGGCGCCGAGCCGAATCATCAGGTCAGCCTGGTGGATGCCGCCATGCCCGGCATGCTGCCGGTGATCAACCGCTACTGCGTCGAGCAGGCGGTGCGCACGGGCCTTGGCCTCAAGGCGCAGATCAACCTGCATTCAGTGTTCGACCGCAAGAACTACTTCTACGCCGACCTGCCGCAGGGCTACCAGATCAGCCAGTACAAGCAGCCCATAGTGGGCGAGGGCAGGCTGCTGCTCGACATGCCGGACGGCAGCACGCGCGAGATCGGCATCACGCGGCTGCATCTGGAGCAGGATGCGGGCAAGAGCCTGCACGACCAGAATCCGCGCGAAAGCTTCATCGACCTCAACCGTTCTGGCGTCGCGCTGATGGAGATCGTCTCCGAACCCGACATGCGGAATTCGGAAGAGGCCGGCCTGTACCTGAAGAAGCTGCGTACCATCCTGCGCTATCTCGGAACCTGCGACGGCAACATGGACGAAGGCTCCATGCGCGCCGACGTCAACGTGTCGGTGCGCCGGCCGGGCGAGGGCCTGGGCACGCGCTGCGAGATCAAGAACGTCAATTCCGTGCGTTTCGTGCAGCAGGCCATCGAATACGAAGCCCGCCGCCAGATCGAAATCCTGGAGGAGGGCGGCCAGATCGATCAGGAAACCCGCCTGTTCGACACGACGAAGGGCGTGACGCGCAGCATGCGTTCGAAGGAAGAGGCGCATGACTACCGCTACTTCCCCGACCCGGACCTGCTGCCGCTGGAACTCGACGGCGAGTGGGTGAACGAGATCGCCCGCGGCCTGCCGGAACTGCCCGACGAGAAGAAGGCGCGTTTCATCGAGAAGCTGGGCCTCAGCCCCTATGACGCCGCCGTGCTGGTGGCCGAGAAGGAGTCGGCCGACTTCTACGAGAAGGTCGCCAAGGGTCGCGACGGCAAACTGGCAGCCAACTGGGTGATCACCGAGTATTTTGGCCTGCTCAACAAGTCCGGCCAGTCGATGGAGGAATTCACCATCACGGCCGAGAAGCTGGGCGGCCTGATCGACCTGATCAGCGACAATACGATCTCGAACCGTCTGGCCAAGGATGTCTTCGCCCTGATGGTGGAAACCGGCAAGGATGCCGCGACCATCGTGGAAGAAAAGGGCATGAAGCAGGTCACCGATACCGGCGCGATCGAAAAGGTGATCGACGAGGTGATGGCGGCCAATGCCGACAAGGTGGCGGAATACCGCTCCGGCAAGGACAAGCTGTTCGGCTTCTTCGTCGGCCAGACCATGAAGGCCTCGGGCGGCAAGGCCAATCCGGCGGCGGTGAATGAGCTGCTGAAGAAAAAGCTGGCGGGCTGATCGCCGCGACAGACGATGACAAAAGGCCGGGCCGAAAGTCCCGGCCTTTTTTCTGCCGTTTTTATGCGGCATGCAGAAGGCATCCCACATCAAGGATGTCCGATGTTTCGCAGCCTCTTTCTGTCTGCCGCTCTCTGTCTTTTGCTCGCTGCCTGCTCCAGTCAGCGCACCACCGAGCCGGGCCGCACCGCCACCGAGCAGATGCTGTTCTCCACCGCTGCCGAACGCGCCGCCGACAGGCTGGCCTTCAGTCTTCCCGAAGGCAGCAAGGTCTTTGTCGATCCGGCCTATGCCGAAGGCACCGACAGCAAATACCTGTTGGGCACAATCCGCGACCGCCTGCTGCGCAAGGGCAGCGATCTGGTGGACGACAAGGGCAAGGCCGATATCGTGATCGAGCCACGCATCGGCGCCATCTCGGTGGATCGCGACAAGACGCTGTTCGGCATCCCCGATTTCGGCGTGCCGATCCCGCTGGCCGGACAGGTGCAGATGCCCGAGATCGCATTGTTCAAGCGCGACACCCAGCAGGGCGTGATCAAGGTGGCCGCCACGGCCTATGATGCGAAGACCGGCCTGCTGATCCAGTCGCTCGATCCGGTTTATGGTTTCGCGCACAAGAAGGAATGGGCGGCGCTGATCTTCTTCTCGTGGGACACGAATGACCTGGTGCCCGAACCGACGCGGCAGGACTGGGTCGGGAAGTAAGACCGATTGTGGTCTTGCCCTGCGGGAAGGTGCCCTATACTTGTTTAGGCGGTTAAGTTAAGCATTCTGTAGTAGTATTTGATTTCTCTCAGGTTTCCCGGGTTGCACAACCGCCGGCTATACCGCTATGTCAGCCGGCCTTTCCCTGAATTCCGCCAAAAGAGCGGGGCATGTTCTGCGAAACCGAAGCTGAGACCTTTGCCGATCCGGCACGCGAATTGATCTTCCAAGTTGCCCGGGGCTACCTGGAGCGGCGCGGGATCACGGCCACCGAACTGGTCTTCGATCCGGCGCAGCACAAGGCCCTGCTGGATGATGGCGCGCGCTTCCAGGAAATCCTGCAGCGCGTCGCGCTGCTGCAGGGCCAGCATACCAAACGTCCGGTCTCCGAACGGATGAAGGAACTCACCGCCCTGGCCGAAGCGGCCATGCGGCGGGTGGAGGCACAAGCGGCGAAACTGCCGCCCTTCGACGGCATCGCCGGAGCGCAGCAGCAGGGGCTGCTGCGTGGCGCGACACTGGACGAATGGGTGCGCGATGGCGTGATTGTCGCGCGTCTGGTGGCGGCCTGCGACGGCTGGGAGGCCAAAGCCACGCTTTGCCTCGATCTGTTGGAAGCCGGGCTTGGCGGCGAGAGCCATGCGCTGGCCGACCAGACGTTATCAGAAATCCTGCGTCTCAAGCCGGCGGCGGTGCTGTTCGGCGAAGCAGGTCGCCGCCGCATGATCGATGTCTGCCTGGCGCTGGCGGGCGAGGCTGCATTGCCGGACATGTCGGACGTTCTGCTGCGCCTGCGGCAGATGCTGCAGGCCCAGACATTGCCCCACAGTCTGGCTGCCATCGGTGAAAAGCTGACCGAGGCGCTGGATGGCAGCCTGCCGCTGTTTGGCGAGGATGCCTATCTCGAATGGGAAGGCCTGCTGGCCCTGCGCCAGCGTGTGGCCGCTTTGCCGCTGCTGCAGGGCGAGCCGGCGATCCCGGTGCATATGGCGCGCCGCTTTGCCCGTTTCGCCGCGCCGGAGCTGCTCAACCCGATCCTCGGTCGGGAACCGGATATCGCGCGCAAGCTGCTGTTCCTGCTGCGGCTCTATCGCGAAGTCGAGGAGGGCAATGCGCGGTTCGAGTTGCAGGGCATCCTTTCGCATTACATGGATCATCGCGATTTCAAAACGCAGTTCCTGGGGCCGCAGGCCACACGCGAGGAATTTGCCACGCTGGCGGCCGCAATCTCGGAAGGGCTGGTCCGATCCGACATCCCCGATCCGCGCAAGACCCGGCTGCTGGACCAGTTCCGCACCCAGCTTGCCGCGGTGGCCAAACCAAACGGTCAGCGCAATATCCAGCGTGGGCAGGGTGGAGCCAACGATGCCGTGATCGTGCAGGGCCTGCGCATCCCGTTGCGCAACTGGAGTCCGGTCGGCCTGCTGTTCGGGCCGTGTCCGCCCGGCATGGCAGTGGGCGACAGGCTGACCATCGCGGTGGAAATCCGTAATGCCGCGCTCAGCATCGATTTCAGTGCCGAGGCGGAAGTCCTGCGCGTCACCGACGACGTGGTCGCCGCGCGGTATGTCTGTAATGATCCCGCCATCATGCAGCGCATCAAATCCTATTTCGCCGTCTGAGCCTGCTGTTGTCTGGCCATTCTGTCTCGCCTAGTCTGCCCAGGTAAGAATAGGCTGAGTCAGAACAGGCAGGGAGGCGACATTGCGGGCAGCGTGGTATGGCAGGAATGGTGCGGCGCGCGACGTGCTTGAGGTCGGCGAGTTGCCGACGCCGCAGCCCGGGCCCGGCGAGGTGCGGGTGCGGCTGCATGTCTCCGGCGTGAACCCCTCCGATGTGAAAAGCCGCCGCGGCCGGCCGCTGATCGCCGAGAAGATCGTTCCGCACAGCGATGGCGCCGGCGTGATCGATGCCGTCGGGCCCGATGTCGCGGCTTCGCGCATGAATGAGCGGGTCTGGACCTGGAACGGCCAGTGGCAGCGACCGTTCGGCACGGCGGCGGAATATATTGTGCTGCCGGCCCGTCAGGCCGTGACCCTGCCCGATGATGTGGATTTCGCCGCCGGTGCCTGTTTCGGCATCCCGGCGCTTACCGCCATTCATGCCGTCAATCTGCTCGGCGACGTTACGGGCCGCACGGTGCTGGTGATCGGCGCGGCGACGTCGGTGGGCCATTATGTGGCCCAGGTGGCGGCCCGGCGCGGCGCGCGGGTGATCGGCACCGTGGGCTCGGCGGAGAAGTCCGCCCATGCCAAGGCGGCAGGGGTTGCCGAAGTGATCGACTACAAACACGAAGACGTGGCCAAGCGCGTGAAGGATTTCACCGACGGCGTCGGTGCGGATGCGGTGGTCGACATGGATTTCTCCACCACGGCGGCGATGCTGGCGCAGGGCATCCTGCGGCCCCATGGCAAACTGGTCAGCTATGGTTCGAACAGCATGGATGCGGTGCCCGTGCCGTTCCGCGACCTGCTGTTCCGCAGCATCACCCTGCGGTTCTTCGTGGTCTATGAACTGACGGCCGCCGAACGTACCCAGGCCATCGCCGACCTCAATGGTCTATTGGCACAAAAAGCCCTGCGCCACACCATCGCGGCACACTACCCGCTGCGTGAGATAGCCGCTGCCCATGAAGCGGTGGAGCAGGGCCGCTTCACGGGCAACGTGGTGCTGGATATCGCCTGATCTGCTTGAGATCAGGACCTGGACTCAGCGCATGCCGGCCAGGCTCTGGTTATGCTGGTCGCCGGGCTCGGACACCTTGCGCACCATGTCCACCGTATGGCGGGGATGACCGTCCTGCGCGATGTCGCCCAGCGACACGATTCCCACCAGCCGCTTGTCGCGGTTCACGACCGGCAGGCGACGGACCTGGATATTGCCCATGTTCTTGGTCACATGGCCAAGGTCCTCGTCTTCGAAACAGTATTTGATATCCCGGGTCATCACATCGCGGATCGGCGTATCCGGCGTGCAGCCTTTGCCCACGCCGCGGATGGCGATGTCGCGATCCGTGATCATGCCCACCAGCTGGTCATTCTCGCCAACGGGCAGGCTGCCGATGTCGTGGGCGGCCATAGCTTGTGCGGCTTCCGAAATCGTCTGCATGGGTGAGGCGAGGTGTACATCCCGGCTCATGACTTCACTGACTCTCATGGCATCCTCCTTTTTTCCGGTTGAGCCAGACTGATGTAGGAAGCCATCCCCGACCTGCAAACCGGCCGCAGGTTTGCGGGACCCTTCTCGCATAAAAGTCACAGCCACGGCCGAGCGGAACCATTTGGCGGCGACGCAGTTGCGATGCGGAGGCATATATTCACAGGAGTCCATCATGCCGCGCGGCGACAAATCGAAATACACTGAGAAGCAGAAGCGACAGGCGGACAAGATCGAACAGGGTTACAAGGAACGCGGCGTCGGCGAGGACGAAGCCGAGCGCCGCGCCTGGGCCACGGTGAACAAGATGAGCGGCGGCGGCCGTAGGGGTGGCTCGGGCATGGGCAAGCCGACCAACAAGGCCCCGGCGGAGAAAGGCGGCCGCAAGGGCGGCGCGGCATCGGCCGCGCGTCCCAAATCCGCCCGTGTCGCCTCGGCCAAGAAGGCGGCCGCGACCCGCAAGCGGCGGGGGAATTGAGGCCGACTTCCGGATGCGGTTACGGTGCGGTGCCTACTTTACCCCTCCGTTCGGTCCTATATCTGACGCCGGGTAATCATGACGGAGGGGGAAGCATGACGACCGCCGAGGCCGATATCGCCGCCGTGCTGGCGACCTATTTCGACGGCCTGTACCACAGCGACACGCAGCGGCTGCGCGCCGTATTCCATCCGAAGGCGATCTATGCCTGCGCCACTGATGGTTCGCTGCTGCACCTGACCATGGACGAGTATTTCCCGGTGGTCGACAAGCGGCCGTCGCCGGCCAGCCGCAACGAGCCACGGCGCGACCGCATCGTCTCCATCGCGTTCGCCGGCCCGGTCACCGCGATCGCGCGGGTGGAATGCGCCATCGGCCCGAAATTCTTCACCGACCTGCTCACCCTGGTCCAGCTGGACGGCCGCTGGCAGATCATCTCCAAGGTCTTCCACTACGACCTGCAGGACGCGGCCTGAGCCGGATCAGTCGATCCCGTTGGTCTTCTGCACCTCGCGCACGAAGGCGATGATCGCCAGCGCCTCTTCGCGGCCCACTGTGGGCTGCGGCGGCATGTTGCCGAACCGCCAGTGATGCTGGCGCGTGCCCTGGGCCATGGCGATCAGGAAGGCCATGTCGCCGTGATGCGAGGGTTCGTAAATCTTGTGGATCAGCGGCGGGCCTTGCCTCGCATTCCCCTGACCCCAGTCGCCATGGCATTGCGCGCAGGTCTTGCCGAAGGCGATACGGCCCTGTTCGGCCAGCGGGCTGAGCTGCGCCGGCTTTTGCACCGTGAGCATGTCCTGCGCGCCGGCAGGGGCGGCCACCGCCAGACCGGCCAGGACAGCAAATGCAAAACGCCACATCCTACTTCTCCGGTTCCGCTGACAGGATCCAGTAACCGCCATCATCCTTGCTGACGACAAAGCGGCCCTTGTCGCCAGGCTTCAGCCGGTCCAGCAGCGCAGGGTCCTTGGTCTGGAACACCATGCTCATGGCCGGCATTTCCAGCGCGCCGGCGACGGGGCCGTGGCGCAGGGTGATCTTGCCCGTCGACTTGTCGACGCGGCGCACCTCACCCTCGGTATTGCCGGTCTGGGCAGACGCGGTACCGCTGGCAACGAAGGCCATACCGGCGATGACGGTTGTGATGAAGATTTTCATGATGCGCTCCTGCGTTCAGCGGACGACGATCCGGCCTTTCATGCCGGCCGGCATGTGGCCCGGCACCAGGCAGCCGAAATCGAAGCTGCCGGCCTTGGTGAATTTCCACAGGATGGTCTTGGTCTGGCCGGGTTCGACGGTCACGGCATTCGGATCGTCATGCTCCATGTCGGGATGTTTCTCCATCACCGCGGCATGCTCGACCAGCTCCTCCATGGTGCCCAGCGTCATTTCATGCCTCAGTTCGCCGGCATTCTTCACGACGAAGCGGATGGTCTCGCCGCGTTTCACCGTCACGGTCTCTGGGTTGAATCGCATCTCGTCGGACATGACGATATTGATGGTGCGGGCTTTCGCCTTCGGGTCGCCCGGTTCGCCAAGGGCGGCGGCATGCCCGTCATAATGGCCATGGTTATTGCCGTGGCCGCCGCTATGTCCGGGCGCGGCAAATGCCGGCGTTGCCAGTAGGGCAAGGGCCAGTGTCAGGGTTGTGGTTTTCATCGGTTTATCCTTTCCATTTGTAGGCGACGGTCCCAGGCGGGTTTTTGTACCAGCCCGGATCGCGGTAATCGTTTCGCGCCAGTCCCTCGCGCACCTTCACGACGGTGAACATGCCGCCCATCTCGATGGGGCCGAAGGGGCCGCGTCCGGTCATCATCGGCAGGGTGTTGTCGGGCAGCGGCATTTCCATCTCGCCCATATCGGCCATGCCGCGTTCGCCCATCACCATGTAATCGGGGATCAGGTTCACCAGGCGGCGGGCGACATGCTTGTGGTCCACGCCGATCATGGTCGGCACGTCATGGCCCATGGCATTCATGGTGTGGTGTGCCTTGTGACAGTGGAACGCCCAGTCGCCGGGGTTCACCGCGTCGAATTCGAAGGCGCGCATGGCGCCTACCGGCACATCGATGGTCACTTCCGGCCAGCGTGCCGCCGGCGGCACCCAGCCGCCATCGGTGCAGGTGACCGAGAAGTCGTAGCCATGGAGATGAATCGGGTGGTTGGTCATGGTCAGGTTGCCCATGCGTATGCGCACGCGGTCGCCCTGTCGCACCACCAGCGGGTCGATGCCGGGAAACACACGGCTGTTCCAGCTCCACAGGTTGAACTCGGTCATGGTTGCGATCTTGGGCGTCGCCGCGCCGGGTTCGATGTCATAGGCATTGATCAGGAACACGAAGTCGCGGTCGACGCGGTACTGGTTCGGATCGCGCGGGTGCACCACGAAGAAGCCCATCATGCCCATGGCCATCTGCACCATCTCGTCGGCATGGGGGTGGTACATGAAGGTGCCGGATTTCTTCAGCTCGAACTCATACACATAGGTCTCGCCCGGCTTGATCTGCGGCTGGCTTAAGCCCCCCACGCCGTCCATGCCGCTGGGCAGGATCTGGCCATGCCAGTGGATCGTAGTGTGTTCGGGCAGCTTGTTGGTGACGAACAGCCTTACGCGGTCGCCTTCCACGGCCTCGATGGTCGGGCCGGGCGACTGGCCGTTATAACCCCACAGGTTGGCCTTCATGCCCGGCGCCATCTCGCGCACCACCGGCTCGGCCACCAGGTGGAATTCTTTCCATCCCTGGTTCATGCGCCAGGGCGCCGACCAGCCGTTCAGCGTGACGACGGGGTAAAACGGTCGGCCGGTGGATGGCTGGGGGGGCGGCGCGGTGCCGGGGCCTTGAGAATAGGCGGGCTCCGGGAGGGCGGCCAGCGCGGAGCGGGCCACGGCGGCGGCGGCGATGCCACCGGTGGCGCTGAGCAGGGTGCGGCGGGTGAGCATGGTCTCAGTTCCCCGAATGGGTGGCGGCAAGGGTGACGAAGGTGAGGTCGGTATCGGCGATCCAGAAGTCGCGCTGTGCTTCAACCGCGGCGGTCACCTCGGCGATCTGCTCGCGCGCATCGGCCAGCAGGTCGAACACGCTGACCAGCATGCCGTTGTAGCGCAGCACCATCTCCTCGCCGATCTTCTGGCGCAAGGGCAGGATCTCGCCCTGGTAATGCTTCGCTAGGTCGAAGGCCGTGCGATAAGCCAGCCAGCTTTCCCGGGCCGAGGACCGTGCTTCCACGGCGGTGTCGGTCAGGTGGTTCACGGCCTGCCGCCAGTTCTGCTCGGCTTTGGTCGCCTTGGCATCGCCGAAATCGAAGATCGGCACTTCCAGGCGGATTTCATAGCCCATCTGGTCGGAACGGCCGGTCTCGCTTTTGCGCACGAATCCGGTCTCCAGCACGTTGACGAACCGCAGGGCGTTGGTCAGGCCATAGGCCTTGCGCAAGGCCTCCATGTCGGCCTGCGCCTGCTTCACATCCAGCCGGCCGGCAATCGCCTCGGCTTCGATGTTCTGCATGTCGCGCGGCTGGCCGGGCAGGACGGGCAGGCGCTCGGGCAGGGTGAAGCGCAGATCGTCGCCCCACAGACCCATCAGGCGCGCCAGCTTCTCGCGGGCGGCCGTGGCAGTCATGCGGCTGCGCGCCAGCCGCGCGGTGACATCCGCATAAAACAGCTGCTCGCGCGCGTAATCCAGCATGGCCCAGTTGCCAGCCTGGTACATGCGCCGCGCCAGTTCGGCCTGCACCGAGGCGCTTTCGCGCGTCGTTTCGATATAGCGGGCGGTCTGTTCGGCGGCGACCGCCTCGTACCACGCTCGTTTGGCCTGGGCCGCGAGGCGGAGAATCTCGCCGGCGGTCTGCAGCTTGGTGCGTTCGAACTGCCGCGCCTCGATGCCGGCGCGGAGCGGCAGGGCCAGCAGGCTCAGCGCATCAATGCCGACGCTGCGCTCGATTTCGACTTCCCCGCTGCGGTGCAGGCGGCTGAAACCGAATCCCGGGTTGGCCGGTCGCCAGGATGCTGTGAGGTCGGCGGCGCCGATGCCCAGGTCGGCCAGCCGGGCCTGCAGGCGGCGGTTGTTCAGCAGCGCGATGCGCACCGCGTCGTCGGCGCTGACCGGCCTTGCCAGCAGGCGGCCCAGTTCGGCGCGCACGGCCTGTTCGTCGGCTTCGCTCCTGATCCAGACCGGGCGCTGGCCGATCTTGTCTTCGGTTTGCGCGGCGATGTCCTCGAAGGCGTTGTTGGCGACCGGCCCGGCGCAGGCGCCGAGCAGCAGGAGCAGCGCAAGGGCGGATGGAATCCTGGGCATGGCGTGCCTCAATGTTTGTGGCCGGCATGGCCGGCAGGAGAGGCCGCATCCGGCTTTGCTGCCGGGACATTTGGCTCTTTCAGTGCACCGGCATGGCCGCCGGTCCGCGCGACCGCATCATTGACGCCGCGCCAGTCCTGTGGTGTCGCGTCTCCCATGGGACGGTAGTTATCGAAGGCCGAATGGTAGGCTGGACTGCCGGTGGTGGCGGCGGGATCGATGGCCGATGGCCGCTGCGGTTCAGCCGCGGCGACACCACTAGCGTGGATCAGGACCAGACCCAGCAGGGCCGGTCGAATGGACAGGGACAGCATGTGCCTCACTCCGGAGTAGAAGAATCGTCTGCCATGCTGCCGCAGATTGCACGGCAGCACGCATCTATGGCGAAGCTTCAGACTCGCGGAGGTTCGGCAGGTGGAGGCGGGGCGATGCCCGGCAACAGGCTGGCGCTGGTGATACGCAGCCTGGCTGGCGGGTATCCGGCAGCCGGCAGGGCGCCGACGGCGATCGGGATGGTCATCGTGCAAAGCGCGCAATCGCTGCACTGGCCGCAGCCGCCCAGACCGCCAGACCGATCAGACGAATCCGACTGGGGCATCTGGGCGTCATGATCATGACGGTCGGCATGGCCCTGTCCGGCATGACCGTGCCCGGCATGATCATGCCCAGTCTGCATTCCGGTCTGCAGGACAGCCGGCCTCTCGGTCTGCGGAACAGCGGACTGCATCATGCCGCCTGAAACGGCCGCCATGGCCGGGGGCATCAGCAGGGATGCGGCAAGTAGGCCGATGGCGGCAGCCAGGGCGACGAGTCGCCGGCCGGTCTGGCGTTTCGGGATGCCGTTCCGATGGGTCATGCGGGCACCATAATGGCTTCCCATATGGCAGGGTCAAGGCTGTCTGCCGGACGGCCTGTGTTAAAATACCTCACGGAATCGAGAGGCCCGCATGAATCTGATGGAAGCGACGATCTTCGCCATCGTGATCACAACGCCCCCGGCGGACATGCCCGCCTTCGGTTGCCGCCTGACCGACGACCCGAAACAGGCGCTCTGTACCAACGATGTGGTGATCCGCGAATTCGACGATGGCACGCTGGAATATGGCGGCAAGTTCCGGGTTTCCAAGAACCGTCGGCGCGAGTTGCTGTTCTCCAACGGCGTCCAGGCCTATTTCGACAGCTTCGGCTGGCTGCAGTTCTCCAACCAGTATGCCGTGCGCCGCATGGAAGGTGACATCTTCAAGGTCAGCCAGCCGAAAGGGCGCGACCTGATCTGTCGTTATACCCTGCCGGGCAAACAGACCCGCTGCACGCCCGGATGATCCCGCAGGCTTACCGTTTCATGTCGATGGCGCGCGACAGCATGCTGTCAGCCGCGCTGATCACCTGACCGTTCATCGAATAGGCCTGCTGGGCGACGATCAGCCGCGTCATCTGTTCAGCCACGTCCACGGTGGACTGTTCCAGCGCGCCGGCGCGGATCACGCCGACGCCGGCATCGTTGTCTGCGTCGCCTGGCGAGCCGAGTACGGCTGCACCTGACAGCGTGCTTTCCGTGAACACCGTCCCGTCCAGCCGCTCAAGCCGGTCGGGCTCGGGGAAATTGGCCAGCAGAAGCTGGCCACCGACCTGGCTGCGGCCGTTCTCGTAATTGTAGATGATCGAACCGTCTTCATCGAAGGTGACGTAATCGAATTCGCCGCCCTTCAGGCCGTTCTGGTCGATGCTCAGATTGGTCAGGGTATCGATGTTGCCGCCATATTGCGAGAGGCCGGTGGTGGCGTTGGGATCGAAGGTGCCGTTGAACTGCCCGAGATTGACGGTGATCGTCTGCGCGCCGCTGCCGAAATCCGGCGACAGGGTGACCGTTGCGGCACCCGTGGCGGTAACGGTCAGATTTGTGTCGGTCGTGGTCATGGTGTTGAGCAGACCGTTGTTGAACGTCACGGCGATCGGCCCGAAGCTGGCCGGCGTGCCGTCGGCGGTATTGATCGTCAGGTTCCAGGCGTTGTTGCCCGTCTTGGTCCACAGCATCTGGAAATTGCGATCGTTACTTTCGGCATCCACGATGCCGATGCCGTTCGAGAAGGTGGCATTGACCTGGGCATTGGCGGGCAGGTTGGCGCGGTAGTTCACCGTGCTGGTCGGAACCGCGGCGATTTCGCTGTCATCCAGTTCGAAGGGTGAGATCGTCGTGCCGCCCACCTCGGCCGACATCAGGTAGAAGCCAGCGGAGTTGACCAGGCGATTGTTGTTGTCGAGGCGGAAATCGCCCAGGCGGGTATAGTAGACGGTATCCTCGAAGCCGGTCGGTTCGCCGGTCGCGCGATCAAAGCCGGTTGCCTTGGCGACTGGGATGAAGCCGTTGCCGTCGACGGCGATGGACGTGAAGCTGTTATGGCCGATGATCTGGCCCTGCTGCCGGTTGGCAAAGTTGGCTGAGGCGGTGACGCCCATGTTGCGGTTATTGTCCAGCACCTCGCTGGCGCCCAGCACTTTGTTGCTGACCAGGTCGGCGAAGCTGGTTTTTACCTGCTTGTAGCCGTTGGTGGCCGCATTCGCGACGTTGTCGGAGATATGGCCGATGGCAATCGCCTGGGCGGAAATGCCTTGCACGGCCGTACCGAGGGCACCGTAATAGGACATGGCTGGACTCCTGGGTCCGTCAAATGTGTCTCGGGCATTGCAAAGCAAGGCCTGTGCCGGACTGGAATGCCTTGTAAATATCTGATAAATAAGGCGGATGAACTTGACCCCGGCTTTTGTCACTAGGCAATATTTGCCGTCTTGCTTTGTCCGGGCGGCGAGGCGGTCATAATATGCCGCCCCGGGATTCCGCATCGCCATGCTGCAACCACCACTTTCGTCACTGACATCCCCGCTGCAATCGGGGGAGGATCCGCGGCTGTTCGCCTGGACCGGCGAGTTCCGCGACCGCCGCGTCGAGCAGATCTACCGGCAGGGCCGGCTTGATCCCTCGCGCCGCATGCTGCAGGCCTGCGGCCTGGCGGCGACATCGGTCTTCTGTCTGCTGCTGGTGCGCGATTACCTGGTGCACGGTTATGGCGAGACATTCCTGTTTTTCGCCCTGGTGCGCGGCCTGGGATTGGTCGTCGGTATCCTGTTCCAGTATCTGCTGCACCGCCTGAACGACGTGCAGTTGCTGGATGTGGTGGCTGGTATCGGCATGGCCAGCCTCACCTCGCTCACCTTCATGACCTGGGCGATCAGCGCGCCGCCCGCGCTGAATGCCGGCTCGCTGGTTTTTGCGTATCTGCTGGTCTTCTACCTGCTGGTGCCCTGTTCGGCCCGGCTGACGCTGTCGAATGCGGCCTATATCACGCTTGGCACCGGCCTCACGACGGCGCTGTGGCTGCCATATCGGGCCGAGAGCCTGGTCGGCCTCGTGCTGTTCGCTGTGCTCGGCAATGTACTCGGCTTCATCGGCATGCGGCAGATCAAGCTGGAACGCCGCCGCAATTACATGGCGCGCGAAGAGGCGCGGCGGGTCACCGAAGCGCTCACCCTGTCGCGGCAGGAAAGCCGGCGCCGCAGCGAATACCAAGCCTGGGCGCTCGACGCGCTGCCGGTCGGCGTCATGCTGTTCCATCCCGACGGCACGATCCACACGATCAACCGGCGCGCGGCGGAATTGCTGGCGCTGCCGCCGGGCGCGCTGAATCCCGGCGACAGCTACGACGCGATGCTGCGTTTCCTGGCCCAGCGCGGCGATTTCGGCGATTCCGAAGTCAGCGACATGCGCTATCACATCGACCGCCTGATCCGCGGCGTGACTGGGGCGACGGCGGCGCGCCATACGCCGACGGGCAAGGTTCTGGAATTCACCATCGGCCGCCTGCCGGATCATTCCGTGGCCGTCACCATTTTCGACGCCACCGAACGCTACGCCATCAATCGCCGCCTGCGCCATGCGGTGGAGGTGGCCGGAGACGGTTTCGTCATCTACGATTCCCAGGATCGCATCGCGATCTGTTCCAGCCGTTTCGCCGCGCTGTACGGCCTGACATCGGAACAGGCAATCGGCATGAGTTTCGACGACCTGGTGCAGCGCGGCTACGACCGTGGCGTGTTCAGCCGGGATGAAAAGGACCAGGGCGCGGCGGCTGCCGCGTCGATATCGCGCCGCCGCATCCCCGAACGCATGGTCGAAATCCGCACCAATGCCGGCGAATGGTTCCTGGTACATGAACGCGTGACGCCGTCGGGCGACCTGGTGGTTGTGCGCACCAACATCACGGCGCGCCGCCGCATGGAGGATGAACTGCGCCGCGCTAAGGAAGAAGCCGAACGCGCCCTGGCCGATCTGCGCGGCGCCCAGGCCAGCCTGATCCTGGCCGAGAAGATGGCCTCGCTCGGTTCGCTGGTGGCCGGCATGAGTCACGAGATTTCCACGCCGCTCGGCATCGGCGTGTCGGCGGCATCGCATCTGGCAGAAGAGATCGCGCAGCTGTCGAACCGTTTCAGCGAGGACCAGCTGCGGCGCAGCGACATGGAGGATTTCATCGAGACGGCCACCGAGGCCACCCGGATCATGCAGGGCAACCTCGCCCGCGCCGCCCGCCTGATCCAGGCCTTCAAGCAGGTGGCCGCCGACCAGAGCACCGACGATCTGCGCCTGTTCGATCTCGGCGAATACCTGCACGAGATCATGCTGAGCCTGGCGCCGGCCCTGCGCGGCACCCAGAATACGGTGGAGATCGATTGCCCGGACAAACTGATGATCCGCAACCGCCCGGGCGCGCTAGGCCAGATCATCACCAATCTGGTGATGAACGCTCTGCAGCATGCCTTCGAGGATGGCAGCCGGCCGGGCCGCATCTGGATCGGCGTGAGCCAGCCCCGCGAGGGGCGCATCGCGGTCGAATTCCGCGATAACGGCCGCGGCATCGCCGCCGCCAGCCTGCCGCGCGTATTCGATCCCTTCTTCACTACCAAGCGCGGCACCGGCGGCACCGGCCTGGGCCTGCACATCGTCTACAACCTGGTCACCCAGGTGCTGGGCGGCACCATCGCGGTGTCGAGCCGGGAGGGCGAGGGCACCCGGTTCACGATAAATTTCCCGCAGAGCATGTCGGCTTGAGGCCCGGGCTGGGCTATATCGGCGATATGAGCAACAGAGCAGTCCCCCGGCCTTTTTCGTTCCCGATCCCCTGGCGCGATGCCGGCGGGCGTTTCGTGCCGCTGAAAGCGGTGGTCTTCGGCTTGTTGCTGCTGCCCGCCCTGTGGCTGCTGTGGCGCACGGCCCAGCATGACCTCGGGCCGCGTCCGCTCACCGAGCTGATTCACCAGACCGGGCTGTGGGCCTTCCGCTTCCTGCTGCTGTCGCTGGCCGTCACCCCGCTGCGGCAGATGCTGCGTTATGGCCGGCTGGCGCTGGTCCGCCGCATGATCGGCGTGGCCTCGGCGGTCTATGCGGCGGCGCATCTGCTGCTCTATTTCGCCAACCATGCCTTCGTACTGGAAAAGGCGATCCGCGAAATCGCCACCTCGAACTACCTGCTGATCGGCTTGGCCGCATTGTTTGGCTTGTTGGTGCTGGCCGCGACTTCCACCGACGCCATGGTGCGGCGGCTGGGCGGCCGGCGCTGGCAGAACCTGCATCGCATCGTCTATCTGCTGGCGCCGCTGGCGCTGTGGCATTTCTTCCTGCAGTCCAAGGCCGATGTGGGCGAGCCGACCCTGATGGCCGGACTGCTGCTCTGGCTGCTGGGCTACCGTCTGCTGCGCCGGATATTCCCGTCCGGCATCACGCTGCCATGGCCGGGGCAGGTGGCACTGGCGCTGGGCAGCGCCGCGCTGACCATGGGCGGCGAGGCGCTTTATTTCTGGTTGCGCAGCGGCGCGCCATGGCTGCTTGTGCTTGAAACCAACCTCAGTATTGACATGGGCCTGCGCCCCGGCATGGCCGTTTTGCTGGCGGCGACAGGGGTGACACTCGCCGCGCTGACCGTCAGTATACGACTCGCCCGCCGCTGAGCCGGCCGGGCCTGTGCTGCCGCTTCAGACCGGGGGAATGCTGCCTTGCGTGCCGTTTTCGTCGATGCCAATCCAACTCTCGGCGATCTGGCCGAGCGCCTGCGCAAACCCTCCGATCCGCCGGTCGGCGTCAACCGCCAGCCGGATGTGAAGCCCGAAGACCTGCCCCGCGTGCTGGACGGCGCGCCGGTCGCCTGGATCGACCATACCTATCTGCCCACCGCCATCGCCGCCCAGTGCAAGGGGCTGAAGCATGTCGTGTTCCTCGGCACCGGCGCGCGCAGCTACATGCATGTTGAGGAACTGGCGGGTCTGGGCATCGAGGTGCATCTGATCAAGGGTTACGGTGATACCGCCGTGGCCGAATGTGCCTTCGCCCTGATGTGGGCTGCCGCCAAGGGTTTTGCCCGCATGGACCGCGAGATGCGCGCCGGCAACTGGCTGCGGCTGGATGGTGTGGAACTCACCGGCAAGACCATGGGCCTGGTCGGCTATGGCGGCATCGGCGCCGAGATGGCACGGCTGTGCCGTGGCGCCGGCATGAAGGTACTGGCCTGGAACCGCAGCGCCAAAAGCGCCGAGGGTGTGCGCTTCGTGCCGATCGACGAATTGCTGGCGCAGAGCGACGTGGTCTCGCTGCACCTGCTGCTCAACGACGAGACGCGCGGTTTCCTTTCGGCCGAGCGTATCGCGCAGATGAAGCGTGGCGCCATCCTGATCAACACCGCGCGCGGCGCGGTGGTGGACGAGGCGGCGATGATCGCGGCGCTGAAATCCGGCCAGATCGGTCATGCCGGCCTCGATGTCTTCGATGTCGAGCCTTTGCCCAAGGATCATCCGCTTACCAGGCTGGATAACGTCACGCTGTCGGCCCATTCCGCCTTCCGCACGCCGGAGGCCAGCATGAACCTGATCGAGGCGGCGCTGAACCACACCCGGAGGATCGCCGGATGACCCGCCGCTACGATCTTGCCATCCGCAATGCCCGCATCTTCGACGGCAGCGGCGCGGAATCTTTCATCGGCGACGTGGCTGTCAGCGGCGACCGCATCGCCGCCATCGGCGATCTGGGCGCAAGCGCGGCCGATCGCGAAGTGGACGCGAAAGGCCTGGCGCTGGCGCCGGGCTTCATCGACGCCCATACCCATGACGACGGCGCCGTGCTCTGTGGCCCGGAATGCATGCATTGCAAGCTCAGCCAGGGCGTCACCAGCGTCGTGGTCGGCAATTGCGGCATCAGCCTCGCACCGGTGACGATGACCAAACGCCCGCCGGCGCCGCTCGATCTGGTCGGCGGCCCGGACTCCTGGCAGTTCCCCAGCTTCGCCGATTACGCCGAACGCCTGCGCAAGGTGCCGCCGCCCACCAACACCTATGCGCTGGTCGGCCATATGTCGCTGCGCGTGCAGGCGATGGATCACGACATCAACCGCGCCGCCACCGACAAAGAGGCCGCGCAGATGAAGCAGCGCCTGACCGAGGCGCTGGAGCAGGGCGCGTCGGGCTTTTCCACCGGCCTGTGGTATCCACCCAGCCGTCATGCGCCGACCGACGAGGTGATCGCGGTGGCCGAGGCCCTGCGCTCGCGCGGCGGCCTGTATGTGACGCATATGCGCGACGAGGCCGATGGCGTGATCGACAGCATCGAGGAGACGCTGAAGATCGGCCGCGATACCGGCACCGCCGTGGTGATCAGTCACCATAAATGCACCAATCCGGAGAATTTCGGCCGCTCGACCGAGACGCTGGCGCTGATCGACCGCGCGGCGAAAAGCCAGAGCGTCGATTTCGACGTCTATCCCTATATCGCCAGCTCGACGGCTTTGCTGCCTGATCGCCTGCGCGACGATATGCCGGTGCAGATAGCCACGTCGGAGCCTTATCCCGAGATGAAGGGCCGCATGCTGGCCGACATCGCGAAGGAATGGGGTGTCGACCAGGTGACGGCGGCGCATCGCCTGCTGCCGGCGGCGGCGATCTATTTCATGATGGACGAAAAAGACGTGCAGCGGATCATCGCCCATCCGCGCAGCATGATCGGCTCCGACGGCATCCCCAGCAACGACATGCCGCATCCGCGCCTGTGGGGCACGTTCCCGCGTGTGCTGGGGCATTATGCGCGCGACCTGAAACTGATCTCGCTGCAGCAGGCGGTGCACAAGATGACCGGCCTGACAGCCAGGGTCTTCGGCATGGTGGATCGCGGCGCGATCCGCGAGGGCGCCTATGCCGACCTCGTGCTGTTCGACCCCGACACGGTGATCGACACGGCCACCTTCGCGGCACCGAAGACGCCGGCGGCCGGCATCCTCGAGGTCTGGGTCAACGGCGTTTCGAGCTATGTGGGGAACAAGGGCGTCACCGGCGCCAGCGCCGGCCGGCTGATCACCCGCAACGTGGCCTAGGTCAGCGGCGTCGCGGCGGTTTCTCTTCCGCCATGCATGCGGCAAGGAAGCTGCTCAGCACCGCGATCCCGGGGCTGTCGCGCATGTCTTCGTGGTAGGTCAGCCAGACATCGCGGGTCACGGCGCCATGGGCCGGTTCTGCCTGCCGCAGGCCGGCAGCAGCGCCCAGGAAGTCGGGCAGGGCGGCAATGCCGGTGCCGGCCTGCACCGCCGCGGATTGTACGGCCAGGTCGTTGCTGCGCAGCACCACCGGCCGGCCGGCCAGCAATCGGTTCAGCCAGGATTGCTGCGCTATATGGTCGAGGCTCTCATCGAAGGCGATGAATTCATAATCCGACGGTGCACGACCGCGCAGATAGGCTGCGGTGGCATAGAGCCGGTAGGTCATGGTGCCGATCTTGCGGGCCACCAGCGCGGCCTCATCGGGCCGGTTCAGGCGCAAGGCAATGTCGGCTTCGCGCCGGGGCAGGGAGACGGTGCGGCTGTCGCCCAGCAGGCGCAGGCGCAGATTGGGATGCTCGCGACGCAGCAGGGCGATGCGCGGGGCGATCAGGTGCGCGGCGATCAGTGGCGGCGCCGTGACCGTCATCTCCGCCGCCAGGTCGTTCTGTGCGGCGCGCAGCAGCCGCTCGATGGAAAATGCCTCGCCTTCCATGCGCCGGGCGTGATCCGCCACGCGCCGGCCATCGACGGTCAGCACATATCGCCCGGCCCGGCGATCCACCAGCTTCACGCCGGCCTCGGCTTCCAGTGCGGCGACCCGGCGGGCCACGGTGGCATGTTCCACCCGCAGCCGGCGGGCTGCGGCAGACAGCGAACCGTCATCGGCCAGGGCCAGGAAATGCCGCAGATTGTCCCAGTCGAGCATTGTTAATTTCTTCACATCGGGAGGGAGGATTTAGGGAATTTTGCACAGGCCCCGCTTGGTTGCAAAGTCCGCCTCCCGAATTTTGGAGAAGCCCGATGTCAGAATCGCCAGTCCCGCAGAACATCCGCAAGGTCGTCCGCATCGCGGCCAAACCGGGCACCGGCGCGGCCATGCGCGCCGCCCTGCTCGACCTGCAGGCGGCCACCCGCCTCGAACCCGGCTGTCGTGAATTCCGGTTCTATCAGGCGCTGAACGAAGACGAGGCTTTTCTGCTGGTCGAGGATTTTGCCAGCCAGGCCGCATTGCAGACGCATATGCGCCTGCCGCACACCACGGCATTTTTCGCGCTCGATCTGGCCGCCTCGATCCAAGCCATCGAACGCGCCTGGTTGTCTGACTGAACTGGCTGCCTGACTAAAGCAGCGCGCGCAGGAAGGCCGGCACCGGCCGCCCGATGCCCAGCAGCCAGCGGCCCATCGCGCCGGCCACCTGGCGCACGCTGGGCCGTTCGCCCATGCGGGTGCGCCAGGCGATCAGGCGGGTCGCGTCGGCGGGGATCGGCGCACCCATGCGGTCGCCGAATATCTGCGCCATGAAGAAGGCGATGTCGGCATAGGTGAAAGCCGGGCCAGCCAGCCATGGCCGGCTATCTCCCAGCAGGCTCTCCATACGGGCATAGAACTGCGCCGCGCCGTCGCGGGCGGCGATGGCGGCGGGATCGTCGGGCGTCTGTTGCAGGCCCATCAGGCGGATGATGTGCGGGAAATAGACCTCGTCGGATTGCAGTTCCAGCAGGCGCGCCCGCGCGCGCCCGGCGATGTCGCGCGGCCATAACGGCGGCTCGGGGCAGAGGTCTTCCAGGTACTCGAAGATCTGCGTGGAATCGAAAATCTCCAGATCGCCCTGCACCAGCACCGGCACCTGGCGTTTTGGGTTGATGCGCAGCACTTCCCCGTGCTTGGGCTCGTACAGCGCCTTCATCTCGAAGGGCACCATCACCACCTCGGCCGCCAGGCCTTTTTCCAGCAGGGCGATCTGCGCCTTGGCCCCGAACATGCTCAGCGGGCCGGAATAGAGGCGGATCGGGGCGGGCGGTTGCTGTGCCATCGGGCATCTCCTTTTTGGAGGCGGAGCATGCCATGGCGCGATCCCTATTCTGGCAGCAGTCTGGCAGGGGCGGGATGAGGCACTTGCCGGTCGGTAACTGCTTGTTCTGGCGGAATTTCGCCCTAGCTGGGTCGGGCCTGCGCCTTGCCGCGCCAGCGATCCTGTTCCATCCTTCGCCCGTCCAGCCCGGAGACGCCCGATGATTGACCTGTATTACTGGCCGACACCAAACGGCCACAAGATCACCCTGTTCCTGGAAGAGACCGGCACGCCCTACACGATCAAGCCGGTCAATATCGGCAAGGGGGAGCAGTTCGAACCCGATTTCCTCAAGATCGCGCCGAACAACCGCATGCCGGCGATTGTCGATCACAAGCCTGCTGATGGCGGCGCGCCGGTCAGCGTGTTCGAGAGCGGTGCCATCCTGCTGTATCTGGCCGACAAGTATAAAAAGCACATCCCGCAGGACCTGCGCGGCCGCGTCGCCTGCACCGAATGGCTGATGTGGCAGATGGGCGGCCTCGGCCCCATGTGCGGCCAGAATCATCACTTCAACCAGTATGCGCCCGAGAAGATTCCCTACGCGATCAACCGCTATGTGAACGAGACCAACCGGCTCTACGGCGTGCTGAACAAGCGTCTGGACGGCCGCGCCTTCATCTGCGGCGACGACTACACCATCGCCGACATGGCCGCCTATCCCTGGATCGTGCCCTATGAGCGTCAGGGCCAGAAGCTGGAGGATTTCCCAAACCTCAAGCGCTGGTTCGACAGTATCTGGGCGCGCCCGGCCACGAAGGTGGCCTACGAGAAGGGCAAGGCGATCAACCAGGGTGTTCCGGTGATGACCGAAGAGGCCAAGAAGGTGCTGTTCGGCCAGACCGCCAGTGTGGTGAAGGGGTAGGGCCATCATGCAGAACGCCAAGGTCGAAATCGCCGATACCGACGCGAAGATCGCCGCCTGTTTCCCGGTGATGCACGAATTGCGGCCGCATCTGAAGGATGCCGCCGAGCTGGTGGCGCGGGTGAAGCGCCAGCACGGGGAAGGCTTCGTGCTGGCCTATGCGTCCGACGGCAACGGCGTGCCGGCCGCCTGCATCGGTTTCCGCCGGCAGGAGCGGCTGGTGCACGGACCGCTGATCTATGTGGACGATCTGGTCACCACGGCCACCGGCCGCTCGCGCGGCTATGGTGCGCTGCTGCTCGACTGGGTGGAGGGCATCGCCAAAAACGAGGGGCGCAAGGTGGTGGACCTCGACTCAGGCACGCACCGCGCGGAAGCGCACCGCTTCTATTTCCGCCAGCGCTACAGCATCTCCAGCTTCCATTTCCTCAAGCACGTCAAGTAAGGATTCCGCCGTGATCGACTTCTACACCTGGGGCACGCCGAACGGCCGCAAGGTCTCCGTCATGCTGGAGGAAAGCGGCCTGAAGTATCAGGCCTTCCCGGTCAACATCACCAAGGACGAGCAGTTCGATCCGGATTTCCTGAAAGTGAATCCGAACAACAAGATTCCCGCCATCGTCGATCACGAACCGCCGGCGGCCTACGGCACCAGGCCCTACAGCGTATTCGAGTCCGGCGCGATCCTGATCTATCTGGCCGAAAAGAGCGGCCAGTTTCTCCCTAAGGACGCGCCGTCGCGCATGCAGGCGCTGCAATGGCTGATGTGGCAGATGGGCGGCTTCGGCCCCATGCTGGGCCAGACGCATCATTTTGTGCGTTTCGCCAAGGAGAAGGTGCCTTACGCCATCGACCGCTTCACCACCGAGACCCAGCGGCTCTACAAGGTGCTGGACGGCCATCTGGCGAAAAACGAATTCCTCGCCGGCAAGGAATACTCCATTGCCGACATGGCGACCCTGCCCTGGGCGGCGCGCCATGAATGGCACCTGATCGACCTTGGCGCCTATCCGAACGTGAAGCGCTGGTATGATGTGCTGATGGCACGCCCGGGCGTGCAGCGCGGTTTCGAGGTGCCCTGACGATGGCGGAAGCCATCCTGGAGAATGCCTCGGTCAAACGGGTGCGCGAGGCCCTGCTGGCGCGTGGGGCAGGCGAACGCGTGATCGTGCTGGACGGCGCGGCGCGCACGGCGGCCGAGGCGGCGGCCGGGCTGGGCTGCGAGGTCGGCGCCATCGTGAAGTCGCTGGTGTTTGCCCATGAAAGCCAGGAAGGCGAAAAGCGCCCAGTGATGGCGCTGGTGGCCGGCGACCGGCAATGCGACGTGGCGGCACTGGGCCGCGCCCTGGGGCTGGCGGCCTCGCCGGGCCAGGGACTCAATCGGGCCGATGCCGCTCTGGTGCGCCGGGCCACCGGTTTCGCCATCGGCGGCGTGGCCCCGCTGGGCCATATGGAAGCCCTGCCGATCGTAATCGACGACAGCCTGGCCCGGTTCCCGCTGCTGCATGCCGCCGCCGGGCATCCCCATGCGGTTTTCCCGTTGTCCTACAGCGAGTTGGTGGCCTGGACCGGCGGCAAACCGGCCGCCATTTCAGCGGTTTAGGGTCGTTGACAGGCCAGCCCCTGAGCCTTAGAAGAGGCCCCGCATACACTGTGTTAATACCCACTCGCGTGCGGAGGGGTGGCCGAGTGGCTGAAGGCAGTGGTTTGCTAAATCACCGTACGATGTCAAGTCGTACCGCGGGTTCGAATCCCGCCCCCTCCGCCACTTATCTTCTGCGTATTTTCCTGCGCCAGCCGTCGCCAGCGCTCTCCCGTCCCGGAGTCCGCTCATGCCTGCCTTGACCCGCCGCCATCTGCTGCAATCGGGCCTGAGCGCGGTGGCTGTGGCCCTGCTGCCGCGTGGCGCGGCGGCCATGCCGGTCAGTTATGAACTCACGGCAAAGCGGGTGCCGAAAACCCTGCCGGGCTGCGTCGGTCCGTCCGATCTCTGGCTCTACGACGACGGCCGCAACGAGACTTTGCCCATCGTGCTGCGCGCCACGCGCGGCGAGGCCTTCACCGCCACGCTGAAAAACGAGCTGGCCGAGCATACCGCGATCCACTGGCATGGCGTGCGCGTGCCGCACAAAATGGATGGCGTGCCCTATATCACCCAGCCGCCGGTGCGGTCGGGCGAAAGTTTCGAATACAGCTTCGCGCCGCCCGATCCCGGCACCTTCTTTTTCCACCCCCATTGCAACACCGTCGAGGCGCTGGGGCGTGGCCTGGCCGGCGTGCTGATCGTGGACGATCCGCGCGACCAGGGCCTGTTCGATATCGAGCATATCATCGCGCTGAAGGACTGGCGCGTGCGGCATGACGGCAGCTTCGAGGATTTCCTCACCGATGCCGGCGCGGCGAAGGCCGGCAGTTTCGGCAGCCTGCGCACCGCCAACGGCATGGTGGCGCCAACGATCACCGTGCCGCCGGGTGGCCGCGTGCGTCTGCGGATCCTCAATCTGGATTCCACCCGCATCCCGCAACTCGATCTGCCCGGCGCGAAGGCCGTGGTGATCGCCACCGATGGCAATGCCTGCACACCCTTTGCCCTGCAGGGCTGGCGGCTTGGGCCGGCCATGCGTGCCGATGTGGCCTTCGTCGCGCCCGAGAAAGCCGGTGTCGAAATCGCGCTGCAGGATATCTTCAGCACGAAGCCGCGCGTGCTGGCCAGGATCGCCACGGCCGGCGCGGCGATGCGCAGTACAAAGGCGACCCTGCGCCTGCCCGAGGCGGAACTGCCGCAGCCCGACTTGAAAACGGCGCAGAAGCTTGAATTCAGCCTTCTGGCCGGCAATCCCGATCCGGCCCTGCAGGCCTGGGCGAAGCAGATGAGTGTCAGCCCCGATGAAATCTGCCTGACGCAGAAGGTGTTCTGGTCGATCAACCGTCAGGTCTGGCCGGGTATGGGCCCAGGAGCAGAGCAGGGGGCGTTGCCGCCGCCGTTGGCCGAACTCAAATCGGGCCGCAGCTACATCGTCGAGCTGTTCAACGGCACGCCGCACCAGCATCCCATGCACCTGCACGGCCATACCTTCCGCGTGCTGGGCTCGTCGGAGCGCGACCTGCCGCCGCACTGGGCCGACACCGTGCTGGTGCGGCCCAAGGAGCGCGTGCGCATCGCCTTCGTCGCCGGCCAGCCGGGCGACTGGATGTTTCACTGCCATATCATCGAACACCAGGAAACCGGCATGATGGGCTACCTGCGGGTGGCCTGAGGCCGAAGATTAAATTTAATTAATCCGCCGTTCAGGCACCGGGAAACCGGGCGTTCCTATCTTGGCGTCATGGATGTTCACCTGCACAGGAGCAGACCCATGAAAGCCGAACGTTCTTCCTTTAGGCGCATTCTAGTCGCCGTCCTGCTGGCCAGCACGATCCTATCGGGCGGCGGCGGGTACCTCGCCGCCCGCGCCCTGGCGGCCAACGACGCCGCGCTCCCGGCCGCGCCGGTCGAGCAGCTTGCCGTCAAACCCTCCTTCGCCGATCTGGTCGAAAAGGTGAAGCCCGCCGTGGTGAACATCGCCACCACCGAGAAGGCGACGCGCCAGGCCCAGCGCCTGCCGCAATCGCCGTTTCCCCCCGGCTCGCCGTTTGAGGAATTCTTCCGCCAGTTCGGCGACCAGCAGCAGCGCCGCAGCGGGCCGCAGCATGCCCTGGGCTCGGGCTTCATCATCGACCCCGCCGGCTACGTCGTGACCAACAACCATGTGGTCGATGGCGCCGACAAGATCGTGGTGACGCTGGACGATGGCCGCGAATTTCCCGCCACGGTGAAGGGTCGCGATGCCAAGACGGATCTCGCCCTGCTTAAGATCGAGAGCAAGACGCTGCTGCCCTATGTGGCCTTCGGCGATTCCGACCGCGCCCGCATCGGCGACTGGGTGGTGGCGGTGGGCAACCCGTTTGGCCTCGGCGGCAGCGTTTCGGCCGGCATCGTCTCGGCGCGTGGCCGCAACCTGAACAGTGGCCCCTACGACAATTTCTTGCAGATCGACGCGCCGATCAATCCGGGCAATTCCGGCGGCCCGCTGTTCGACCAGTCGGGCAAGGTGATCGGCATCGCCACGGCGATCTACACGCCCAATGGCGGCAATGTCGGCATCGGTTTTGCCGTGCCGTCCAATCTGGCCGGCAGCGTGATCGCGCAGCTTAAAGACAGCGGCATGGTGGCGCGTGGCTGGCTCGGCGTCACCATGCAGCCGATGACCGAGGCCCTGGCCAAGGCGGTTGGCCGCAAGAATGCCGAAGGCGTGCTGGTGAACGATGTGCAGGCCGATGGCCCGGCCGCGAAAGCCGGGCTGAAGCAGGGCGACGTGGTGATCGCACTGAATGGCAATACGATCCGCGATCCGCGTGATCTGGCGACCCAGGTGGCCGGGCTGAAGGCGGGCGACAGGGCGAAGCTCGATGTCTGGCGCGAGGGCAGGGAGAAGACGCTGACCATCACGGTCGGCAGCCAGCCGGCCGAACGGAGCGCGGCGCTGGACGAGGCGGGCAGGGAGGAGCGCGTCGGCCTGGCGCTGGCGCCGGTGACGCCGGAACTGCGCGCCCGCCTGGGCCTCGATGAGGCCAAGGGGGCGGTCGTCACCGAAGTGACGCCCGACAGCAGGGCCGAGGAAAGCGGCGTGCGGCCGGGCGACGTGATCCTGGGCGTTGCCGGCCATGCGGTGGCGAATCCGGCCGAAGCGGCCGAGCAGATCGAGACGGCGCGCCAGCAGCACAGGGAAGCCGTCACCCTGCTGGTCAGGCGCGAGGGCACCACCTATTATCTGGCCCTGCAACTGGCCTGAAGACGATGAAAATTCTGATCGTTGAAGACAATCCGCAGGTCGCCCAGTTCATCCGCAAGGGACTGGGCGAAGCGGGCCATACCGTCGACCATGCCGATAACGGCCGCGATGGCCTGTTCCTCGCCACCACGGAGCAATACGACGCCATCATCATGGACCGCATGCTGCCGGGCGGCGTGGATGGGCTGGGCATCGTCGATGCCCTGCGCCGCACCGGCAACACCACGCCGATCCTGATCCTCAGCGCGCTGGCGGATGTGGACGAACGCATCCGCGGCCTGCGTGCCGGGGGCGACGACTACCTGACCAAGCCTTTTGCCTACGGGGAGTTGGAGGCACGGCTGCAGGCCCTGGTGCGGCGGGGGCGCACGGCGCCGACCCAGACCATGCTAGAAGTGGGGGATCTCAGTCTCGACCTGCTGAAACGGCAGGCCATGCGCGGCGGCAAGGTCATCGCCCTGAAACCGCGCGAATACAAGCTGCTGGAATACCTGATGCGCCATGCCGGCCAGGTGGTGACCCGCACCATGCTGCTGGAGAATGTGTGGGAATACCATTTCGATCCGCAGACCAACGTGATCGACGTGCATATCAGCAACCTGCGCCAGAAGATCGATGCCGGCACTGAGAAGCCCCTGCTGAAGACCGTGCGCGGCGCGGGCTACATGATGGCGGCCGAGGCCTGAGATGCTGCATTCGACCTCGCTGCGGCTGGCGCTGGGCTATGCAGCCCTGTTCATCGCCTCGTCGCTGCTGCTGGTCGGGCTTTTGTGGTGGAACACCACCGGGTATCTGGACCGCGAGACCGACGCGGTGATCGCGGCCGATACGCGGGCCATCGGCGACCGGCTCAGCGATTTCGGCCTGGCCGGCGCGATCCAGACGATGAACGAACGTGTCGAGGCCGAGTCCGCCGATGGCAAGGCGATCTATCTGCTGACCGATCCGCGCTTAAGGCCGCTGGGCGGCAATGTCGACGCCTGGCCGCTGAAGGTGGGCCCGGCGCCGGGCTGGTATGAAGTGGACCTGGTGTATCGTGGCAAGCTGCATGCCACGCGGCTGCTGCATGTGGTGCTGCCGGGCAACTATCAGCTTCTGGTTGGCCGGGACGTGCAGGAGCGCGTGGCGATCCGCAACCTGTTCCTGCGCAGTCTGGTCTGGGTCGGCGCCATCGTCGTGGCGCTCGCGCTGCTGGGCGGCTGGCTGCTGCGGCGCGGCGTGCAGCGCCGTATCGAAAGCATCAACCGCACCGCCACCGCCATCGTGCAGGGCGATCTGGCCCGCCGCGTGCCGGCCGGGCTCGGCAACGACGAATTCGACCAGCTTGTCGTCACCATCAACCGCATGCTGGACCAGATCCAGCAACTGATCGAAGGCGTGCGCAACGTCTCGAATGCCATCGCCCACGATCTGCGCACGCCGCTGGCCGAGGTGCGGGCTAGGCTGGAAAGCCTGCTGCGCCGCGCGGAGGGGCCGGAGGCGACGCTGGACGAAGTCGCGGCGGCGATTGGCGGCATCGACCGGCTGATCGGCGTGTTTAATGCCCTGCTGCGCCTGGCCGAGATCGACAGCGGCCTGCGCCGCGCCGGCTTCGGCAAGGTCGACCTCGCCGCCCTGCTGGCCGATACGGCCGAACTCTACGGTCCGGCGGCAGAGGCGCGCGGCCTCAGCTTCACGCTGGAGACCGCGCCGGGCCTCACGGCCGACGGCGATCCCTCGCTGCTGGCCCAGGCGGTCGGCAACCTGCTCGACAACGCCATCAAATACACCCCGGCCGGCGGCAATATCCGGCTCAGCCTGCTCCGGGACGGCGCAAATGGCGCCGCCATCGCCGTGGCCGATACCGGACCGGGCCTGACCGACGAGGAGCGGACCCGCGCCACCGACCGCTTCTATCGCGGCGACAGCAGCCGTTCGACCGCCGAGGGTGTCGGGCTGGGCCTCAGCCTCGTTGCTGCGATTGCGAAGCTGCATGGCGGCAGTCTGCGGCTGGACGACAACCAGCCGGACCAGACCCCGCGGGGCCTGCGCGCGGTGTTGGCTTTGCCGGCCCCGGCTTGCTAAGCTTGGGCCATGAGCCAGCACCATGACCACCACCATCATCACGACCATGACCACGATCACGGCAGCGAACTGAGCGATGTCGAACTGCGCGTGCGCGCGCTGGAAAGCATCCTGGTCGAGAAGGGCTATGTCGATCCCGCCGCGCTGGACGTGCTGATCGAAACCTATGAAACCAAGGTCGGCCCCCATAACGGCGCCCATGTGGTGGCAAAAGCCTGGAGCGATCCGGCCTATCGCGACTGGCTGCGCAAGGATGCCACGGCGGCCATCGTGTCGCTGGGCTATGCCGGCCGCCAGGGCGAGCATATGGTGGCGGTGGAGAACACACCCGACACCCACAACATGGTCGTCTGCACGCTCTGCTCCTGCTATCCGTGGCCGGTGCTGGGCCTGCCGCCGGTCTGGTACAAGTCGGCAGCCTATCGCTCGCGCGCGGTGATCGATCCACGCGGCGTGCTGAAAGATTTCGGCGTCACCCTGCCGGCGGCGAAGCAGATCAAGCTGTGGGACTCCACCGCCGAGCTGCGCTATCTCGTCATCCCCGAACGCCCGGCCGGTACGGATGGCTGGAGCGAGGAGCGGCTGGCAAAACTGGTGACACGCGACAGCATGATCGGCACCGGGCTGGCCCGCAATCCCGCCGAGGTGCCGGCATGAACGGCGCAAGAAGAGGATATGCGCCGTGAACGGCGCGGCCGACATGGGCGGCATGATGGGCTTCGGCCCAGTAAAGCCCGAACCCGAACATATCCGCTTCCATGCCGAATGGGAAAAGCGCGTGCTGGCCATGACGCTGGCCATGGGTGCGACCGGGCAGTGGAACATCGACCAGTCGCGCTCGACGCGCGAAAGCCTGCCGCCGCCGCAATATCTGGCCAAGAGCTATTACGAGATCTGGCTCGCTGGCCTGGAGAAGCTGATGGCCGAGCGTGGGCTGGTCAGCGCCGAGGAGGTCGAGGCCGGCCGCGTGCTCGCGCCGCCAAAACAGCTTGCCCGCATCCTGAAGGCCGAGGCCGTGCCGGCGGTGCTGGCGAAAGGCGGCCCGACCGAACGCGAGGCCACCCAGCCGGCACGCTTCAAGGCTGGCGACCGCGTGCGGGCGAAGAACATGCACCCCACCGGCCATACCCGCCTGCCGCGTTACGTGCGCGGCCATGTCGGCACTGTCGAGCTGCTGCATGGCATGCATGTCTTCCCCGATGCCAGCGCGCAGGGCCGGGGCGAGATGCCGCAATGGCTTTACACCGTGCGCTTCGAGGGCCGCGAGCTCTGGGGCGAAGGCGCCGATCCGACTGTGTCGGTGTCGGTCGATGCCTGGGACAGCTACCTGGAGCCGGCATGAGCGAGCTGAAATCGCTGCTGCCCGATCTGCCCTGCGACGAGACGGCGGCCCCGGTTTTCCGTGCGCCGTGGGAGGCGCAGGCTTTCGCCATGGCCGTGGCCCTGCACCAGAAGGGCCTGTTCACCTGGCCGGAATGGGCCGAGAGCTTAAGCGCCGAGATCAGGCGCGCCCAGGCCGCCGGCGACCCCGATACCGGCGAGACCTATTACCGCCACTGGCTCAATGCGCTGGAAAAGCTCGTTGTCGCCAAGGGCGCGACCTCGGATGCCGCGCTGCAGGCACGCGCCGAGGCCTGGGATCGCGCCGCCAGGGCCACCCCGCACGGCCAGCCGATCATTCTCCAGCGATAGGCGGCATTGGTGGCAGGGGCCGGCGGGCGATGTCGTCGGCGTCCTTCGGCGTCATGCCCAGACCACGCAGGATCGTCGCCGAAAGAGTTGCGACATGGCTCTTGCCGGCCCGGCCAGCGAGGATGCTGTTGATACCGGCGTAGTTGGTGCCGGTGATCATGTCCATGGCGGCCGGCACGCTGGCGACATGGAAGCGCTTCTGCCTGATGCCCAACATCAGGTCGGCGCGGATGAAGGGCTCGACCTGTGCCGCCCAGACCGGTGAGAAGATCGCCACCGACATCGCGAACCGCGCCAGTTCGGGCTGTTCCAGGGCCATGAGCATGTAGCGTCGGCCGCCGATCGACATGCGTTCGGCACCGTCTGGGATATGGGCGGCGCTGGCAGCGATCCGCTTGCAGTAATCCACCCCGACCGCGACGGCGGCGGCCTCCATGATCTCTTCCTTGGTCTGGAAGTAGTTGTAGAAGGTGCCGTTGGCGACGCCGGCGACGGTGGCGATTTCCTGGATGGTGCCGGCCTCGACGCCGTGCGCGGCAAAAACTTTCACTGCCGCATCAAGCAGTTGGCGGCGGGTGCGGTCACGTTTTGAGGATGCCGATTTTGTCATTGACAAACTGAGAAACCTCTCATAAATGACGTTTGTCTCAAAAATGAGGATATCCTCATTTAATTAAAGATATGCTAATCGTGAAAAATTCCAAGGCAGTTATGGCAGAGGCAATCCAGCGCAAAAAGGTCGTCGTGATCGGCGCCGCCGGCAATCTCGGGCGCAGGCTGGTTGCGCGTGGGTTGGCCCATGGGCATGAGGTCACCGCATTCGTACGCAACGCCAGCCGTTTTGCCGAGCATTGGCCCGGCATTCTGCCGGAGCATGTCAGGGTCGTAGAAGGCGATGTCTTCGACGAACAGGCCATGGCCTCGGCGGTCATGGGCTGCGATGCTCTTGTCAATGCAGCCGGCCATGTTGCGGACGGGGCGATGTTCGTCTCGCTTTTCGAGAATGTCGTCGCTGCCGCGGAGCAGCATATGGGGCCTTCAAGCCGCATATGGCTGCTCGCAGGGGCGGCGGTGCTGACCGTGCCGCATACCGACCGGATTGGAGTCAGCCTGCCTGGCGTTCCGGGCATGTATAAAACGCACGAAACCAACTGGCGGCGCCTGCAGGCGTCAAGCTGTGACTGGTCACTGATGTGTCCCGGACCGATGGTCGCCGCCGCCGGTGGCCTGCCGCGAGGCGATCTGCGGATCAGTGTCGAGATGCTGCCGTACCGGGTCGGTTCCTGGGCGCGCTGGGCCCCACCTGTGGCCCTCTCGCTGATGATGAAATCCAAGCTCTCGGAACTGATCGTAAGCTACGAGGACGTGGCCGAGATCATCATGACCAACCTTGTGCCGAATGCTCGCTTCAGTCGCCGTCGCGTGGGCGTTGCACTGCCCGTAAACGAGCGCGGTCGCAAAGAGAACTGGACGCTTGGCGAGAAGGGGCCGACCGGCTGAAGCCGGCCTCGTATCCAACGGAGAGGGAAATGCGTAGACTCTGGAAGGTCGCGGCCGGCGTGGCCGGGGCGATAGCACTCGTCATCGGTGGCGCCGCGGGGTTCGCAGAACTGGCGAGCGAACGCAAAATGCATCGCAAGGTCGCGGTCGACCCAGCGCCGGTGGAGATTCCGTCCGGGACCGACGCCCTGCAGCGCGGCCGTTACCTGTTTGAATCGCGCGGCTGCATCGACTGCCATGGCCGCGACGGTGCAGGCAAGACCTTCATCGATGATCCCAACGGGCTTTATGTTAAGGGGCCGAACCTGACACTTGGCGCCGGCAGCCCGACCGTTGCTTACACCTCCGAGGACTGGGTGCGCGCGATCCGCCATGGCCTGAACCTCAGCGGCCAGCCGCTGCTGATCATGCCCAGCGAAGACTATAACCGCATGACCGATGCCGACTTGGGCGCCATGGTGGCCTATATCCGCGCGCTGCCGCCGGTGGAGGGCGACCGGCGCGATCTGCGCCTGCCGCTGCCGGTGCGCTTTGTCTATGCGGCCGGCATCCTGAAGGATGCCGCCGAGAAGATCGACCACAGCCTGCCGCCGGCCCAGCCGGTGCCGGCCGATGATGTGATCGCACAGGGCGCCTATGCGGCGAATATGTGCCTGGGCTGTCATGGCGAGGGGTTCCGCGGCGGCAAGATTCCGGGCGCGCCGCCGGATTGGCCCGCCGCTGCCGACCTGCGCCCGGGGCCCGTGATGGCGCGGTATCCAACGCCGGAAGCCTTCGCGGCCATGCTGCGCAACGGCAAGCGGCCGGATGGCAGCGTGATCCAGGTGATGCCCTTCGACTCCCTGAAGGAAATGTCGGATGCCGAAATCGCCGCCCTGCTGGCCTATCTGAAGACGTTGCCGGGAAAAGCGGGCTAGAAATGCAGAACGCCGGGCTTGTGGCCCGGCGTTCGCATCTTCGCAGGATGCCTGCGGGTCAGCCCAGTGCGGCCAACACGGCGCGTTTGGCGATCACGCCCACCAGATGGGCGCGGTATTCCGAGCTGGCATGGATGTCGTTGTTCATGCTGCCCGGATCGGTCTTGATGCCCTTCAGCGCATCGGGCGAGAAGGATTTCGCCAGCGCGGCTTCCATCTCCTTGTGGCGGAACACGCAGGGGCCGGCACCGTTGATGGCTACCCGCACGCCGTTCGCCGTTTCGGCCACGAAGGCGCCGACCATCACGTAGCGCGAGGCCGGGTTGGGGAATTTCACATAACCGGCGCGCTTCGGCACCGGGAATTCCACCTTGGTGATGATCTCGCCTTCCTCCAGCGCGGTCTCGAACATGCCGGTGAAGAAATCGTCGGCCGCGATCTTGCGCTTGGAGGTGTGGATGGTGGCGCCCAGGCCGAGTACGGCGCCGGGATAATCCGCCGCCGGGTCGTTGTTGGCCAGCGAGCCGCCGATGGTGCCCATGTTGCGCACCTGCGGATCGCCGATGCCGCCGGCCAGCTTTGCCAGGGCCGGGATCGCCTTTTTCACCTCGGCCGAGGTGGCGACGGCAGCATGGCGCGTGGTGGCGCCGATGGTGACGCTGCCGCCCGAGACCGTGATGCCGTTAAGCTCGGCGATGCCATTCAGGTCGACAAGATCGGACGGCGAGGCCAGCCGCTGCTTCAGGGTCGGCAGCAGGGTCTGGCCGCCGGCCAGGAACTTGCCGTCGGTGGCGCTGCCCAGCAGCTTGGCGGCATCCGCCAGCGAGGCCGGGCGATGGTAATTGAACGCATACATGGGGCTTCTCCTCTGAACTCTATTCGGCGGCGGCGGCCAGGTGACGGCTCTGGATCACCTTCCAGACCTTCAGCGGCGTCGCCGGCAT
>JBKBJT010000026.1:0-46889 GCA_046294345.1 Ferrovibrio sp.
CGGGCTAAGTGCTGGACTTCCCCGACATATAGTGAGAAATATCCCCTCTCGTTTCCAAGTCCTTATTATCTATCGAGGGAGCTATGGCAGGGACAGCGACCCAAAAGGCCGGCACTGAGCCGACCCGCCGCGACTTTATTGTTGTCGCCGCGGGGGCATTCGGTGCCGTAGGGGCGGCGGCGGCCGTCTGGCCGTTCATTCACCAGATGAATCCGTCAGCCGATGTGCTGGCGCTGTCGAGCACCGAGGTCGATCTGAGCCAGATCGCCGCCGGCCAGAGCGTCACCATCCTGTGGCGCGGCAAGCCGGTCTTCGTGCGGCACCGCACCGCGGCCGAGATCGAACAGGCCCGCAAGGACGACACGGCGGTTCTGCCAGACCCGCAGAAGGACGCGGATCGTGTACAGAAGCCCGAATGGCTGGTCATGATGGGCGTGTGCACCCATCTGGGCTGCGTGCCGCTCGGCCAGAAGGGTGAATACGGTGGCTGGTTCTGCCCGTGCCACGGTTCGCACTACGATACCTCCGGCCGTATCCGGAAAGGCCCCGCTCCGCTGAACCTGCCGGTTCCGGAATACGCCTTCCTGAACGACACCCGCATCCGCATCGGCTAAGGACCCCGACCGATGGCTGACAATAATTCCGGCTTTTTCGCCAACCCCGTCGTCAAGTGGATCGAATACCGCCTGCCGGTCTTCTCCACGCTCGACCACATGGTCGGTTCGCAGTATCCGACCCCGAAGAATCTCAGCTACTGGTGGAACTTCGGTTCCCTGGCCGGTCTGTGCCTGGTGATCCAGATCCTCACCGGTATCGTGCTGGTGATGCATTACACGCCGCATACCTCGATGGCCTTCGACTCCGTCGAGCACATCATGCGTGACGTGAACTATGGCTGGCTGCTGCGTTACATGCATGCCAACGGCGCCTCGATGTTCTTCATCGTGGTCTACATCCATATCTTCCGCGGCATGTATTACGGCTCCTACAAGGCGCCGCGTGAAATCCTGTGGTGGCTCGGCCTCATCATCTTCCTGCTGATGATGGCGACCGCGTTCATGGGCTACGTGCTTCCCTGGGGCCAGATGAGCTTCTGGGGCGCAACCGTGATCACCAACCTGTTCTCGGCCCTGCCGCTGGTCGGCGAGCCGATCGTAACCTGGCTGTGGGGCGGCTTCGCCGTCGACAACCCGACGCTGAACCGGTTCTTCTCGCTGCATTACCTGCTGCCGTTCGTGATCGTCGGCATTGTGATCCTGCACGTTCTGGCCCTGCACCAGCATGGCTCGAACAATCCGCTGGGCATCGACACCAAGGGCCCGCAGGACCGCATCCCGTTCCATCCCTACTACACGATCAAGGATGCGTTCGGCGTCGGCGTGTTCCTGATCTTCTTCAGCTTCTGGCTGTTCTATGCCCCGAATTTCCTGGGGCATCCGGACAACTACATTCCCGCCAACCCGCTGGTGACCCCGGAGCATATCGTGCCGGAATGGTACTTCCTGCCGTTCTACGCGATCCTGCGCTCGGTGCCCGACAAGCTGGGCGGCGTGCTGTTGATGTTCGGCGCGATCCTGATCCTGTTCGTGCTGCCCTGGCTGGATACCAGCAAGGTGCGTTCGGCCAAGTTCCGGCCGATCTACAAGCAGTTGTTCTGGATCTTCCTTCTGGTTTGCATCGGCCTGACCTGGGCGGGCGGCAAGCCGGCCGAGGGTTACTACCTGATCCTCGCCCGGTTCTGCACGGTGTATTACTTCGCGCATTTCCTGGTGTTGCTGCCGCTGGTCGGCTGGTTCGAAAAGCCGCTCAAGCTGCCGGCCTCGATCAGCGAACCGGTGCTGAAGTCTTAAGGCGGGGGATCGGACAATGAAAATGACAAAACTGCGTGCGATCCTCGCCGCGCTGGCCCTTGGCGTGTCGGCCCCGGCTTTTGCGGCCGGCGGCGACATCCAGATTCCGTCGCATGACTGGAGTTTCGAAGGCCCGTTCGGCACCTTCGACCGCGCCGAACTGCAGCGCGGCTATCAGGTCTACAAGGAAGTCTGCGCCGCCTGCCACGCCATGAAGTATGTGGCGTTCCGCAATCTGCGCGACATCGGCTTCACCGAGGCCGAGGTCAAGGCCCTGGCGGCCACCTTCGAGGTGACCGATGGCCCGAATGACTCGGGCGAGATGTTCCAGCGTCCCGGCCTGCCGCAGGACAAGTTCCCGTCGCCGTTCCCGAACGAGAAGGCGGCGCGGGCGGCCAATGGCGGTGCCTATCCGCTGGATCTGTCGCTGATTGCCAAGGCGCGTGCCGGCGGCCCGGAATATCTGCGGGCCTTGCTGATCGGCTATCAGGATGCTCCGGCCGGCGTCGAGGTTGGCGAGGGCCTGCAGTACAACGCGTATTTCCCGGGCCATCAGATCGCGATGCCCAAGCCGCTGAACGAAGACCAGGTGACCTATGCCGACGGCACCAAGGCCAGCGTCGAGCAGATGGCACATGACGTCTCGGCTTTCCTGATGTGGGCCGCCGAGCCCAAGCTGGAAGACCGCAAGCGGATGGGCCTGAAGGTCATGATCTTCCTGGTCGTGCTGACCGGCCTGTTCTTCGCGGCCAAGAAGCGCATCTGGGCCAAGCTGCACTAACCAGTCTCTATCCGGAAAAAGGCCGCCGGAAACGGCGGCCTTTTTTGTTGCGCGGGATAGGGGGGTTTGCTTAAGTCGCGCGCGGCATTCTGGCCTTTCCAGGTCGATTCAAGAGCAGGAGCAGCAGCCATGGCGCTCAAGGCAAAGAAGGCGGGCAAGGCGAAAAAGACGGCTGCGCGCCGCAAGGCCAGCGTTACGGCCAAAACCCCGGCATCGGCAAAAGCCAAGGCCAAGCCAGCAAAAAAGACGACCAGGCGCCGCGCGATTGAGCTGGAAGGCGCCAGCGCGGCAGCCGTCGGCATTGCCAAGGCAGCGGCCCGTTCAGTTCGCGGCGGCGCCAAGGCGGCCGGCATTCCCAAGCCCTATATCGTCAGGCATGGCGAACCGGTGCGCATCGGCGTGCTGGGCGGCAGCGGCATCTATGGCATGGCCGGCCTGAAGAACACCAAATGGCGCAAAGTCTCCACGCCATGGGGCGACCCGTCGGACGAATTGCTGTTCGGTTCGCTGGATGGGGCTGACCTTGTGTTCCTGCCACGCCATGGCCGCGGCCACGTCCACTCGCCATCCGAGGTGAACTACCGCGCCAATATCGATGCGCTGAAGCGCGTCGGCTGCCACGATGTGATTTCGGTCTCGGCCTGCGGTTCGTTCAAGGAGGCCCTGGCGCCGGGCACCTTCGTGATCGTCGACCAGTTCATCGACCGCACCTTCATGCGGCAGAAGAGCTTCTTCGGCACCGGCCTTGTCGCCCATGTCTCGGCGGCGCATCCGGTCTGTCATCGGCTGGGCGATGCGCTGGAGGCAGCTGCCAAGGATGCCGGCATCACCGTACAGCGCGGCGGCACCTATCTGTGCATGGAAGGACCGCAATTCTCCACCCAGGCGGAAAGCTTTCTCTACAAGAGCTGGGGCTGCGACGTGATCGGCATGACCAATGCGCCGGAAGCCAAGCTGGCGCGTGAAGCCGAGCTCTGCTACGCCTCGGTCGCCATGGTCACGGATTACGATTGCTGGCACCCCGACCACGACCATGTGGATGTCGCGTCGGTGATCCGGGTTCTGCTCGACAATGCCGAGAAGGGCCAGAGTCTCGTGGCCCACGCCGTGCCGTATCTGAAGCAGCGGCCGGAGCATTGTCATCAGGGCTGCGACCGCGTGCTGGATACCGCGCTGATTACCGCGCCAGAAAAGCGCGATCCGGCAGTGATCAAGAAACTCGATGCGGTGGCTGGCCGCATCCTCAAAGGCTGATACCAGGAAGGATTCCGATAATCATGCAGGGCATCAAGGACAAGATCCGCACCATCCCGGACTACCCGAAGCCGGGCATCATGTTCCGCGACATCACCACGTTGCTGCAGGATGCCCGCGGCTTCCGCAAGACGGTCGACGAAATGGTGCAGCCCTTCGCCGGCACGCGGATCGACAAGGTGGTTGGGATCGAAGCGCGCGGTTTCATCCTGGGCGGCGCCATCGCGCACCAGCTCTCGATCGGCTTCGTGCCGGTGCGCAAGCGCGGCAAACTGCCGTCCAAGACCATGTCGCAGGAATACCAGCTCGAATACGGCATGGATGCGATGGAGATTCATGTCGATGCCATCCAGCCGGGCGAACAGGTGCTGCTTGTCGACGACCTGATCGCCACCGGCGGCACCGCCGAGGCTGCCGTGAAACTGATCCGGGCCCATAAGGGCGTTGTGATCGGCTGTTCCTTCATCATCGACCTGCCCGAACTGGGCGGCAGGAAGCGCCTGGAAGCGCTGGATGTGAAGGTGTTGTCGCTTTGCGAGTTCGAGGGGCACTGACGGCCCGGCCATGGCGCACCATCTGACCGGCATCGATCATACCGTGCTCGCCGCCACCGACCTGGAGGCGGCGCGGTCGACCTATGCCCGGCTGGGCTTCACGCTCACGCCGCGGGGACGGCATATCGGTTGGGCCACCGGTAATTACTGCATCATGTTCCCGGGCAATTATGTCGAGCTGCTGGGTATCGCCACGCCCGGGGGCTTTACCGCCGGCCTGGAAGAGACGCTGAAGGCGAAAGGCGAGGGTGTCCACAAGCTGGTCCTGGGGACTGACAATGCCGAGGCGGCGCGGGCGGCCCTGGCGGCTTCGGGGTTCAACCCATCCGAGGTGCAGAGCCTGAAGCGGGAGCTTGAACTGCCCGAGGGCACGGTGCTGCCGGCTTTCTCGCTGGTGCATCTGCCGCCGGAGGCCACGCCGCAGGCTTCCATCTTTCTATGCCAGCACCTGACTCCGGAATTGCTCCGGCGGCCGGAATGGCTGGTGCATCCCAATGGCGCCGAGCATCTGGCCGGCGTGGTGGTGGTGGTCGATGATCCGCCGGCACTGGAACTGCCCTATGAGCGCCTGCTGGGCGCCGGCAGCGCCGTGCGGACCGACCGGCTGGTCGCTGCCCGCGTCGGCGATGAAACGATGCTGTTCAGCACCGCCGACGACCTGGCGACGATGTTTCCCGATCTGGATCACGCGGTCCGGCCGACGCCCTATGTGGCCGGCATGAGTTTCCGCGTGCACAACACCGAAGCGGTGGCGACCTATTTCAAGGCCGCGGGCATCGCCCATGAACGCAGTCTGGACGGCACCGTGCTGGTGCCGGCCGAGGCCGCCCATGGCTGCTTCCTGGAATTCTCCAGCCGGCGCTAAAGCCTCAGAGGATCGCCTCGAAGAAGGCGAGCGTGCGCCGGCGCGCCACCGTGGCGGCCCGGGCATCGTAAGTGCCGCGCTGGTCGCAATTGAAGCCGTGATCAGCGTCGTAGATGTGGGTCGTGATGGCGGGATGCTTGGCCTTCATGCTCTCGGCGAGGCTGAGTGGAATCATGGCGTCGCGCGCGCCGAAATGCAGCAGGGCGGGGCAGAGCGGGGTCCGGTCGATGAGTTCGGCCCATGGGCCGCCGTAGTAACCCACCGAAGCCGCCAGGCCGGGCACCAGCGCGGCCGCCAGCCAGGTCACGCCGCCGCCATAACAATACCCCACAGTGCCGACGCGCCCGGCGCTGCCGGCGGAAGTGACCGCGGCCGTCACATCCTTCATGCAGTCCGACCAGTTCATCTTGCCGCGCCATTCGCGGCCCTTGGCGATGTCCTCAGGTGTGTAGCCTAGGTCGATGCCGGGCTGCAGGCGGTCGAACAGGGCCGGAGCAATGCTGTAATAGCCATCGGCGGCAAAGCCGTCGGTCACCGCCTTGATATGGCCGTTCACGCCGAAGATTTCCTGGATCACCACGATGCCGCCCCTGGGCGTACCCTTCGGTTCGGCGATATAGGCGCCGAAGCGATGGCCATCGGCGGCGGTCAGGCTGGTCATTGCACCCATAATCTGTCTCCTCAGGCGGGATTGCGGAACCGCATGATGCCAATGCTGGTATAACGCATCACCAGTTCGTCCTTCTGGTTGAAGGCTTCGATCAGGAAGCGGCCGGAGCCGATGCCGGGTCGGCTGCGTGATGGTGTCTTTTCGGTGCAGGTCATGCGAGCGCGGATCGTGTCGCCCGGCCGCACCGGCTTCAGCCAGGCCAGGTCGTCGAAGCCGGGCGAGCCCAGGCTGGCCTCAAGATCGACGGCCGCATCCACCAGCAGGCGCATGACCATAGCCGCCGTATGCCAGCCCGAGGCCACCAGCCCGCCGAAAGACGAATGCTTCGCGGCTTCCGGGTCGATATGGAAAGGCTGGGGATCGAATTGTTTGGCAAAGGCGATGATGGCGTCCTGGGTAAAGGTGTGGCTTCCCAGCTCGCGGGCGGTGCCGATTTCGATATCCTCGAAATATTGCATCCGCGCCTCCTCAGGCCTGCGCCGGCCGGCGGCTGTACATGCCTTTGGCCTGCATGGTCAGCACGACTTCGCCCTTCTGGTTGCGCATTTCGTAGCGCGAGGTAATCACACCGCGGTCGGGTTTGGACTGCGAGGGGCGAACCTCCAGAACCTCGCCACGGAGCAGCAGCGTGTCGCCCGGGAAAACCGGTTTCACCCAGCGCAGTTGATCGACGCCGGGCGAACCCATGCTGGCATATTTGCCGATCATGTGGTCGACCAGCATGCGCATCATCAGGCCGGCAGTGTGCCAGCCGGATGCGCAAAGGCCGCCAAACAGCGACTGCTTGGCGGCCTCCTTGTCGAGATGGAAGGGTTGCGGATCGTAATCGCGCGCAAAGGCGATGATCTCGTCCTCGCTCACCGTGCGGGGCGGAAATTCCAGCACCTGCCCGACAGCGAAATCCTCCAAGTATTTCATGTGTTTTCTTATGTGTTAAAGCGGAAGTGCATGACGTCGCCATCCTGCACGATGTAGTCCTTTCCTTCCAGCCGCAATTTGCCCGCGTCGCGGGCGCCGGCCTCGCCCTTGCCGGCAACATAATCGCCATAGGCGATGGTTTCGGCGCGAATGAAGCCCTTCTCGAAATCGGTGTGGATCACGCCGGCGGCTTCCGGCGCCCTGGCGCCTTTGCGCACGGTCCAGGCGTGGGCTTCTTTTGGCCCGACGGTGAAGAAGGTGAGCAGGCCAAGCAGGCCATAGCCGGCGCGGATCACGCGGGCCAGGCCGGTCTCCTTCAGGCCCAGATCGGCCAGGAAAGCCTGCTTCTCCTCATCGGAATCGAGCTGGGCCACTTCGGCCTCGATGGCGGCCGAGATCACCACCATGGCAGCGCCTTCGGCATCGGCCTTGGCCTTCACGCGGGCCGAGAAGGCGTTGCCTTCAGAGGCCGAACCTTCCTCGACGTTGCAGACATACAGCACCGGTTTGGCGGTGATCAGCATCAGCTCCTTGTAGAGCCTGGCCTCGTCTTCGGTCGGCTTGACCGTGCGGGCGGGCTTGCCTTCGCGGAGTGCGGCCAGAACCTTTTCCATCACGGCCAGACGGGCCTTTTCTTCCTCGTTGCCCTGCTTGGCGCGCTTGGCGGTCTGGTCGACGCGGCGCTCCAGGCTTTCAAGGTCGGACAGCATCAGTTCGGTTTCGACCGTCTCGGCATCGGCAATCGGATCGACCTTGCCTTCCACATGGGTGATGTCGCCATCCTCGAAACAGCGCAGCACATGGCAGATCGCATCCACCTCGCGGATATGGGCCAGGAACTGGTTACCCAGGCCTTCGCCCTTCGAGGCGCCACGCACCAGGCCGGCGATGTCGACGAAGGTGAGCTGGGTGGGGATGATCTTCTGCGAGCCGGCGATCTGGGCCAGCACGTCCAGCCGCTCATCCGGCACGCCGACCAGGCCGGTATTCGGCTCAATGGTGCAGAACGGATAATTGGCGGCCTGCGCGGCGGCGGTCTGCGTCAGGGCATTGAACAGGGTCGACTTGCCCACATTGGGAAGGCCGACGATGCCGCATTTGAAACCCATATCAACTTTCCTTCGTTTTCTCTGCCTTGGGCGGCTGCAGGCGCAGGGCCACCTTGGTCATGAAGCCGGTGTCGTCGCCGCGGGCCAGATAGCCGGCTTCGGCGGCGATGGCGGTCAGCAGCGGATCGAGCCAGTCATGCTCTTCCGCTGCGAAACTCTGCAAAACGTAACCCAGCACGCGGTCCTTGCCGGGGTGGCCGATACCGATGCGCAGCCGGCGATAATCCGGGCCGATGGCGGCATCCACCGAGCGCAGACCGTTATGGCCGGCATGCCCGCCGCCGGTCTTCATACGGATCTTGCCGGCGGCCAGATCCAGCTCGTCATGCACCACCACCACCTGGGCCGGCGGCAGCTTGTAGAAATGCGCGGCTTCGCCCACCGATTTGCCCGACAGGTTCATGTAGGTCTGCGGCTTGAGCAGCAGGGTTTTTGTGCCGTTCAGCACACCCTCGGCCAGTTCGCCCTGGAAGCGTTTTTTCCAGGGCTGGAAATTATGCTGCTCGGCGATGGCATCGATTGCCATGAAGCCGACATTGTGGCGCTGGCGTTTGTGTTCGCTGCCCGGGTTGCCCAGTCCGACGAGAAGCAGCATGGCGGTTCAGCGTCCGGATGAAGATCGTGAGCGGGCCAGGGAATACCGGGTGGCGTACCAGAGGCACGCCACCCGGAGCAGGGCTTACTTCTTGGCGGCCGGCTTGGCCGCAGCAGCCGGAGCGGCAGCCTTGGCGGCCGGGGCCGCAGCACCGGCAGCCGGGGCCGCAGCAGCGGCTTCGGCCTTCGGCGCGGCTTCGTCTTCCTTGGTCGGCGCGGCGATGGTCGCGACAGTGAAGTCACGATCCTGGATCACCGGCTTGATGCCGCTGGGCAGCTCGAAGGCCGAGATGTGGATCGAGTGGCCGATTTCCATGCCGGCAAGGCTGATCGACAGCGCTTCCGGAATGTTGTCGGGCTGGCAGAAGAACTCGACTTCGTGGCGCACGATGTTGAGCACGCCGCCCTTCTTGATGCCCGGGCTCTGGTCCTGGTCGAGGAAGTGCACGGGAATGAAGATGCGGACCTTCGAGTCCTTGCCGATGCGCTGGAAGTCGACGTGGATCGGCCGGTCGCTGACCGGATCGAGCTGCACGTCGCGCGCCAGAACGCGTTCGGTCTTGCCGGCAATGTCGATGGTGAACAGGCGCGAGAAGAAGCTGCCCTTGTGCAGTTCCTTCAGCAGTTCACGGGAATCAACCGAGATCAGTTCCGGGGTCTGCTTTTCGCCATAGATGACCCCCGGCACACGACCCTTCAGTCGCGTTGCACGGGCGGTCCCCTTGCCAGCCCTCGACCTCGCCTCGGCGGCGATGGTGGTTACGTCACGCATGATTGCGCTCCTTACTTAAGTACGGCCCCGGCACCACGCCAGGTCCGTTTCCGACGCCGGCCTCCAGGGGTGCCGCGCGCCGAAACTCTGAAACTGTTTAATCGAACAGGCTGGAGACCGAAGCCTCCTCACTGATCCGTCGCATCGCCTCGCCAACCAGCGGCGCGATCGACACCTGGCGGATATTGCGCGCCAGACGGACCGCTTCGGTCGCCAGGATCGAGTCGGTGATGACCAGGCCTTCCAGCTGGCTGGCGGTGACGCGGGCCACCGCGCCGCCCGACAGCACGCCATGGGTCACATAGGCATAGACCGACTTGGCGCCATGCTTCTTCAGTGCCTCGGCCGCGTTGCACAGGGTGCCGGCGGAATCGACGATGTCATCGACCAGGATGCAGCGGCGGCCTTCAACGTCGCCGATGATGTTCATCACTTCCGACACGCCGGCCTTTTCGCGGCGCTTGTCGACGATGGCAAGGTCGGCATCCAGGCGCTTGGCGATGTTGCGGGCACGCACCACGCCGCCCACGTCGGGCGATACCACCATCAGGTCGTCGCCCTGCAGGTGCTGCTTGATGTCGGCGGTCAGCACCGGACCGGCCATCAGGTTGTCGGTCGGGATGTCGAAGAAACCCTGGATCTGACCGGCATGCAGGTCCAGCGTCAGCACACGGTTGGCGCCGGCGGCCGTGATCAGATTGGCGACCAGCTTGGCCGAGATCGGGGTGCGCGGGCCGGGCTTGCGGTCCTGCCGGGCGTAGCCGAAATAGGGCAGCACGGCGGTGATGCGGCGGGCCGACGAACGCTTCAGTGCGTCGATGCAGACCAGCAATTCCATCAGATGGTCATTCGCCGGATACGACGTCGACTGGATCACGAAAACGTCCTCGCCGCGGACGTTTTCATGAATCTCGACGAAGACCTCCATATCGGAGAAACGACGCACGCTGGCTTTGGCGAGCGGAACCGATAAATAAGCCGCAATGGCTTCCGCCAGCGGACGATTGGAATTACCCGCCAAAACTTTCATGACAGAGCTCTGTGGATGCGCCGGAGCAGGGGAGAAAAACCGCGCGGACTATAACCGCCGGTTACACCGCTGTAAACCCGGAATTATCCTTTGATTTCAGGATTTTGTGCGTGGCGGGGCGGGTAGGGTGCGGCGCCGGCTCTCGATGATCTGGCTTAAGCCCTGCCAGCCCCCCTGGGCAATGATATGCGCGGTATTCCCCCAGGCCTGGCTGAGCTGGCCTTTGGGGATGCGATTGGCCTGCTTAACGTCGCCCAGAAGGCTGCCGGCGGCATCCAGCAGGCCCCATTCGATGCTCACCCGCTCCGAGGCCGGACCATCGGCCCAGACCCGGACCTTGCAGGTGATCACCAGATCGGCCCCTGCCGGGTCGGGCTGCGGCGGCTGGCCGGCCAGGATGAGGATTTCCCGCATGGCCTGGCGCAGGCTGCGGTTGCCGTCGCCTGGTGCCCCTTCGCATTCCCGCACCGCCAGTTTGGTCGGGGCGGGTTCCGCCCCCTGGGCCGCTGTGAGCGTGCTTTCATTCAGGCGGGCGGCAATCGTGGCGGCCATGGTTGCGGCGGCCTGTTTCTGGGCAGCGGCGTCGCCGGCGGCGAGCCGGTCGGCAGATACGCCAAGCGAGCGGCTACCGGCCTGGGGCTGGCCGCCATCCAGCGAGCTTTCGCTCCAGCGCCACAGGGTATCGTTGCCGCGCGGTTCCAGGCTGACGCTGAGGGTGGATGACAGCCGGCTGCGAGCGGTGGCGCTGGCAGCCACCTCCTTTTCCGCCAGGGCATCGGCCAGGGCGTCGGCCAGAGCGGCGCCTTGCCCGGCTGGCAGGCCGGCCACCGGCGGCACGAAAATGCTGGTCTCGCCGATCGGGCGCACCAGAGGGCTGCTCGCCTTGGTGCGGGAATCGGCCTGGAATGGCTGCGGCAGCGGCTGGCAGGCCACCAGGCCGGTCAGGATCAGCAGCAGGAGCAGGGCTTTAACCGAGGACACAGCTCACCATCATTGCCAGAAGGAACATCGCTAGAAAAATAAACAGATGCGGCATGGCCGTTCCGCCCGGATGTCAGACCGCCCGGATATCAGACGGGTAGTGCGATGGCCGAAACCTGCCGGCCATAATCGGTTTCTCCCGCCAGCGTCATGCGACGGTAACTGTAGAAACGATCCGGGTCGCTGCAGGTATCCAGGTCCAGATCCTCGGCTTGCACGCCCATCCGATCAAGTCGCTGCAGCAGATAGCGCGGCAGGTCGAACTGCCAATGCCCAGCCCGCTTGCCGTCGGCGAAGAAGCGGGCATTCTGTGCATCGGCCTTCAGGAATTCCTCGCGGAACGGCGCGCTGACTTCATAGGAGGCCTGCCCGATGCAGGGGCCGATGGCAGCGCGGATATGGTCCCGCCGGGCCCCGAGCCTTTCCATCGCCTCGATAGTGGCGTCGGCTATGCCGGCCAGTGCGCCGCGCCAGCCGGCATGGCAGGCGCCGATCACGGCGGCATCCGCATCGGCAAACAGCACCGGCGCACAATCAGCCGAGAGAATGCCTAAAGCGATGCCACGCTGTGTGGTCGCCATGCCATCGGCTTTTGGGCGTTGTGCAATATCGTAACCGGCATCGATCGTCACGACATCGTTGCCATGCACCTGATACAGCGAAGTCAGCCCCAGTGGCGCCTGCAGATGGGCAGCCACGCGGCGGCGGTTTTCCTGGATGGCCGCCGGCTCGTCGCCCGAACCGGGGCCGCAATTGAGCGAAGCATAGAGCCCGGTCGATACGCCGCCACGCCGGGTGAAAAAGCCATGGGGCAGGCCGGCTAGGGTAGTGGCCGTGATCGGCGCGATGTCGCCGGTTGTCTGATTGGATGCTAGGCGATTCATGCAAATCCTGCGGGTATCGGCGACTCCGGGGGCAATAGCGCCAGGGCCTTGAACAGCGTGCCCATCGCTTCCGGCCCGGTCAATCGCTGCATGGCGCGTTCGATATCGCCCTGCACGGCCGGATTGGCCTGTTTCAGTGCCGCGGCGCGCTGCCGGATGCCCAGCGACTCCAGAAACACGCCCTGGCTGACCGGGCCATAGACGGCGGCCCCGGCGCGGCTGGCGGCCAGTGCGAAAGACGCGAAATCGACATGCGCGGTAAGATCGGCCATGCCCGGATCGCTCAAGGGATCGGCATAGGCATGGCGATAGACCGCCTGCAGGGTTTCGCCGATGTCGGGCACGGCATAGCCGTAATCGACGAACAGCGCAGCGCCGCCCTGCAGCCGCAGGCGCGCCGCGATATCAGCGGCAACGGCGCGCATGGCGGGACTGGACTCCACGATGGCGCCCGGCGGTGCATCGCGCAAAGCGGGCGGCAGCAGGTCGTCGAAGGGCAGGGCGCGCGGGTCGAGCATGAAACAGAGGTTGCCGGCATCGTCGAGGCCAACGCAGCGTTCATGCCATGCACCGTCATCGCCGCGCTGGAACTGGCGCACTGGCAGCGCGTCGAGGAATTCGTTGGCCAGCACAAAGATCGGTGCATCCTTCGGAACGGCCGCGATATCCTCGTGCCAGACGGCATCCTCGCCATCCAGCAATTCCGCCTGCATGCCGCGCAGCCGTGCCGAGGCTTCGATCAGCATCGGCCGCAGGGACTTACGGAATGGTGGCAGGGCGCGGATGGCCCGCAGGGCGTCGCGCATCAGCGTGCCGCGACCCGGCCCGAGTTCGACCAGGTAGCATTTCGACGGACCGCCCTGCTTCAGCCAGCAATCGGCCGCCCACAGGCCCAGCAATTCGCCGAACATCTGGCTGATTTCGGGCGCAGTGGTGAAGTCGCCGCCCAGGCCGATGGCCTGCTGGGTGCGGTAATAGCCATGTTCCGGATGCAGCAGGCAGTCGGCCATGTAGGCGGCCACCGTGATCGGTCCCTCGGCCGCAATGCGCTGCCGCAGGATGTCGCGCAGCGGCGCGTCGGTCATGCGTCCTTCTGCCGCCGCGACCACCAGATCGCGCCGATCCCGACCAGCACCATCGGCAGCGACAGCCATTGCCCCATCGTGGTGCCGCCGACCAGATAGCCGATCTGCGCGTCCGGTTCGCGGAAAAGCTCGCCGATGATGCGCGCCATGCCATAACCGACCAGGAACAGGCCCGACAGCAGGCCCGGGCGATCCATCGCCCTGGAATTCCAGCGCACGAGGTTGAGCAGCAGGAACAGCAGCGCGCCTTCCATGGCTGCCTGGTAAAGCTGGCTCGGATGGCGCGGCAGCGGACCGCCGGTGGGGAACACCATGGCCCAGGCGACATCCGGGGCAACGCGCCCCCAGAGTTCACCGTTGATGAAATTGGCGATGCGGCCGAAGAACAGGCCGATCGGCGTCACGCAGGCGATGACATCGGTGAAAGCGAGGAAGGGAATTTTACCGAGCCGGCAATAGGCGATCATGGCAACGATCACGCCCAGCATGCCGCCGTGGAACGACATGCCGCCCTGCCAGACCGCGAATATCCCGGCCGGATGCTGCAGGTAATAATCCAAATTGTAGAACAGCACGTAACCCAGCCGGCCGCCAAGCACGACGCCCAGCGTGGCCCAGAGCAGGAAACCGTCGATCTGCTGCGATGTCACCGCGCTGCCCGGCCTTTGTGCGATGCGCATGGCCATGCGCCAGCCGGCCACCAGCCCGACGATATAGGCGAGCGCATACCAGCGGATCGCGAAAGGCCCGATCTCGACAATGACTGGGTCGATCACCGGAAAGGCGATGGCGGGCAGGATGGTGAGCATCACTCTTCCTGGGCCTCGCCCGCGCCACGCGGCCGCAGAGTCGGGAAGGCGATCACTTCGCGGATAGTGGGCGAATTGGTCAGCAGCATCACCAGGCGGTCGATGCCGATGCCCAGACCGCCCATCGGCATCATGCCGGCCGACTGGGCTTTTAGGAAATCCTCATCGATGCGATGCGCTTCATCGTCGCCGCCGTCGCGCTGGCTCTGCTGGTCCTCGAAGCGCGCGCGCTGCTCCTGCGGATCGGCCAGCTCGGAGAAGGCATTGGCGATTTCCCAGGTATTGCAGAAGGTCTCGAAGCGCTCGGCAATCGCCGGATTGGCGTGATTGGCCTTGGCCAGCGGCGAGATCGCCTTGGGCAGGGCCACCACATGAGTCGGCTGGATCAGGTTGGGCTCGACGAAATGCTCGAAGCAGGCTTCCACCACCTTGCCCCAGCTGGCGCCGTCGGCGATCGGCACGCCAGCCGTCTTCGCGGCGGCACGGGCCTGCGCATCATCCAGCCCTTCCAGCTTCACCTTGCCGTGTTCCTCGATCAGGCCCAGCATGGTAGCGCGCCGGAAGGGCGGCGTGAAATCGATCTCGTGTTCGCCGAACTTCACCTTGGTGCCGCCGGTGGCGACGATGGCCGCATTGGCGATGGTGCGTTCGGCGATATCCATCATGTCTTCGTAATCGGCGTAGGCCTGATAGAGTTCCATGGTGGTGAATTCCGGGTTGTGGCGCGGCGAGATGCCCTCGTTGCGGAAGCAGCGGTTGATCTCGAACACCTTCTCGCTCAGGCCGCCGATCACCAGGCGCTTGAGGTGCAGCTCGGGCGCGATGCGCATGTAGAGCGGGATGTCGAGCGCGTTATGGTGCGTCACGAAGGGCCGCGCGATGGCGCCGCCCGGAATCGTGTGCAGCATCGGCGTCTCGACCTCGAGGAAGCCTTCGCCGCTGAGGAAGTTGCGCACCGACTGGATCACGCGGAAGCGCGCGCGCAGAGTGGTGCGGCTTTCCTCGTTGCCGATCAGGTCGTATTCGCGGTGGCGGTAGCGCTGCTCGACATTCTTCAGGCCGTGCCACTTCTCCGGCGGTGGCTCCAGCGCCTTGGCCAGCACGACCACCTCGGTGCTGTCCACCGTGATTTCGCCGCGCTTGGTACGGCGCACGGTGCCGCGCACGCCGATGATGTCGCCGAGATCCAGCGCCTTCATCACGGTGGCGAACTTGCCCTGCACGTCTTCCTTGGCGGTATAGACCTGCAGCTTCACGGTATCGTCGACCAGATCGATGAACATGCCGCTGTTGCGCATCGCCATCACGCGGCCGGCCACGGCCACGCTGTCGTCGGTGCGCTCGTCGGGCTGCAGATGGGCATAGGCCTCATGCACCGCCGCGTTCTTGTGAGATTTGGGGAATTTCGGCGCGGCGTAAGGATCCAGCCCCAACTGGCGCAATTGGGCCAGCTTGGCTTCACGATTGGCGCGTTCGCCGGAAACGTCGACGGGGGTCTGCTCGGTCACGGTAATTCTGCCGGTAAATCTGTGCGTTGGGGGCGGAACCTAGCACCCGCCCCCCGGCTTTCCAACACTTCGGCCCCGGCTATCTGGCTGCGGAATACCTGTGGAAAAGGGCCTCCGGCGCTTGCGGCTCATGTCCCGGCCCGCCATATCGGAAGGAGCTATTTGCCACGGAGTCGCGCCATGCAGACCGATAACCGCCTGCTCGACGATCTCAGCCGCATCGCCACCGGTGCGCTCGGAGCATTGCACGGCGTGAAGGGCGAGGTGGAACAGGCCTTCCGCCAGCGGCTGGAAAAGGCGCTGGCCGAGGTTGACCTGGTCACCCGCGAGGAATTCGAGGCCGTGAAGGCCATGGCCGAGGCCGCGCGGGAGGAGAATATCCGCCTCGCCGAACGGCTCGCCGCGCTCGAATCCAAGCAGAATGGCTGATTCGGCGATCAGTCCTAACTCTCGCCCGGATCAGGCGAATTTCATGAATTTTTCGTAAATACGCCCTTGCACAGTGGGATTCCACCGCATACTCTAAATCTATGGTGCCTACTGTTTCGCGACACCTACATATATGGTCAGCCGAGGGGATGGGGGCTTGCTCGGCGAAGGCCGGTGTTGTCCCCGCCTGGGGTCAAATTCCCAACCTTGTCAGCCGTTTCGGAGTACCTGCCGAGAACCGGCACGCCGCAGAGGGGGAGCGCTAGCGCATGCGGACACTGATCGAAGCCGAAACCACCAGCCGCCTCAACCCGCTCGACCTGGTCGAACAGATCGTCGGCGAGCATGAATGGCCGTTCGACCGCCAGGGTTCCGACGAACTCACTGTCGGTGTGTCCGGCCGCTATTGCGAACAGCAGATGTGGTTCTCCTGGCGTGACGAACTCGGCGCGCTCAGTTTCACCTGCGCCTTCGACATGAAGGTGCCGGCCAATCGCCGCCGCGATCTGCATTCCCTGCTGGCCTATGTGAACGAGAAGGCCCTGATCGGGCATTTCGACTACTGGGTGGAAGAAGGCATGGTGGTGTTCCGCCAGGCCCTGCTGCTGCGCGGCGGCCATGGTGCCACCACCGAGCAGATCGAGGACCTGATGGAAATCGGCCTGTCGGAATGCGAACGCTTCTATCCGGCCTTCCAGTTCCTCGTGTGGGGTGGGCGCACGCCGGAAGATGCGGTTGCCGCCGCCATGTTCGAATGCGTCGGCGAAGCCTGATTCGTACGGATTGAATTGCAGCGCCTGATTTTCAAGGCCAGCCCTTAACCCGGCCCCGGCATCCGGTTACTTTTCCCGCATCGTTTCTGGTGCTGGCGAGGAGAGCAGGATGAGCCGGGGCATTCTTTTGGTCGGTTGTGGCAAGATGGGCAGCGCCTTGCTGGCCGGCTGGCTGCGCCAGGGCATCGCCGCCACCGACATCGTGATCGTCGAACCCAATCCAGTGCCTGATCTGCCTGCCGGTATCCGGCAGGTCGGCTCGGCAGATGCCGTTACTGCAGATTTTTCCCCGGCTCTGGTGATGCTGGCAGTGAAGCCGCAGGTGATGGATGCGGTGGCGCCAGCCTATGCCGGCTATGCCAACAGCGGCGCCTGCATCTTGTCGATCGCCGCCGGCAAAACGATTGCCACGCTGAACCGCCTGCTGGGCGGCAAGGCTGCCATCGTCCGCGCCATGCCCAATACGCCGGCCGCAGTCGGGGCCGGCATCACGGTCTGCTGCCCCAATGCCGGTGTTTCTGCCGCACAGCGGAACTTCTGCGGCGACCTGCTCGCCGCTGTCGGCGAGGTGGCCTGGGTGGAAGATGAAGGGCTGATCGATGCCGTCACCGCCGTGTCCGGTTCGGGTCCTGCCTATGTGTTCTGGCTGACCGAATGCATGGCCGCCGCCGGTGAAAAGGCGGGGCTGGACCCGGCCCTGGCGGCCCGCCTGGCCCAGGCCACAGTCTGCGGTTCCGGCCTGCTGATGCGACAGAGCCCGGACAGCCCGACCCAATTGCGCAAGAATGTCACCAGTCCGAACGGAACCACGCAGGCGGCTCTGGACGTTCTGATGGCGCCAGACGGCCTGGCATCTCTGATGGAGCGCGCCGTGGCCGCTGCAGCCAAGCGATCGCGGGAATTGGCCGGCTGAAGCACCTTGCCGCCCGACGGGGGCGACACCAGATTAGACCCATCCGAACCGGGAGGCGGTCATGGCCAAGGCAGCGAAGCAGTCCACCCGAAAACGCGCAGCAGGCAAGGCCGGTGGCGCGGCGGCTGCCGGACATGATCCGGTCGATGCGATGCTGGACCTCGTTGCCGAACTGGGCTGGCGTCAGGTCACATTGACCCGCATCGCCGAGGCGAGCGGGGTGAGCCTCGGGGCGCTGTATCAGAAATACGCCTCGAAAACCGACATGCTGACCGCGTATGCCCACCGCATTGATGCCGCGATGCTGGCGGCGCTGGGGGATGTTGCTCCCCTAGACTCGCACGATGCTGCCCTGGCGAAGGATCGGCTGTTCGAGGCGGTGATGGCGCGGCTTGATGCCCTGACGCCGCACAAGGCCGCGATCCGCGTCCTGATGCGGGAATTGCCGGGCGACCCTCCGGCGCTCGCCTGCTTCCTGTATGGCGGCCTGCGGCAGGGCCTGGACTGGACCTTGGCCTCAGCCGGGCTGGACCAATCCGGTCTGGCCGGGATTCTGCGCCGCAAGGCGCTGGGCGCCGTCTATCTGGACACCCTGCGGGTCTGGCTGAAAGATGAGAGTGTGGATCTTTCAGCCACCATGGCCCATCTGGACAAGCGGCTGGGCCAGGCGATGCGGTTTCTGACTGCCCGCAGCCTCATCTCGCACATGCGAGATAAAGCTGCGGTGTAATTTTATATGATATTGTTTTTATTAAATAATAATTTATTGTGCGCTGCACAATAAATTATTGACGCGGCGCGCAGCCGCCGGTATGCTGCCCTCGATTTCCAGACACGCATCACGGGAGCCAGTCATGAGCAAGAATGCCGAGAATCCTTTCGCCGCCTTCGCCGCCTTTGATCCGGCGAAGCTCTTCGCCGATTTCAAGCTGCCGGGTGTGGATCCCACCTCCCTCGCCGCGACCCAGCAGAAGAACCTGGAGGCGATCACCGCTGCCAACAAGCGGGCGCTGGAAGGCTACCAGGCGGTTGCCAAGCGCCAGGCCGAAATTTTCCAGGAGGCTGCGGCCGAGGTGGCTTCCCTGATGAAGGGCGGTGTCTCCCCCAGCATGCCGGATCCGAACGCGGCCAAGCAGGCCATGGAAAAGGCTATGGCCAACCTGCGTGAGCTGGCCGAGATGATGTCGAAGACGAACAGCGAGGCCTTTGACCTCATCAACCAGCGGATGAACGAAAACCTGGAAGAATTCCGCAAGGCGTTTGCCAAGCCGAAGAAATAAGTCACCCTAGGGCACCGTCTTTGGACGGTTCCGGGCCGGCAATTTGCCAGATACGCAACGGGCGGGTACAAATCCCGCCCGTTTTCTGTTTTTTGGCAGTCTGCGGCATAAGGGGGAGGCGCGCAGGTGGGCGAGATTACCATCGACGATTTCCATCGGATCGATATCCGGGTTGGCACGATCATCCGTGCCGAGCCTTTCCCGGAAGCACGCAAGCCGGCGATCAAGCTGTGGGTCGATTTCGGCGCCCCGCTGGGGGTGAAGAAATCTTCCGCCCAGATCACCAGGCATTACACGCCCGAAGCTCTGCCGGGCCGGCAGGTTCTCGCCGTGGTGAATTTCCCGCCTCGCCAGATCGGCTCTTTCATGTCGGAAATCCTGGTCCTGGGCCTGCCTGACCCAGACGGCCAGGTGGTGCTGATCGGCCCGGACCAGCCGGTGCCGAATGGCGGCCGGATGTATTGATACTCCTAATGTCTGATTTGCAGCGTATTGACCCCGGCCGTGCCCTCGGCCGACAATCCTGTTACGGACCAGCCCAATGACAAAAAACACTTTTTTCCTGGCCACCGCGCTGCTCGCGCTCCTCACCACACTTGCTCCTCCCGCCGACGCGCAGGAGCATGACTGCGTCGTGCGCCAGTTCGCCATGACCCGCAACGTGATCAACCTGGAGCCCCAGGGCATTGTCGAGGGCGACTATCCGCCGGGTACGGAACGAGCCTATGCCTTCGCGCGACTCGACTGCACCCAGGTCGTCGCCGGCGGGGAAATGTTCTGGTTCCACTGGATGCGCAACGACGAGGAAGTCGGACGATCTAAGGCCCGCGTGGATGTGAGCCGCAACTGGCGCATCTGGTCGCAATCCCGCATTTTTCCAGGCGAATGGGCGGTATTGCTGAAAGACAGCAAGGGCCGTCTGCAGGGCGAACGGCGTTTCACCGTCGCCGATCCGAAAAAAGCCGCTGAAGAATAGGCTGACCTAGCCAGGCAGTCGGATCACCACCCGCAGGCCACCCAGCGGCGATTTATCCAGGGCGATCTCGCCGCCATGGGCCAGCACGGCATCGCGCGCGATAGTCAGGCCCAGGCCGACATTGCCGCTGCCATGGCGCGCCTGATCCAGGCGGTAAAATGGCCGGAACACCCGGTGGCGCTCTTTTTCCGGCAGGCCGGGACCATCATCATCGACATGGATTTCGACGCTTTTCTCCATGCGGATGACGCTCAAGCGTACCGTCCGGCCGAAGCGCAGGGCATTTTCGATCAGGTTGGCCAGGGCCCGCTTCAGACTCAGCCGGCGCAGAGGCAGGGTCAGGTGCTCGGGCATGTCGATCTGCAATTCGCGGCCGCGTCGGCGCACATCATCAGCCAATTCATTGACCAGATGAGCAAGATCGGTCGGCTCGGCGGGCTGTTCGCTCTGGCCACGGGCAAATGCCAGATAGGCACTCACCATCCTGTCCATTTCGTCAATGTCGCGCTTCAGTTCGTCGATTTCCTCGTTTGCCGGCATCAGCGACAGTTGCAGTTTCATGCGCGTCAGCGGGGTGCGAAGGTCGTGGCTTACACCCGCCAGCATGTCTGTCCGTTCGCGGATATGGCGGCGGATACGGTCGCGCATGGCCAGGAAGGCCCGGGCGGCGGCGCGAACCTCGTCTGCACCGCTGGGTCGGAAATCCTTGATCTCGCGGCCCTTACCAAAGGCGTCGGCTGCTTCGGCCAGACGACGAATCGGCTTGATCTGATTGCGCAGGAACAGCACCGCGATACCCAGCAGTAACGCAGAGGCAGCCGTCATCCAGATCATGAAGGCATAGGTGCTGGCAGAGAAAACGCGGCTTTCCTGCGCAGTGACCATCAGCAGCCCATCAGAAAGCTGTACATAGACGATCACGGTGCGGTCATCGCGCTGCGCATCGATTTGGTAGGGTTGTTTCAAGCGTTCTCCCAATGCCTGAACCAGCATCCGGTCGAGAATCGAGAAGCGACGCAGGGGCGGAATATCGGGCGGGAAACTCGCGCCGGGCTGGAAATTGATCTGGAGTTCCAGCGTACGGCCCATGCCAAGAACGAGATCGGTCAGAGTGGCTGGATCAGTGCCGGCATCCCGCATTTCGACCAGCAGAGCGATTTCGCCGGCAAGGCCAAGGCCCAGCCGCCGGGTTACGGTGTCCCAGTGGCGCTCATAAAAGATATAGGCCAGTAAAGCCTGCAGAACGGCAATCGGTCCGACCAGCAGCAGAAGCCAGCGGCCGAATAGGCTGCGCGGCAGAAAGCGTTTGAGCCACATGCAGCAGCCTATCGCACTTTATTCCGCCCAGAGCACATAACCCTCGCCCCAGACGGTCTGCAGGTAGCGCGGGTTGCGTGGATCGGTTTCGATCTTGCGGCGCAGGCGTGTGATCTGCACATCGACGGCGCGGCTTTCGCCGCCGCTGGCCGGATCGGCCAATGCCGCGCGTGGTATGGTCGTGCCCGGATTGCGCGCCAGGACGCGCAGCAGCTGAGCTTCACCGGTAGTCAGCGGGATGATGTCCTCGCCCCGTTTGAGTTCGCCGCGGACCGCGTCAAAAGAAAATTCGCCAAAGCGTACTGCCGCGCTGGTCGCCGCCGGCGCGGGACGCGCCGCGCGCTTGAGGATCGAATTGATCCGCAGCGTTAATTCGCGCGGTTCGAAAGGCTTGGGCAGATAGTCATCCGCGCCGGTTTCCAGACCTGTGATGCGATCCTCAGCCTCGCCGCGCGCCGTCAGCAGGATTACCGGCACGTGGTTCTGTTTGCGCCGCAATTCGGCCACGAAGTCAAAGCCGTTCTGCCCCGGCATCATGACGTCCACGATCAGCAGGTCGAAGCTGACAGACGCGAGTTTTGCCGCGGCATCGGCAGCATCCTCGGCACCGGTGACGCGAAAATTCTGACCGGTGAGATAGCGGGTCAGCAGACTGCGGATGCGTTCATCGTCATCGACGATCAGGATATGCGGTTCGGCCAGATCCATGGCAGGTTCAACGCCGTTGGATGGTGCGCAGAATGGCTGGCCGGTCCGGCTCGTCGATCAGGCCGGCCAGAACCTTGCGGTAGCCGGCGACAGCCTCGGCGCCGGCCTCGCGATAAGCCTGGGCCACCTTGGCCTGCTGCACCATGCTGATCTGCTTTTCCAGATTCTTGCCCTGTTCGGTGAGGAAAAGCTGACGCTGGCGGCGGTCCCGCGTGCCCTGCTGCTGACGCACGAAACCGCCGTCAATCAGGGCCGAAAGCACGCGCGAGAGGCTTTGCTTGGTGATCCGCAGTATAGCCAGCAGTTCGGCCACCGTTATCCCGGGATTGCCGCCGATGAAGTGCAGGGCCCGGTGATGGGCGCGGCCAAAACCGTAGCGGTCGAGGATTTCATCGGGGCCGCGGGTAAAATCGCGATAGGCGTAAAATAATAGCTCGATGCCCTGGCGGAGTTCATCCTCACGCAGGAACAGGGGGTTCGCCAGCGATTTCAGGTCAGTCATGATGTTCTATATGGCGCAAAGGGATAGCCGGCTTCAAGCTGGCCTTTACCAGCATTGGCAAGACGGCAATTTGGCATTGTACGAAAATTATGGCAGTAGTGTTGACATATATCGATCATATTGTTACTTTTGAACTAACCACAGGGTAATAATAATACCCAACTCCGTTTTTCGCCAAAGGAGCAGCCGATGTCTCTGATCCCCTATGATGACCGCGATGGCCTGATCTGGCTCGATGGCAAGCTGATCCCGTTCCGGGATGCCAAACTACACGTCCTGACCCATGGCCTGCATTACGCCTCCTGTGTTTTCGAAGGCGAACGGGCCTATGACGGCGAGGTTTTCCACCTGACCGAGCACAGCCAGCGTCTGCTCGACTCGGCCAAGCTGATGGATTTCACCATCCCCTATACGGTCGAGGAAATCGACCGTGCCACCCGGGAGACCATCGCGGCCAACAAGATGCCGAACTGTTATGTGCGTCCGATGGCCTGGCGTGGCTCGGAAATGATGGGCGTGTCGGCGCAGCAGAATAAAATCCATGTCGCGATCGCGGTATGGGAATGGCCGAGCTATTTCTCGCCGGAAGCCAAGATGAAGGGGCTGCGGCTGCAGATCAGCGACTGGCGGCGGCCGGCGCCGAATACCGCGCCGACCAAGGCAAAGGCGGCGGGTCTGTACATGATCTGCACGCTCTCAAAACACAAGGCGGAGCGCGAGGGCTATCAGGATGCACTGATGCTGGATTGGCGCGGCCAGGTCGCCGAAGCCACCGGCGCCAATATTTTCTTCGCCAAAGACGGCAAGTTGCATACGCCGACGCCGGACTGTTTCCTGGACGGCATCACCCGGCGGGCCGTGATGGCGATGGCAAAGGCACGCGGTATCGAGGTGATCGAGCGGGCGATCATGCCAGAGGAAATGAGCGGCTTCCAGGAGTGTTTCCTCACCGGCACGGCTGCCGAAGTCACACCGGTATCGGAAATCGGTCCTTACAGTTTTAAACCGGGCAACATCTGCCAGGCCCTGCTGGCCGACTTCGATGCAGCCACGCGCCGCAAGGCGGCCGCTTAATCCAGACAGATATTCGGATGGATGCCAGATGGCCGCGCTTAAGGCGCGGCCATTTGCACGAGCGGCGAAAAGAAATCGTATTGGAAGCCGCAAATCTGTTCGTCACGCTGGACGCGTTCGCCCACCAGGCCACCAAGCAGCATGTCGATCGCCGTGCCATCGCTCGATAGCGGGAGCAGCAGCGTCTCGAAGGCGAGGGTCCGCCCACTGGGCGCAACCGTGTATTGGCCGGTGGCGTAGGCAGGCCCGCGGTTGTCGAGGGGCATGCTGAAAAAGGTCTCGACATTCGGAGCGTTGGCCCCGAACAGGGCTTCGTCGACATTCCGGTTGGTGGTTTCGCGGCCCATGGCACCAACGATGCCGGTGCCGACCAGGCGAAACTGAAACCGCGGCTGGCCCGTCTGTACATTGATCAGGGCGACGAAGGGCAGAAAGGGCACCATCTCGTCAGGCTGCAGATCGGCGCGCGAGGGCAGGCGCTGCAACTGGTTCACCTTGGAGTCCCAGTAGCTGAGCAGATTTCTCAGGGATTTGCTGCGGATACGGTCAGGCGCAACCGGTGCGATATCACTGGTTGATGAAGGATCCGGGACGCGGGGAATGATCATGAGCCGCAAGGAATCGTGGAAAGATTTGCTTCACACACGTCACACTTTATGCGGCCGGCACCATGACGCGGCACTGACCTATAACAAATACGACATGCCACACGGAGGGGCGGTAGTAAACCGATATTCTTACAGTTCCAGTAGTGTGAAGGCCGGGTCAGCGCTGCCAGCGGGCCGCTGCGGCATCATCGCTGGTTTTCGCCTCCACCCATCGGCGTTCGCCACCGGCCTGTTCCAGTTTCCAGAACGGTGCCTTGGTTTTCAGCCAGTCGATCAGAAAGGCATTGGCTTCAAAGGCGGCCTGACGATGGGCCGAGGCCGTTACAACAAGCACGATGCGGTCGCCCGGGGCTAACTCGCCGTATCTGTGGATCACGAGGGCGGCCTCCAGCGGCCAGCGGCTTTCCGCCTGAGCCAGGATTTCGCCCAGCTGCCTTTCGGTCATGCCCGGATAATGTTCCAGGGTCATGCTCTGTCCGGAATCGCCTGATCCGGTGAAATCCCGGACCAATCCCGTAAAGGTCACCACCGCGCCGATCCTGGGATTGCCGGCGGATAATCGTTCCAGTTCGGCCGCCGTGTCGAAATCCTCGCGCTGGACCCGAACCGTCATGGCCTAGCCTCCGGTCACCGGTGGGAAAAAGGCGATTTCGTCATTCGGCCCCACGGCATGGTCGGGGCGGGCGTAATCCTGGTTGACGGCGATGCGGACCATCGCCGGATCGGCCAGCGCATGATCGTGTTGCGGGCTCTGCCGGCGCAGCCACGCGACCAGATCGCCCACGGTACGGATTTCTGAGGGGGGGCTGACGGTTTCCTCCGCCACGCCGACGCGTTCGCGTAGCAGGGCGAAATACAGCACACGCATCACTCCGCTCCCTTGCCTTGAGCCGGTGTGGCAGGCGCCTTCGCAGGCTCAGCTGCCATGTGGCGCAGGCCGGTCTGCAGGTAATCCCAGCCGGTATAGATGGTCAGGATCGCCGCCAGCCACAGGCCGATTTCTCCCAGCAGCCGGACCGGGATTTCAGCCGGGCCATAATCGCCAACGATCAGGATGGCTAGAGCGACCAGTTGCACGGTCGTTTTCCATTTCGCCAGCCGGGAGACCGGAACCTTCACCCGCAGCTCGGCAAGAAATTCACGCAGGCCCGTCACGGTGATCTCGCGACACATGATCACGACGGCGGCCAGACAGGTGATGCGGTCGATCCGCTCGAAGGCGATCAGCATCAGGATTACGGCGGCGACCAGCAGTTTGTCGGCGACCGGATCAAGAAAGCGCCCGAGGTCCGACATCTGGCCCAATTTCCGCGCCAGGTAGCCATCGAACCAGTCGGTGATGCCGGCTGCCGCGAACAGGGCCAGCGGAACCCACGCGCTCCAGGCGCCGGGCAGGAAGAATGCCGCGCAGATCGCCGGAATCGCCAGGATGCGCGAGACGGTCAGGATATTGGGAAGGCCGTTCAGCATGGCGGTCGGATTATCGCATGGGTGGGAGCACAGGGCCAGAGTCGGGCCCGGAATGGGAGCGGGTTTCAGCCGCCGTGGAAATGGTCATAGATGCGTTTGGCGACAGTTTTGTTTACTCCCGGCACCCCCTCCAGGTCGGGCAACCCGGCCCGCGATACGGCCTTGGCGGAGCCGAAATGCAGCAACAGTGCTTTCTTGCGGGCGGCGCCGATGCCCGGAATCTCGTCGAGCGGGGATTTGATCTGGTCCTTGGCCCGCTTGGCGCGATGCGTGCCGATGGCGAAGCGATGCGCCTCGTCGCGCAGCCTTTGCAGAAAGAACAGCACCGGATGGCGCGGTTCCAGCATGAAAGGTTCGCGGTTCGGCAGGAAAAACTGCTCACGGCCGGCATTGCGGTCCGGCCCTTTGGCGATGCCCACCACCGGCACGTCGTCGACGCCGAGCTCCTCCAGCACCTTAAGCGTGGCACTGAGCTGGCCTTTGCCGCCATCGATCAACAGCAGGTCGGGCCAGTCGGCGGCATTCTCATCCTCGGCATCCTCTTTCAGCAGACGCTGGAACCGGCGGGTCAGCACATGCCTCATCATGGCGTAATCGTCGCCGGGCTCGATATCTTCGCCCCTGATGTTGAACTTGCGATAGGCGTTCTTGCGCAGGCCTTCCGGTCCCGCCACGATCATGGCGCCCACGGCATGGCGACCCATGATATGGCTGTTGTCGTAGACCTCGATGCGCTGCGGCGGCGCTTCCAGGCCGAATAGTTCCGCTACGCCGGCGAGCAACTGCTGCTGCGTGCTGGTTTCTGCCATGCGGCGATGCAGGGCATCGCGCGCATTGTCAGCCGCCAGTTCGACCAGATGGCGTTTCACGCCGCGCTGTGGGCAATGCAATTCGACGCGGTGACCGGCATGCTTGCTCAATGCCTCTTCGATCAGCGGCACGTTCTCGGCGGCATGATTGACCAGGATCAGGCGCGGCGGCTCGCGTGTGGCATAGAACTGGCCGATGAAGGCATCCAGGACCTCGCCAATCTCCACGTCACGGGCATGGGCCGGGAAATAGGCCCGGTTGCCGAAATTCTGGCCGGCGCGGAAAAAGAATATCTGGACGCAGACCAAACCGCCTTCCGCATGAATGGCGATCACGTCGGCGTCGTCGATTTCGGACAGGTTGATATCCTGTTTCTGAGTGATATGAGCGAGCGCCCGGATACGGTCGCGCAGTTCGGCAGCGGCCTCATAATCAAGGGCATCGGAGGCGGCCTGCATGCGGCGGCCCCAGTCTTCCAGGACATGCCGGTTGCGATTGCTCAAAAAATCCCGGGCCTCATCGACAATGGCGGCATAATCGGTTTCGTCGATGCGGCCGACGCAGGGGGCCTTGCAGCGCTTGATCTGGTATTGCAGGCAGGGCCGGGTGCGGCTGGCGAATTCGCTATCTGTGCAACTGCGCAATGGAAAGGCGCGCGACATGGCATTCAGCGTTACATGCACGGCGCCGGTGGAGGCAAAGGGGCCGAAGTAATCGCCCGGCACGTCACGGGCACCGCGATGCTTGGTGATGCGCGGGAAGGGATGGTCGCGCGCCACCAGGATATAGGGAAAGGATTTATCGTCCTTCAGCAGCACGTTGAAGGGCGGCTGCAACTTTTTGATCAGGTTGGCTTCGAGCAGCAGCGCTTCCGCCTCGGTATGCGTGGTGGTGATCTCCACCGTCGCCACCTGGCGCACCATGCGCTGGATGCGGATGCTTAAGCCATCGGTTTTGGTATACGAGGTGACCCGCTTGCGCAGGGAACGCGCCTTGCCGACATACAGCACCTCGCCTCTGGCATCGATCATGCGATAGATGCCAGGACCCAGAGGCAGGGTAGGCAGATGTCGAGCAATCACGGCGGCGCCGATATCCGCCGGCACCACACCCGTCGCAAGAGGATCAGCCTGCGGATCGCGTTCAGTCATTCACGTGACCATACTGATAAAAACTCAATGATTACACGGCGTTGAGAAAAGCGTCCCAAGGCTGTGGATAACTTTGTGGGGAAACTCAGGGCAGATTGTCGCATTGCCTAACAATACCGAAACTTGCCTCTAGGCGCGAAGTTGCAGACTCCATATAAGCATTTGATATAAATATATAATATGAATTATTCACAGGGGTATTGCCAAAAAGGGCGCGGATAAGACCGGTTCCGAGTCGCTGAATATCCCTGTGCACAATTCGGCCTGCAACAGAACGCGGTTGCAAAAGTCAAGGCTGACACGCCTGGGCCCGCCGATTGCAACCTCAGCGGCGGCTGCGCTCGATTTCCACCCCGACTCCGGCAGCTTCGGCGATGGCTTCGGGTTTTTCGACGCGAACCCGGCAGCGCAACACCCGTTCGTCGGCCAGGCAAAGCGTCGCCAGTCGTTCCGCCAGGGTCTCGACCAGATCGACATGCCCCTCGGCAAGCAGGGCCTTGGCGCGCTTCACCAGCTGTTCGTAGCACACCACCTCATCATACGAACGCGGCGGCTCCCCCGGCGTCTCGGCCACCCAGAGCTCCAGATTGATCAGGATTTTCTGGGATTTGACACGTTCCTCAGGATAAATCCCGATCAGGGCGTCGAGCAGGAGGTCGCGCACGAAGACGCGGCGGGCCGGCTGGCTGGCCTCTGTGAAGGCCGGAACCGGTATTTCCGCCCAGGCGGCGCGGGCGCGGGCATGGATCGTCATGTCACTCCTCCGGCTCGCCGGTGCCTGCTGCGAAGGGCCGACCGCTCTGCTGCCAGGGCAGGTGCTGGCCACCATCCAGGGCGATCATCTGGCCGGTCATGGCCGGGGCGTCAAGCAGGAATCCCACGGCTGCGGCAATCTCGCCCGGTTCGGCGCCGCGCTGCAGCGGGGTACTATCCCATTGTCGGCGGAATTGCTCCTCGGTCTGGCGTGGGCTGGGCAGGACCGGGCCAGGACCGATCGCGTTCACCCGGATATTGGGGGCCAGCGCCATGGCGAGCGTCTGGGTCAGGGTCCACAGGCCGGCCTTGGCCACGGTGTAGGAGGCGAAATGTGGCGTCAGGCGCCAGACCCGCATATCGACCAGGTTGACGATGTTGCCCTGCACGCCATGAGGCAATTGACGGGCGAAGGTCTGCGAGAGGAAGAACGGTGCCTTCAGGTTCGTGTCGAGATGGCTGTCCCAGCTTTGCTCTGTGGCCGTTTCGACGTGATCATAGTCAAACAACGAGGCATTGTTGACCAGCACGCAAAGTGGGCCGAGAGCAGCGGCTGCTTCATCCACCAGCCGCATCACATCGCCATGGCGTGCCAGATCGCCCTGGACGATGGCGGCCCGGCCGCCAGAGACGGCGATCTCGGACTGCAGAGCCTCGGCGGCATCCCGAGAGCGGTTGCAATGCAGGGCAACGGCATAACCGCGCCCGGCCAGGTACAGCGCAATGGCACGGCCGATGCGATGGCTGGCGCCGGTGACCAGCGCGGTGGGGGCGGACGACGGAACCGGCATCAGCGTTTCCGCCCGCGATAGGCCCGGCGCGAGCCTGCCCGACCCGCTGTCGAGCGACCCGCCGGCCGCGGCGCGGCGGCGGCATCTTCTGACAGGCCCAGCGGCTTGCGCGCGATCGAACCGGGCAGTTCCAGTTCGTTCATTTCCAATCGTTTGATCTCGTCGCGCAGGCGGGCGGCTTCCTCGAATTCCAGGTTGCCCGCCGCATCATGCATGCGTTTCTCCAGCTCGGCGAGATAGGCCTTCAGGTTATGGCCAACCAGATGGCCTTCGCTTGCGGCGCCGGCATCCACCGTGTAGTGATCCTGCTCGTAGACCGATTGCAGGATATCGCCGATCTGCTTCTTCACGCTTTCGGGCGTGATGCCATGCTCTTCGTTATAGGCCTGCTGCCGCGCGCGACGGCGGTCCGTTTCGGCGATGGCACGCTGCAGGCTATTGGTCATCTTGTCGGCATAGAGGATGACGCGACCATCCACGTTGCGGGCAGCGCGGCCGATGGTCTGCACCAGTGACGTCTCCGAGCGCAGGAAACCCTCCTTGTCGGCGTCCAGGATGGCGACAAGGGCGCATTCGGGGATGTCGAGGCCCTCGCGCAGCAGGTTGATGCCGATCAGGATATCGAACACGCCCAGACGCAGGTCGCGGATGATCTCGATACGCTCCAGGGTATCGATGTCGGAATGCAGGTAGCGCACCTTGAGGCCGACATCGGTCATGTATTCGGTCAGGTCTTCCGCCATGCGCTTGGTCAGGGTGGTGACCAGAACGCGGTAACCCTTACGGATCACTTCGCGGCACTCGGCCAGCAGGTCGTCGACCTGGTGCTCCACGGGCCGTATTTCGGTGACCGGGTCGATCAGGCCCGTTGGCCGGATGATCTGTTCGACGAAGACGCCGCCGGTGCGTTCCAGTTCCCATTTGCCCGGCGTGGCCGAGACGAACACGCTCTGCGGACGCAGGCGATCCCATTCGCGGAACCGCAGCGGGCGGTTGTCGATGCAGGAGGGCAGGCGGAAACCGTACTCCGCCAGCGTGGCCTTGCGCCGGAAGTCGCCGCGGAACATGCCGCCGATCTGCGGCACCGTCACATGGCTTTCGTCGACGAATAGCAGGGCATTGTCGGGCAGGTATTCGAACAGCGTCGGCGGCGGCGCGCCGGGGCCGCGTCCGGTCAGATAGCGGGAATAATTCTCGATGCCGGCACAGGCGCCGGTCGCGATCATCATCTCGATGTCGAAGCTGGTGCGCTGCTCCAGCCGCTGGGCCTCTACCAGCCGGCCCATCTTGGTCAACTGATCCAGGCGCAGCTGCAGATCCACCTTGATCTGGTTGATCGCCTGATTCAGCGTCGGCTTCGGCGTCACATAGTGGCTGTTGGCGTAAAGCTTCACGGCCGTCATGTCGCCGGTCTTCTGGCCGGTCAGCGGATCGAATTCGACGATGCTTTCCAGTTCGTCGCCGAACAGCGACAGGCGCCAGGCCCGGTCTTCCATATGCGAGGGGAAAATTTCCACGCCATCGCCGCGCACACGGAAAGCGCCACGGGCGAAGGCCACGTCATTGCGCTTGTATTGCAGGTCGACCAGGCGGCGCAGCAGCGCATCGCGTTCGATCACCTGTCCGGCCTGCAGCGGCAGGGTCATTTCCGAATACGTTTCGACCGAGCCGATACCGTAGATGCAGGATACCGACGCGACGATGATCACGTCATCGCGTTCCAGCAGGGCACGCGTGGCCGAGTGGCGCATGCGGTCGATCTGTTCGTTAACCGCCGAATCCTTTTCGATATAGGTGTCGCTGCGCGGCACATAGGCTTCGGGCTGGTAGTAATCGTAATACGAGACGAAATACTCCACCGCATTGTTGGGGAAGAAGGCCTTCATCTCGCCGTAAAGCTGGGCGGCCAGGGTCTTGTTGGGCGCCAGGATCAGGGCCGGCCGGCCGGACCGCGCGATGATCTGCGCCATGGTGAAGGTCTTGCCTGAACCGGTGACGCCCAGCAGCACCTGATCCCGCTCGCCGGCCTGTACGCCACCGGTCAGTTCGGCGATGGCCTGGGGCTGGTCGCCGCGGGGTTCATAGGGGGCCTGTAGGTCATAGGCGATGCCGCCCTCGCTTTTTTCCGGTCGGGGCGGGCGATGGGGCACGAAATCAGGGAAATTCGCGTCCGCGAAGCGGTCCGGATCCTCGATCTCGCGTTCCATGCTCTGGGGGGCGGGGGACTGGCTCATGGCTGCCAATATGGGGTGGGACGAGGCCAGCGCCAAGCGGCAGGGCGGGTCCGGTTGCCACCCTGCTGCCATCTTGTGGCAGCACCGGCAGCCCGGACCTTCCGGGGCATCCAGGGCTCCGCTATACAGGGCCCAGGGAGACCCATCCATGACCGTCATTGTTACCGGCGGCGCCGGTTTCATCGGCTCCGCCCTGGTCCGCCGGCTGAATGCGCAGAAGCGCCGCGTCGTCACCATCGACAAGCTCACCTATGCCGGCAACCCGGACAATATCGCCGCCCTGCCTTATCCGGATTTGCACCGTTTCGAGCAGGTGGATATCTGCGACCGCGCGGCGATCCGGCGTATCTATGCCGAGACCCGGCCGGTGGCGGTCTATCATCTGGCGGCCGAGAGCCATGTCGACCGCTCGATCGACAGCCCGGCGCCATTCATTGAAACGAACGTGACCGGCAGTCTCGTCCTGCTTGAGGCGGCGCTGGATCACTGGCGCGGCCTCGATGCCACGGCGCAGGGGCAATTCCGCCATCTGCAGGTTTCGACCGACGAGGTCTATGGCGAGTTGGGCGCCAGCGGCTTGTTCGACGAGAACAGCCCCTACAAGCCGAATTCGCCCTATGCCGCCAGCAAGGCCTCCGCCGACCATCTGGCCCGCGCCTTCGGCCGCACCTATGGCCTGCCGGTGTTGGTCACCAATTGCGGTAATAATTACGGGCCGTATCAGTTCCCGGAAAAACTGATCCCGCTCACCATATTGAACGCCCTGGAAAGCAAGGCCCTGCCGATCTATGGCCGGGGCGAGCAGGTGCGCGACTGGATTCATGTGGAGGATCACGCCGCTGCCCTGCAGCTGGCTGTGGAGAAGGGCCAGGCCGGCGAGACCTATCTGGTCGGCGCGCGCGGCGAGCAGCGCAACATCGACCTCGTGCATCGGCTCTGCGCCATCCTCGACGACCTGGTGCCGCGTCAGGGCGGCAGCAAATATGCCGAACTGATCACCTTCGTCACCGATCGGCCCGGCCATGACGCCCGCTATGCCATCGACCCATCCAAGGCCGAGCGCGAACTGGGCTGGCGTCCGCAATACGATCTGGCGGCCGGCCTGAAGGCCACGGTGCAATGGTATCTGGATAATTCGTCCTGGTGCCGACGGGCAACCCAGGCCTATGACCGGGGGCGGATCGGGCTGGGCAGTAAGGCCGGCTGAGCCGGCCCTGCCACTTCTCAGGCTTGGCGGTTACGCCGCTGCCACCAGGCCTGGATTTCGCCGACGATGCCTTTGCGGAAGGCCATCACCACCACCACGAAGATGGCGCCCTGGATCACCAGCACCCACTCGCCGAAGCCGGCGAGATAGTTCTGCATGGTGATGATCACGCCGGCGCCGACGATGGGGCCGAATACCGTGCCCATGCCGCCCACCAGGGTCATCAGCACCACTTCGCCCGACATCTGCCAAGTGACGTCGGTGAGCGAGGCGAGCTGGAACACCAGGGCCTTGGTGGCGCCTGCCATGCCGGCCAGCGAGGCCGACAGCACGAAGGCCAGCAGTTTGTACTGGTCCACCCGGTAGCCCAGCGAAATGGCACGCGGCTCGTTCTCGCGGATTGCCTTCAGGACTTGGCCGAAGGGCGAATGGATGGCCCGCCAGATCACCAGGAAGCCGAAGGCGAAGACGGCCAGCACCAGATAGAAGAAGCTGAGATCGTCCTTGATGTCGAAAACGCCGAACAGCGGCCGGCGCGGGATCGCCTGGATCCCATCCTCGCCGCCGGTGAAGGGGGCTTGGACGCAGAAGAAAAACACCATCTGCGAGAGCGCCAGCGTCACCATGGCGAAGTAGATGCCCTGACGGCGGATCGCCAAGCTGCCGGTGATCAGGCCGAGCAGGGCGGCGCAGGCGGTTCCGGCCAGAATGCCCAGTTCGGGCGACCAGCCCCAGGCCTTCACGACATAGCCGCTGATATAGGCGGCGGCACCGAAGAACATGGCGTGGCCGAAGGACAGCAGGCCGACATAGCCGATGAGCAGGTTGAAGGCGAGCGCGAACAGCGCGAAGCACAGCACCTTCATCAGGAATACAGGGTAGACCAGTGCCGGTGCGACGGCAGCGATGGCGATCAGGATGGCAAAAATCAGCAGATCGCGGTTCTTGGTGGTGCCGGCGGTCATCATGCTCATGATCCGGTCCTCACTTCGGCGTGCCGAACAGGCCGGCAGGTTTCAGCATCAGCACGATGGCCATGATGATGAAGATGACGGTGTTGGAGGCTTCCGGATAGAACACTTTCGTAAGACCCTCGATAACGCCCAGACCGAAACCGGTGATGATGGCGCCCAGGATCGACCCCATGCCGCCGATCACCACCACGGCGAAAACGATGATGATGAGATTGGAACCCATCAGAGGGTTCACGCTGTAGATCGGTGCGGCCAGCACGCCGGCCAGCGCGGCCAGGCCGACACCGAAACCGTAGGTGAGCGTGATCATGCGCGGCACGTTGATGCCGAAGGCCTGCACCAGGTCCGGCCGTTCGACGGCGGCACGCAGGTAGGACCCCAGCTTGGTGCGCTCGATCAGGAACCAGGTGCCCAGGCAGACCACCAGCGAGGCCACCACGACCCAGCCGCGATACCAGGGCAGGAACATGAAATCGAGCCGCGTACCGCCGGGGATCGGGTTGGTGTATGGCAGGCCGGAGGAGCCGAACTGCTTGCGGAAGATGCCCTCGATAATGAGGGCGAGGCCGAAGGTGAGCAGCAGGCCGTAGAGATGATCCAGATGATACAGCCGTTTCAGGAAGACCTTCTCCAGCACGATGCCGAAGGCGCCGATGACGATGGGGGCGATGATCAAGGCGCCCCAATAGGGAATGCCGGCCCAGTTCAGCAGCATCCAGGCGCAGAAGGCGCCCATCATATACTGCGCGCCATGGGTGAAGTTGATGACGTTGAGCAGGCCGAAAATCACGGCCAGGCCCAGGCTGAGCATGGCATAGAAGGCGCCGTTGATCAGACCAAGCAGCAGCTGGCCGAACAAGGCCTGCGGCGCTATGCCAAGCAGCTCAAACATCGCTGGAATGCCCCCTCTTTACGCAATCTCTTTAATTTCGCCTAAACCGGCAGTCTTTGAGTTTGCGGCCCCATCGGCCACAGACTGCAAGGCTGCGGGCCGCTCGCCGGAGCCGCTCTGAGGCGGCTCCGGGTTGCGGTTTACGCTCAGCTCTTCTTGACCAGCGGGCAGTTGCCTTCGTTCAACGGACGGAAGGCCTCGTTGGCCGGAATGGTCTTCTTCACGGTGAGGTAATCCCAGGGCTTCTTGGACTCGCCCGGCTTTTTCACCTCGACGAGGTACATGTCGTGCATGTGGCGGCCATCCTCGCGGACGGTACCCTTGCCGAACAGCTTATCCTCGCTGGGCATTTCCTTCATCTTGGCCACTACCTTGGCGCCATCGGCATCGCTCTTCAGCGCTTCGACGGCCTTCAGGTAATGGATCACCGAGGAGTAGATGCCGGCATGAACCATGGTCGGCATCTTGCCACCATTGGCCGCCGCGAAATCCTTCGCGAAGGCACGGTTGTTGTCGTTCATGTCCCAGTACCAGGCGGTGGTGAAGTTCAGGCCCTGGGCGGTCTTAAGGCCCAGCGCATGAATGTCGGTGTCGAACATCAGCATGCCGGCCAGTTTCTGGCCGCCTTCGACGATGCCGAATTCCGAGGCCTGCTTGATCGAGTTGATGGTGTCGCCGCCGGCATTGGCGAGAGCAATGATCTGTGCCTTCGAGGCCTGGGCCTGCAACAGGAAGGACGAGAAGTCAGTGCCCGGGAAGGGATGGCGGACCGCGCCGACAACCTTACCGCCGTTGGATTCAACCACCGCCTTGGTGTCGCGCTCCAGCGCATGGCCGAAGGCGTAGTCGGCGGTCAGGAAGAACCAGCTCTTACCGCCGGTCTGCACGATCGCCTTGCCGGTGCCGTTGGCCAGAGCCCAGGTGTCATATGTCCAGTGGATGGTGTTCGGCGAGCAGGCCGGGCCGGTCAGGTCGGCGGTCGCCGGACCGGAACCGAGGAACACCTTGTTTTTTTCCTTGGTGATCTGGTTGATCGCCAGCGCCACCGACGAGGTCGGCACGTCGACGATCACGTCGACCTTGTCGACGTCATACCACTGGCGGGCGATGTTCGAGCCGATATCGGGCTTGTTCTGGTGGTCGGCGAAGACCACTTCCACCTTCAGGCCCTTGGCGGCGGCGCCGTAATCCTCGACCGCCTTCTTGGCCGACCAGGTACCGCCCGGGCCCGACACGTCGGCATACAGGCCCGACTGATCGTTCATCACGCCGATCTTGATCACGCCGTCAGACATCTGGGCATTGGCGGCCCCGGCTGCCAGCACGGCGGCCGTCGTCACAAACAAATGCTTGAATCGCATGGTGCTTCCTCCTGGTTGAACTTATACCCCGAGATAGGACTCGAGTTTCTGGGTATTGGCGGCGATCTGATCGTTCGCAATCATGTCGATCACCTTGCCGTGCTCGACCACGTAGTGGCGGTCGGCAACGGTGCTGGCGAAGCGGAAATTCTGCTCCACCAGCAACACGGTATAGCCTTTGGATTTCAGCAGCCGGATCATGGCGCCGATCTGCTGCACGATCACGGGGGCAAGGCCTTCGGTCGGCTCGTCCAGCAGCAGGAAATTCGCGCCCGTGCGCAGGATGCGGCCGATGGCGAGCATCTGCTGCTCGCCGCCCGACAGCTTGGTGCCCTGGCTTTTCAGGCGTTCCTTCAGGTTGGGGAATATCTGATAGATCTCGTCCAGGCTCATGCCGCCCGGCCGCACGGCCGGCGGCAGGGTCAGGTTCTCGTAGACGTTCAGGCTGGCGAAAATCCCGCGCTCTTCCGGACAGAAGGCCAGGCCACGCTTGGCGATCTTGTTGGAGGGCAGATGGATCAGCTCCTCACCCTCGAACAGCACCGAGCCCTTGCGGTTGGCGATCATGCCCATCAGGGCCTTCATCGTCGTGGTTTTGCCGGCGCCGTTGCGGCCCAGCAGGGTGACGACTTCGCCCTTCTGCACCTCGAACTGCATGCCATGCAGGATATGGCTTTCGCCATACCAGGCATTCAGGTCGCGGACGGCCAGTTCGCTGCTGCCGTTATGCATGGCCGGTCCCCATATACGCTTCGATCACTTCCGGATTGCGCGACACGGTCTCGTAATTGCCTTCCGCCAGCACTTCGCCGCGGCGCAGCACCGTGATGGTATCGGAAAGCTTGGCCACCACGCTCAGGTTATGCTCCACCATCAGCACGGTGCGGTTGGCGGCCACACGCTTGATCAGGTCGGAAATCTTCTCGATATCCTCATGCCCCATGCCGGCCATCGGCTCGTCCAGCAGCATCATCTCCGGCTCCAGGGCCAGGGTAGTGGCGATTTCGAGCGCGCGTTTGCGGCCATAGGGCAGTTCGACGGCGGTATGTTTGCGGTATTCGATCAGGCCGACGGCTTCCAGCAGTTCCTCGGCGCGGGCATTCAGCGCATTCAGGCTGTCTTCAGCCTTCCAGAAATGGAACGAGGTGCCCAGCGGCCGTTGCAGCGCGACGCGCACGTTCTCCAGCAGGCTGAGGTGCGGGAATACCGCCGAGATCTGGAACGAGCGCACCATGCCACTGCGGGCGATGTCGGCCGGCTTGTGGCTGGTGATGTCGCGACCGTTATAGGTGATCCTGCCCCGGCTGGGGGTCAGGAACTTGGTCAGCAGGTTGAAACACGTCGTCTTGCCGGCGCCATTCGGGCCGATCAGCGCATGAATGCTGTGCCTGCGGATTTTGAGATTGACGTCTTTGACGGCGATGAAGCCGGCAAATTCCTTCGTCAGGCCTTCAGTCGCGAGAATATATTCTTCGGCCATGTCCGGACGTATGTTGTTTGCTCCCTGGCGTCGGTATTCCGAACGCGGTGCAAATCAAACGGGATTCGGCCGGACTTGTAAATAGCTCTGTGCTGACAACATTTTGAGCGACAGTTAACGAAGTTTATGCCCATCTTCGCGGCATTTAGCCCGCCGATCCGCCTTCCGCCGCGTCTCGCGCCTTGCGGCGGGCCAGTTGATGCTCGCGATAGGATATATAAGTGGCACTCGCAAAGATGACGGTGCCGCCCAGCCAGGTCCACATATCCGGAACCTGGCCAAAGATCAGGAAGCCGATAGCCGAGGCCCAGATCAGCTTGGTGAAATCGAGCGGCATCAGCACGGTGGTGTCGGCATGGCGGAAGGATTCGGTGAACAGCATGTGCCCGGCCGAACCGCAGGCGCCGAGCAGCAGCAGCCATCCGAGCTGCTCCCAGGTCGGCCATTGCCAGACGAACAATGCGGCCACCAGGGTGATCGGCATCAGGAACACCGTCATGTAGGTCGCGATGGTGAGGCTTGAATCGGTGCGGGCCAGAATCTTGATGTCGATCATCGATCCGGCCCACAGCACCGTCGAGGCGAGCACCAGCAGCGGACCAAGCCCGATTGGTACAAAGCCCGGGCGCAGCACGATCAGCGCGCCGATGAAACCGATCACCAGGGCCGTGATGCGCCGGGCATGCAACGTCTCGCCCAGAACAAAAACGGCGCCGATGGTCATGAACAGGGGCGCCGTGTAGGACAACGCGGTGGCCTCGGCCAAGGGCGTGATGGCCAGCGCCGTGAAGAACATCATCATCGAGGTGCTGTTCAGTACGCCGCGCACCGCGTGCAGATGCAGCTTGGTGGTGCGGAAAGCCGTGAAACGGCTGCGCGCGATGGCGGGGAACAGCACCAGAAAGCCAAAAAGATTGCGGAAAAAGGCCACTTCCACCGGCGGCAGCCCTTGCGACACCTTGGCGACCAAGGCATGCATGACGACGAAGCAGAGGGTGGACCCCACCATCATCGCCATCGCTTTCAGAAGCGTCGAGGAACTGGAGGCGGCGGCAGGGAGTGGGATTTCTGACATTGCTCTGGAATGGCTCTAAAGCGTTAACATTTCAGGTTGCCGGACTCGCGAACATTGCAAAAATTGCAACTCACCCATGCGCTGCCGATCCAGACCGTGTTGCCGGCTGTCACCGAGGCGCTGAACCAATCGGCGAACCTCGTGGTGCAGGCGCCGCCGGGTTCGGGCAAGACCACGCTGCTGCCGCTTGCCTTGCTGGAGCAGCCCTGGGCAAAGGACGGCCGCATCATCGTGCTCGAGCCGCGCCGGCTGGCTGCCAGGCTGGCGGCGCGGCGCATGGCCAGCCTGCTGGGCGAGAGCGTGGGCGAAACGGTCGGTTACCGCGTCCGGCTCGACAGCAAGGTGGGGCCAGGGACGCGTCTTGAGTTGAATACCGATGGCGTTTTCCTGCGCCGGCTGCAACGCGATCCGGAACTCAAGGGTATCGCCGCGGTCCTGTTCGACGAATGTCACGAACGCGGGCTGGAATCCGACGTGGCGCTGGCCCTGTGCCTGGAATCCCAGGGCGCCTTGCGGCCCGACCTGAAGTTGATTGCCATGTCGGCCACGCTGGATGCCGCGCCGTTTGCCCGGCTGATGGGCAATTGTCCGGTGGTGACCGGAGAAGGCCAGAGCTATCCGGTCCAGACCCGCTGGCTGCCCGTGGCGCCGCAGGGGCGGATCGAGCCTGCCGTGGCCGATGCCGTGCGCGCCGCACTGGATGAAACCGAGGGTGACATCCTGGTCTTCCTGCCCGGGATTGCCGAAATCCGGCGGGTGGAAACCCTGCTGGCTGAGGCGCGGCTGCCGGCTCAGGCCACGGTGATGCCGCTCTATGGCGATCTGGCGGGGGAGGAACAGGATGCCGCCCTGCGGCCCAGTCCACCCGGCCGGCGTAAGGTGGTGCTCTCCACCTCGATTGCCGAAAGCTCGCTCACCATTGAAGGCGTGCGGGTGGTGATCGACAGCGGTTATATGCGCCAGCCGCGCTTCTCGCCCGCCACCGGCATGGCAAAGCTTGAAACGCTGCGTGTCAGCCAGGCCTCCGCCGATCAGCGGCGCGGTCGCGCCGGCCGTCTGGGGCCGGGCATCTGCTATCGCCTGTGGGCTGAAGCCGCCCATGGCGGACTGGCGAAATTCACGGCGCCCGAAATCGCGGTCACCGACCTTACCCCGCTGGCGCTCGACCTCGCGGCCTGGGGCGTGCGCGATGCGAAAACCCTGCCGTGGCTCGATCCGCCGCCCGATGCAGCGATGGCTTATGCGCAGGAATTGCTGCGCGAACTCGGCGCCATCGACAAGGCTGGCCTGATCACCCGGCACGGCAGGGCGATGGCCGAACTGCCGCTGCATCCCAGGCTCGCGCATATGGTGATCCGTGGCAAGGAGCTGGGCCTGGGCGGTCTGGCCTGTGCGCTGGCGGCCCTGCTGGGCGAACGCGACATCGCGCGGGCTCCAAAAGGCGCGCCGCGCGATACCGATCTGCGCTGGCGCCTGGAAATCGTGGCCGGCGAGAGCGAACGCCATACTGCGCCTCACGGCCTGCGGGTCGACATGAATGCGGTACGGCAGATCCGTCGACTGGCGTCCGACTGGCGTCGGCAGATCGGCGTACCGCTGCATGCAGGACCGGTGGAAGACGCTGGCCGGCTTGTGGCGCTGGCCTACCCTGACCGTATCGCGAAGAAACGCGGCGCGGCCGGCAGCTTCCTGCTCAGCGGCGGGCGCGGCGCGAAACTCGATCCGCTCGATCCCTTGAGTGCCGAATCCTATCTGGCCGTGGCCGAGGTGGATGGCGCCCAGGCCGACGCGCGGGTTTTCCTGGCGGCGCCGATTGCCGAAAACGATCTGGAAGAGTTGTTCGGCGATCTGATTGAAACCGCTGATACCGTGGAATGGGATGAGCGCAGCCAAGCCGTGGCGGCGCGGCGGCAGAAACGTCTTGGTGCGCTGGTCCTGCGCGAACAACCGCTGAAGCAGCCGTCGCCGGAGGCCATCCGCGAGGCATTGCTGCAGGCCATTCGCAAGGCCGGTCTCGATGTACTGCCATGGACGCCGGCCTTGCGGCAATGGCAGGCCCGCGTCGCCCTGTTGCGCCGTCACCTGCCTGCCGCGGTGGACTGGCCGGATATGAACGATGCCGCATTGCTGGATCGTCTTGGGCAATGGCTGAGCCCCTATCTCGATGGTGTGGCAAAATTCTCGCAGCTTGATGGCATCGACCTGCATGCGGCGCTGACGCATCAGCTGGATTATGCGCAGCAGAAGACGCTGGACGCGGAAGCGCCCACGCACTGGCATGTACCATCGGGTTCGAACATCCCGCTGGACTACACCCATGGCGATGTGCCGGTGCTGGCCGTGCGGTTGCAGGAAATGTTCGGTTATGCCGATACCCCGACGATTGCCGGCGGCCAGGTGAAGCTGGTGCTGCACCTGCTGTCGCCGGCACGCCGGCCGCTGCAGGTGACCAGCGATCTGGCGGGTTTCTGGCAGACCAGTTATCGCGCTGTGCGGGCAGAAATGCGCGGTCAGTATCCGAAGCATGACTGGCCGGAAAATCCGCTGGAGGCCAAGCCGACCACCCGGGCGAAACCGCGGCCCAAATCCTAGGCCTGTCTCTTGTTGCAGGCGCGAAGGCTTCGTAGGATCGCCACATGATACCTGCTGAGCGGCGCGCTGAGGTGCGGATTTTATATGGCGATCCCGCACTGGGTACGCGACGGCTGTACCGTCAGGCCCTGATGAGCGCCGGCTATACGCATCTGCGGGAATTCGACAGCCTGGAAGGATTCTCCGATCTTCTGCACGTGGCGCAGCCGGATCTGGTTTTCATGGCAGCCGAGATGCCGGGCGGGGATGCCATTGCCCTGACCAGTGAGCTGCGTCATGGTCAATTGGGGGTGAATCCCTATCTGCCGGTGATTCTCACCGTCTGGGAACCGCCGCAGTCCCTGGTGCGGCGGATCATCGATGCCGGCGCCGACGATCTGCTGGTCAAGCCGCTTTCGACGCGGGCCTTGCTGGACCGGGTGGAAGCCGTAGGCCTGAATCGCAAGCCCTTCGTGGTGACGTCGGACTATATTGGGCCTGATCGTCGTCGCAGCGATGCACGCGGCAGCAGTTCGATCCAGCATATCCATGTGCCCAATCCGATGCGGGCTAAACTGACCGGCGAGACGATTGATCCCCATAGCCTGCGGCACGAGATCATGATGGCGAACGAGGAGATCAATCGCCAGCGCCTGCGGGCCTCGGCATTCCGCATCGCCTTCGTCGCCGAGCAGATCGTTCCGGTCTACCAGTCCGGCCTGTCGCCGGACGACGGCACGCTGGCGATGCTGAGCGACCTGATCAGCTCAACCGAGGACATCCAGCGCCGCGTGGCCGATACAGAATTCGCCCATGTGGGCCAGATTTGCGACCGCCTGCTGCAGGCGGCCCGGCAGATCGCCGAACAGGGCGTCAGTTTTGTCTATGGCCCGGATTGGCAGAAACCGCTGGACCTGCTGAAAACCCTGGGCGAGGCCGTGTTGGCCTTTTTCAACCCCGATCGCGATGCGTCGGCACTCGCCGGCGAGGTGGCCGAGGCGATCGACCGTTTCCGCGCCCGCAAGGCCGCGCAGAGCGCCGGCCAGATTCCGGCCTAGGCCGCTCAGCGCAGCATTTCATCCGGACGAAGCACGAACCCGGCCATTAACCGGTCGACCGGCGCGAAATCGTCGGTCAGGACGGGAACATCGGCCGCCGCGATGCGGGCATCGAGGTCGTCTTGTGGCCAGCGCAGCCATGTGCGGCGGAAGGGTTCGGCCGCACGCAGCGTTGCGGTTTCGCTTGGTTCCAGCAGGCCGAGGACGACGAAGGTCACGCGACCACCGCGCCGGCGGCTTTCATCGTCGAGCCAGACTTCCACGGCGGGAAAATCGCGCTGCATGGTTTTCACCAGCGCGAAGGTGAACCGCGGGTTCTCGCTTTGGTCGATCACGTTGATCGCGTAGGCGCCGCCGGGCGCCAGCCGGCGCAGCAGCAACTGGTGGAATTCACGCGTCACCAGATGGGGCGGAATCGCGTAATCGTGGAAAGCATCGCCCAGGATCAGGTCGAAACGCTGGGCCGGGGGCAGGATGTCGAGCGTGCGGCGCGCATCGGCATGGCGGATATCCAGCGCCGGTGCGGCCGGATCGAGCCACATCGCTTTGGCGGCCATGGCGGTAACGGCCGGATCGATCTCGGCCACCGTCAGTTTCGCCTCAGGAAAACGCGCGGCCCAGGCCCTCGGCAAAGTGAAGGCACCGCCACCGATGAAATAGGCCTGCGGCGCGCGGCCCTGCAGCAGGCGTTCGGTGCGCAGCGCCACGAAATGCAGATAGGGGCTGTAGAGCAGGCCGGGGTCGTCGCGGTCGTTGATGCTGTGGGCCAGGTGATCCAGCACCATGGCAGCCGAGGCGCGGCCGCTTTGGGGGGCGAAATCGACGATGCGGATGCAGTAGTAATCGCTCTCCCGCTCGCATGGCGCGGCGAAACCGGGCAGTTGTGCCAGACCGAAACTGCCGGCAAGAGCCAGCGCGACAAGGGGCAGGGCGACCTTGGTCTTTGTGCCGGCCCAGAACAGGATGGCAAAAACCAGATACAGCGCCGCCACGGCCAGCAACGTACCGGTCGAGCCGATCCATGAGATGAACAGATAGCCGGCGCTGAGCGTGCCCAGAATGCTGCCGGCGGCGCCAAGCGCGAACATTCGGCCGATGATCGGGCCCTGATGCTGTGGGGCATCGTCGATGGCCAGTTTGGTCAATACCGGCGAGACGATGCCGACGAACAGGCTGGGCAGGAGGAAGACGCCGCCGGCGAGCAGCGTGATGAGCAGTAATGGCGGAGTATCCCCGCCCAGCAGTGCGGCCAGGCCCTTCAGCAGCGGTGCCGCGCCGCCGGCGGTCAGGCCCGACAGCAGCAGGGCCAGCGCGATGCCGCGCAGGGCGGTCTGGTGCGCCACCTGCGGGGCTGCCAGCCGGCCGCCGATCCAGTGACCGACCGACAGGCCGGCCAGCACCACGGCGATCACGGCGGTCCAGGTATAGAGCGACATGCCGACATAGGGCGCCAGCATGCGCCCGGCCACGATCTCGACGACCAGGGCGGCGGCGGAAGTCAGGAATAGGGTAAGGCCGTAGGCGGCCTGTCGCGTCAGGGTCACGCCGCCAGTCTAGTTGATCGGCGTGCCCGCGGCGATGGCCTTGGCCAGCTCGGCTTCATGCTGGCGCGCATAAGCCGGGAATTCGCCTTTCTCATAGGCCTTCTCGGCCACGAAGCGGAACATCGCCAAGAAGGCCGGCGGTGGGAGCAGGCCGCGCATGCGGGCCGAGGCGGCATCCTTCACCGAGGCGCGGCCCGGCGCGGGCGGCAGGAAGAACAGCGTGGGCGTGGTGGTCACCGCCCATTTGCGGGCCATGTCCTTCTCGGGCAGGACCTTGCCATCCAGATCGGTGATCTCGCGGCCGCCGAACAGGTTGAGCTGGATCATCTCAAAATGTTGGCGGATATAGCCGCTGATCACCGGGCTGGCCAGATGCTTCTCATGCATCTCGGCGCAATAAATGCAGCCGCGCTGCTCGAAGCTCAGCACAACGCGTTTGCCCTTGGCGGCGGCATCCTCGATGTCCTGCTTCAGGTCCAGGAAGCTTTCCAGCCACCAGTCCTGCACATGCAGGCCATCGTCATTCAGCCTGGCCGCACGCGCAAGGGTGGGCAGCAGCGCGGGCACGGCGCCGGCAGCGAGGGCGGAGCGGAGCAGGGTGCGGCGCGACAGCATGGCAGGCCTCCGGGTCACGGGCGCAGGTGGATCCAGCCGCGCAGGCTGCGCTCGACAATCTCGGGCAGGCCATTGGGCACTACCGTCACATCGGGCAGCAGGTCGGCTTCGGTCTTCTTCATGGTATCCAATGTAGCGCCGCAGGCGAGGAATTCGACCTCAAGGTCCTGCAGGGCGGTGATACGCTGCGTCACCGGACTCTGGCCTTTCAGCACGGCAACCAGACCCGGTCCATAGGCCACCACGGCCAGCTTCACCTGGGTGGCGTCGTAGTATTTCTGGATGTTGACGATGTTGCTGATCACCGCATTGATCCGCTTCGGATCGTCCTCCGCCAGGCTGATGACGATCTTGCGCGGATTGTCGATGCTGGGCTGCGGATCGGCGAATTTCTGCGCCTGCGCCAAGGCCGCACCGGGCAGCAGAACCAGCCCCGCCAGCAGCAGGCTGCGCCGTCGCACCACCCGGCGCATGCTCAGTCGCCCGTTTTCTGCGTCGGCGTCACGCCCAGGCGCGCGGCCAGGTCGCTGGTGATTTTTGGCGGCTCCTTGCGGCAGTTGGTCATGCATGTGTCGGGCTTCACATCTGGTCTCGGATCGCCGCCGGCGATGAAGCCGTCGCGGTTGGGCAGTTTCACCTGGCGCAGACCGGCCGCGTCGAGTTCCTTGTCGGCGGGCCACAGATCGGCCTGGTTCAGCAGCCAGGCCACGATGGAATAGACTTCATCCGGCGACAAGCTCTGCGGTGCGCCAAACGGCATGGCGCGGCGGATATAATCGAACAGGCCCGGGCCATGCGGCCAGTAGCTGTCGATGGTCTTGCGCGGGTCTTCCGATTTCAGCGTGCCCTTGCCGCCGATCAGCTCGGGATAGCGCCCTGCGCCTTCCGCGAATTCGCCGTGGCAGGCGGCGCATTGCGCCATGTACAGCTCCTCGCCGGCGGCCACATCGCCTTTGCCGGGCGGCAGGTTGGCGCCGTCGGGTCCGCGCACGTCGATATCCCAGCCGGCAATCTGTTCCTTCGTAGCGGGTTTGCCGAAGCCGAAGGGTTTGGACGGCGCCTTGTCCTGGGCCAGGGCGGGGAAGGCGAGACCGCAGATCAGGGCCAACGAGACCAGCTTAAGCGACTTGGACATTCTGCACCTCGCCGGTCGGCAGCACGCGCCAGGTATGGATCGAGTTCTTGTGATAGATAGAGTTCAGGCCGCGCACCTTGCGCAGGGCCTCGATGGTCGGCTGCACATAACCGCTGTCGTCGGTCGCGCGGCTTTGCAGCAGCATCGGTCGCCCATCCCATTGCAGCGGCAGGCGGAAGCGCGTCAGGCTCTTGGAGAAAACCGGCGACTGCAGCTCGGCGGTCTTCCAGTTCATGCCGCCATCGATGCTGATATCCACCTTCTTGATCTTGCCGTAGCCCGACCAGGCAATGCCGCGGATTTCATAAAAACCCTTGCCGAACTTCATCGGCTTTTCCGGGCAGGGCGAGGTGATCACCGAGTTGGCTTCCTGCACGAAGGTGAACTGCCGCGCTTTGCCGTCCGGCATCAGGTCGGTGTATTTCGAGGTTTCTTCGCGGTGGTGCCAGGGCTGGTCGCCCACCTTGATGCGGCGCAGCCACTTTACGTTGACATTGCCTTCCCAGCCCGGCACCAGCAGGCGCAGCGGATAGCCGTTTTCCGGCCGGATGCGTTCGCCATTCTGCGAATAGGCAACGATGATGTCATCCATCGCCTTGTCGAGCGGGATGCTGCGGGTCATCGCGGCGGCATCGGCGCCTTCGGCCAGCAACCACTTCGCCGTCTTCTGCACGCCCACCTCGGCTAGCAGGGTGGAGAGCTTCACCCCGGTCCATTCGCAGCAATGCACCATGCCATGGCTGAACTGCACGCCGGCCATCTGTGCACCCTTCCACTCCATGCCGCCATTGGCCGGGCATTCCAGGAAGTGGATGCGGCTGACCGAGGGGAACCGCATCAGCTCGTCCATGGTGAAGATCAGCGGCCGGTCGACCAGGCCATGGATCATCAGGCGATGCTGCTCCGGATCGATCTCCGGCACGCCGCCATGGTGGCGCTCGAAGCACAGGCCGCTGGGCGTGATGATGCCGTCCAGTTCATGGATCGGCGTGAAGTTGATCGAGGATTCCTCGGTCGCGGTGAGCCAGCCGACATTGCGCCGGATCACGTTCTTCTCGAACGGCGAAGGCGAGCCGTATGGGTTGGCGGTAACGCCCGAGCCTAGGGTCTTCATCCATTCCGGCACGTTCGGCGGCAGGTTGTCGTCGCCGGCGGCCATCGCCTCGCCCACACCCGCCCCGGCCAGCAGGGTGAAGCCGCCGGCCGCCGCCGATTTTTTCAGGAAGCTGCGCCGTGAAGGTTTGTCTTTCGTCTCGGTCATTGTTGTTTCCTCCTCCGGGGTCCGGTCAGCCGGCGATGCCGCGCTGATCGGCGCCGACGACTTTCACGCTGCGGTTTTCTTCGATCTTCACCGTCTTTTGCGTGGCGATGTATTTGCCGACCAGGTCGTAGATCGGCGGGCCTTCGGTACCCTCGTTGATCGAAGCCCAGCCAGCCACGGTGTAGGATTTGGCGGGATCGATCGGCTGGCCGGTGCGCAGCAGGGTCATGTTCGAGATACGCTGGCCGATCGGCTTGGCCACG
>JBKBJT010000027.1:0-46056 GCA_046294345.1 Ferrovibrio sp.
CCACGCGCCAGATGGTGACGCCCACATCGCCGGCAAAACCGTATTCGGTGAACAGCGATACGCCGGCCAGCGCCGCCTTCAGCGGATCGGCCAGGAACAGCGGCGGCACGATGCCGCCATAGGTCACCGCGGCCCAGAGGCCGAGGAAGACCACGAAAAAGAGAATCCCCAGGGCGGTGCGGCGCCCTGGGGAAACGGGTTTAAGCGGTTCGAACAACGGAAAACCCTTACTTGATGAAGCTGTCGTCGACCATCGGCTTGAGGTCGGGGATCTTCTTGATCACGCCGGATTCAAGCTGGATGTCGGCGGCTTCCTTCATGAAGGCCTGCAGGTCGCCCTTGAAATAGGCTTGGTTGGCAGCCTTGTCCTGCCAGGCGATGAACGCGGCCGACTTGGCGAAATCCGGGCCGGTCTGCTTCACCTTGGCGCCCATGATCTCGTAGGACTTGTCGGGCTCCTTCTTGATCATGTCCAGCGCGTCGAAGAAGCCGTTCACCACCGCCTGCACGGTCTTGGGGTTCTTCTTGATGTAGTCGGGCTGGAAGGCCAGCATGTCGACCACCACCGGGTACTCGATCGTGGTGTGCAGAATCTTGCCCTTGTCCGGCGCATTGCGGATCGACGACAGATACGGCTCGTAGGTCGAGGCCGCATCGTACTGGCCGGCGACGAAGGCCTGGGCTGCCGGGTTCGGCGCCAGGGTGGCATACTGCACGTCCTTCGGGCCCATGCCGTTGCGCTTCAGCATCACCATCAGCACGAAATACGGCGTGGTGCCGGCACCGTCGACGGCAATGGTCTTGCCCTTCAGGTCCTTCACCGAGTTGATGTTGTTGCGCACGGCCAGACCGTCGCCGCCCTTCGACTTGTCGAGCAGCAGCACCTGGGTCAGCGGCACGCCGGCTGAGGTCCAGGCCACGAAGGTATCGACCGTGGTGGCCACGGCCTGGGTGGCGCCGGCGGCCACCGTCAGATGGCGTTCCTTCTGCGGGATGAACTTGATCTCGACATCCACGCCGCGCTTCTTGAACAGGCCGGCATCGGCGGCCAGGGTCAGCGGCGCGAAGCCGGTCCAGCCGCTCATGCCCAGCACCACCTTCGGCATGTCCTGCGCCATGGCGGGTGCGCCGGCGAACAGGGCCAGGACAGCGGCGGTGCCCAGAATCTTCATATTTTTCATGTGGTTGATCCCCCGGAAGGCTGCGGTCGGGGCCGCCATTGGCCCCGGCGCGAATGCCTAATTAAAAACCGTGCCGCGAAAGACGGCAAGTCAAATAATCATGTATAGACAACCTGACCAGCCCGGTCTTAGCCTATACTCGTCTCAAGCCGCAGAATGGGGGATGCGCGTGGCCTATCGACTGACGCCCGGAACGCTCACGCTCGCCGATCTGGCCCGGCTCTATCGTGGCGGCGCCTTCGCCGTCGAAATCGATGTTTCCGCTCGCGCGCCGGTCGAGGCCGCTGCCGATGCCGTGGCGCGCGCCGCGGCCGGCGATGCTGCCGTCTATGGCGTCAATACCGGCTTCGGTAAGCTGGCCCGTGTGCGCATCGCGCCCGACCAGGTGGCCGAGTTGCAGCGTCGCCTCGTGCTCAGCCATGCCGTCGGCACCGGGCCTCTGCTGCCCGATGCCATCGTGCGGCTGATCCTGCTGCTGAAAATCAATTCACTGGCCCAGGGGCTGTCGGGTGTGCACTGGAACACCATCCAGGCGCTTCAGGCCCTGCTCAATGCCGATGTGCTGCCCTGCGTGCCGGCGCAGGGCTCGGTCGGCGCTTCGGGCGACCTCGCGCCGTTGGCGCATCTGGTGCTGCCTTTGCTGGGCGAGGGCAGCATGCGCATTGCCGGCCGCGAATGCCCGGCCGCCGAAGGCCTGGCGAAGGCGGGCCTGCAACCCTTGAAGCTCGGCGCGAAGGAGGGCCTCGCCCTGCTCAACGGCACGCAGGTTTCCACCGCACTGGCGCTGGCGGGGCTGTTCGCCGCCGAAGACGTGACAGCGGCTGCGTTGGTCACGGGCGCGTTGTCTGTCGATGCCGCCGCGGGCAGCGATACACCATTCGATCCGCGCATCCATGCCGCGCGACGCCAGCCGGGCCAGATCGAGGTGGCGGCCCTGCTGCTGGAACTGCTCGATGGTTCCGACATCCGCGCCTCGCACCGCACCGGCGACGAACGCGTGCAGGACCCTTACTGCCTGCGCTGCCAGCCCCAGGTGATGGGCGCGGCGCTCGATCTGCTGCGCCAGGCGGCCGCCACGCTGGAGCGCGAAGCCAATGGCGTTTCCGACAATCCGCTGGTCTTCGCCAATGAAAAAGAAGCCGGTGGGGAAATCCTCTCCGGCGGCAACTTCCATGCCGAGCCGGTGGCCTTCGCCGCCGATATCATCGCCATCGCGCTGGCCGAGATCGGCAATCTCTCCGAGCGCCGCATCTCGCTGCTGGTCGATCCGGTCTTAAGCGGCCTGCCGGCCTTCCTGGCGCCCAATCCCGGCATCAACTCGGGCTTCATGATCGCGCAGGTGACGGCCGCCGCGCTGGCGTCGGAGAACAAGCAGCGCGCCCATCCGGCTAGCATCGACACCATCCCCACATCGGCCAATCAGGAAGACCACGTCTCCATGGCGGCCCATGCCGGTTATCGCCTGCTGGCCATGGCCGAGAACGCCGCCGGCATCGTGGCGGTGGAATGGCTCTGCGCCGCGCAGAGCGTGGATCTGCGCGCGCCGCTGCGCACCAGCCAACATCTGCAGCAGGCGCAGAATCTGCTGCGCGATGCCGTGCCGATGATGGCAGAGGATCGTTATTTGGCGCCGGATCTGGCGGCGGCCAAAAGCATGGTGCGGGAAGGCGCCTTGCGCGCCCTCCTGCACAGGTCGCTGCTGGGCTGACTTACTTCGGCAGGTCGGCCGAGGTGGCGCGACAGAATACCAGCGCCACGGCGAAGATGACGAAGGCGCTGCAGGCGCCGATGAGATAGAGCTGTTCGGTGAATGGCATGATGTCTCTCCCCCGGATTCGGTTGCCGATGTTTCTGCGTGCCGGAGGCTAGCCAGCGGCCTTCCGCCGCGGCTTTGATCTCGATCAAATCGGGTCGACGCGACAATGGATAGCGACTCGCTTATTTTGCGCTGCGACGAATCGCGATTGCCGCTGAAGCCACGAATAACAAGGCTTTGGGCGACCTTTGTTGGTCTTGTCTGCTGCGGTGGATGTGGTAACTGCTCTCACCCGCTGCGGATCGTCCGATTCTGTTTGGCGGGCGTATCCGCAGAATTTGGAGGGTGTGATGAACAAGGCTGATCTGATCGAAATCGTGCGCGAGACCGCGGGCACCACCAAGGCTGCTGCCGGCGACGCCGTGGATGCCGTCTTCGCGGCGATGGCGAAGTCGCTGAAGAAGGAAGGCGGCTTCACCATCGTCGGCTTCGGCACCTTCAAAGTGTCTAAGCGCGGCGCCCGCAAAGGCCGCAACCCGCAGACCGGCGAAACGATCAAGATTGCCGCCTCGAAGTCGGTGCGCTTCAAGGCGTCCAAGCAGCTCAAGGATAGCCTCTGACCTGCACGGAAGACGCGCGGCTGCGTCCGCGCCGGCTTCCTTGACGGAAGGCCTGTCCCGCAAAGGACAGGCTTTTTCTGTTTTTCCCGATTGCCGCCATACGCTCCCGCCCGCCATACTGACCAGAGGGGGGAGACATCGTGGATTTTCTGCATCCGCAGCTCGAACGCCTGCTGGATTACTGGAAAGAGCGGCGGCGGGGCCGGCGTTTTCCGCTGCGCGAGGACATCGATCCGCTCGATTTCGGCTATGCGCTGGGCCATGTGCTGCTGGTGGATGTGGAACGCGAGCCCGCCATCCGCTTCCGCTATCGCCTGTGGGGCACCGATCTGGCCCGCGACTACGGCCAGGAGATGACCGGTCGTTACGTCGACCAGCTGCAGCCGCCATCCTTCGCCGAACGCGTCCAGCAGCATTACCTGGAAGCCCTGGCCGCAGCCGAGCCTCAATTACACAAATTCGACGATGTGATCGGCGAGCGCTGGTTCACCCATGAGCGCCTGCTGATGCCGCTCGGGCTGAAGGACGCGCCCGAAACGGTCGGCATGATTCTGGGGGCGATCTATCGCCGCCCGCATGACGGAGAGAACTGAGCGGGCCGCCCGGCGAAGGGCGGCCCGCAATCGGTTCAGCCCAGATGCACCTTGAAGAAGCCGACCGCCTTCTGCCAGGCATCTTCGGCTTCCGCCTTGCGATAGCTCGGGCGGTAATCGGCATGGAAGGCATGCGGCGTGTCGGGATAGACGTAGAAGGTGTTGAACTTCTTCGCCGCCTCCAGCGCGGCTTTCATCTGCTCCACGGTGGCGACCGGGATGCCCTGGTCGGCGGCGCCGTAGAGGCCCAGCACCGGCGCCTTCAGGTCCTTGGCGATATCGACCGGGTGCTTGGGCGTCAGTTCGCTGGCCTGGCCGACCAGGCGGCCATACCAGGCCACGCCGGCCTTCACCTTCGGGTTATGCGCCGCATAGAGCCAGGTGATGCGGCCGCCCCAGCAGAAGCCGGTGATGCCCAGCTTGTTGGCGTCGCCGCCATTCTTCGCCGCCCAGACGGCCGTGGCGTCCAGGTCGGCCATCACCTGCGCGTCCGGCACCTTGCCGGCCACGGCCAGCGCGCCCTGCAGGTCGGTCACCTTGCTCATGTCGCCCTGGCGGGCATAGAGGTCGGATGCGATCGCCTGGTAGCCCAGCTTGGCGAAGCGGCGGCAGGTATCCTTGATGTATTCATGCACACCGAAGATTTCCTGCACCACCAGGATGGTGGGGAAGGGGCCGGCACCGGCTGGCTGGGCGCGATAGGCCTTCATCATGCCACCCTTGACCGGAATATCCACTTCGCCGGCATTGAGGCCGGTGGCATCGGTCTTGATCGCGGTCTGCGCCATCACCGGGCCGGCGGCGACGGTGAAACCGGTGATCAGGCTGGTGGCCATGAAACCGCGGCGGTTGAAATCGACCTTGGGGACGAGGCTGAGCAGATCGGCGTTCATATGTTCCTCCGGTTAAGACGAAACGATCCCGAGACGGGCAGACAAGGTGACAGGCAGGGCGACGGATTGTGGGCCGATGCGCCACCGCCCGGTGATAAAATCCGCGTGAAACCGTTATCTTATCTGGAGCGCTTGGTCCGTCCGGCCAGCCTCAGCCGGCGAAAAAGCTGTAGGCCAGCCCGACCAGCAGGAAGATGCCCAGCCAGGCAACGATGAACAGCAGCATGCGCCGGCCGCCGACGGCGCCGGGCAGTCGCAGGACGGCCGGCATGATCAGCAACGCGGCCATCGCCAGGGCGGCCAGGCGGAGCCAGTCGTTGTCGCTCATCGCCGGGAACGGCGCTGGCGGTCAGTCTTTCTGGGAAACTTTGGTGCCTGCAGGGCGCTGGCACTGGCGATACAGCCGCTCGGCATCGGGTTCCTTGAACGACAGGAACCGCATTTCCAGCGCGCTGACCACCTTGTAGGACGGATTGTCGGCCGCGGTGGGGCCCTGGAACTTGGCCGGGGTCACATGCACAAGCGACAGCACGCGCTCGGGGCTGATGCGCATCTCGATCCGCTGGCCATCGCTCAGTTTCTCACTGGCGCAGACCTTGCCGAGCTGATGATCGAAATGCTTCACCCGGTCATAGCGCGGATCGGCGCTGACGTCCGGGATCGGCGTCACGGCGGCGCTGGCCACCAGGGCAGGGCGGTATTTATGGAATTCGGCGGTGGCGAGCACGATGCTGCCGAAGGGGAAAAAGATTTCGACATCCTCGAGGCGGGCATGATCGCCCATGCGGCCGTCCACCACCGGCAGTTCGACCACGCGGGCAGACGACATGCGGGTGATGTCGTCGTTCAGGCGGATCAGGTTGCGGTCGCCGCGTTCCTTGGCGCGCTCGGCCTCGAACGGGATCAGGGCGGTGGGCTTGGCGCCTTTCTTCGACTGGGCCTGGGCGGCGCCGGTTGCGACCACGCCAGAGGTCGCAAGGCTGGCGGCAGCGGCCAGCAGCGCCACGGCAATTGTCGCATTCCGGAGACCGAACATTTCTCTATTCCCCCCTTTGAAGGGTCTGCCGGTGAAGCGCCGGCATTGTCGTCCCTGACTTCATGAGCGGCAGGCAGGTTAGTCGATTTTCCGAGTCGTGCCAAGACTCGATGTGTTATCAAATGGTTACCCCAAAATTTGGTGGTCTTCCGGGCTTTGCCATCGTGCCGCGTTGCAGGTAAGGTACGCGCCGTTTTGAACCGGTCGCCCGACCGGCGGTTTGTCCGGCTGTTCGTTCAGGGAGTCGCCTGTGGCCAATTTCATCGAGGAAGTCGACGAGGAAGTGCGCCGCGACCGGCTGGAAAAAGCCTGGAAGCGCTGGAGCCCCTACGCCATCGGCCTCGTCGTCCTGTTGCTGATCGGCGTGGCCGGTCATCAGGTCTGGAAGAACTGGCAGGCCGAGAAGGCCGCCGCCGCCGGCGCCGCCTTCACCGCCGCGCTCGGCCAGGCCCAGGCCGGCAAGCCCGCCGATGCCGCCAAGGCCTTCGCCGACATGGCGGCCAGTGGCAAGGATGGGTATGCCCTGCTGGCCCGCTTCCAGCAGGCCGCCATGCTGATCGAGGCCAAGGACACGGCCGGGGCCATCGCCGCCTATGCCGCCATCGCATCCGACAGCGGCATCAATCAGCGCTTCCGCGATCTCGCCAATTACCTTGCCGCCTTCCACGGCTTCGACACGCTGGGCGTCGATGGCGTGCGCAAGCATGTCGCCGCGATCCCGGGCGACAGCCCATGGTACGCCAATGGCCGCGAATTGCAGGCGCTCGCCGAACTGAAGGCCGGCAACCGCGATGCCGCGCGCCAGCAACTCACCGCATTGGCCGATGATCCGCTGGTGCCCGCCGGCCTGCGCGGGCGCGCCGCCGAATTGCTGGCCGCCCTCGGCGGCCCAGTCCAGTAACCGCTCCAGCACCGCCGCAGGCCGCCATGCAGATGGGTCATTCGATGTTCCGCTTCGCTGCCATCGCTGTCGTCACCGTCGCGCTTGCCGCCTGCGACACGGTCTCCGACTGGTTTGCCGACGACCCCAAGCCGGTGATCACCGGCGAGCGCATTTCCGTGCTGGCCTTCGACAGCCAGCTCGACCCCGATCCGCAACTGGCCGAAACGCCGGTCTCGCTGCCGAAACCGTGGCGTAATCCCGAATGGCCCCAGGCCGGTGGTTATCCCGGCCATGCCATGTATCACCTGGCCCTGGGCGACGGCCTGCGCCGCGCCTGGACCGCCGATCTCGGCAGCAGCGCCGACGAGGAACAGAAAATCCTGGCCCAGCCCGTGGTCGCCGAGGGCCGCGTCTATGCGATGGATTCCGAAGCCCGGGTCAGCGCCTTCGAGGCCAGCACCGGCCGACGCCTGTGGCGCGTCGAACTCACCCCGCGCAAGGAAGAGAGCGGCGCCATCGGCGGCGGCCTGGCCTGGCATGCCGGCAAGCTGATCGTCACCACGGGTTATGGCGATGTCGTCGCCCTGCAGGCCGCCACCGGCCTCGCGCACTGGGTCACTTCGCTCAAGCAGCCGATCCGCGGCGCCGCGGCGGCCGATGGCAACCGCGTTTTCGTCGTCACCTACGACAACCAGGTGCATGCGCTCGACCTCGAACGCGGCAATGAATTGTGGACCTTCGCCGGCGTCGCCGAAACCGCGGGTTTCTTGGGCGCGGCCAATCCGGCCATCGAAGGCAATGTCGTCGTGGTGCCGTTCTCGTCGGGCGAACTGATCGCCCTGCGTGCCGATACCGGCGTGGTGGTCTGGAGCGAACAGCTCGTGCGCGCTTCGGGCCGCATCAGCCAGGCTGGTGCGTTGAACGACATCAACGGCCGGCCGGTCATTGACCGCGACCGCGTCTATGCCGTCAGCCAGTCGGGCCGTTTCGTCGCCCTCGACATGCGCAGCGGCGAACGCATCTGGGAACGCGTGATCCCCAGCATCCAGACGCCCTGGGCTGCCGGCGATTTCATCTATGCTGTGACCATCGATGCCGAACTGCTCTGTATGTCGCGCCGCGACGGCAAGGTGAAATGGATTCGTCAGCTTCGCCGCTACGAGGATCCCAAGGCCAAGACGAACAAGGGCATCATCACCTGGTATGGTCCGGTGCTGGCGGGCGACCGCCTTCTGCTGGCTTCCACCGACGAGCGCCTGTTTGCCGTGTCACCCTATACCGGCGACCTGATCGGCCAGGTCTCGCTTCCCGACAAGGCCTCGGTGGCGCCGGTCGTCGCCGACGGCACGCTCTACGTCGTCACCGACGACGCGCAGCTGATCGCGTATCGCTAAGGCAGATCATGCCCGTCAAAGTCGCCATTGTCGGCCGGCCGAATGTCGGCAAGTCGACGCTGTTCAATCGCCTGGTCGGCCGCCGGCTTGCCATCGTCGACGACACGCCGGGCGTAACGCGCGACCGTCGTGAGGGCGCGGCGCATCTGGGCGATCTGGAATTCACCGCCGTCGATACCGCCGGCCTGGAGGAATCCGACGACGACAGCATGGCCGGCCGCATGCGATTGCAGACCGAGGCGGCCGTGCGTGAGGCGGCGGCGGTGCTGTTCGTGATCGATGGCCGCGCTGGCGTCACCCCGCTGGATCGGCACTTCGCCAACTGGCTGCGCAAGCAGAAGCGCCCCGTCCTGCTGCTGGCCAACAAATGCGAGGGCGGGGCCGGCGGTTTCGGCGTGGCCGAGGCGCATGGCCTGGGCTTCGGCGATCCGATCCCGGTTTCAGCCGAGCATGGCGAGGGCATGTACGATCTCTCGTTGGCCCTGATGGAGCATATCGCCGGCAACACCGATGCCGTGCCGGCAGACGATGCCGATGAACTCGACATGGTGCAGGCCGATATCGACATCGATCCCGATGCCGAGGCGCCGCCCGAAGACCCCAACCGCCCGATCCAGTTGGCCGTGGTCGGTCGGCCGAATGCGGGCAAGTCGACCCTGATCAACAAGCTGATCGGCAGCGACCGCCTGCTGACCGGCCCCGAGCCGGGCCTGACCCGCGATGCCATCGCCATCGAATGGGAATACCAGGGCCGCCGCGTGAAGCTGGTGGATACCGCCGGCATGCGTCGCAAGGCGCGCGTCGAACACAAGCTGGAAAAGCTGTCGGTCGCCGACACGTTGCGCACCGTGCGCATGGCGCAGGTGGTGGTGCTGGTCCTCGACGCCGTGCTGGGCATGGACAAGCAGGACCTGACCATCGCCGACCATGTGCTGCAGGAAGGCCGCGCACTGGTCATCGCGGTAAACAAGTGGGACGCGGTGGAAGATCGTGCGCTGGCGCTGAAGGAGATCGAGGACCGGCTGCAGACCTCGCTGCCGCAGGCACGCGGCATTCCGGTCGTCACCTTCTCGGCGCTCACCGGCCGGCATCTGGATCGCCTGCTGCCTGCCGTGATGGCGCAATACGAGCGCTGGAACCGCCGCATCCCGACGTCGCAGCTGAATCGCTGGCTGGAAGAAGTCACGACGCGCAATCCGCCGCCGCTGGCCGGCGGGCGCAGCGTGCGCATCCGCTACGCCACCCAGGTGAAGGCGCGACCGCCGACCATCGCGCTGTTCGCGCCGCGCGCCGACTTCATTCCGGAATCCTACCTGCGCTACCTGATCAATGGGCTGCGCGAGGTGTTCGACCTGCAGGGCGTGCCGATCCGCATGCATCTGCGCAAAGGCAAGAACCCTTACGCCCGCGACGAGGATTGACGGCTAGCCCGCCAGCAGGCCGGCCCAGGCCGCGCCGGCCACCAGCACCAGGCCGGGTATGACGCGCAGCGCATAGGCCATGCCGCCGCCGATCCATGCGAAGACCGCCTTGCTGACCGAGTTGGTGGTGAAACCGACGATGATCGGCATGGCGGCTGCCTGCGGCTCCATCTGCAGCGAGGCCACCGAGATCGCTGCCGCATGGGTATCGGCGAAGCCGGCGGCTGCGGCTGCGGCCAGAACGCCGGCTGTGCCGAAATAATGCTGCAGCGCTGCCGCGGCAAACAGGATCACCGCCAGCAGGCTGGCGAAGACCAGTGCTCCCTTCAGGCTGAAGGCGCGGCCTGGCTCCTTTTCCTCGTCGCGGGCGCGGCGCAGCGCATCGAAGGTGAAGATCGCTCCATAGACGATGGCGGCGGCGCCGGCCAGCGCCAGCGGCAGCGCCATGTGGAGCAGCACCGGCAGGCTGGTGGCGGCCAGCACCAGCGCCATCTGCACCACAGTGGCGACGGTGGACAGCACGGCACCGGCAACGGCCGCGCTGCGCGCCTGTTCGTCGCGCGCACGCTGGCCCATCGCGCCGATGGTCGCGGTGCTGGAAATGAAGCCACCGGCGAAGCCGGCGAGCGGCAGGCCGTAGCGTGATCCCAGCGCCCGCACGGCGATATGGCCGATGCCGCCGATCGCCATCACCAGGATCACGACGACCCAGACCTTGGCTGGGTTGAAGGCCTCGAAAGGCCCCATCGCGCGGTCGGGCAGCAGCGGCAGGATCACCAGCGTGGCGCCGGCGAAGATCAGGGCATCGCGCAATTCGTCGGCGGTCAGGGTCTGCCGCACGAAGGCATGCAGCGGCGTGCGCGCGGCCAGCAGGATGGCGGCGGTGACCCCGATGCCGGCCGCCAGCACGGGATTCAGCATGCACAGGCCACCCAGCAATACGGTCAGCACCAGGGCGATCTCGGAGGTGAGGCCGTAATTGTCGTCGCTGTCCGCGGCCTCGGCGGCGGATGCCTGGCGCTGATAGGCGACGGCGCAGAGCAGGGCGGTGCCGGCCACCGCCACGGTCAGCAGCAGCGCGTCACCGATGCTTTGCGCCGCCGCGCCGGCCAGGGCTGCGAGAGTGAAGGTGCGGATGCCGGCCACTGAACGCGCGCCCTTGCGGCGTTCGCGTTCGGCGCCGATCAGCAGGCCGATGCCAAGGGCGGCCGCGAATTTGACGATCTGGGGGTCCATCGCGCAGTCCTCCGGGGAGCACCACGCGAAACTAGCACAACCCGGATCGGTTCCGTCAGCCCGGCTCTACTTCAGTCTGGCCCATCCTTCAATCGGGCAACGTGTCGGGCAGTTCCGACAGCGGATAGATCTGCAGGGATTCGTTTGGCTGCGGCCGAACGGCGGTGTTCCAGTGCGTCTCGCGGTCGAAACGGCTGTAGCCGATCACGCCGAAGGGCGCGCCGTCGTCGTTCATCAGCGGCAGCATCAGCCGCTCGATCCGCAGGCCATAGGCTTTGGGGGCGTGGTTCTGCGGCTGGCCATGGATGATGGCAGGCGTGGCGGCGCAGCGCACCAGCTGGTCCAGACCGGTGCGGGCCAGCCGTTCGTCGCCCCAGAACTGGAACACATCGCGGCCGATGATGCCGCGGCCCCAGTAGAACATCACTTCCTCGCCGGCCAGCGTGAGCCGCGCGTTGCGCAGGTCGGGATCGACGCGGAAAATCCACAGATGCGGCAGGCAATGGCGCAGGGCGATGGGGTCGATGTCGCGCCGGCGCGGCGGCAGCTTGCCGGTCGGCGCATCCACCGGACCGAAACGCGGCGCCGGCTGGCGCCATTGCGCCCAGCAGCGCAGGAAGGTGTGCATATGCGGGTCGCGGATCTCGGGCCAGCCATGGCCTGAGGTGACGCGGGCGGGGAACAGGGACTGGGCGGTAAGGACTGACATGAATCGCGCTCCGGGGCAGGCGGAGACGCTAGCGATGTGGCGCCGGGCCGGGCAGTTGAAATCCGGTTACGCCACGCGACACGGGTATTACGGGCCCGATTGACGCCCTGCGGCATATGCGGAAGACTGAACCGCGTTACGGGATTGTAACGAGGACCCATGGGCGACCGTTTTTTCCACAGCCGCCACCCGAATCTGGAAGCTCTGCTGCGCCGGCCGCCGGCGATGTCAGGCCTGCTTCCGCCGCGCCTGGCGGGCATCGGCCATAATGGCGGGCCGCCGCTCGACATGTCGGGTGTCGCCGTGGCCTGGCGCCGGGCCCATGCCAGGGCCTGGAAGACGCCGCCGCGCGAGATCGTGGCCACGCGCCTGCGCCGCGCCGCCCGGCTGGGCCTGGATTATCGCGACGTGACGCTCGCCCTGCTGGATCATGGCTGCCACCTCTCGGTGCTGCTGCTGCCGCTGCATCACGCCGTTTCGGTTATGCGTGATCGCGATGGCGGATTGCGCGTCACGACCGCGCCCGAACTCGATGAGAAAATCGCCCGCCTCGACGGCCGGCTGTTCCTGCTGCTCGACGAGGCGATGACCGGGCCACTGGATGCCGCCGCGCGCCGTGCGCTGCTGCGCGCGATCAACGAGCGCCATGACGGCAAGGCCGAGGCTTTGCTCGTGCTGCCGTTCCGGCCGATGGATACCGATGCCCAGCGGGCGCAGCGCCTGCGCCGCCTGCTCGCACGGCATGGGGCCGCACGCCAGGAATCTGTGCTGCTCGGCCTCACCTGGGCCGAGATCCGCCTGGCCGAGGCCGCCGGGCTGGGCCTGTTCAAATCCGTCGCGGAGTGGTTCGCCCCATGATGCTGCTCGCCGATATCCTGGTGGCGCTGATCGCGCTGCTGCATGTCTACATCCTGGTGCTGGAGATGGTGCTCTGGACCAGGCCGGCCGGCCTGCGCGCCTTCAACAACACGCCGGAAAAAGCGCGCGACACGGCGGTGCTGGCCGCCAACCAGGGGCTCTATAACGGCTTCCTCGCCGCCGGTCTGGCCTTCGGCCTGCTCTATGCGCCGCTATCCGGCGACGTCGCGGCCGCGCTGCATATCAAGAGTTTTTTCCTCGCCTGCATCGCCGTCGCCGGCCTCTACGGCGCGGCCACGGCGGCGCGCAAGATCCTGTATATCCAGACGCTGCCGGCGGTGCTGGCGCTGCTGCTGCTCTGGCTGTGAGCGTCCGCGACATTTCGGCCGGTACCGAAGCATCTTCCGCCGCTTCCGCGCCATGATGCCCGGAGTCATCGCTCCGGAGTCGTTTCATGTCTTTTGATCCCCAGTCATTTGATTTCCAGTCTCTCGATCTGCTGGCGCTGTCCTGGATCGCCGGCGTCTTCCTGCTCGCCGGCATGGTGAAGGGCGTGATCGGCCTCGGCCTGCCCAGCATCTCGCTCGGCCTGCTCGCCGCCACGATGGATCTCACGCTGGCGATGATCCTGCTGCTGGCGCCCAATCTGGTCACCAACCTGTGGCAGGCCCTGCATGGCGGCCATCTGCGCGCGCTGCTGCTGCGGCTCTGGCCCTTCCTGCTCTGCGCCGGCATCGCCATCTGGCCCGGTACCGCCGCGCTCGGCGTGGTCGACGGCAGGAAGCTGGCCGCTTTGCTCGGGCTGCTGCTCGTGGTCTACGCCCTGCTCGGGTTGCTGCGTCCGCCGCTGAACCTTGGCCCGCGCCATGAAGTCTGGGCCGGGCCGCTGACCGGCATCGTCAACGGACTGCTCACCGGCCTGACCGGCAGTTTCGTGGTGCCCGGCGTGCCCTACCTGCAGGCGCTGGGCCTGAGCCGCGACCAGCTTGTGCAGGCGATGGGCCTCTTGTTCATGGCCTCCACGCTTGGCCTCGGCGCCAGCCTAAGTGGCCGCAGCATGCTCGGGCCCGAACAGCTTGCGCTGTCCGCTGCCTGCCTGGTGCCGGCGCTGGCCGGCATGGCGCTGGGCCGCCGCCTGCGGCACCGCCTGTCGGAAGCTGCCTTCAAACGCGTCTTCTATGCCGGCCTGCTGCTGCTCGGGCTCTACATCGTGGCGCGCTGGCTGCTGGCCTAGGCCACATCCAGGCTGCCATGCGACTGGAAAGCCGGCCGCGCGACCAGCCTGTCGTAATAGGCATCGATATGGGGGAAGGCGGGGCGTTGATATCCCGCGGCCTCGACGGGCGTCATCATCCAGCGATGCACGCCGAGGCCAACGGGGATATCGGCCAGCGTGAAATCGCGGGCTGCGATATGCCCGCCCGTTTTCTGCAACTGGCCGTCGATGATCGCCAGCATGCCGGCCCAGCTTTGCAGCGACGCCAGGATCTGCTTCGCGTCATCAAAACCCGGCGCACGGCGGACCAGCGCCAGGAAGGCATAACGCCAGGCGGTGTTGAATTCGGTGGCCTGCCAGTCGATCCACTGCTCGACCCGCGCCCGCTCGCGGGCATGTTCCGCATCGGCGCGCGGCAGCAGGTCGAAGCGTTCTTCGCGCGCGGCCAGCCAGCGCAGGATGGTGTTCGACTCCCACAGCACGAAATCGCCATCCACCACCACCGGCACCAGGCGGTTGGGATTGAGCGCGGCGAAAGCCGGATCGTCGGTCGGCTTGAAACCGGCGCCCCAGTCCTCGCGGGTATACGGCACGTCCATCTCGGCGCAGGCCCACAGGACCTTGCGCACGTTGATCGAGGAAACCTTGCCCAGAATTTTCAGCATGTCGGTATCTTCAGCATGTCGCCACACTAGAACGAGACACGCATCGCGCAAGCGCGGAATTGTCGCCTGACATTGGCTGCTGCGCGGAACCATCGCCGCGCGCCGGCGTTGGGCAACCCATGACCGAAGCCCTCGATCTTTTACTGGTGGCCGGCCGCACCGCGCTGGTCTATGGCGTGGTGTTCGGGCTGCTGCGCCTGATCGGCCAGCGCCAGATCGGCCAGACCACGCCGTCCGATCTCGTGGTGCTGCTGCTGGTGAGCGAAGCCGTGCAGAATGCCATGCTGGGCGGCGACGAGAGCCTGGCCGGCGGCATCGTCTCGATGGCCACCCTGCTGGGGGTCGGCTGGCTGATCCAGCAGCTCACCCTGCGCTTCCCGCGCCTGGAACGCTGGATCGAGGGCCGGGCAAGCGTGGTGGTGGAGCAGGGCCGCATCGACCGCAAGGCCGTGCGGGCGCAGAAGATCAGCGAGGACGACCTGATCGCCGCCCTGCGCAGCCACGGCATCGCCAGCCTGGATGAGGCCAGCATGGTGGTGATCGAATCGAACGGCCGCGTCAGCGTGCTGAAACGGCCGCCCGATGCGCGTTTCGATCCGCGGCGCTAGATCCGCTTCAGGCCGCCTGCTGTTCCCCCGTCTGGCGTAACACCGCCGCGCGCACGCCCTCCAGCCGCGCGAGCGCATGCGGGTTCTGCTCCGGATGCGTCAGGATCAGCGGCTCGTCCGCCTCGATGCCGGCCAGCACGCGCGCGGCGAAGTCGTCGCCCTCCATCGGATTCTGCATCTGCGCCGCAAAGGCCGCCTCGATGCGCGCCAGCATCTCGGGCGGCGTGCGACTGGCGCCGGCCAGCGCCGCCGGCCGGTTGCGCACCGACTCTTTAATGCGCGAGCGCACCACGCCGGGGCAGACGGTCGAGACGCGGATGCGCGACTGCACGATGCCAAGCTCCTGCGCCAGGCTTTCGCTCAGTCCCACCACGGCATGTTTGGACGCCGTATAGGCCGTGAGGAAGGGCGGCGCGGTCAGGCCCGCCAGGGAGGCCACGTTCAGCACATGGCCGGCAGTACGCCCTGCGCGTTCGCGCGCCAGCATGCCCGGCAGAAAGGCGCGCAGGCCGTTCACCACGCCAAACACGTTCACGCCGAACACCCAGGGCCAGTCATTGGGGTGGCTGTCCCATATGGGGCCCAGCAGGCCGCCGACGCCGGCATTGTTCACCAGCAGGTCCACGCCGCCAAAGCGCGAGGCCACTTCATGGCTCAGCGCCGTCATGGTGGCCGCATCGCTCACATCGGCGGTGAAGGCGGCGACATTGCCGCCCGGCTGCATCGCGGCAAGCTCGGCGGCCGCCGCATTCAGCGCCGGCGCCTCGATATCCACCAGGGCGATCTGCGCGCCGCGCGCCAGCAGGGCTTTGGCGAGGGCAAAGCCGATCCCGCTGGCGCCGCCGGTGATGACGGCCACCTGTCCAGTCTCGATTTTCATGGTCTTCTCTTTCTGCCTGAGAGGCTGGTCTGTAGGTCTTGTTATGGAATGTCGCCGGGCAGGGCGGCGGTGAACCGGCCGAGCAGCTCGGCCAGCGTGGCGATCTCGTCGCTGTCCCAGCGGTCGCGGAACACTTCGGCCGCCTTGCGCTTCAGCGTCTTCTCGGCTTCCTCCACGCGGGTGAGGCCGGTTCTGCTCAGCACCACATAGCCCACGCGGGCATCGCGCGGATCGGCCTCGCGCTTCACGAAGCCGGATTTCTCCAACGGCAGGCACATGCGCGTGATGGTGGACTGGCTGGTGTGCAGGCGCTGGGCCAGGTCGACGCGGCGCAGGCGATGCAGCGGCGCATGGGCCAGCTGCATCAGCAGCAGCAGTTCATTCAGCCCCAGGCCATGCACCGAATTGAGTTCGGGGTTCAGCCGGGCATCGAGAAAAGCCTGGGCGCGGAACAGGCGCAGCAGGGCGGAGAGGGCGGTGGCGTTGCTCATGCCGCCGGATATATACCGATATGCTTCCGTATGCAAGTATAATGCAGGCCCCATTTTCAACATATGCATGCCGGGGCGCAATTCAAAAACTTAAACTTAATTTTGCGAGCGCGAATACGAACGTATTCAGGGTAATAAGGAATTTGTGACCCGCTAGGAATTTTGTATTTCACTTAGCTTCTAATCAATGTGAAAAATTTGACGTATCAAAATCGGGGGAAACTATGAAAGCGTTTCTGTCGCACAGCTCCAAAGATAAAAATTACGTCCGTGAAGTAGCCAACCATCTAGGGGCCGGGCGTTGTGAATTTGATGAAGCAACATTTGAATCGACGCTCAATGTTGCGGCTATTCATAAGGCGTTACAGCGTTGCGATTTGTTTGTTCTGTTCCTATCTAAAGACTCTCTCGAATCGCAGTTTGTAGCAGAGGAGCAAAAGTTCACCCGTGAGCTACGCGGAAGAGGAATTATAAAAAAAATTCTGATATTTGCGCTTGATGACAGTACGTATCGAAGTCTTCCGAGTTGGCTGCGAGATTATAATGTTTGTCACAAAGTTAGTTCACCGCAGATATGTGCAAGAAGGATTAATTCCATCCTAGTGAGATTGGAAGCAGAGGAGGCGTCTTTAGCAGAAATCTATATTGAGCGTAGCGACCAAGAGCAAGAACTTAGGACGGCAGTGTCAGCTCCGACGGATAAGGCGCCGACTACAGTGCACATTGTCGGTTACGAGGGCGTCGGTCGCAGGACTCTTTTACAAAAAACATTTGATAAGATATTTCCTGGACAGATCGAGGTGTATTTGCCTGTTACAGTTCAATCAAATCATGGATTAGATGATATTTACCGCAGTTTGTGCGCATATCATAAAACTGGATCGTTATCAGAGATATCACAAGATTTTCTTCGTTTTTCGAATTTATCAGACTCGGACAAAGCTCAGGAAATTGCAGATACGATTCTAGAGTTATGCGAAGACCGCGCTCTAGTACTGTTTATAGACGATGGAGGCGGGGTGTTCGATGATTCTGGCTCTTATCACGATCATGTTAGGGGTATTATTAATCGTCTAAAGGGCCGAGTAAGGCCGTCTTTGGCTGTCATACAAACGCGCATGATGCCCTATCGACAGCGCTTTGAAGATGGAAAAACTTTTCATTTATACGTTCCTCCTCTTAATGAAGCTGAGGCCATGCAGCTTTTGAGTTTCTTGTTAAAACAAAGAGGGATTGATTTTACATCGAGCCAATTGCACTCACTATCGGAATTAGTAGATGGGCATCCATTGAACGCAAGATTCGCTGCAGGATATGCAAAAATTTATGGACTAAATTTGCTTCTTGCTGAGCCTGACGAATTGATTAGTTGGAAGCGGAAAAAGGCTCAGGATTTCCTCAGAAAAATAATCTTTGCAGATATTGAGACGAATATCTTGGCGGCTTTAGTGGATTTTAGATTTCTAGCCACTGAGACAATATTTGGAATAATCGATGCGCCTCAAAGTGAGATTGCGCAGTCATTGAGGAAATTGGAAGAGTATTGTTGCGTTGAGCGGCGTGGAGATTACTTCCACATATCTCTGCCAGTTAGAGCTGGAGTTGAGCGGGATGAGCGCTTCCAGAAAACTAGTGAATGGAGAAGAGGTATCGCTGAACGAATTGCTAGCTTAGTGCAGAATTACACAGATGAAGACAAATTCCCTATCGCTATATTGGACAATGCGATTGCGGCGGCGGCTCAGATATCTGACACTAATCCATTTTTATCACAGTTAATTCTGCCATCGCATCTGCTTAGGATAGCGCGTGATTGCTATGACGGAAATCGACGGCTTGAATGCATGAATTTTGCCAAACGCGCCTATTCTATGAAGTCGCAGCTCCCTGCAGATGCTAGAGTTGAGGTGTTGAGGCTATGGGGGTTGTCAGCAATAAGGCTTAATCAGCGCGCAGAATTGGATTCTGTTTATTTTGAACTTCAGAGGCAAGCATCGCCCGCGGCCGCAAGAATGAAGTATTTTTTGCAAGGGTTTTGGGCTCGGTTGCATAACAAAATAGATGAAGCTGAAGGGTTCTTCTTAAAAGCGCATGAGATGAATAAAGACAATCCAAGTATAAACCGAGAAATAGCAGGCCTATATTACCGGCAGGGCAGATATGATGAAGCAGAGGCATTTGCTAGGCGGGCATTGTCTCACAATCCGACAAATCCTTTTATTTTGGATGTTTTGCTATCATCTCTGCTTGCGAAACTGTTGCGAGGCATCGCGGCTAACGAAGATGAGATACGTCGCCTGACGGACGATCTGAAGACCTATGGGGATGCCCCAGGCTATTCGTTCTATTCAATTCGCGAGGCCGAACGTTTGGCGCGAAACCCATCTACTCGTCGCCAAGCATTAAGGCATGCGGAAGAGGCGGTTAAGAAAACGCCCCATTTGCTATCAGCTCATTTGTGCAGAGCCAATATTAAATTGCGGTTGAATGATATAAATGGCGCAGAGAATGATTATGCGACAATAAAAAAGATGGCAGAACAAGGTGGTATTGGAGACATAGAGGAGTTTCAGATTACAGAGCTCGAAATTTCTTTGGCAATTGAGAAGCGTTCATTTGGCTTCGCGAGGGATTTGTTAGCCGAACGTTCGCTGCCTGCTTACGTGCGGAGGCGGCTGATAAAAAAACTGGTGTCTGTAATCGCGTATGATCCCACGAGTGTTAGTGATGAAATGAAAGAGTGGGCAAAAAGAAACAGTAATTAAGGAGGGAGTTGTTTTAGCCTCAATCTCTCCAAATCCTTCTTCACCCAGTCCTGATCGCGCTCCCATGTCGCATCATCCATTGCCGGATGACGGAAGAGGGTGAGCACCACGTCGCAGCCGCGGCCATTCGGCATGGCGCGCAGCGGCACGTCGATCACGTGGCCATCGGGCGTGGTCACGCGATGGTCGAGCACACCGAAGTCGTTGCGCGGGGTGAATACGATGGTTGCCCGGCCGCCGGCCTGGTCGGCCACCCAACCACCATCCACCTGGCGACGCAGGGTACCCAGCCCGCTGGCCCATGATGGCCAGTTGACCGGATCGGCCAGGAAGGCGTTCACCTGCTCGAATGGCCGGTCGATGGTCACCGCGATATGGCGGGCGGCCATGGGTGGCGGGAGAGGGGATCCAGTCTCGGCCATGGCTGTCTCCTTGCCGGTCGGTTGAGTTCGTGTTATGTTCTCATGGATCGGCCGGTCTGTCCAGCCGGCCGGCCCTGCGAATCGCTCGCAACAGGCCGTTCAAGTCATTTCAATGGGTTAAGGCATCAAAACATGCGCAAAACGATGCAAAACACGTTCGCCCAGCAGCCAAACCGCTGCCGCCGGGCGCCGCTCCGCCGCCATCTTTTCTTGTCCGCCGGCAAAGCGGGGGTATAGTCCGCCGCGCCCGCACATATATAGACGTCATGACCACGCCCGCTCTCAACTCTCTCGGTTTCCCGAAGGCCCCCGCGTCCACGCGCGTGGTGGTGGCCATGTCGGGCGGCGTGGATTCCTCGGTGGTCGCCGGCCTGCTGGCCCGGCAGGGCTATGAGGTCATCGGCATCACCTTGCAGCTTTACGATCACGGCGCGGCCATTTCGCGCAAAGGCGCCTGCTGCGCCGGGCAGGATATCCATGATGCGCGCAATGTGGCCGAGCGCCTGGGCATCCCGCATTACGTGCTGGATTATGAAAGCCGCTTCCGCCAGTCGGTGATCGACGAATTCGCCGACTCTTATGTGCGCGGCGAAACACCGATCCCCTGCATCCGCTGCAACCAGCGGGTCAAGTTCCGCGACCTGCTGCAGACCGCGCGCGACCTTGGCGCCGACTGCCTCGCCACCGGCCATTACGTGCAGCGTGTGGTGGACAAGGCGACGGGCAGGGCGCAGCTGCTGCGCGGCGCCGATCCGCGCCGCGACCAGAGCTATTTCCTCTATGCCACCACGCCCGAGCAGCTCGACTACCTGCGTTTCCCGCTGGGCCATATGGAAAAGCCCGAGGTGCGCAAACTGGCCGAGGAATTTGGCCTCGAAGTGGCCGACAAGCCCGACAGCCAGGATATCTGCTTCGTGCCCAACGGCGATTATGCTTCGGTGGTGACGAAGCTGCGGCCTGAGGCGGCCGAGCCGGGCGACATTGTCGATCTGCAAGGCAATGTCCTGGGCAGACATGACGGCGTGATCCATTTCACCGTGGGCCAGCGCAAGGGGCTGGGTATCGCGGCTGCCGAACCGCTCTATGTGCTGCGCCTCGATGCCGCCAAACGCCATGTGGTGGTGGGGCCCAAGGCATCGCTGGCGCGCAGCGTGGTGTATTTGCGCGAGCTCAACTGGCTGGGCGATCCGATCCCCGCCGAGGGGCTGGATGTCAGCGTGAAGCTGCGCTCCGCCCAGCCTGCCGTGGCGGCCAGGATCTTTGCCGATCAGAACAATGCCGCGCGGCTGGAGCTGTTCGAACCCGAATACGGCATCGCGCCCGGCCAGGCCGGCGTGGTCTATGCGGGCGAACGCCTGCTGGGCGGCGGCTGGATCGCGCGCACCGCTGCGAATTCCGCCCCGGCGAAAGCCGAAATCGCGGCGTAGAAACAAGGTGTTGCGGCGCGCTTGACATCCCGGGCGATGCCTCGTATTCCATGCGCCGCCGAAGACGGTATGGCTGGATAGCTCAGTTGGTAGAGCAAGGGACTCATAAGCCCTGGGTCGGCAGTTCAAATCTGCCTCCAGCCACCATCTTCCGCCCGATCCCCTGAAAACTTAGAGCAGAAGCCCGTCCACCAGCAGGCGGCCCTTCGCATCCTCCACCTCGATCACATAGAGGTCGGGGTCGCGCTTCACCGCCTTGTCGATCAGGGCCTCGGCGGCGGCGTCTTCCAGTCTTTCGGCCCCGCCCATTTTCAGCCAGCCGGCCCGGCCCTCGGCGTCGCGCGCCTGGCCCAGCAGGATCGCCTCGTTGATGCCGGTACTGATCTTCAGCAGCACCGTGCCGGCATCGGGGTCGCCCTTGCGGCGGATATAGGCCGGGATGGTTTCCAGGTCGTAGCGGCGCAGGATGGCCTGCACCAGCAGCTTGGTCTTCAGGCGCGGCTCGCTCATGCCGGCAACCTGCCCATCTTCGCCGCCCCGCGCAAGGCTGCGGTAGCAGGGTGTGGGTTCGCTTGCTAGACTGGCCTGCGATGAATCAGCTCCGACCCGATATGGACGGCGAGGCGGCGGGCAAACCCACCCGCGCCATCACCCTGCGCCAGCGCATCGCCGACCTGATCCTGTCGGGCGCGCTGCCGCCCGGCACGCGGCTGGAGGAACAGGATCTGGCCGACCGCTTCGGCGTGTCGCGCACGCCGGTGCGCGAGGCTTTGAAGGCCTTGGTGGAAACCGGGCTGGTGGATATCCGGCCCCATCGCGGCGCCCTGGTGGCGATCCCCTCGCGCCAGCACATGCATGATCTGTTCGAGGTGATGCGTGAACTGGAATCGATCTGCGCCCGTTATGCCGCCCAGCGCATGACGGCGGCCGAACGCAAGACGCTGGAAGACCTGCACGAGCGTTCGCGCCTGATGGTGCGCGATGGCGAGGCCGAGGCCTATGCCGCGCTCAATGTGGATTTCCACACCGTGATTTACGAGGGCACCCATAACCAGGCGCTGGTGGAAAACACCGCCGCCGTGCGCCGCCGCCTGTCGCCGTTCCGCCGCGCGCAGTTCCGCCTGGTCGGCCGGCTGGCCAGCTCGTTTGCCGAACACGATGCGGTGGTGAAGGCGATCCTGCAGGGCGATGCGCCGGCCGCCGAACAGGCGATGATCCGCCATATCGGCGCCGCCGACGTGACGGCGGAAGAGTTCACCCGCCAGGCTTAGTTGCCCGGGTTGGCTGCCGCTTCCTCGCGCGCCTTCACCCGCTCGCGGTGCAGCACATACAGGCCGCTCGCCACCACGATCACGATGCCGGCAAAGGCCAGCAGGTTGGGGATGTCGCCCCAGACCAGGAAGCCCGACAGCAGAGCCCAGATCAGGCCGGTGTAGCGGAACGGCCCCACCGTGGCGAGGTCGCCATGGCGGAAGGCATCTACGATCAGCAGGTAGCCGCCGATCAGGAACACGCCGGCACCGGCCAGCAGCAGCACCTGCACCAGATTGACCGCCACCCAGCCTTCCCAGGCGCTCAGCGCCAGCGCACCCAGCAGCACGAACACCGCATTGGTCAGCGTGATCACCAGCGAGGGGATGCCGCTATCGATGCGCCGGGTGGTCAGGTCGCGCGCCACGATGAACACCACGGCGGCAATCGCCAGCAGGGAATAGGCGTTGAAGCCTTCGGCCTCGGGCTGCACGATCAGCAGCACGCCCAGGAAACCGGCGGCGATGGCGGTCCAGCGCCGCCAGCCCACCGGCACGCTCATGAATACGGCCGCTGCCGCCGTCATCGCCAGCGGCGTGGCCATGTTGATGGCGGTGACGTTGCCGATCGGCATGTGGAACAGCGCCAGCAGGTAACACAGGGTGGCGATCACATCGATCAGGCTGCGCGTGATCACCACGCGGTCGGCGGCGCGGCGCAGATGCGCGGCCTGGCCGGTCATCACGATCAGCACGACGATCAGCCCGGCGGCCATAATGTTGCGCATGGTGATCAGCTGCCCGGTCGGCACCGAGGCGCTGGCCAGCTTGATCAGCGTGTCGTTGATGATGAAGGCGGCCATCCCCAGGATCATCGAGGCCACGCCGCGGCGCGTGCCATAACCGAACAGGCGGGCGTAAAGCGGGGCGGGCAGGGCGGCGAGCGAGGCGGGGGGAGACATCAGCGCTTGTTATGGTTGCTTGATCCGGCACACTAGCCGGATTGGGGCCGCGCGCAAACCCGGTCGCGCGCAGGGCAGGCTTGACGCCAGCGCAGGGCGGCCCCATTTCCTTGTGCGATCTCCCGGGAGGATTGGGGCCATGTGGTTCAGCGTGCCGCGTCACAAAGTCGAAATGCCGCCGCGCGATAAGGCGCTGCCCGGCCGCGCCGCGACGATGCCGGTGCCGTCCAGGCATTTCGTCAATCGCAATCCGCTGAAACCGCCATTTCCCGATGGCATGGAGCAGGCCGTGTTCGGCCTGGGCTGCTTCTGGGGCGCGGAACGCAAATTCTGGCAGGCCGGCCCCGGCATATACACCACGGCCGTGGGCTATGCCGCCGGCTACACGCCCAATCCGACCTATGAAGAGGTCTGCAGCGGCCTGACCGGCCATAACGAAGTCGTGCTGGTGGTGTTCGATCCGAAGGTGATCGGCTTTGGTGCGCTCCTGAAGGTTTTCTGGGAAAGCCACGATCCCACCCAGGGCATGCGCCAGGGCAACGATGTCGGCACGCAGTACCGCTCGGGCATCTACGTCTATTCCGAAACCCAGCGCAAAACCGCCGAAGCCTCGCGCGATGCCTATCAGGCGGCGCTGAAAAAGGCCGGCCGCGGCACAATCACCACCGAAATCCTGCCGGCGCCCGATTTCTATTACGCCGAGGAGTATCACCAGCAGTATCTGGCGAAAAATCCCAACGGGTACTGCGGCTTGGGCGGCACCGGGGTGTCCTGCCCGGTTGGGCTGGAAGTAGCCACATAATTTCCTGTATTTCTGAATTATAGCCGCATATATTGCGGCTATGGACTCGATAGACAGGAAAATACTCGATCATATCCAGCGGCAGGGGCGCGATTCCTATGCCGAGATCGGGGCCGCCGCCGGCCTGTCGGTCTCGGCCGTCAACGAGCGCCTGAAGAAGCTGGAGAAACAGGGCGTGATCGCCGGCTGGGCCGCGCGGGTCGATGCGGCCGCGGCCGGCTGCCCGGTGCTCGCCTTCGTCCATGTGCTGATCGAGCGGCCCGAGCACGAGGCCGCCTTCCTGGCGCTGGTGCGCGACGAGCCCGCCATCCTGGAATGCCATCACGTCACCGGCGACTGGTCGTATCTCTTGAAGCTGCGGGCGGCCAGTCTGGCCGCACTCGAAGATGTGATCGCCCGCCGCATCAAGGCGCTGCCCGGCATCCCGCGCAGCCAGACGGTGGTCGCATTGTCCACCGCCAAGGAAACCGCCGCGCTCCCCATCGCCACCGACACGCCATGAGCGGCCACCTCGAACTGCTGCTGCGCGGCGTGCTGCTCGGTCTCGCCGTCGCCGCCCCGGTCGGCCCCATCGGCGTGCTGTGCATCCAGCGCTCGCTGCAGGGCGGCTTCTGGGCCGGCTTCAGCGGCGGCGTCGGCACGGCGGTGGCCGATGCGATCTATGCCGCGCTGGCCGCCGCCGGTTTCGCGGCGCTGGCCGGCCAGCTCGGCGCGGCGGAAACGGCCCTGCGGCTGGGTGGGGCTGCCTTCATCGCCTGGCTCGGCTGGCGCACCATCGCATCTGCACCGGCCACGGCTGCCGCCGATGCCCCGCTCAGCGGAAGGCCGCTGCGGCTGTTCGCCGTCACCTTCGCGCTCACCATCGCCAATCCCGCCACCGTGCTGTCGTTTGCGGCCCTGTTCGCCGGGCTGGGGTTGGCGGCCGAACCGGGGCTGGACGCGGCGGCGGCGGCCGTTGCCGGCGTTTTCGCCGGTTCGCTGCTTTGGTGGGCAATCCTGAGCGGCGCCGTTGCTGCGATGCGGCACCGGCTGGGCGACGAATCGCGGCGCTGGATCAACCGCATCGCCGGCGCGGTGCTGATCGTCTTCGCAATCGCACTGGCTCTCTAGGCAAGTCTTGTCAGGCCCGTCGTGAATCGGCAATCTGCCTCCCCATGCGGCGCTGTCCTGCGCCACCTGAGGGGAGATCAGTAATGACGATGCAATGGAAAATGCTGGCTGCGGCCGCGATGCTGTCGGTCGGCGGCATGATGGCTTCGCCGATGGCGGCGCAGGCCCAGGAGCTCAAGATCGGCGTGTCGACCGAGCCCAGCGCGCTCGATCCGCACTACCACAACCTGGGTCCGAACAACCAGATGGCCTTCACCATCTTCGACACCCTGATCCTGCAGGACGAGACCCAGAAGCTGGTGCCGGGCCTGGCCGAGAGCTGGAAGGCCCTCAACGACACCACCTGGGAATTCAAGCTGCGCAAGGGCGTGAAGTTCCATGACGGCTCGCCCTTCACCGCGGCCGATGTCGTCTTCTCGATGGCGCGCCCGGCCAAGGTGCCGAACAGCCCGTCGCCGTTCACGCTGTTCACCCGTTCCTTCTCGGAAGTGAAGGTGATCGACGACTTCACCATCCAGTTCATCACCAAGGCGCCGGCGCCGCTGCTGCCCACCGACGTGAGCCGCGTGGCGATCATGTCGTCGAAGGCCGCCAAGGCCGACGTCGCCGAAGGCATGACCACCGAGGCGCTGAGCAAGGGCGAGGGCCTGGTCGGCACCGGCCCCTACAAGTTCGTGGAATGGACGCGCGGCAACCGTATCGTGCTGGCCGCCAATCCGGATTACTGGGGCGGCAAGCCCAAATGGGAGAAGGTGATCTATCGTCCGATGTCGAACGATGCCGCGCGCGTGGCCGCGCTGCTGGCGGGCGACGTCGACATGATCGAGAATCCGCCGCCGGCCGACCTGAAGAAGCTGCGCGAGAATCCGAACGTGAAGATCAGCCAGGCGGTGTCGAACCGTCTGATCTACATCCATCTCGACAGCTTCAGCACGCCGACCACGGTCGGCATCCCCGATGCGGACGGCAAGAATCCGCTGAAGGACGTGCGCGTGCGCAAGGCGCTGTCGATGGCGATCAACCGCGAAGCCATCACCAGCCGCATCATGGAAGGCCTGGGCCAGCCGACCGGCGACCTGCTGCCGTATCCGATGTTCGGCACCCGCAAGGACGCCAAGCCGGAAGCCTATAACCCGGATGCGGCCAAGAAGCTGCTGGCCGAGGCCGGCTATCCGAACGGCTTCTCGATCACGCTGGGCACGCCCAACAACCGCTATATCAACGACGCCGAGGTGGCGCAGGCGGTGGCTTCGCAGTGGACCCGCATCGGCGTGAAGACCAAGGTGGAGGCTTCGACCGCCACCGTGTTCTTCAAGAACCGCGACTCGTTCACCTATTCGGCCTATCTGGCCGGCTGGGGCGCGGGCACCGGTGAGATGTCGGATCCGCTGCGTTCGCTGATCGCGACCCCGATCAAGGAAAAGGGTTTCGGTGGCACCAACAAGGGCCGGTATTCCAATCCGCAGATGGATGCGGTGCTGGAACAGGCACTGGGCACCGTCGATGCGACCAAGCGCGAGGCGCTGCTGCAGCAGGCCTCCAAGATGGCGCTCGACGACCAGGCCCTGATCCCGCTGCACATCGAAGTGACGCCCTGGGCGACCCGCAAGGGCCTCAGCTACAAGGCGCGCGCCGACCAGTACACCTTCGCCAACGGCGTCAGCCGCGACTGACCGGCCGCAAGGCCAAAGCGAAACGCCGCGGGAGACATCCCGCGGCGTTTTCTTTTTCAGCTCAGGAATTGTTCGTTGAGGATGCGCTCTTCCAGGCCATGGCCTGAATCGAAGAGCAGCTTGAGGCTGACATCGGGCGCCTCGCGCACCTCGACCGCGATCACGTCGCGCACCTCGTTGAAATCCGCCGTGGCCGAGACGGGTCGCTTGGCATTTTCCAGAACCTCGATCTTCACCACGGCCTTGCGGCTGAGCAGGGCCCCGCGCCAGCGGCGCGGCCGGAAGGCGCTGATCGGCGTCAGCGCCAGCACGCCGGCATCCAGCGGCAGGACCGGTCCATGGGCGGAAAGATTATAAGCCGTGCTGCCGGCCGGCGTGGCCACCAGGGCGCCGTCGCAGACCAGTTCCTCGACCCGCACCTTGCCGTCGATGGTGATGCGCAGCTTGGCGGTCTGGCGGGTCTGGCGCAGCAGGGCGACCTCGTTGATCGCCAGTGCTTCATGGGTCGAGCCGTCGGCAGCGGTTGCCCGCATGCGCAGCGGATGCACCACGGTGGTGATCGCGCTGGCCAGCCGGGCCGGCAGATCGTCCTCGTGGTATTCGTTCATCAGGAAGCCGACCGTGCCCTGGTTCATGCCGTAGATCGGCACGCGGGTCGACATGTGCTGGTGCAGGGTCTGCAGCATGAAGCCATCGCCGCCCAGCGCCACCACCACATCGGCCTGTTCGGGCGCGGCATCGCCATAACGGGCGACCAGACGGTCGCGGGCGGCTTCGGCGGCATCGCCGCGGGCCGCAACGAAAGCGATCTTTTTGAAGGCATTCATACACGCAGTATAGCGGCGGCCATGACGCGCGCCAGCCCCGGCCGGCTAGGCGCGGGCGCACTTGTCAGCCGCCGCCCGAGGCGGCACTCTGCCCGACCTGTTCAGCATGAAAGGCGATGATCATGGTATTGGCGTTGCGGGTTGCGGTAGTGGCGATTTCGCTGGGGCTGCTGCCCCTGACGGCGGGCGCGCAGGAACTGAGGATCGGCCTGTCGACCGAGCCGAGCTCGATGGACCCGAACTATCACAACATCACACCGAACAACCAGATCGCCTATTCTATCTTCAATACCCTGATCCAGCAGGACGAGACGCAGAAGCTGACCCCCAGCCTAGCGGAAAGCTGGAAGACGCTGAACGACACCACATGGGAATTCAGGCTGCGCAGGGGCGTGAAGTTCCATGACGGCTCGCCCTTCACCGCCGCTGACGTGGTGTTCTCGATGGCACGTCCGGCCAAGGTGCCGAACAGCCCGTCGCCGTTCACGCTATTCACCCGCTCGGTCAACGAGGTGAAGGTGGTCGACGATCACACCGTGCATTTCATCACCAAGGCGCCCACGCCGCTGCTGCCCAACGACCTCAGCCGTGTGGCGATCATGTCGTCGAAAGCGGCCAAGGCGGATCTCGCCGAGGGCATCGCCACCGAGGCGCTGAATCGCGGCGAAGGGCTGATTGGAACCGGCCCCTACAAGTTTGTGGAATGGACGCGTGGCAATCGTCTGGTACTGGCGGCCAATCCGGATTACTGGGGCGGCAAGCCGAAATGGGAGCGCGTGATCTACCGCCCGATGTCGAACGATGCCGCGCGTGTGGCCGCGCTGCTGGCCGGCGATGTCGATATGATCGAAAATCCGCCGCCGGCCGATATCAAGAAGCTGCGAGCCAATCCGGATGTGAAGATCAGCGAAGTCCTGTCGAACCGCCTGATCTATCTGGCGCTGGATGTGGGCGAACCGACGGCTGGCATCCCCGATGCGGATGGCAAGAACCCGCTGAAAGACCGGCGCGTGCGCAAGGCGCTGTCGCTGGCGATCAACCGCGACGCGATCGCAAGCCGCATCGTCGAAGGACTGGCCAAACCGGCTGGCGACCTGCTGCCCTATCCGATGTTCGGCACCCGGCGCGAAGCGCAGCCCGACCCCTATAACCCGGATGCGGCGAAGAAGCTGCTGGCCGAGGCGGGATATCCCAACGGTTTCAGCATTACCATCGGTTCGCCCAATAACCGCTACATCAACGATTCCGACGTGGCGCAGGCCGTGGCCTCGCAATGGACCCGCGTGGGCGTGAAGTCGAAAGTGGAGGCGGTGCCCAGCACGGTGTTCTTCAAGAACCGCGACGCATTCAGCTATTCCGCCGCCCTGGTGGGCTGGGCGGCCGGCACCGGCGAGATGTCGAATCCGCTGCGGTCGCTGGTGGCCACGGTGAACCGCGAGAAGGGTTTTGGCACGGCCAACAAGAGCCGCTATTCGAATCCGGCGCTGGATGCCCTGATCGAGGAAGCCCTGCGCACGGTGAATAACGATGCGCGGCAGACCCTGCTGCAGCGCGCCTCGCAGATGGCGCTGGAAGACCAGGCCATCGTGCCGCTGCATTTCGAGATCACGTCCTGGGCGCTGCGCAAGGGGTTCAGCTACAAGGCGCGGGCCGATCAATACACGCTGGCGATCGGCGTCGCCGCCGAGTGACGGGAATGCCGGAGCTCAGCCGCCGGTCACGCTCATATGGCGTGGTACGGCGGCGGGGGCCTTGCGCCGGTCGATGACGAAATCGTGGCCCTTGGGCTTGCGCGAAATCGCCTCGCGGATGGCGTCTTCCAGCAGAGCGTTGCTTTCGGACGCCCTTAGCGGCGCGCGCAGGTCGGCGGCGTCGTTCTGGCCCAGGCACATATAGAGCGTGCCGGTGCAGGTGAGGCGCACGCGGTTGCAGCTTTCGCAGAAGTTATGGGTCAGCGGCGTGATGAAGCCGAGCCGGCGGCCGGTTTCGCGCACGGTGTAATAGCGGGCCGGGCCGCCGGTGCGGTAATCGGTTTCGTCCAGAGTCCAGTTGCGCTGGATGCTGGCACGGGCCATCGAGAGAGGCAGATACTGGTCCAGACGGGCGGCCTCGCCGATCTCGCCCATCGGCATCACCTCGATCAGCACGAGGTCGAACCCCTCGCAGCCGCACCAGGCGATCAGGTCGTCGAATTCGGTGTCATTCACGCCACGCAGCGCCACGGCGTTGATCTTGACGGCCAAACCGGCGGCCTTGGCAGCCTGCAAGCCGGCCATCACCTGGTCCAGCCGGCCCCAGCGGGTCAATTCGGTGAACTTGGCGGAGTCGAGGGTGTCGAGCGAGACATTGATGCGCCGCACGCCGGCCCGGTACAGGTCGGCGGCGTATTTCTCAAGCTGGCTGCCATTGGTGGTGAGCGTCAGCTCGTCGAGCGCGCCGGTCTTCAGGTGCCGGCCCAGACTGTCGATCAGGGTCATGATGCCGCGACGCACCAGCGGTTCGCCGCCGGTCAGGCGCAGCTTGCGCACGCCCATGCCGACAAAGGCCGAGCAAAGCCGGTCGAGTTCCTCCAGGCTGAGCAGGTCGGCCTTGGGCAAAAAGGTCATGTCTTCCGCCATGCAGTAGACACAGCGGAAGTCGCAGCGGTCGGTGACCGAAACGCGCAGATAGGAAACCGTACGGCCGAATGGGTCGAGCATGAACATGACCGGGGGCAAAAGGCCCCCCTCCGGCGCTTAAGATAGAGAGGGGGGGCAGCCGGGACAAGCCCGACCCCCTCCATAGGCTCCAAATGGCCGCAGCGGATTGATCCGTGTCAGGTCTGCCGGCTTATGGCTGCAGAGGCAGGATCACCTCGACAACGTCGGACGCCGTCCGCCCGCTGGGCTTGAAGCCCAATTCGGTGGCGAGCGTGCGCATGGCCTGGTTCTCGCGCAGGATGTCGCCCACGATCTCGCGGGTGCCGCGCTGGCGGCAGTAATCGATGATCTTGCGCATCAGATGCTCGCCCAGGCCCTGGCCCTTCATGTCGCTGCGCACCAGCACGGCGAATTCGGCCCGCTGGTTGTCGGGGTCGGTGATCGCGCGCACCACGCCAAGGGTTTCGTGGTGGCCGCTCTCGACCAGGCGCACGGCAATGAAGGCCATTTCGCGTTCGTAGTCGATCTGGGTGAAGCGGGCCATTTCGCTGTGCGGCAGGCTGCGCATGGGCGAGAAGAAGCGTAGGCGGTAATCCTCGGCCGAGACGTTGTTGACGAAATCCACGTGGGCGGGCTCGTCTTCCGGGCGGATCGGCCGCAGCAGTACCTTCTCGCCGCTGCGCAGTTCGACGATCTGCTCCAGGCCGCTCGGATAAGGGCGGATCGCCAGTCGGTCATGGCCCACCACCGCGCTGGACCGCACCACGACGCGCGCGTCCAGCGCCACCATGCCCTGGTCGTCGGCATAGAGCGGGTTGATGTCGAGCTCGGCGATCTCGGCATGGTCGGAGATCAGTTGCGAGACGCGGATCAGCAGGGCGGCGAGCGCGGCGCGATCGACCGGCGGGAAATCGCGATAGCCCGACAGCAGCCGGCTGACCTTGGTGCGGTCGATCAGATCATCGGCCAGATGCATGTTCAGCGGCGGCAGGGCGATGGCGCGGTCGCCGATCACCTCGACGCCGACGCCGCCCTGGCCGAACATGATGGCAGGGCCGAAGATCGGATCGGTCAGTGCACCGACGATCAGTTCATGGGCACGGGCGCGGCGGATCATCGGCTGCACGGTGAAGCCGTCGATACGGGCCTGCGGACGATGCTGGCGCACGCGGGCCAGCATGGCTTCGGCGGCGGTGCGCACTTCCGCCGTGCTGCTCAGGTTCAGGGCCACGCCGCCCACATCCGATTTGTGCGTGATGTCGGGCGACAGGATCTTCAGCGCCACCGGCAGGCCCATCCGCTCGGCTGCCGTCGCCGCTTCGTCGGGCGATGCCGCGGCTTCAGTCGGCACGGCGGGGATGCCATAGGCGGCGAGGATGCGCTTGCCCTCGATCTCGTTCAGCATGGTACGCTTTTCGGCCAGGGCGGTGTCGATCACCTTGCGCACAGCCGCGAGGTCGGGCTGGAAATCCTCCGGCAGTTCAGCCGGTATTTCCATCAGGTTCTTCATGTTGCGGCGGTAATCGACCATATGCGCAAAGGCGCGCACCGCGGCATCGGGCGTTTCATAGGAAGCAAGGCCGGCTTCGGCAAAAGCCTTGCGCGCGGCCCGCACGGCTTCGCCGCCCGACCAGCAGGTGATCACGTTCTTGACCGTGCCGCGCGACGCCTCGATCACGGCCTTGGCGGGCTCCAGCGACGGCACGATGGCGGTCGGCGCATGCATGACCAGCACGGCATCGACACCGGGATCGGCCAGCACGATCTTCACCGCGTCGGCATAACGGCTGCTTGGCGCATCGCCGATGATGTCGATGGGATTGCCATGCGACCAGGTGGTCGGCAGGGCGGCATCGAGGGCTGTCATCGTCTCCGGGCTCAGGTCTGCCAGCGTGCCGCCATGTTCGATCAGGGTGTCGACGGCCATCACGCCCGGTCCACCGCCATTGGTGACGATGGCCAGCCGCTCGCCCGGCATCTTGCGGCTGCGGCCCAGCGTTTCCACGGTGTCGAACAGTTCCTCGACGCCGTCCACGCGCAGGATACCGGCGCGGCGCAGGGCGGCGGTATAGACGTCGTCGCCGCCGGCCAGCGCGCCCGTATGCGAGGCGGCCGCTTGGGCGGCGCGGGCGTTGCGGCCGGACTTGACCGCCACGATGGGTTTGTTGCGCGCGGCGGCGCGGGCGGCCGACATGAACTTGCGCGCGTTTTTCACCGACTCGATATACAGCAGGATGGCGCGGGTCTGCGGATCGCTGGCGAGATAGTCGATGATGTCGCCGAAATCGACGTCGGCGGAATCGCCGACCGAGAGAAAGTGGCTGAAGCCGATGCCGTGCTGCTTGGCCCAGTCCAGCACGATGGTGCAGAGCGCACCCGACTGACTGACGAAGGCCAGTTGTCCCGGCTGCGCGTCGGTATGGGCGAAGCTGGCATTCAGCCGCAGGCCGGGGATCAGCAGGCCGACGCAGTTCGGCCCCAGGATGCGCAGCAGATGCGGTTTGGCGGCATCGAGCATGGCCTGCTGCAGCGTGCGGCCATCGGGCATCTTCTCGCTGGACAATCCTGCCGTGAGCACGACGGCGGCTCGGCAGCCGATCAGGCCCAGTTTCTCGATCTGCTCGGGCACGGCCTGCGGCGGCACGGCGATGACGGCCAGATCCGGTACGGCCGGCAACGAGCGGACGCTGGCATAACAGTGCAGACCGTGCAGGTGGCGGTATTTCGGATTGACCGGCCAGATGGCGCCGGCGAAGCCGCCCTTGATCAGGTTGTCGAGCACCACGGTGCCGACACGGGACGGTCGGTCCGAGGCGCCGATGACGGCGACCGAGCGGGGCGCGAAGAGCTTGTCGAGATTGCGGATGGTCATGACGCAGCACTATAGCCGATCGTTGACGTGAATATGACGGCCCATGCGAAACAGCAGGAGCAGGGCGGCGGGCAACAGGATGCCCCAGAGCCATGGCGGCATGCCACCCTGAAGCAGGGTTAAAATCGTCGCAGTCACGGCCAGCAGGCCAAGCAGCAGGGTGGCCGGTTCGAGTCGCTGCGGACAATGGCGCCAGGCGGCAACCGTCAGGGTTGTCGAGGCGACGGCATTGGCGAGCAGCAGCGTGCCAGCCATGCCGGCCAGTCCCGCATAGGTCGCGGCGGGATAGATCAGGATACCGAAAATGGCGAGCGCCAGAAGAGTATTGCTGACCGCCCATCCGGTGCGGCCGGTGCGCAGCAGGCCGCCGGTCAGCGGCGAACGCACCAGCATGACGAGGCGCGACAGCAGCAGCAGGGTGAAGGCGCCAGCCACCTCTGGCATCGGGTCATGTGCCAGCAGCGTGAACAGCAGGGGCTGGCAGGCCAATATCAACAGGAAAACGGCCGAGCCCGCGGCGAGCGCGATGCTGGTGACGCGGCCGAGAATGTTGCCGGCTTCCGGCCGACGCAGGGCATGATGAACAAGCCCGCCCCAGGCCATATAGAACGGATTGGCGATGATCGCTTCGAACAGCACGCTAATGGCACTGATGATCAGGAACAGGCCCGCCGCCTCAATGGAAACGAGAGCGGCCAGCAGGAAGCGGCATAAGGTGTCGAGGCTGTAGCGCAGCGTGAGGCCGGTCATCATCGGCACGCCATAACGCAGCAGCCTGCCGGCCTGCCGGATATCCAGCGCCACGACGAGGCGCCGCCGCAGCAGGATGAACGACGCGAGGCAGGCAAACGTCTGGGCGACCGCCTGCGCCGACAGCAGGCCGGGCAAACCGGCCTGGTATCCGGCGATCAGGAGCCATGCGAGCAGAAGATGGATCGCCATCTGCGTGGCCGCGATCAGACCCGACAGCCAGACATGACGCGCAGCACGCAGTTCGGTCAGCAGCACGGTCTGGACCGCTCCGGTCAACAGCAGCGGCACCAGCAGCCAGGCATGGTGCAGGGTCGCGCTGTCGAACAGGCCCATGATCCGCGCGGATGAGAAAGGCATGGCCAGCAGTAAGCCGACGGCCAGGCTGGCGATGACGGTCAGCGAGAGGCAGGTGCCGAGCATCCGGGGACGCTGCGCGGGTTCCGCCTGGGCATAGTAATAGAGGTAGGCGAATTTCAGGCCCAGCAGACTTAGGGTCATGCCCTGGAGCAGGGCGGCCTCGGCCAGGCTGTAGAGTCCGATCTCGGCGCGCGACAGATGAGCCGTGATCAGCGGCAGGACCAGCAGATTGCCGAGCTGCAGCAGACCAAGCGAAAACAGGTAGCCGGTGAAATCGCGCCCCAGGGCGACAGTAAAATCCCTGGCGCCGACCAAATGCTCGGGTGCGCCATTCGATGTCTGCTGCCCGGAATCCGGAACGGCCGATGCGGGCGAGGGGGCTGATAAATGCGACACGGATCTGTTTGCTTTCCGGGCGATCCCAGGGACGATCGCTTGTTCCCGCCGGGGCCTTTCGACTCCGTTAACGCTCATGGCATAATCATTTTAGGTTAACATGCAGCCGGATTCATACGCCGAAAAAATTGCCAATGCCCTGAAAGCGGCCAAGACGCTCTATCGCGCGGGCCGATTCGACGACTCGCGCCGTGCCTGCATGTTGATCCTTCAACTCGAACCCTGGCATCCCGGCGCGCTGCAGCGGCTGGCCCTGATCGCCCGGCAGCAGGGGCAGGCGGACAAGGCCGTGCAGCTGTTATCGGACCTGATTTCCAGGCATCCGAAGGATGTGGCCGCGATCCGGTTGCTGTCTGCGATCTGGCGCGAAGCCGGGCAGCCGGAGCGGAGCGAGGTCTTGCTCGATGGCGTCATGCCGGGTCTGGCCGAAGATGCGACCCTGCTGCTGGAGAAAGCGCAATGCCGGATTGACCGTCAGGATGTGGGCGGCGCGATTCCGCTGCTGCAGCGTGCTGTCGCGCTGGCGCCGGAAAATCCCGATGCCCATACCTTGCTGGGCATAGCTCTGCGTCGTAATGGCGACCGGGCTGCGGCCCTGGATGCATTCAGCAGGGCCGTTGCCCTCAATCCGCAGGATGCGAATGCCCTGAACGGCCTGGGCAACGACTGCCTGGAGAAAGAGCGTTTCCCCGAAGCGGTGGCGTATTACCGACGCGCGATTGCCGCGCGCCCAAAATTCCTCAAGGCGCACAAGAATCTCGCCTACACGCTCAATCTCGACAACGACGTCGATGGCGCCAGGGCCGCTTTTGTCCGTCTGCTCGAACTGGCGCCGGATTTCCATGAAGGCCACATGGATTATGGCCTTTTCCTGCTGTCGCTCGGAGAGTATGTCGCGGGCTGGCAGGAATACGAACATCGCTGGTCTTTCCCCGGCTTCACTGAACCCGACTGGGGTGGCGGACTGCCGCGCTGGGACGGTTCGCCGCTGGCTGGTCGGCATCTGCTGCTCTGGGGAGAGCAGGGGATCGGCGACCATGTTCTGTATGGCACCATGCTGCCGGATGCCGCGCGCCGCGCCGCGGGCCGCATCACGCTTGCCGTCGAAGCGCGACTGGTGCCGTTGTTCGCGCGGTCGCTGGCGGATGCCGGCATTGCCGTGGTCGCCCGGGGTGAGCCGGCTCAGGCGGATGTGCAGTGCCCGCTCGGCAGCCTTGGTGCCTGGCTGCGACATTCACCGCAGGAATGCGGCTCGGGCCGTTATCTCAGAGCCGATGGCAATCGCGTGGAGGCCATCCGCCGACGTTATATCGAACGGTGGCCGGCGGCGAAGCGGCGCATCGGCCTGTCATGGCGTAGCGCCAACTGGCATGTCGGCGATTACAAAAGCCTCGATCTGGAAACGCTGCTGCCTGTGCTGCGTAAACCTGACATCGCCTGGGTGTCGCTGCAGTATGGCCGGGTGGCAGATGAAATCACGACTTTTGCGCAACGCCATGGCATCGAGGTGCACCAGGATCCCGAAATCGATCCGACCAATGATTTGGACGGGCTGGCCGCGCAGATCGCGGCCCTGGATGGTGTGGCAAGCATCAGCAACTCGACGGTGCATTTCGCTGGCGCGCTGGGCAAGCCATGCTGGGTTCTGCTGTCGGCGGGCCGGGGCCGGATGTGGTACTGGCCACGCGAAGGCGAACGAACGCCGTGGTACGACAGCATCAGGCTGCTGCGGCAGGCGCGGCCGGGAGACTGGTCGGGAGTGCTGGAACGTCTGGGCGAGGCGCTGGATGCAGCCATCTGACCGATTGACCGCGGCTGCCGCCCGGGCATTGCGCGAGGGCGTGGCGGCGCATCAGGCCGGCGATCTGGCCTCAGCCGAGCGCCTGTATCGCACGGTGCTGGCGCAGCATTCCGAGCAGGCCGACGCGCTGCATCTGCTGGGTGTGATCTGCGATCAGCGCGGCGAGCATGAGGTCGCTGTCGATCTGATCAGTCGTGCCATCGCACAGTCGCCGCAGGCGGCTGAGTTTCACGGCAATCTCGGCACGGCCTTGCTGGCAATGGGACGCACCGAAGCGGCCGAAAACGCCTATCGCCACGCGATCGACCTTGATCCGAGTTACATCGAGGGGCATTACAATCTCGGCAATCTGCTGCGCGCGGCGGGCAATGTTGCGGCTGCGCGGAAGCAGTTCGAAAAAGTCCTGACGCTGCAGCCCGGCCATATCCAGTGCCGCAACAATCTGGCCATGCTGCTGTGGGAGGATCTGGGCGACCAGGTGGCGGCGGAACGGCATTTCAGGTTGCTGCTGGCCATGGCGCCGGGCTGGGCGGCCGGGCATATGAACCATGGCCTGTTCCGGCTGGCGAATGGCGTCTATGCCGAAGGCTGGGCCGAGTATGAATGGCGCTGGCGCAATCCGGAATTCAAAGAACGCGATTGGTCGATGGGCTTGCCGCGCTGGCGCGGCGAACCGCTTGACGGCAAGGGCTTGCTGTTATGGGGCGAGCAGGGCATCGGCGACCAGCTTCTCTACGGTACCATGCTGCTGGATGCGCAGCGACGCAGCGGCGCCCGCATCGTCGTGGCAGTGGATCGGCGACTGATCGATCTGTATCGTCGCTCGCTGGCTGGATACGGCATGACTGTGGTTGCGCGCGGCGAAGTCGTTGACGCCGTCGCGCAATGCCCCTTCGGCAGCATGGGCGGCATTCTGCGGCTGGCGCACGAGGACTTCTCGGGCAGCGGCCAGTATCTGCAAGCCGACCCGGCATTGCGGCAGTCCCTGCGCGAACGTTATCTCGCGCTGGCCGGGGGCAGGCGGCTGATCGGTATTGCCTGGCGCAGCGCCAATGTCGCCATCGGCGAGCACAAGAGCATACCGCTCGATGCGTTGTTACCTATCCTGCGCCGGCCGGACGTGTTCTGGATCAACCTGCAATACGGCGATGTCGAGGCCGAGATCGCGCAATTGCAGCAGGCCGGCATCGCGATCCATCACGACCCCGCGATTGACGGTCTGCGTGACATAGATTCTTTCGCCGCCCAGGTGGCTGCCCTCGATGCCGTAGCGACGGTCAGCACCACCGCGGTGCATGTGGCTGGCGCGCTGGGTGTGCCCGCCTGGCTGCTTCTGGCATCCGGCCGGGGGCGGCTGTGGTACTGGCCGGTGGAAGGCGAGACTACGCCATGGTATCGCAGCCTACGGATCATCCGGCAGGAACGGCCCGGAGACTGGAACTCGGCGCTGCAAAGCCTTGCAGTTGCAATGGCATAGCCAGCTTTTTATGCCATATTAACGATCTGTTAAGCTTATCAGATAGTTACATAAAAAAGCGACATATTCCCTGTTGACGGCGGGCTAGGGGATCGTGTATTCATCCAACCACAGTTCTCAAAAGAGGGCTGATCGGGCATCCCGCCCTTCATCCTAGAACAGGAGCTTAAAATGGCTAATTCCGTTAATACCAACGTCGGCGCCCTCGTTGCCCTGTCGTCTCTGCGCGGCATCAACAGCGAACTCGACAAGACCTCCAAGAAGGTCCAGACCGGCTTCCGCGTTGCCGATGCCTCTGACGATGCCGCCGTATTCGCGGTGGCCCAGGGCATCCGCGGCAACATCAAGGCCTATGCCTCGGTTCAGTCCTCGCTGGCTGCCGGTGAAGGCCTTGGTCAGGTGACCGCCGCCGCTCTGACCGGCATCTCGAACCTGCTGGGCGACCTGAAGGCGAAGTTCGCCAACCTGGCCGACGGCTCGCTGACCACCGAACAGCGTACTGTGTATGCCAACGACGCGAAGCAGCTGGTCAGCCAGATCAACAACTACATCACTCAGGCGACCTACAACGGCAAGAACCTGCTGAACACCGACGACGGCACCCTGGTGACCTTCGTGGCCGACGTGGCGGGCACGACGCTTACCCTGTCGACCGGCAGCGGTCTGTCTTCGTCTGCCACCACCGACCTGAACTCGGCGATCACTGCTTACAGCAGCGCTGGCCTGTACGGTTCGGCGATTGCCAACCTCGCCGTGTTCGAGGCGCAGGTTAACTCGATGTCGGCGGAAATCGCCGCCCAGTCGCGTTCGATCAGCCTGCAGAAGGGCTTCGTCGACGACCTGGTCGATGCCACCAAGAAGGGCCTCGGTGCCTTGGTCGACGCCGACGTTGCCGCGGAGAGCGCGACCCTGCAGTCCCTGCAGGTCCGTCAGCAGCTCAACATCCAGGCGCTGTCGATCGCCAACCAGCAGCCGAACACCCTGCTCAGCCTGTTCCGTTAATCGGCAGCCTGAACGTCTATCCCGGAAAGGGGGCCGCAAGGCCCCCTTTTCTTTTTCTGCACAGCGCAAAGCCTTGGGATTCCTTGACGCGGCGGCGCAACAGGGATAGCCCTGTTGAAGTCCGAAGCAATCAGGGAGGAAGGGTAGCCCCCTTCCGCGCGCGTGCCGCTCATCATCACACTCAAGGCCGGCGAGAAATTCATCCTCAACCGTGCCGTGCTCAGCCTGTCGAAATCGGCCAGCATCATCATCGAGAACAAGGCTTCGTTTCTTCGCGAGAAACACATCATGAAGCCGGAAGACATCGATACGATTGCCAAGGAAATCTATTATTTCTGTCAGCTGGCGTATCTGTGGGACGATAAATTCGACGAATACTATCCCAAAATCAAGGAACTATGTTTGGAGTTCGTTAAGGCTGCTCCGAGTACCAATGCTCTGATAGCAAGCATTGGCGCCGCCTTGGCACAGCGCGATTATTTCCGTCTGTTGAAACTGGCGCGCCGGCTTATGGAAGTTGAGAGGAGACTGCTCGATGGCGGGAAAGAACCCATACCTGACGGCACAAAACGCCCTTGAATCGCCGCGGCAGCTTGAATACCGCCTGTTCTCCGCGGTAACCCGCGCCTTGATGGATATCCGTCCGCTCATGAACAGCGGGCATCCGACCGATGTAGCCAAGATCGCCTCTGCCATCGGCTGGAACCGGGATGTCTGGAATCACCTGATGCCGGAAGTGCTGGACGAGGCCAATACCTTGAGCAAAGACGTCAAGGTATCGCTGATCAACATCTGCATTTTCGTCAATAAACAGACCGACAAGATCACCCAGGGTGAGTCGAAGGACATTGAGGCCCTGATCGAGATCAACCGGAATATCATGGACGGCCTGAAATAGGCAGCCGCCCCGGCGGATGACCCGTAAGGGCGCAGGCCATGGACATGCAGTGGCGCAAAGCCCTTCAGATCGCCGTTCACCTGCATCAGGCAGGCAAGCTGGCTGAGGCGAGCCAGCTCTATCGCGCCGTTCTGGATCAGCAACCGGATAATGACGATGCCCTGCATCTGCTGGGCATGGCGCTCGAACAAACGGGCCGGCCTGAGGAGGGGCGGCCTTTCGTCGAGCGCGCGATAGCAATCGACCCCAGTGTTGCAGCCTATCGCATCAGCCAGGGAAATATATGCAAGGCGCTGGAAGACACAGATAGTGCCATTGCCGCCTACCAGCAGGCTCTGCAGATCGAACCTGGCAATGCCGAGGCGCATAATAATCTTGGCCTGATCGCCCAGGCCCGTAAGGACTGGGAGGCCGCCCGCGGACATTTCATCACAGCCCTCCAGACACATCCCGAATTTGTCGAGGCGGCATTCAATCTGGCGGTGACCGACTGGCAGACCGATGCCAAGGATCAGGCGGTTGCCGTATTTGCGGATCTCGTTGGCCGCAATCCCGCCCTGGTGGGCAAACTGTTCACCCTGGCGCGCGGCGAGTTGGAGCAGAAGAATCTGGCCGGCCTGCAAAAGCTGGTCGCATTGTTGGATGATAAGCCGCTGGCATCCTTTGAACGGCAGTATCTGCTGGCAGGTGTGGCCGAACTGCAAGGCGATCTGGAAATTGCCGAACAGAAATATCGCGCCGCCGTCGCGATCAAGCCTGATTTCCCCGATGCCTTTCGTATGCTCGGCCGAATGCTGCTGGATCGATCGGATCACGCTGCAGCCATTCCGTTCCTGGAGCGTGCCCATGAATTGAAGGCAAATGATACGCAAACGATCACGCTGCTGGCGTCCGCATATGTAGGGGCCGGCCAGGAGAAGCGTGCGGCGGAATTGCTTGAAGCAGCGCTGACGAGACAACCTGACAAAGCCGCATTTCTGATTTCCTACGCCCAAGTTCTGTTCAAGCTTGATCGCCTGAGCGAAGCCAGCGATACGTATCATCGGGCGCTTGACCTGACGCGGGATGTCCGGACAAGAGCGCAGATATATGGCAACCTTGCCAGCGTTGAATTTCGTCGCGACCGCATGGAGGATGCGGAAGCCGCTTGCCTTCTGGCCCTTGAACTGCACCCCGAGGCCCGGATTGCGACCGGCAATCTTGCCAATGTACGCCAGATGCAGCGACGCTTCGACGAAGCGATGGAGCTTAATCATAGGCTTCTGAAAAAGAATCCCGAGGATGCCGAGGCGCATAACAATCTAGGCCTTCTGCTGTTGCAGCTGGGGCGCTATGCCGAGGCTTGGCCACATTTCGCCTGGCGTTCCAAGAGCAGCGGCTGGAATTCACCGGATACAAGTCGAGGTCTGCCATCCTGGGATGGTGTTTTCCCGCCGCCTGGCCGGCTGCTGATCTGGCAGGAACAGGGCATTGGCGACGAGATCGTGTTCTCCAGCCTGCTGCCGGATCTTCGCGATCGTGGCGCGGATGCTGTGGTGGCACCGGATCGGCGGCTGGTGCCGTTATTCGCGCGTTCGTTTCCGGGGATCGAGTTCCGGCCCAATAACGAGCCCATGGATGTCGCCGCACTGAAGCTGGTCTGCCAGCGGCCGCTCGGCGACCTGGGCGCCATCCTGCGTCCGGATGCAGAAAGCCTTGCGCATCATCCACGAAACTACCTGAAAGCCGATCCTGAGCGTCGGGCGGCATTTCGGCAGCGGTATGCCTCGGGTGATCGCAATCTGCTGGTCGGTATTTCATGGAACAGTCGTAACCTGCGCACCGGCAGCAGCAAGTCGGTCGCGCTGGACGACATGTTACCGCTGCTGCGTGAACCTGAGGCCGCCTTCATATCCCTGCAATACGGAAAGGCGGCGGCAGAGGCGGAGCCTTTCTCGCGACAGAACGATGTTCCTTTGCGCCATGACACGGAGGTTGACCCCCTCGCGGATATCGATGCCCAGGCGGCGCAGATCGCGGCTCTCGACATGGTGGTGACGGTCAGCACGGCGGCGGCTCATCTGGCCGCGGCCCTTGGCGTGCCGACGCTGCTGCTGCTGCCGGGTGCCCGTGGGCAGCTCTGGTACTGGGGGACGGAAGGGGAAACGACGCCGTGGTATCCCTCGGTCCGGATCTGCCGGGCGAGTCCGGGCGAGGGTATCGCCTCGATGATGAGCCGTGCCCTGAAGATGTTCAGGGAGATGCGTGGACAGCCTGCGTCCAGCTAAACCGCATCGCGCCGACGAGATTCCGTGATAGTATCTCGGTCGAATTTTTCTATTCGGCCGTGCTGTTTACTTTCGCTAAACCAAACCATGCGAAGTAAGAGACGGATACAGAAACCGATTCGCAAAACGAAGGGGGCTACCCATGGCGATGACGGAAGAAGAGCAGAGCAAGGTCACTCGGGAATCGTTCGTGGCCACTTGGGAGGCCTTGGTCAATGGTGGCGTCAGCCGCGAGCTGGTGGCGGCGATCGCCATGAGCATGGCCCTGGCGGAACTCACCTCCCTGTTCGGCAAGGCGGTGACCGCGCATGGCCTGGAAAAGCTGCCGGAAACGATCCGTTCGGGTGCCTTCGACAAATAAGCGCCGTTTATCGGACACAAAAAAGCCGACCCGGGTGGGTCGGCTTTTTTTGTGCCTTACGCGCCAGTGTCAGATGCGGGATCAGGCGCTGATATCGACCTGCTTGCCCGTACCGGCGGCCGTCGGCGACGAGGCGGGGGCCGTGATCTGCTTGATATTCTCCAGGCTGTCCGAAACCGCGCTCAGGACGGCAAGCTGCTGGTCGCGGGCGATCTTCAGCCCGACGAAATACAGTTCCTGCTTGATACCCGATACTTCGGCCATGTCTGCCTCTGCAAAAAGTTAATGTAAGTTTACCCTGAAGGGCGCCCCGGGCAAAGCCTTATCGGCCCGTTCCGGCCCGCAAATGCTTGGCGGAAGGCACCTGACCGGCTAAATTGGTTGCAAATGTAACCAAAAACCGCAGCCCGGGAGGAAAGGATGGCGACTTTTGCCTATCCGCAATTCGGTTACCAGCCGCCCCAGGTGCCGCCCGGGGGGACCGAACGCTGCCGGGTGGCCATCGTCGGCGGCGGCCCGGTCGGCCTGAGCGCGGCCCTCGATCTGGCGGCCCATGGCATCGGCTGCGTCCTGCTGGACGAGGAAGACAGCGTCTCGGTCGGCAGCCGCGCGATCTGCTATGCCAAACGCACGCTGGAAATCTGGGATCGCCTCGGCGCGGGGCAGCGCATGCTCGACAAGGGCGTGACCTGGCAGATCGGCAAGGTGTTTCACGGCCCGCACCAGCGCTACAGCTTCGACCTGCTGCCCGAAAGCGGCCACAAGTTTCCCGCCTTCATCAACCTGCAGCAATATTACGCCGAGCTTTACCTGGTGGAGGCGGCGCGTGAGCAGCCGCTGATCGAGATGCGCTGGAAGCATCGCGTCGCGGATGCGGTACCCGGCAATGATGGCGTGCGGCTGAGTGTCGAGACGCCCGATGGCGATTACATCCTGGTAGCCGATTACGTTCTCGCCGCCGATGGCGCACGGTCCACGATGCGGCGCAAGCTGGGCCTCGATTTCCGCGGCCAGGTCTTCGAGGACCGTTTCCTGATCGCCGACGTGCACATGAAGGCCAGCTTCCCGTCGGAACGCTGGTTCTGGTTCGATCCGCCGTTTCATGCCGGCGGTTCGGCGCTGCTGCACAAGCAGCCTGACGATGTCTGGCGCATCGACCTGCAGCTCGGCTGGCAGGCCGATCCCGAAGCCGAACGCCAGCCGGAACGGGTGATTCCGCGCCTGAAGGCCATGCTGGGCGACGACGTGCAGTTCGACCTCGACTGGGTCAGCGTCTATACCTTCCAGTGCCGCCGGCTGGATCGCTTCCGCCATGGTCGCGTGATCTTCATCGGCGATGCCGCGCATCAGGTCTCGCCCTTCGGCGCGCGCGGCGCCAATTCCGGCGTGCAGGATGCCGACAACCTGGTGTGGAAGCTGGCGCATGTGCTGAACGGCGAGGCGCCGGATGCCTTGCTCGATACCTATGACAGCGAACGTGTCGCGGCAGCCGACGAAAACATTCTCAACTCCACGCGCAGCACCGACTTCATCGTGCCGAAATCCGCCACGGCGAAAGCATTGCGGGATGCCGTGCTGGATCTCGCCGCCGATCATGCCTTCGCGCGCCGGCTGGTGAATTCCGGCCGCCTGTCGCTGCCAACCACCTATGCCGATACGCCGCTCTCCACGCCTGATCGCGATGCCTTCGTCGCAGGGCCTGCGCCCGGCGCGCCGGCGGTGGACGCCCCGCTGGATGGCGCGGGGCATGACTGGCTGCTGCGGCGTTGCGCCGATGGCCGTTTCACCCTGTTGAGCTTTGGGACGGATTCCATGCCCCTGTCGCAGGACCTGCAGGGACGGATGAACATGGTCATCCTGCCGGCCGAGGGCGTGGCGGCGCAGCGTTACGCGGCTAAACCGGGTACGACCTATCTGCTGCGGCCGGACCAGCATGTGGCGGCACGTTGGCACCAGCCGACAAGTGGCGACATTTCAAAGGCTTACCGTAAGGCTCTGATGCTGGCGGCCTGACCTGGACGCTTGACAGGGCGGGGCCGGGGCTTATGACTGGCGCGGCATTTTCGCCGCTTGCCGGCATCTCGCTATCGGGAGTCACAGAATGAGCCGTGCGTTCCTCTTTCCGGGCCAGGGCAGCCAGGCCGTTGGCATGGGCAAGGAGCTGGCCGAGGCCTTTGCCACCGCCCGCCACCTGTTCCAGGAAGTCGACGACGCGCTGTCGCAGAAGCTCTCCACCCTGATGTTCGAAGGGCCGGAAGCCGACCTGACACTGACTGAGAATGCCCAGCCGGCGCTGATGGCCGTCAGCCTGGCGGTGGTGCGCGTGGCGGAAAAGGATTTCGGCGTCGACCTGGCCGCCAAGGGCGCCTTTGCCGCCGGCCATTCGCTGGGCGAGTATTCCGCGCTGTGTGCCATGGGTGCGTTGTCGGTGGCCGATACGGCCCGCCTGTTGAAGCTGCGCGGCCAGTCGATGCAGAAGGCCGTGCCGGTGGGCGAGGGTGCCATGGCTGCCCTGCTGGGCGCCGAACTCGACCTAGCCGAGCAGATCGTGGCGGAAGCGCAGCAGGGCGAGGTCGTCGGCTGCGCCAATGACAATGGCGGTGGCCAGGTGGTGATCTCGGGCAAGAAAAGCGCCGTCGAGCGCGCCATCGAGGTGGCCAAGGCCAAGGGCGTGAAACGCGCCATGCTGCTGCCGGTCAGCGCGCCGTTCCATTGCGCGATGATGCAGCCTGCCGCCGATGCCATGGCCGAGGCGCTGGGCAAGGTGGCGCTGAAGGCGCCCAAGCTGCCGATCGTGTCCAACGTGACGGCCAAGGGCGAATCCAACCCTGAAGACATCAAGAAGCTGCTGGTGCAGCAGGTGACCGGTCTGGTGCGCTGGCGCGAAGGTGTGTTGTGGCTGAAATCCCAGGGCGTGGCGCAGGTGGTCGAGCTGGGCTCGGGCAAGGTGCTGGCCGGTCTGGTGAAGCGCATCGACAAGGAAATCGAGCCGCTCAGCGTTGGCTCGCCGGTCGAGCTGGAAGCCTGGGCCAAGGCCCTCTGATACAGACGTTCCTCATTAGGAGACCGAAGCGATGTTCGATCTGACCGGCAAATTCGCCCTCGTCACCGGCGCTACCGGCGGTATCGGCGGGGCCATCGCCGCCGCCCTGCATGCCCAGGGCGCCACCGTGGGCCTGTCGGGCACCCGTGAAGCCGTGCTGCAGGAGGTGGCGGCCAAGCTGGGTAGCCGCGTCCATGTGCTGCCCTGCAATCTGGGCGATGCCGATGCGGTGAATGGCCTGATCGGTCAGGCCGAGGCCGCCATGGGCCAGGTGGATATTCTGGTCAACAATGCCGGCATCACCCGCGATCAGTTGATTATGATGATGCCCGAGGAAGACTGGGACACCGTTATCACCACCAATCTCAAGAGCGCTTTCAATTGCTCCAAAGCCGCGGTTAAAACGATGATGCGCCAGCGCAGCGGCCGGATCATCAATATCTCGTCCGTCTCAGGCGTAATGGGCAACGGCGGGCAGACCAACTATTCGGCTTCCAAGGCCGGGCTGATCG
>JBKBJT010000028.1:0-45094 GCA_046294345.1 Ferrovibrio sp.
CTATCACGTGGTGGATGGCAGCCGCGATGCGGGTGGTAACCCCGTGGTGATCGCCGAATGGGACCGGATAAACGGCTGGTGATCAAAAAGATACGTTGCCAGGGAGGCGACTTTTCCGGTTGAGTTGGCACGGGGGACTTTCCAACCGATGACCGACTCATATCCGCCGATGGCCGGCGATACCACGCAGGAACCGCGCACGGCCAGTGGCCCGCGCAGCCGGCACCACGATCCGGTGCTGGGCAGTTTCCGCCAGGTGGTGCCGATCAACGCCGCCGTCACGCTGATCAATGTGTCGGCCCTTGCCCTGCTGCTGGCCAACGCGATACCGGGCCAGTGGCTGATCGGCTGGTGGCTGCTGCATTCCATCCCCGCCATCTACATGCTCTATCGCTGGCTCGCCCGGCCGCGGCGGGCCGCCACGGCTGGCGCAGGGCCACAGCGCATGCGCCGCTACGATACCGTCGTCGCGGCGATTTCCGGATCGAGCTGGGGCGTGGCGGCCCTGTTCCTGCCGCTTTTGAGCGAGCAGCAGCAATTGCTGGTGATCATGGTGGCGGCCGGCATGATCGCCGGCTCGGCCGCGACCCTGGCCGTGGTGCCGAATGCCGCCGCCGCCTTCATGACGCTGACGGCCGCGCCCTATATCGTGTTTTTCATCCATCAGGGCAGCGTGGTCAGCCTGGCGATGGCGGTGCTGTCGATCCTCTATGTCGGCGCCATGGTGCTGACCAACCGGATCGTCAACGGCGTGATCCGCCGCAACCGCCGTCTCTACGAGGAAAACCACGCCCTCTACGACCGCATCCGCGCCGCCCAGGCCGAACTGCTGGACATCGCTGAAAGCACGGAGGCCTTCGCCTTCCTCGACGCGCAGGGGCATCTGCAGCTGTGGAACCGCCGCCTGCCCGAACTGCTCGGCATCGATGCGGCGCAGCTGCAGCGCGGCGCCGATTTCGAGACCCTGCTGCGGCGCGCCGGACTGCCCGACCTGCTGCTGACCAGCGAGATCGCCGGTGGCCTGCTGCAACTGCCGAACGGGCGCTGGGTGCAGGTCGGCCGTCGCGTCACGCCGCAGGGCGACCGCGCGCTTATCTTAAGCGACATGACCGAGCAGCAGCAGGCCAGCGCCCAGCTGCAGGCGCAGAATGCACGGCTGGAGGAACTGTTCCGCCAGGTCAGCCAGGCACGCGATGCCGCCTTGCGCGCCAGCCAGGCCAAGTCGATCTTCCTGGCCAATATGAGCCACGAGCTGCGTACGCCGCTGAATGCCATCATCGGCTTTTCCGACATCGTGCAGAAGAAGATGTTCGGCGCCAGCTCGCCGAAATACGATGAATACCTGAATGACATCAACGGCAGCGCGCGTCACCTGCTGGCGGTGATCGACGACATCCTCGACCTGGCCCGCATCGAGGCCAACCAGATTGTGCTGCATGAAAGCGACGTGATGCTGGACGAGGAGATGCCGGTCTGCGCCCGGCTTGCCGCATCGCATTACGGCCGCCCCGCCCATGCCGTGACCGTGAACCTGCCCGATACGCTGCCGCCCCTGCATGCCGATGCCCGCCTGATCCGGCAAATCCTGATCAACCTGATCGGCAATGCCCTGAAATTCTCGCCGACCGGCATGACGGTGGAGGCCGGCGCCCGGCTGGATGCGCAGAGCAACGAGATTTCGCTCTGGGTGCAGGATCACGGCATCGGCATCGCGCCGCAGGACCAGGCCCGCATCTTCGATCCCTTCGAGCAGGCCGACACCCAGCTCAGCCGCAATTACGGCGGCGTGGGCCTGGGCCTGTCGCTGGTGCGCGCCTTCGTGCAGGCCCACAAGGGCCGCATCGCCATCGACAGCGCGCCGGGCAAGGGCACGCGGATCACGGCCACCTTCCCCGCCGAACGCACCGGCAAGCCCTGAATTCGCGCAGGATCGGGTGAAAAGGCATTAAATTGCGGTTATGACCGCACGGCGTATTGGACGTCGGACATGATTTAAGGTTGATTGGGGCCGGAAACTTCCCAACCAGCCATGCCGGATTCCTCCCTTCATAACACGCCCCCCAATTCCCCTGGCGGCGTGAATTCCCCGTCTGCCGGGCCGCAAGGTGCCGCAGCGCTGGGGCCAGGTGCGCCGTTTCACAGCAGTTTCCAGATGGTGCTGCTGATCTATGCCGGCACCACGCTGGTCTTTCCCAGCCTGACCAGCCTGCTGCTGTGGGAGCAGACCCGCGCCGAATGGATTCCGGGCTGGTGGCTGCTGCATGTGCTGGCTGCCGTCATCATCGTGTTCGACTGGTTCCTGCGCGGACGCCAGCGGCCGGAAGCGCCGCCGCGCTGGCAACGACCGCTGGACATTGCCGTGGCGGGCTTCTCCGGCCTGGTCTGGGGCGCCGCCGCTTTGGCCATGCCGCAGCTCGATACGCCCAGCCAGTTGCTGCTGGTCGCGGTGATCGCGGGCGTGATCGGCGGCTCTGCCCCGGCGCTGGCGCTGATGCCCGCCGCCGGCGCCGCCTTCATCGTCAATGTCGCCTGGCCCTATGCGGCGTATTTCCTGCTGCAGGGTGGCGTGATCGGCCATGGCATGGGCCTGCTGATCGCCGGCTACGTGGCCGCCATGATCATCGCCAACCGGGTTCTGCATCGCGTGCTGCTGCGCAACTGGCGCCTGAGCGAGGAGAATACCGCGCTGTATGAGCGCATCCGTCGTGCCCAGGACGAATTGCTGGATATCGCCGACAGCAGCGAGGCCTTCGTCTTTTTCGACAGCGCGGGCCGCATCCAGCTCTGGAACAACCGCTTTCCCCGGCTGCTCGGCCTGGGCGAAAACGACCTGCGACGCGACGATGCGCTGGCGCCGCTGCTGTTGCGGGCCGGCATGCCGGCTGACCTGACCGACCGGCTGGAGGCCGATCCGCCCGGTGTCGATCCACTTGGTGCCGCGCAACGCCGCGACCATGCCCGGCCGTTGCTGGAACTGCCCGGCCGCGGCTGGGTGCGCGCCAGCCTGCGCCTGCTGCCCCATGGCGACCGCGCGCTGATCCTGGTGGATGTGACCGACCAGCAGCAGGCCGGCGCGCAGCTGCAGGAACAGCATGCCAAGCTGGAAACCCTGTTCCGCGAAGTCAGCCAGACGCGCGATGCCGCCCTGCGCGCCAGCCAGGCCAAGTCGATCTTCCTGGCCAATATGAGCCACGAGCTGCGCACGCCGCTGAATGCCATCATCGGCTTTTCCGACATCATCCGGCAGAAGATGTTTGGCGCCGATTCGCCGCGTTACACCGAATATGTCGACGACATCTACAGCAGCGGCCGCCATCTGCTGGCCGTGATCAACGACATCCTCGACCTGGCCCGCATCGAGGCCAACCAGATCGCCCTGCAGGAAAGCCTCGTGGACATCGCCGAGGAAATCGACACCAGCATCAAGCTGGCCGGCCGGCAGTTCGACCGCGCCGCCAACCTGATCACGGCCAACATTCCCGCCGGACTACCGGCGCTGTATGCCGATGCCCGGCTGGTGCGCCAGATCCTGATCAACCTGATCGGCAATGCCCTGAAATTCTCGCCGCCCGGCATGACGGTGGAAGTCGGCACCCGGCTGGCGCCGCAGAGCAACGAGATTTCGCTGTGGGTGCAGGACCACGGCATCGGCATCGCGCCGCAGGACCAGAAACGCATCTTCGATCCCTTCGAGCAGGCCGACACCAAGCTGAGCCGCAGCTTCGGCGGCATCGGCCTGGGCCTGTCGCTGGTGCGCGCCTTCGTGCAGGCGCATCAGGGCCGCGTCGACATCGACAGCGCACCGGGCAAGGGCACGCTGATCACCGTGACCTTTCCCGCCGAGCGGACTCAACGGACCTGAGCCTGAACTTGCCGGCCTGCGCAGGCCGCGAGTCCGTCGCCTACCAGAAGAAGCCGAGCTGGTGCAGGAAGGCATCCATGGCCGACTGCCACAGGCCCGGTCGTTCCAGCAACTGATGCCCCTCGTCATCCTCGACCGGACCGAACAGATATAGTTCCGCGCTGCCGCCGGCGCCGGTATAGGCATCATGCCAGCGCCGGATCATGGCCTTGCTGTGGTGGCGGTCGTTTTCGGCATAGAGCCACAGCGACGGCGCATCGGCGCCCGCACCGGCGCGCACGAAAGCGTCGCGGTTGAAATCATCCATCATGCCCTGCTCGGCGATCCAGCCGCCGGCGAAATTGATGCTGCCCACCACGCCGGGCGGATTCTGGCCGGCATAGGCGACGCTCAGCAGACCACCGCGGGAATGGCCCGCCACCAGGATGCGGCGGCCGTCGATCTCCGGCCGGTTGCGCATGCCATCCACCACCGCGCCGACATCGTCCAACGCGTGCTGCAGTCCCTCGGCCAGTTTCAGCGCATTCCAGGCATAGCTTTCCAGATACTCGCCCTCCGAACCGCCACGGCCGCGCCGCATCGGCGCCAGGAAGGCGAACCCACGGTCATGGAAATAGCGGGCCTGCAGCTCGTAGCGCAGCACGGTTCGGCGAGGGATGCGGCCGCGGTCGGCACCCTGGCCGGTGGTGCCGTGATTGAACACCACCAGCGGCGCCGGACCGGCGGCGCGGGCCGGATAATAGGTGGCATTTATGGTAAACGGGCGCCCCCGTACCGGATCGCCGACACGGCTGGGGATCGTGAGGGTTTCGCTGGGAAGACTGTCGGCCGGCTCAGCGATCATGATCGACGGGCCCGCTCAGGCCACCATTCGCTGCGCCGCCTGGGCGCGCGAACGCCGGCGGGTCAGCCAGCGCTGTTCCTGTGGGTCCCACAGGGCAGTGAAATCGGCCAGTACCATGGCCGTCACCATCTCGACGAATTCGGCGCGCTCCGGAGCGCCGCGCAGGAAATCGAAGCCGCGCGCCAGCTCGACCACTGCCTCTACCATCCTGAAATAATCCTGCGGCAGGCGGCAACGCTGATAGATCGCGGCCAGGCCGCGCCGGCCGGGATCGTGGATCAGCAGCCGCGCATTGCCCAGCGAGATGCCGGCCAGCTGGGCCAGGGCCTGTTCGAAGAAAGCGAGGTCGCCACCGGCCAGCGCGCGCAGCACAAGCATGCCGGTGAGTTGCCCGCGCTTCTGCAGGTCGGCCACCAGATCGGCCAGTGCCGGCGGCTGGGCGCCGTCGCCCAGCAGGCCGAGCAATGTGCGTTCGCGCAGCTGCATCATGGTGTCGGCGGCCATCGCCGGCGGGATGTGATAGCGCGCGATCAATGCCTCGCGCAGGGCATCGGACACCTGGGCGATCAGGCGCGCCGCGAATTTCGGCGGCAGGTTCGGATGGCGCGCCAGCGCATCGCCCAGACCGCGGCTGTCGGGGAAACGGTCGAGGGCCCGCCCCATCTGCAACGGACCGACGCTGGCGCCGCGATTGCCCATCAGCACCACGACGGCGGGTTCGGCGGCATGGGCGATCAACGCATCGGCCAGATCGACGGAGACACTGGCGCGGCCGGCGATGGCGGACTGGTGCTGCGGCGACACCGCCTGCAGCAGGTCGATCAGATCGGCATCGCTGAAGACCGGCGAATATTGCAGCAGCGGCGTGGCCACGGCGGCGACATCCCGCGCCAGGCGCAGAGCCAGGCTGCGCGGCAATTCCGCGCTGTCGCGCAGCTGTTCGGCCAGGGCCTGGCGTACGCTGGCTTCGACGTCGCGCGCCAGCGCCGCGATGATCGCCTGCGCTAGCTCGCGCTCAGCGGCGGTCAGCGCGCGGCCACGGTAAGCCTGCGCGACTTTCGCGGCCGTGTCGGCACGCGCCGCTGGCGATGGATCCGCCAGCAACCGTTCGACATCCTGAATGCTGAGAAACGCCCCGTCTGACACCGAAATCCTGCCCCCGCGGCCCGATGTTGGCGGCGGACAATAGCAAAGGAAGCCGAAATGTCACGACCAAATCGTCTCGCTGCTGCGACCGACGATGGCCGAACACGGCAGCGAGCGTTACCGAACAGTGAGTGATTTACTTTCGTATGCACCTAGCGGCTGCGCGCAGCCCATCGTCGCCATACGACGATTCAAGCATTTAAAGCGGCCACACCCCGTCAGAGCCGGCGAAAACGGCTGAACTGGAAATGCTGCAACCGTCCGGCCGGCGTGTGGTGCTCTTCCTGCAGGGCCTGCTGCAAAACGAAATCCGGCCCCAACTCCGCCTGCAGGCTGTCCGGGCTGTAGCGCTGCACCGGCAGGCCGCTGCAGCGTTCCGGTCCGTCCGGCGCGAAACTGCCGATCACGACATGGCCGCCCGACGGAACAGCGGCACGCAAGGCCGCCTTGTAGGCCGCGCGATCCGCCGGATCGGTGAGGAAATGAAACACCGCGCGGTCATGCCACAGATCGTAGCGGCGCTGCGGCCGCCATAACGTGATATCGGCCACGATCCAGTCGACGCTCCAGTCCGCGCCGGCGCCGCGCGGACCAAGGCGTTCGCGCGCTTTCGCCAGCGCCGCGGCGGCGATGTCGAGCACGGCGATGTCGCGCCAGCCGGCCTCCAGCAGCGCATCGACCAGCCGCGAGGCGCCGCCGCCGATGTCGATCAGCGAGGCATCGGGTGTCAGCCCGGTCTGCGCGATCAGGTCGAGCGAGGTCTGCGGCCGGTCCTGGAACCAGCTCACCTCGGCTTCGTCCCTCGTGGTGTAGACCTCCTGCCAGTGCTGCTCGCGTGAGGCCGTCACTTCACACCCTCATCAGAAATGCCCACAGCCAGATCTAACGAAACCGCAATTGGTCTCTCGCTGAGTTGTGAGAATATGTTGGCCAAGTGGGCTGATAATCTTCGGCTTGGTTGCCCCACGACGCCCATCCCTTACGAGTCCCTCGAGCAAAAAGCTCCAGGTATGGGCCGGGGCTACAAGCTTCAACTATGTCGTAGAATTCATCCGGCTTACGGGAATGTTCGCGCTTGCGCGTGCTGAGCAGGTTGACCTGTGTACGCCCCGGAGCCAGCGTTCTTGCGTTTTTTCCTTTAACGCCGAACAAAACCAATTCCGTTACATTCCGAAAATAGAAACCGACGCCACGGCCATCCGAACCGCCGTCTTTACGAACCTTATGCCAAACGATGTTTGACTTATATTTGAAGCCCCAAGCCTCTAGAATCTTCAAACCATCCGGCAAAAGCGCATTCGGCACCCACAGATACAAATGAGCGGTATCAGCGGTGGTTGCGGCCACCGGCATAGCGGCGATGTCATCAAGCGACATTGTGGAGTATCGCGATAGACGCCGATGCTCAGGGGCCATTTTCCCCGTTCGATTGGCAAACTGCCATGGAGGATCAGCAAGGATCGTTCGATACCCGCCCTTCACAAGCGGAAAATCGAAGCGATTCACCATAGCGTCCATCCGTTAATCCTCCACGTACAGTGAGCGAGAGATGCCAAAAACAAGCAACGGGCACCCTGCTCCGCCGCCACCCTCGATGCGTGGAAGCAATTTGCCCATGTGCGTGGTCGAATTCCCGTATGACTTACCTCGGCCCAGCACATTGAAAATATCCTGGAGTTCATCGCATCGGGTAAGGATTATGCCAACGCTAATTGCTCTGAGATCAAAAAGCAAACGAAAATTGTTCAAATCACGATCATAAAAGGGGTCTTTATTGTTCCATTCGACCTCTAGGGCAACCTGATTTTTGAAACAATCCACCTTATGCGTAGGCGAATCGAGACGCTTATCGTCGACAACGATTTGGGTTCTGAATTGCTTTTCCACCCAATTCCGAGCGCCAAGAAATTCATCCACCCAAATAGCCACTTCAGATTTGTTCTTACCGCCTGTCGTTATCCAACTACGGCGCAGCCGAAACGCAGTGAGCATTTCTACGATGTCGCCCCACTCATTCGGAAAGTCTTGTTGCAAAATCGCGCATGCATGCCGCCACTCATGCACTTCGTAGTTTTCGCGAATGAAATCAGGCAAAATTTCCGTACCCATAATTCCCCCAGCGAATTCTCTGTTTTTATTTATGCCAGCACGCGGCGCTTCAGGGCATCCTCGATGGCATCCCAGATCTCGGCCTCGAGCTGCACGCCGTCGAAGCGGTTGATCTGCTGGATGCCGGTGGGCGAGGTGACGTTGATCTCGGTGAGATAGCCGCCGATCACGTCGATACCGACGAAGATCAGGCCCTCGCGCTTGAGATGCGGACCGATGATGTCGCAGATTTCGCGTTCGCGGTCGGTCAGCGTCGCCTTCTCGGGCCGGCCGCCGACATGCATGTTCGAGCGCGCCTCGCCCTTGGCCGGCACGCGGTTGACCGCGCCGGCCGGACGACCATCGATCAGGATGATGCGCTTGTCGCCCGCGCGCACGTCGGGCAGGTAGCGCTGCACGATCACCGGCTCGCGCGACAGCTTGGTGAACATCTCGAGCAGCGAGCCGAGATTCTCGTCGTCGGGCCGCAGGCGGAACACGCCGGCGCCGCCATTGCCGAACAGCGGCTTCAGGATGATGTCGCCATGCTCCGCGCGGAAAGCCTTGATCGCCTCCATGTCGGACGAGATCAGGGTGGGCGGCATCACGCCGTCGAAATGCGTCACATACAGCTTCTCCGGCGCATTGCGCACGGCGACCGGGTTGTTCACCACCAGCGTCCGGGGATGGATATGCTGCAGGATATGCGTGGCGGTGATGTAGGCCATGTCGAAGGGCGGGTCCTGGCGCATCAGCACCACGTCCATCTCGGCCAGGTCGACCAGCGCCGGCTCACCCAGGCTATAGTGGTTGCCGCGCTCGTAGCGCAGGCGCAGCGGCCGGGCGCGCGCCAGCACGCGGCCGTCGCGGAAGCTCAGGTCCTTGGCCAGGTAGTGGATCAGGGAATATCCGCGCCGTTCGGCTTCCAGCCCGAGCATGAAGGAACTGTCGCCATCGAAATCGATGTGTTCGATGGGGTCCATCTGGATCGCCACCTTGAGGGCCATGGCACAGTCCTTCTGTTCGCTGGGGTACGGAGTGGTTAATTGAGCTGCAGGCGAATGTGGCGCAGGAAGGCCTCGGCCTCAAGACTTGCCGCTTCGTCGCCCGCCAGCATCAGGTAGCGTTCCGTGGCGGCGATGGCCTGGCGGATGCGGCCGAGCTTGCCCTCCACCACGCCCAGCTCGCGCCAGGCCGGCGCAAAATTCGGCGCCACCAGCAGCATGCGGCGCAGGGTTTCGGCCGTGCGCTCGATATCGCCGGCGCGCCAGGCGCGGCCCTTGATGTTGTTCTGCAGCCGCAGAAGCACCTCGCGCGCCGTCATCGGCCGCACATGTTCGGGCCACACATCCTCGCCGCTGCCCAGCCGGCGCAGCAGATCCTGCATCTCGGGCGGCGCGGAGACGCGGCCACCATGGAAGGGATCGAGCACCAGGCTGCCGTCCTCGCCGTCCAGCCGGATCAGGAAATGGCCGGGAAAATCGATGCCATGGGCCGGCCAGGCCTGCGCCTTCGCCGCATAGATGTAGAGGATGCCCAACGCCACCGGCAGGCCCATGCGGCGGTCGATGACGCGGATCAGGTCGGCATTCTGCGGATCGTCGTAGGTTTCGGTGTCGCCGCGATAACCGAACTCCACGCTGATCACCCCGGCCAGCGCCATGGCACGCGGCGCCACCTCGGGGCCGGCGTCGATGCGGCTGAGCGCGGTGGCCATGTCGCTTAAATGCCGGCGATAGGGCATGAGATCGAGCGCGGGCCGGTCGAGCGCCGCCAGCAGCAGGGCGGCCTCGGCGATGTCGAGGCCGTCGTCGGGCGCGGCGCCGAGGGCTTTAAGGGCCGTTTCGATTGCCGCCGTGTCGCCCATCGCCCGCCGATATCCGCTGCGCTAGACGGGCCGGCGGCGCGGATCGGTCTTGAGCCAGACATGGCTGACCACGCGCCGCACGCCCTTGATGATGCGCGCATGTTCGGTCACGCGCTGGATTTCGTCTTCGCTCTGCGCCAGGCCGATCAGGTAGATCGTGCCGTTCACTGTCTCGATCGAATAATTGATGTCGACGATGCTCTTGTCGGTGGCGATCTTGGCGCGCAGCTGGGTGGTGATCCAGCTGTCGTTGGCGGAATCGATCAGTCCGCCTTCATCGGTCACCTGCACTTCGTTGATCACTTCGTTGATGCGGTCGCTGGCCGCCCAGGCCAGGCGCGTGGCCTCGTCGCGCGAGAATTCAGTGCCGACCACGCCGGTCAGCAGCACGCGGCCCTCGACCACGGTGATCGATAGCTTGCGCCACAGATACTGGTTCTCCTTGATCAGCTTGTCGTTGATCAGGAGCTGGATGCCCTTGTCGTTGGCGGCATTCTTGGCGCCGCGTTCCTCGGCGGCCGCGATGCCGGCCGTGGCGCCGGCGCCAACGGCAAGACCGACACAGCCACTCAACAGCGGCGCCGCGGCCAGCAGCAGAACCAGCGGAATGAAACGGAGATGGGTGGATGAACGCACGGACGACTCCCCTGCCTGTGACGGAACAACACCTTTATGCCTCTCCGGCCGCCGCTCAAATCCGCCAGGCATCGCGGATATGGCGCGGCAATCGCCCGGGGGCAAGCAGCACGGCATCAAAGCGCAGCGACAGGCCGGCGGCATCGGGCTGCCGCGCCAAGAATACCGCAGCGGCCTGCGCAATGCGACGGCGCTGGGCAGCCTGGATCGCTTCCGCCGCACGATCCTGTTCGCCGCGCCATTTCACCTCCACCGCCACCAGCAGGCGGCCGCGACGGGCGAATATGTCGATCTCGCCGGCCGGATGGCGCCAGTTGCGCACCAGGATGCGGTAACCCTGCAGCCGCAGCCACCAGGCCGCCAGGCTTTCGCCGCGCCGGCCCGTCCGGTTGCGGCTGTTGCGTTCAGTCTTTTCCATCGCGCAGCTGCAGAGCACGGGCATAGACCGGCTTGCGCGGCAGGCCCAGCAGGGTCGCGACCTCGTCCACCGCCTGGCGTAACGGCAGCCGGTTCATCGCCTCAGCCAGCGCTGAGTCCAGATCGGCCTCCGACGGTGCCGCAGCGGCCGGCGGCGGGCCGATCACCAGTGTCACCTCGCCTTTCGGCGGCCCATGTTCGGCATAATGCGCGGCCAGCGCGGCCAGGCTACCGCGCCGCACCTCCTCGAATTTCTTGGTCAGTTCGCGGGCCATGGCGGCTTCGCGGTCAGGTCCCAGCACAGCCGCCATGTCGGCCAGGCTATCAGCTAGGCGTTGGGCGCTTTCCAGCAGCACCAGCGTGGCCGGCACGGATTTCAGCTCGGCCAGCCAGCTGCGGCGGGCTGCCGATTTGGGCGGCGGGAAGCCGGCAAACATAAAACGGTCGCTGGGCAGGCCCGACAGGCACAGCGCGGTAGGCACGGCAGAGGCACCGGGCAGGGCGGTGACATGGATGCCGGCCGCGATGCAGTCCTTCACCAGTTTGTAACCCGGATCGTTGATCAGCGGCGTGCCGGCATCGGAAACCAGCGCCACCACGGCGCCGCCCTGCAGCTTTTCGATCAGCTGGGGCCGCACTTTCGCCGCATTATGCTCATGGTATGGCAGCAGGTGGGCCCGGATGCCGTAGCGCTGCAGCAGCGGACCGGTCACCCGGCTGTCCTCGCAGGCGACCAGATCGGCCCGCTGCAGCAAGGCCAGCGCGCGCAGCGTGATATCGGCGGCGTTGCCGATGGGGGTTGCCACCAGATATAAGCCGGGGATGAATTGTGCCGCGTCCACCCCGGAGACCAGGGCTTCGGGCGGCGGCGGGATCGGGTTTGTCATGGGCGCCGGAATGAGCTGCGTAAGTTACCTTAAGTCGGGCCTTTCCGCGCTGTCTATGCTGGCGGCCGTTTCTCTGCCCTTGCTGCTGGGCGCCTGCCAGAGCGGCAATGCCCAGGGCGGCCTGCCCGGCCTGCTGGAAAAGATCGCGCCCGGCGCGCCGCAGCGCGTGGCGCCGCAGCCGGCCCAGCCCGGGCAGGCGAATATCCCGCCGGCGCCCACCCCGCAACTGCCCCGGCCGGCCGCACCGTCGCTGGCCATCGAGACCCAGCCCCTGCCCGGCCCGATGCTGACGCCCCCGGGCGGGGCCGACATGATCCGCATCGCTTTCCTCGCGCCCCTGAGCGGACCCCATGCGGGACTGGGCCGCGCCCTGCTGGATGCAGCCCAGCTGGCCCTGTTCGACCTGGCCGACGACCGCCTCGCCCTGCTGCCACGCGACACCGAAGGCCAGCCGGAAAAGGCCGCCGCCGCTGCCCAGCAGGCCCTGGCCGAAGGCGCGCAGATCATCATCGGTCCGCTGTTTGCCAATGAGGCGGCGGTGGTGGGCCCGCTGGCGCGCGAGCGCGGCGTGAAGGTGCTGAGCTTCTCCACCGACCGCAGCGTGGCCGGCAATGGCGTCTTCCTGCTGGGTTTCACGCCCGACCAGCAGATCGAGCGGGTCATGACCTTCGCACGCACCAAAGGCGTGACGCGCTATGCACTGCTGGCGCCGGATTCCGCCTATGGCAATGCGGTGGCCCAGGCCGCCGAACTGGCGGCCCAGCAGGCCGGCGGCCGATTGCTGCGGCAGGACCGTTATCCCAGCGACACCAGCGACCTGACCCCCGTGGTGCGGCGTTTCGCCAATGCGCTGCGCGCCCTGCCGCCGCGCGGCCCGGAAGAGCCGCCGGTGGAAGGCGTGGACTCCAACCTGCCGCGGCCGGTGGATGCCGTGCTGCTGCCCGAGGGCGGCGCCAGGCTGCGCGCCCTGGCGCCGCTGTTGCCCTATTTCGACATCGACCCGCGCGCCGTGCGCTTCCTGGGCACCGGCCTGTGGGAAGATGCCGGCCTGGGCAGCGAACCCGCCCTGCAAGGCGGCTGGTATGCCGCCCCCGCCCCGGAAGGATTCGCCGAATTCAGCCGCCGCTTCGAGCAGGGGTTCGGCCGCCGGCCGGTGCGGCTGGCCAGCTTGGCCTATGACACCACGGCCCTGGTCGGCATCCTGGCCCGCCGCGGCGATTTCAGCGACGCGGCCCTGACCAATCCCGACGGCTTCGCCGGCTATGACGGCATTTTCCGCTTTCTGCCCAATGGCCTGGTGCAGCGCGGCCTGGCCGTGCTGGAAGTGCAGCGGCGCGGCAGCCGGGTGATCGACCCGGCCCCGGCCAGCTTCCAGCAGCCCCTTAACTGATCTAGCCTGCAGCAAAGCGCCGCATTATCGGGAAATAACTGCCCCCGTCGGCGAACGGCGTGATATCCGCGTAATCAGTTTAATTACTACCTGAGCGAGCTTCATCCTCAGGACTCTTTCTAGTACTATTCCTGCGCGATTTTTTCCGGTCCCCTAGCAGGAGGGATCCCGAATGAGCGAAAGCATGGCCGATCACGAGCGCATTGATTTCTCGAAGATCAATTTCCTGATTGTCGAGCCGAACCGCGTCATGGGCCAGATGGTCCGCGACGTGCTGATGATGCTGGATGCCCAGTATCTCGACCGCGCCCGCGATTACGACAGCGCATTGACCGTGCTGCGCCTGGGCCGCACCGATGTGATGATCACCGAATGGGCTTTGCGCGACGAGAAGCTGGGCCGCACCGGCATGGATATCGTGCACTGGATCCGCAACGACCCCGCCTCGCCCAACCGCATGATGCCGATCGTGATGATGACGGCCAATTCGGAGGAGGAATATGTCTGTCGCGCCCGTGATTGCGGCGTCTCCGAATTCGTCGCCAAGCCCTATACGGTGAACGCCTTCTACACCCGCCTGGTTTCAGCCATCGCGCGGCCGCGCCAGTTCGTGCGCATCGACGAGTATTTCGGTCCCGACCGCCGCCGCCGGCGTAGCGATGACTATACCGGTCCGGAACGGCGCCTGCCGTCGGATGCCCTGTGATTCTGTCTCGTAGCTTCCCCTAGATGGCCAGAAAAAAACCGGAATTCCTGCCCCCGCAGCAGGACCTGCGCCGCAAGGCGGTGAATTTCAGCAAGGGCTTTCGCCTCCGGCTGGAACCGGCCGAACTGCGCCGCCTGGAGGCGGTGGTGGAAAAGGCCAAGGATGCGTTGAGCCTGGATGTTTCCGAAAAGCTGAAGCAGCTGCGCATGGCACTGGAAGAGGTCGCGCTGGGCCAGCAGACCGACCGCGGCATGCGCGCCATTCGCATGCTCTCGCTGGAGATCAAGGGCGCGGGCGGCATGTTCAACTATCCGCTGTTGACCGAATTCGCCAAATCGCTGAACGATTTCACAAAGGGCATCGATCAGCCCACGCCCATCCAGCTCGACATCATCGCCGCGCAGATCGACGCGCTGTATGTGGTGCTGGGCCAGCGTATCGAGGGCGAAGGCGGCAAGGTGGAGCAGGATCTGCTCGCCACCCTGCGCCAGGCCGTCGAACGGCATAAGACCGTCTAGGCGGCTAGAGCATTTTCCACAATGGCAGGCCGCTGAGGGCCGCGAAGGCGCATAGCGCCAGCGCGGCACGGCGGAATTGTTGTTCGTTGCTGCGGGCGAACAGCCGGCTGCCCCAGCGCAGCGGCAGCAGATAGGCCAGAACCAGGGGCAAAGCGGCAAACAGCGCTTCCATCGTAAGCAGGCCGTTGAACCAATAGACCACGATCATGGCCAATGCTGTCAGGCCGAAGAACACCACCAGGTTGGCGCGTACCGTGGCGGCGGCAGCCTGGCCGCCCAGCCACAGCAGCACCACCGGCGGACCCAGCAGGGCAACCGCTCCACCGCTAAACCCCGCCAGCGCACCGGTACCCAGCGTGGCCGGCAGCGACAGCCGTCGCTGATAGCGCCAGCCAGCGGCCATCAGCACCACCGCCAGCAGGATGACGCCACAGACGGCCCAGCGCATGATATCGGGATCGGCGATGACCAGCACATACACGCCGAACGGAATGGCGGCGACGGCGGCCAGGGCGAGCGGCAGCACCTCGCGCCAGACGCAGCGGCGCAGCGCATCGGGCAGCATCGGCAGGGCGGCAACATCGTCGACGATCAGCAGCCAGACCGCCGCGAGTTTGGGTTCGTACAGCAGGCCGGCGATCGGCATGAAGATCATGGCGCCGCCGAAACCGGAAAAGCCGCGCACGAGGCCGGCCAGCACCGCAGCGCCGATCACGACCCAGTAGCGCGGCTCCGCGATGAGGGCGAGAAAAACCTCAGCCGACAAGGATGACGATGCCAGCCAGCGCCACGGCGGCGCCGGCGGCGCGCGTCAGCGCCGGCAGGGCGAACTGCTGGGCCAGGCGCGCGGCGACCAAGCCGCCGGCATGCAGCAGGGCGGTGGCCAGAACCATGCCGCCGGCATACAGCGCGGCCTGCGAGGCATCGCCCATTTCAGTCCCATGGGCATGGCCGTGCAGCAGGGCGAAGACAGCCGTGACCGCCATGGCGGCAACCAGCGGCGGCCGCGCCGCGAAAGCAACGGCCAGGCCCAGGACCAGAACAGAGAGTGCGATGCCGGCCTCGACGCCGGGCAGCATGACGCCGGCCAGCGCCAGGGCGAAGCCGCCAGCCATGGGCAGCACGAAGGACAGCGGCAGCAGCCACAGGGCGCGCCCGCCATGCTGGATCGCCCAGAGGCCGACCGCCACCATCGCCAGCAGATGGTCGAAACCGCCGAAGGGATGTGCGAAGCCGCCGGCGAAACCGAGGACGACCGCCTCGCCGCCCGGATGGCCGGGATGGGCAAAAGCGGTGCCTGCGGCCAGAATCATCATGGCAGACATGGTCAGCGTGCGGTGAAACGACATCGGAAACCCTCTTGGCGCAAGTTGCGACCCACCCGCCCCCTTTGTGCCCAAGCAGGCCGGATTTGACAAGGCCGAGAGACCGTACACGGTCTTGCGGCGCAATTTGACAAGGTGGAACCGGCGGCTTACGGTCCGCCGCGATGGTTCGCCGGGCGGCTTGCGTCGAGCGGCGATGAAAAGGGAATGCGGTGCGGGCCGGCCGGAAGGCATATGCCCAAAACCGCGGCAGCCCCCGCTACGGTAGGCGGTGAGCGGCGCGCATCAGGCCACTGGACAGAATGTTATGTCGTCCGGGAAGGCGCGCGATCCGCATCGACCCGCGAGCCCGGAGACCTGCCATCGCTTTGGTCGAAGCGGAACCGTCGGACGGGGTGTGCCGGCGCCCGGGTTGTGCCATCCTGCCCCCTCGCAAGCGGCGGACCGGCATTCCTGTTCCGCGACGGCGTCATGCGATCAGGACGCTTGAACCCATGCAGAAGAGTACCGCAGCAAAAATCCCGGCCACCATCGTCACCGGCTTTCTCGGCGCCGGCAAGACCACGCTGATCCGCAACCTGATCCAGAATGCCAATGGCCGGCGCATCGCGCTGATCGTGAACGAATTCGGCGAAGTGGGCATCGACGGCGACCTGCTGAAAAGCTGCGGCGCGCCCGATTGCGGCGAGGAGGATATCGTCGAGCTGGCCAATGGTTGCCTGTGCTGCACCGTCGCCGACGATTTCCTGCCCACCCTGCAGAAACTGCTCGACCGTCCGAATCCGCCGTCGCATATCGTGATCGAGACATCCGGCCTGGCGCTGCCCAAGCCGCTGGTACAGGCCTTTGCCTGGCCGGGCGTGAAAACGCGTGCCACGGTGGACGGCGTGATCACCCTGGTGGATGCGGCCGCCGTCGCCGCCGGCCGTTTCGCCGACGACGAAGCGGCCCTGGCCGCCCAGCGCGCGGCCGACCCCAACCTCGATCATGACAATCCGCTGGAGGAACTGTTCGAGGATCAGCTCGGCTGTGCCGACCTGGTGCTGCTGACCAAGACCGACCTGCTGGCGCAGGGCGAGCTGCCGCGCGTGCAGGACGAACTGGCGGCGCATCTGCGGCCGGGCGTGAAAACCGTGCCCGTGCGCCAGGGCGAGGTGGCCGCCGACATCCTGCTCGGGCTGGCCGCCGCCGCCGAGGACGACATCGCGGCGCGCAAGTCGCACCACGACGACGAAGAGGACCATGACCACGAGGATTTCGCCAGCTTTGCCGTCACCCTGCCCGAACAGCCGGCGCCGGAAGCCTTGCTGGCGCGGCTCGATCCGCTGATCGCCGAACATGACATCCTGCGCATCAAGGGTTTTGTCGCCGTCGCCGGCAAGGGCATGCGACTGGTGCTGCAGGGCGTGGGCGCGCGGCTACAGCATTATTACGACCGCGACTGGCAGAGCGGCGAGGATCGCGCGACAAGGCTGGTGGTGATCGGTCGCGCCGGACTGGACGAAGCCGCGATCCGCGCCGCGCTGGCGGCCTGACGGACGGCTGAAGGGGGGAAGCCGGCTTGCATCTGCTCAATGCCATACCGGGTGGCGCGGCGGCGACGGAGTCTCCCGTCGACCTGCGGCAATCGCCCGGCGACATCGTGGTGTTGAGCGCCGCCGATTCCGAACTGGCGGCCCTGAGCGCGGCCTGCGCCGCCCTGCCGGAAGACTTCCCCAGCCTGCGGCTGGCCAACCTGCTGCATCTCAGCCATCCCTATGCCGTCGACCTCTATGTCGAGCAGGTGATCGCGAAGGCACGGCTGGTGATCGTGCGGCTGCTGGGCGGCCAGAGCTACTGGACCTATGGGGTGGAACGGCTGAGCGATGTCTGCCGCGCCCGGGGCATCGCGCTGGCCTTCCTGCCCGGCGACCGCCAGCCCGATCCGGCGCTGGATGGTTTCTCGACGCTGGACGACGACACCCGCACCACCCTGTTCGGCTATTTCCGCGAAGGCGGCATCGACAATTTGGGCCAGATGCTGCGTTGCGCCGCGGCCCTGATCGGCCGCGACGAGGATCCCCTGCCGGCGCGGCCCCTGCCGGCGGCCGGGCTGTATTGGCCGGGCCATGCCGAACCCGATCTCAACACCCTGCGCCGGATTTGGGCCGAGCATAAATGCGCGGCGCAGCCGGTGGCCGCCATCGTGTTCTATCGCGCCCTGCTGCAGGCGGGCGACATCGCCGCCGTGGATGCGCTGATCGAGGCCCTGGCGGCGGAAGGCATGAGCCCGCTGCCGATTTACGTCACCAGCCTGAAGGACCGCCTGTCGGCCGACATGGCCTCGACGCTGATCGAGCAGGCCCTGCCCGACGTGATCCTGAATGCCACCAGCTTCGCCATCGGCAATCCGCGCGGCGAGGGCGGCAGCGAAGACCCGCTGGGCCAGAGCGACTGCCCGGTGCTGCAGGTGGTGTTCGCCTCCAGCCCGCGCGAGCTGTGGCAGGACGGCACGCGCGGCCTGAATGCGCGCGACCTTGCCATCGCTGTCGCGCTGCCCGAGATCGACGGCCGCATCCTGACCCGCGCCGTCGCCTTCAAGGCCGAGGCCGTGTTCGACCGGCGCACCGAATGCAGCATCGTGCGGCTGGTGCCCGATGCCGGACGCTGCGCCTTCACCGCGAAACTGGCTGCCGCCTGGTCGCGGCTGGCGCGCCTGTCGCCGGCCGAGCGCCGCATCGCCATCGTGCTGGCCAATTACCCGAACCGCGACGGCCGGATCGGCAACGGCGTCGGCCTCGATACGCCGCAGAGCGTGGTGCAGATCCTGCGCGCCATGAAGGATGCCGGGTATGAGCTGAACGCCCTGCCGGTCAGCGGCAACCGCCTGATCGCCGCGCTGACCGAGGGCGTCACCAACGATTTCAGCCAGACCTCCGCCCGCCGTGTGCGCGCCAGCTATCCGCTAGTGCTGTATCGCCGCTTTTTCGACAGCCTGCCGGCGGCTTTGCGCGAGGCCGTCACGGCGCGCTGGGGCGCACCGGAAGACGATCCGCAGCTGCAGGCCGACGGCTTCGCCCTGCCGGTTTTGCCGCTGGGCAACGTGGCGGTGATGATCCAGCCGGCGCGCGGCTACAACATCGATCCCGCGCGCAGCTACCACGATCCCGACCTGGTACCGCCGCATAACTACATCGCCGCCTATGCCTGGCTGCGCGAAAGCTTCGGTGCCGATGCCGTGATCCATTGCGGCAAGCACGGCAACCTGGAATGGCTGCCCGGCAAGGCGCTGGCGCTCAGCGAGGCCTGCTTCCCCGAAGCCGTATTCGGCCCGCTGCCGCAGCTCTATCCCTTCATCGTCAACGATCCCGGCGAAGGCACCCAGGCCAAGCGCCGCACAGCCGCCGTGATCCTCGACCACCTGACACCGCCGCTGACGCGGGCGGAAATCTATGGCGACCTCGCAGCACTCGAACAGCTGGTCGACGAATATTACGAGGCCGCCGGCCTCGACCGCCGCCGCCTGCCTTTGCTGGCCGAGCGCATCATCGACGAGGCGCGCCGGCTGGGCCTGGATGCCGATTGCGACATCAAGCCGGGCGAGCCGACGGAAAGCGCGCTGCTCAAGCTCGACAACCATCTCTGCGACCTGAAGGAACTGCAGATCCGCGACGGCCTGCATGTCTATGGCGTGAAGCCCCAAGGCGAACAGCTTGTCGATCTTCTGGTGGCTTTGGTTCGTCTGCCGCGCGGACGCACCGGGCGCAGCCGGGCGGGCGACGAGTCGATCCTGCGCGCCCTGGCCGCCGACCTCAAACTGGACTGCGACCCCTTGGGCATCGACTATGCCGCCGACTGGACGGGGCCGAAGCCGGCAATACTGGCCGACCTGGTCGTCGCGCCCTGGCGCAGTTTCGGCGACACCGTGGAACGGCTGGAATGTCTGGCCCGGCAGCTGATCGCCGACCGCCGCCTGCCGGAGGACCACTGGACCGCCACGCAGGCGGTACTGCACGCGGTGGATTACGAATTGCGCCCCGCCGTCCTGCGCTGCGGCTATGCCGAGATCGAAAACCTGCTGCGTGGCATGGATGGCCGTTTCGTGCCGCCGGGCCCAAGCGGCGCGCCGACGCGCGGCCGGCCCGACGTGCTGCCGACCGGGCGCAATTTTTTCTCGATGGATGCGCGCAGCCTGCCCACGCCGACGGCCTGGACCCTGGGCTGGCAATCGGCCGACGCGCTGCTGCAGCGCCACCGCCAGGATCATGGCGAATGGCCGCGCGCCATCCTGCTGAATGCCTGGGGCACCGCCAACATGCGCACCGGCGGCGACGACATCGCCCAGGCGCTCGCATTGATCGGCGCGCGCCCCACCTGGGAAACCGGATCGGGGCGCGTCACCGGTTTCGAGATCGTGCCGCTCGACCTGCTCGACCGGCCGCGCGTGGATGTCACGCTGAAAGTCAGCGGCTTCTTCCGCGACGCCTTCCCGGCCCAGGTGGCGCTGTTCGATGCCGCCAGCCGCGCCGTGCAGGCGCTGGACGAACCCGATCACCTCAATCCGCTGGCCATGCATGCGCGCGGCGAGATCCAGCGGCTCACGGCCAGCGGTCTGCCACTGGAAGCGGCGAAACGCAGCGCAGGCTATCGCATCTTCGGCGCCAAGCCCGGGGCCTATGGCGCCGGCCTGCAGGCCCTGGTGGATGAAGGCGGCTGGGACTCCGCCGACGACCTGGCGCGCGCCTATATCGCCTGGGGCGGGTATGCCTATGGCGCGGAAGCCGAGGGCGTGGAGGATTATGCCGGCTTCACCCGCCGCCTGGCGCGCACCGACGCGGTGGTGCAGAACCAGGACAACCGCGAGCATGACCTGCTCGATTCCGACGATTACTACCAGTTCGAGGGCGGCGCCTTCGCCGCCGTGCAGTATGCCTCGGGCACGACGCCGACCGCCTACCACAACGACCATTCCCGCCCCGAGGCGCCGCGCATCCGCCGGCTGGAGGAAGAGATCGCCCGGGTGGTGCGGGGCCGCGCCGCCAATCCGAAATGGATCGCCGGCGTGAAGCGCCATGGCTACAAGGGCGCCTTCGAGATCGCCGCCACGGTGGATTACCTGTTCGCCTTCGCCGCCACCACCGGCCTGGTACGCGACCATCAGTTCGACGCGCTCTACGACGCCTATCTGAACGACGCCGAGACGCGCGCCTTCATCGAGGAAAACAACCCGGCGGCGGCACGCGAGATCGCCGAACGCTTCCAGGAAGCGATCCGCCGCGGCCTGTGGCGGCCGCGCACCAATTCCGCCACCGACCTGCTGGAAAGGATGCTGGCCGCATGAAAGTGAAGGAGCAGGGTTTGAGCGAGGACGAGGTCAACGCCCGCGCCAACGAGAAGGCGAAGAAGCGCAAGGAAGTGCGCGACCGCATGCTGGCGACCAAGACCATCGAGAAGGGCCTGCTCATGGTCCATACCGGCAAGGGCAAGGGCAAGTCCACCGCCGCCTTCGGCCTGGTGATGCGCGCCATCGGCAACGGTTTCCGCGTCGGCATCGTGCAGTTCGTGAAGGGCAAGTGGCAGACCGGCGAACGGCCTGTGCTGGAGAAATTCCCCGAGCAGGTGACGATCAAGGCCATGGGCGAAGGCTTCACCTGGGATACCCAGGACCGCGCCCGCGACATCGCCGCAGCAAAAGCCGCCTGGACCGAGGCGAAACGCATGATCGAGGCCTGCCGCAGCAATCCTCCGGCTTACGACATGCTGGTGTTCGACGAACTCAACATCGTGCTGCGCTACGACTACCTCGATCTGGCCGAGGTGGTGGAAACCCTTCGCCAGCGGCCGCCGATGCTCCATATCGTGGTGACCGGCCGCAACGCCAAGTCCGAGCTGATCGAGGCGGCCGACCTGGTGACCGAGATGACCGAGATCAAGCATCCCTTCCAGGCCGGCGTGAAGGCCCAGAAGGGCATCGAGTTCTAAAGAGAGTCCAGCCCCATGTTCCAGAACCCCTTCCAGAAGACCGGCGTGATGCTGTGCGGCCATGGCAGCCGCGACGAACGTGCCGTGGCGGAATTCACTGCCCTGGCCGATCACATGAAACGCCGCCTGCCGCAATACGATGTTGATTTCGGCTTCCTGGAATTCGCCACGCCGATCATACGCGAGGGCCTGGATGCCCTGCGCGCCAAGGGCAACACCAAGATCCTGGCCCTGCCCGGCATGCTGTTCGCCGCCGGCCATGCCAAGAACGACATCCCCAGCGTGCTCAACCGCTACCAGGCCGAACATCCGGATGTGAGCATACAGTATGGCCGCGACCTGGGCATCGACCTGAAGATGCTGCGTGCCGCCGGCGAGCGCGTGCAGCAGGCATTGAATGCCGCCGGCGACCATATCGGCCGCCACGAGACGGCCTTGGTGGTGGTGGGTCGCGGCACCTCGGACCCCGACGCCAATTCGAACATCGCCAAGGTCATGCGCATGCTGTGGGAGGGCTTCGGCTTCGGCTGGGCTGAGACGGCCTATTCCGGCGTCACCTTCCCGCTGGTGCAGCCCGCTTTGGAGCATGTGGCAAGGCTTGGCTACAAACGCGTGATCGTATTCCCGTATTTCCTGTTCACCGGCATCCTGGTCGAGCGCATCTACGAGCATACCGACCGCGTGGCCGCCGCCCATCCCGGCATCGAATTCGTCAAGGCCGGCTACCTGAACGACCATCCGCTGGTGCTGGAGGTGTTCGAGGACCGGCTGCAGGAAATCCTGGCCGGCACCAACAACATGAACTGCCAGATGTGCAAATACCGTGCGCAGGTTCTGGGTTTCGAGGACGAGGTCGGCCTGGCACAGGAAAGCCACCACCACCATGTGGAGGGCATCGGCACCGGAAAGCATGATCATGGGCACAGCCACGACCATAATCACGGCCACCACCCCTATCCCCATGCCGACCATCCGCTCGGCCCCAAGACGCTGACCAAGTGATGGCCGGATCATCCAGATACGATTACCTGCGCGATCCCGACGCGATCTATCGTCTGTCGTTCCAGATGATCCGCGACGAGGTGGACCTGTCGCATCTGCCGCCGGGCATCGACGAACTGGCCCTGCGCCTGATCCATGCCAGCGCCATGCCCGACATCCTGCCCGACCTGGTCTGGACGCCCGACCTGCCGCTGGCTGTGCATGACGCGCTACGCGCCGGCCGGCCGATCCTGAGCGATGTCGACATGGTGGCTTATGGCGTGATCCGCTCGCGCCTGCCGGCGAATAATCCGGTGCTGAGTTTTCTCAACACACCGGAAGCGCGCGAAATCGGCCGCACAAAACAGATCACCCGTTCGGCGGCGGCCGTGGAATTGTGGCAACCGCATCTGGCCCGCGCCGTGGTGGTGATCGGCAATGCGCCGACCGCCCTGTTCCGCCTGCTGGAGCTGCTGCTGGATGAAGGCGCGCCGAAACCGGCCGCCATTCTCGGCTTCCCGGTCGGTTTCGTCGGCGCGGCGGAATCGAAACAGGCGCTGATCGACGCCGCACCCGAGGGCGTGGCTTTCGCCACCCTGAAAGGCCGGCGCGGCGGCAGTGCGATGGCAGCGGCTGCGATCAACGCGCTGGCGGCCTGGGAGCCCGCGAAGGAAAAGGTGGCGCCATGACCCTGCCCTGGCTTTCCGTGATCGGCCTCGGCGAGGATGGGCTGAATGGCCTGGCGCCGGCGGCGCGGGCGCTGGCCGAGGATGCGGAGATCCTGATCGGCGGCGAACGCCATCTGGCCCTGTTGCCCGAGTTGCCGAACCAGACGCGCATGACCTGGACGCGGCCTTTGCTCGATCTGGTCGAGCGCATTACCGATTATCGCGGCCGCCGCGTCTGCGTGCTGGCGACCGGCGACCCGATGTGGTTCGGCATCGGCGTGACACTGGCCAAACGCGTGCCGGCCGATGAGATGCGCATCTTCCCCCATATCAGTGCCTTCAGCCTGGCGGCCGCCCGCATGGGCTGGGCCGTGGATGCCTGCGACTGCCTCACGCTGCATGGCCGGCCGCTCGACCTGCTGGGCCTCCATCTGCAGCCCCATGCGAAGCTGCTGATCCTCTCCGACAATGGCCAGACGCCGGCACAGGTGGCGGCCTTTCTGACCAAACGCGGTTTCGGCAGCGCTGAAATCAGCGTGCTGGAACATATGGGCGGCGCGGCGGAACGCCGGCATGACGGCGCGGCGAAGGGCTGGACGCTGGAATCCTGCGCCGATTTCAACACCCTTGCGGTGCAGCTGCAGGATGGCCCGGGCCTGAGCCGCCTGGCCGGGCTGGATGACGACCTGTTCCTGCATGACGGCAACATCACCAAACGCGAAATCCGTGCCGTCACGTTATCAAAGCTAGCCCCCTTTGCCGGCGAGCTGCTCTGGGATGTCGGCGCCGGGTCGGGTTCGATCGGGATCGAATGGCTGCGTGCCGATCGCCGCAACCGCGCGATCGCCATCGAGGCGCGCGAAGGCCGGCGCGGCATGATTGCGCAGAATGCCCTGGCGCTGGGCGTACCGCATCTGGAAATCGTGGCCGGCAGCGTGCCGGCGGCGCTGGATGGCCTGCCCGCGCCGGATGCCATTTTCATCGGCGGCGGCATCATGGCAGACGGCCTGATCGCGCGCTGCTGGGACATACTGAAACCCGGCGGCCGGCTGGTCGCCAATGTCGTGACGCTGGAAGGTGAGGCCAAGGTCGTGCAGGCGCGCCAGAGTTATGGCGGTGATCTCGGCCGCTTCAGCGTCTATCGCGCCGAGCCGGTCGGCCGCTTCCATGGCTGGCATGCCATGATGCCGGTGACGCAGTGGAGCGTGACAAAAGAATGAGTGGTACCCTGTATGGCCTCGGCATCGGACCGGGTGACCCCGAGCTGATCACCCTGAAGGCGCTGCGCCTGCTGCAGGCCGCCGATGTGGTGGCCTATCCCGCGCCCGAGCAGGGCGACAGCCTGGCCCGCCGCATCGTGGCGCCGCATTTAAGCGGCAAGCAGGCAGAGCTGGCCATCCGCATGCCGCTCAGCGTGGCGCGGTTTCCGGCCCAGGCCGTGTATGAACAGGCCACCGGCGATCTCGCAGCGCATCTCAAAGCGGGCCGCAACGTGGCGGTGCTGTGCGAAGGCGATCCCTTCCTCTATGGTTCGTTCATGTATCTGTTCGGCCGGCTGAGCGAGGATTTCCCGGTCGAGATCGTGCCCGGCGTGTCGTCGCTCACCGCCTGTGCCGCCGCCCTGCAATATCCGCTGGTGTCGCGCAACGACGTGCTGACCGTGATTCCCGCACCGCTGGACGACGAGACCATCGCGCATAAACTGCTGCATACCGATGCCGCCGCAATCCTGAAACTGGGCCGGCACGGGCCGCGTGTGATCGAGCTGCTCAACCGCCTGCATCTGGCGGATCGCGCCCGCTATATCGAACGCGCCACCATGACCGAGCAGCGCATCCTGCCGCTGTCCGAGGTCGACCCTTCGGCCATCCCCTATTTCGCCATGATCGTGGTACACCGCAAAGGCCGCCAGCATTTCATGGAGTTCGGCGCATGAGCGGAAAACCTGCACTTGTGCTGCTTACTCCCAACGCGCGCGGCGTGGCGCAGGCCCTGATGGCCGCCTTCCCGGCCTGGGAGGTCTACGCCCCCGACGATGCCGCGCTGGTACATGCCCTGCCGTTAGGCAAGGCGACCGACACCATCGCGCAGTTATTCGCGGCCGGCCGGCCGGTAATCGGCATCTGCGCCGCCGGCATCCTGATCCGCGCGGTCGCGCCGCTGCTGTCCGACAAGCATAATGAACCGCCGCTCATCGCGGTGGCGGCCGATGGCTCGTCTGTCGTGCCTTTGCTGGGTGGCCATCATGGCGCCAACCTGCTCAGTCGCCGCATTGCGGCCGTGCTGCAGGGCATTCCGGCGATCACCACCGCCGGCGACCTTGCTTTCGGCCTGGGCCTCGATGAGCCGCCCGAAGGCTACACGCTGGCCAACCCGGAAGATGCCAAGGGCCTGATGGCGAACCTGCTGCGCGGCGGCGGCCTGCGCATCGAGGGCGATGCGCCCTGGCTGGCCGACAGCAACCTGCCGCTCAGCGCCGATGGCCGCATGGTGATTGAAGTCACGCATCGCGCGGTCGAGGGCAGCACCGACCATCTGGTCTATCATCCGCGCAACATCGCCATCGGCGTCGGCTGCGAACGCAATGCAAAGCCGGTGGAGCTGATCCGCCTGGTGCAGACCACGCTTGCCGAACATGGCATCGCGCGCGACAGCATCGCCGGGGTCTATTCGCTGGACCTGAAAGCCGACGAACCGGCGATGCAGGAACTGGCGCGCTGGCTGGGCGTGCCGTTCCGCGTCTTCGATGCCGCCACGCTGGAGGCCGAGACGCCGCGCCTGGCCAATCCTTCCGACACCGTATTCGCCGAGGTCGGCTGCCATGGCGTTTCCGAAGGCGCGGCCCTGGCCGCCGCCGGGCCGGAGGCCGCGCTGATCGTGCCGAAGGTGAAATCCGACCGCGCCACCTGCGCCATCGCGCTTTCGCCGCAGCCTTTCGATGGCGCATCGCGCGGGCTGCCGCGCGGCGAACTGCATGTGGTGGGCACCGGGCCGGGCGATGCGTCATGGCTGACCCCGGAAGCACGCATCGCGCTGAGCGAGGCCACCGACTGGGTCGGTTATGGCCTCTATCTCGATCTTTATCCCGAACTGGCCACCGGCAAGGTGCAGCACCGTTTCGAGCTGGGCGAGGAAGAAAAGCGTGTGCGCGCCGCCCTCGACCTGGCGGCGCAGGGCAAACGCGTGGCGCTGGTCTGTTCGGGCGATCCCGGCATCTATGCCATGGCGACGCTGGTCTTCGCCCTGCTGGAACAGGAACCGCAACGAAAAGACTGGCAGCGCGTGGCGATCACCGTGGCGCCCGGTATCTCGGCCCTGCAGGCAGCGGCCGCGCGCTCGGGTGCGCTGCTCGGCCATGATTTCTGCACCATCTCGCTGTCCGACCTGCTGACGCCGCTGGACATGATCCTGCTGCGCATCAAGAAGGCGGCCGAGGCCGATTTTGCCATCGCCTTCTACAATCCGGTGTCGCAGCGCCGCCGTACCCAGCTTGCCATGGCGAAGGACATCCTGCTGCAGCACCGTCCGCGCGAAACGCCCGTGGTGCTGGCGCGCAACCTGGGCCGCGAGGGCGAACGGGTTACGTTGACCACGCTGGGCGACCTGGATGTCGAACAGGTCGACATGCTGACCGTCGTGCTGGTCGGTTCCAGCGCCAGCCGCAGCATCCAACTATCCAACGGCCGCCGCTTTGCTTACACGCCGCGCGGCTATGAGAAGAAGTTCGGCGCATGACGGTGCACTTTATCGGCGCCGGCCCCGGCGCGCCCGACCTGATCACCCTGCGCGGCGCCAAGCTGATCGAAAGCTGCAAGGTCTGCCTCTATGCCGGCTCGCTGGTGCCCGAGGCGGTGGTGAAGCTGGCGCCGAAGGGCGCGCGTGTGGTGGATACCGCACCGCTGAACCTGGACGAGATCATGGCCGAGATCCAGGCTGCGCATGACAAAGGCCTGGATGTGGCGCGCGTGCATTCCGGAGACCCCTCGCTCTATGGCGCCATCGCCGAGCAGATCCGCCGCCTGAAAAAACTGAATATCCCCTACACGATCACACCGGGTGTGCCGGCCTTCGCCGCCGCCGCCGCCGTCTTGCAGACCGAACTGACCCTGCCCGACATCGCCCAGTCGGTGATCCTGACCCGCACGGCGATGAAATCCTCCGACATGCCGACAGGGGAAACGCTGGCGAATTTCGGCCGCACGGGCGCCACGCTGGCCATTCATCTGTCCATCCGCAATATCCGCCATGTGGTGGAGGAACTGACGCCGCATTACGGCGCCGACTGCCCGGTGGCCGTGGTGGTGCGTGCCACCTGGCCGGACCAGCAGATCATCCGCGGTTGCCTGGCCGACATCGCCGCCAAGGTGCGTGCCGCCAAGATCACCCGCACGGCCCTGATTCTGGTGGGCCGGGTGCTGGACGAGGCTGCTGATTTCAGCGACAGCGCGTTGTACGATCCGAATCACGTGCATGTTCTGCGGCCCGGCCCGAAAGCCAAAAGCAAGGCCAAGACAGCAAAGCGATGAGGCTGACCATGGCGATCTGGCGCATAGTTTCCGTTCTGCTGCTCTGCGGCGCTCTGGCCGCCTGTGCCGACGCCCACGAAGCCGTCGTGGAAAAACCCGAACCCTTGACTTTGGAATTCGCCCAGTCGGGCGGCCGCTTCATCCTGATGCAGGGCGAAGAGGTACGCATCCGCCTGGCCGCCAATCACAGTACCGGCTATCGCTGGAGCATGGTCAACGAGGCACCCGGCGTGGAGGTGCTGAGCCTGGCCGAGGAACCGGCCTATATCGCCGAGGGCACGATGCCCGGCCGTGGCGGCACGGAAGTCTGGCATTTCCGCGCCACCGGCACCGGGCCGACCATCCTCTATTTCGTCTATCGCCGGCCCTTCGAACCGAACGGCCCGGCGGCGCGCGAAGCGATCTACAATTTCGAGATCCGCTGACGCCTACACCGCGCTGATATTCGCCCAGGCCAGCGCGGCGCCCACCGAATCCAGCGTCTCGCCCGGCGGCAGGGGCGGACGTTCGATCATCAGCACCGGGATGTGCAGCTCGGCGGCGGCAGCGATCTTGGCTGCCGCGCCGCCGGCATTCTTGGTCACCAGCAAATCGATGCGATGCTGCTGCATCAGGGCGCGTTCGTCTTCCGGCCGGAACGGCCCGCGGCCGAGGATCAGCTCGCCCGGCGGCAGCGCGACACCATCGGCGGGCGGATCGATCATGCGGGTGAGAAACCAGCGGCCGTTACCGTGCGGTTTATCCTCGCGCCCCAGCGGCACAAAGGGCGCGATTTCCTGCCGGCCGAGCGTGAGGAAGATGCGCTGCGCCGGATGAAACCGCAGGAACACCGCCGCCGCCGTCACGCTGGGCATCATGGTCCAGCGGTCGCCCGGCGACGGCACCCAGGGCGGCCGCACCAGCTTGGCGCGCGGGATCCCCAGTGCCTGGCAGGCCTCGAAGGCATGGCGCGCCATCTGGGCCGCGAACGGATGCGTGGCATCCAGCACCAGATCGATCTTTTCGCTGACCAGATACTCGCTCAGACCCGCCACGCCGCCGAAGCCGCCGATGCGCATCTCGCCCGGCGGCTTTTCCGGATTCTCGGTGCGCCCGGCCAGCGAGGAGATGCAGCGGATTTTCGGATGATGCTCCAGCTCGCGCGCCAGCCGCAGGCCTTCGCCGGTGCCGCCCAGCAGCAGCAGGTTGCGTTTGCGCGCCATCAGGCCATTCCCCCGCTGCGACCGACGATATTGCCGCCGCGATCCACCGCCGCCACGTCGATGGCAATGCGCGCCGGTGCCACGATCCGCCCGGCTGCATCACGCGCCAGCCGCGCCACATGATCGCCCAGCGGCAGATGCGCCTGCTGTGCCATCTGCAACACTTCCAGCGCGGTATTGGCCTCGGCCGCGCGCGCCACCAGCGCGGCATCGCCGCCGCATTCGCCCAGCCATTGCGCCAATGCGGCCTTGTCGACCTGGCTGCGGCCGGAATGCAGGTCCATCTGGCCCTGCGCCAGTTTCACCAGCTTGGCGAAGCCGCCGCCGATGGTCAGACGCGGCAGCGGATGCTGGCGCAGGTATTTCAGCAGCGCGCCGGCGAAGTCGCCCATGTCGAGCAAGGCGATTTCAGGCAGATCGTACAGCGCCTGCACGGCAGCCTCCGAGCTTGAGCCGGTGCAGCCGGCGACATGATCAAGGCCTGCGGCAATCGCCACATCGACGCCGCGATGGATCGAATGGATCCAGGCCGAACACGAGAACGGCACGACGATGCCGGTGGTTCCCAGGATGCTCAAACCGCCCAGGATGCCCAGGCGCGGATTCCAGGTGCGTTTCGCCAGTTCGGCGCCGCCCGGCACGGCGATCTCGATCTCGACATCCGGCGCTTCGCCATGCCGCGCGGCCAATGCCTGCACGGCCTCGCTCATCATGCGGCGCGGCACCGGATTGATGGCCGGTTCGCCCGGCGGGATCGGCAGGCCGGCCCGTGTGACCATGCCCACGCCCTCGCCGGCATGGAAGACGATGCCGCTGCCCGGCGCGCCGCGCCGCACGCGGGCCAGGATCAATGCCTGATGCGTCACGTCGGGATCGTCGCCGGCATCCTTGACGATGCCGGCCTCGGCCCAGTCCTGCCCCAGCGCCTCGCGCGCCAGCGCAAAGCTGGGGGTTTCGCCTTTCGGCAGCGTGATGGTGACCGGATCGGGGAAGGCGCCGGTGAGCAAAGCCTGATAGGCCGCCGCTGTCGCCGCCGTGGCGCAAGCGCCCGTCGTCCAGCCCCGGCGCAGGGCGGAAGCGGACTCGGCAGGCATTTCGGCGGGCATCTCGGCAGCCTGGGTCATGGGGGCGAAGTATACACCGGGGCGCGCCCGGTGTACCTTGCCGCCATGCAATTGCCATCTCTGCAGATGCCGGTTTTCCCCCCCGGCTGGGTCTGGCTGATCGGCGCCGGCCCCGGCGATCCGGGGCTGTTGACCCTGCATGCGGTGAATGCCCTGAACCAGGCCGATGCCGTGATCTACGACGCCCTGGTGGGCGAGGCGATCCTGGCCTGCGCCCGCCCCGGCGCGCTGCTGGAATATGCCGGCAAGCGCGGCGGCAAGCCCTCACCCAAGCAGCGCGACATCTCGCTGCGGCTGGTCGAGCTGGCGCGACAGGGCAAACGCGTGCTGCGGCTGAAGGGCGGCGATCCCTTCGTGTTCGGTCGCGGCGCCGAGGAAGCGCTGGCGCTGCGCGAGGCCGGCATTCCCTTCCGTGTCATTCCCGGCATCTCGGCCGGCATCGGCGGCCTGGCCTATGCCGGCATCCCGCTCACCCACCGCGACACCAATTCCTGCGTCACCTTCCTGACCGGCCATAATGCCAGCGGCGAGGTGCCCGACAGCGTCGACTGGGCCGCCATGGTGCGCGCCTCGCCGGTGCTGGTGATCTACATGGCGATCAAGCATCTCGACATCCTGGTGGCCAAGCTGCGCCATGCCGGCCTGGCGGGCGAGCGCCCCGCCGCACTGGTAAGCCATGCGACCCTGCCGCAGATGCGCGTGCTGCGCAGCAGCTTAGGGCGCATCGTGGCCGATGCCGAGACGGCAAAGATCGAGCCGCCGGCCCTGCTGGTGGTGGGCGAGGTGGTCGACCTGCACGCGCTGTTCGGCACCAGCGACCTGCAGGCCAGGCTCGCACCGCCATGCCCTATCGCCATCTGACCCGCGGCCTGGTCATCGCCGCGCCGGCCTCGGCCAGCGGCAAGACCACCGTGACCCTCGCGCTGCTGCGCCTGCTGGCCCGCGAGGGCCGCATCGTCGCGCCGTTCAAGACCGGGCCGGACTATATCGACGGCGCCTTCCACCGCGCCGCCAGCGCCGGGCGGCCCTGCTACAATCTCGATCTTTTCGCCATGCGGCCCGCGACGCTGGCCGGTGTGCTCGATTACGGCAGCGCCGGCGCCGAGATCGTGGCGATCGAAGGCGTGATGGGCCTTTTCGACGGCGCCGTCAGCAGCGAGGGCAGTACCGCCGATCTGGCGGCAAGGCTGGATCTGCCGGTGGTGCTGGTGATCGACGCCGCGCGCCAGAGTCAGTCAATCGCCGCCCTGGTGCATGGTTTTCGCAGCTTTCGCGACGATGTCGTGCTGGCCGGCGTGATCCTCAACCGCGTGTCTTCACCCAAACACGAGATGCTGTTGCGCAACGCGCTGGCGCCGCTGGGCCTGCCGGTGCTGGCGGCCCTGCCGCCGGAAGGCGACCTGACGATGCCGAGCCGGCATCTGGGCCTGGTGCAGGCCGAGGAACGCGACGGCCTCGACTTTTTTCTCGACCGCGCGGCCGACTGGCTGCACCTGCATCTGGATCGCGCGGCGCTGGAACAGTTGCTGCAGCCCCTGCAGGTCAGCCGGCCGGCGACGCTGGCGCCTCTGCCGCCGCTGGGCCAGCGCATCGCCGTGGCGCGCGACGCGGCCTTTGCCTTTGCCTATCCGCATCTGCTGCAGGGCTGGCAGGCCCAGGGCGCGAGCCTGGATTTCTTCTCGCCCCTGGCCAATGAGACGCCAGCGACGGATTGCGACGCGGTTTTCCTGCCCGGCGGCTATCCCGAACTGCATGCCGCAAGGCTGGCCGGCAATGCCGGCCTGCTGCAGGGCCTGCGCGCGGCGGCGGATCGTGGGGCTGTCATCTATGGCGAATGCGGCGGCTTCATGCTGCTGGGTCGCGGCCTGACCGATGCCGAGGGCAACCAGCATGCCATGGCCGGCCTGCTGCCCGTCGAGACCAGTTTCGCCGAACGCAAACGGCATCTGGGATATCGCCGCATCACCAGCCTGGCCGATACAATGCTGGGACCGGCGGGCCAGCGGTTCCGCGGCCATGAATTCCATTATTCCATCCAGACCGGCGGCGAAGACCCGGCGCTGGCGTTGTTCAGCGCCACGGATGCCGCCGGCGCCGAGCTTGGCCTGTCCGGCTGCCGCCAGGGCAAAGTGTTCGGCAGCTACCTGCACCTGATCGACCGCGAGGATTGAGCGCGCGAACGCCGCAGGCTCAAGGTTGCGGTATTATCTTACGGCAATCCCGGGCCGCATCTGTCCTAGACTGGCAAAAAAAGCAAACGGGAAACGATCAGACTGCCAGCATGATCAACTGGATCGACATACTTTCGCCCCGGCTGCGCCATCTGCATCGCGACTGGATCCATTTCCGAGCCCATAACCTGATGCCAGCCGTGGGCGACTATAACGGCTTCGCTCGTGCCGAGGCGGTGGAGGCCGCCCAACGGCATAGCGCGACGGTGATCCTGCCGGCCGAAAGCGGCCCGCTGTTCAAGCATGTGGGCGATGGGCTGAACGGCGTGTTGCCGTCCTGCCGCAGCGGCATGCATTTCAGCGATCTGGCCTCGCCGGTGCTGCGCGCCGCCCTGACCGGCCCCTTCCACCGCATTGCCAGCAGCCGGCAGCCGGAAGCAAGACGCAGCCATACACGTGGTGGGAACGAGACATCCGATTATGAAATGCTGCTGCTGCCATTCTGCGATAGCCGCTTGCGGGTCTGCATCATACACGCCGTCTACGATCTGGCCGGCATCGACTGGAAAAGGGCGTTTGCATGATAGAGCCAGCAATCCCCGAAGACGAAGACTACCGCCTGGCGGCGCTGCGCATGCTGCCGCTGCTGGATACACCGCCGGAACCGGATTTCGATGCCGTGGTGCAACTCGGCCGCGCCATGTTCGCCGTGCCGACCTGCCTCGTCACCCTGGTCGACAGCCACCGCCAGTGGTTCAAGGCTCGCGCCGGACTGGATGCAACCGAAACGCCGCGTGCGCATTCCTTTTGCGGTCATGCCATCCTGCAGCACGACGTAATGGTGGTGCCCGACGCATCGCTGGATGAACGCTTCCACGACAACCCTCTGGTGCTCGGCACACCCTTCATCCGATTTTATGCCGGCGCGCCGATCCTGCTACCCAGCGGCTATACCATCGGCACAGTCTGCATCCTGGGCCCAGAGCCACGCCACGATTTCGACGCCGGGCAACAGGATTTGCTGGCCAAGCTCGCCATGTTGGCGCTTTCGGCGATCACTCTGCGCGCCCTGCGCAGCAATTTCGACCGCGCGCGCCGCGAGGCCGACCGCAGCCGCCTGCTGGTTCTGGCCAGCCCGGCGCCCCTGGCCCTGGCGGATGCGGAAGGCCGGCTTGAGGTCTTCAACGAAGCCTTCGCCGCGCTCTGCCTGCGGCCTCCTGAGGTTGGCGGCCCCGTTGAGCAGGCGCTGGACCTCGGCCAGTGGCCGCCGGCCGCCATGGCGCGCAACGGATCGGACATGGCCGTGCTGACCTTCAATGACCGCGACGCAAGGTTGGCAGTTTACCGCGATCCCGAAGGCTATATCCTGACCACCGCGCCCGACGGACTTTAGCCTCGGCGTTGCACGCCGGCAGGCGGCTGCTACGATCCGGCCATGGCGGCCCGATTCGCGGCTGCGTTGTGTGGGTTAACCATTCCTTTGCCGCTTTGCGCTAGTCACCGCAGCATGCTGCCGCGTTTCGCCCTTGTCCTGCTTCTGTCGCTGGTTGCCCTGGCTGCTGCGCCGGCCCCGGCGGAAGCTTCCGACACGGTATCGCCGGTGGCAGATAAAGGCGCCGATTCCGGCCTGCCGCTGCCGCGTTTCGTCAGCCTCGCCGCCGACAAGGTGAATGCCCGCACCGGGCCGGGTTCGCGTTACCCCATCGCCTGGCAATACCAGCGCCGCGGCCTGCCGGTGGAGGTGGTGGCGGAATACGAATACTGGCGCCGCATCCGCGACCATGACGGCACCGAGACCTGGGTGCACAAGAACCTGACCTCGGGCAAGCGTTTCGCCGTGGTGGACGGCACGGTGCGCAACCTGTTCAAGAAACCCGACACGGCCGCCGACGTGCTGCTGACCGCCGAGCCCGGCGTGATGGCACGGCTACGCAAATGCCCCGATGTGGCCTGGTGCCAGGTGGAGATCGCCGGCACGCGCGGCTGGATGCCGCGCAGCCATCTCTGGGGCCTGTATCCCGACGAAGTCTTCGACTGACGCCTAGCTGACGCCGAGCAGCCGGCGCAGGCTGCGCGTGGTGGCCGGGTTGCCCAGCATGTCGGCCAGCGTGTAGCGGTCGAGCACGGCGAGGAAAGCCTTCACCGCCTCGGCGAAGGGCTGCTTGAGCTGGCAGGCCGGCGCCAGGCAGCAGGTGTTGCTGGCGCCATCGAAACATTCCACCAGATTGAAATTGTCCTCGGTGGCGCGCACCACGGCGCCGATGGCGATCTGCCCGGCGGCGCGACTGAGCTGCAGGCCGCCATTGCGGCCGCGCAGACTGTCGACGAAGCCTGTCTGCGCCAGGGTCAGCGCCACCTTCATCAGGTGATGGCGCGAGACGTCGTAATGCTCGGCGATCTCCTCGATGGTGCAGCGCCGGGCCGGATTCAGGCCCAGATACATCAACATGCGCAGGGCGTAGTCGGTATGCAGCGTCAGATGCATGGCCAGGGTCGTCCGTGATCCTTGGGCGGGGGGTGCGACAAAATATGCATTTAATTTACTTGATATCGGCCGGCCGCTCAATATCATGCATTTTAAATACTTCTTTAAAGGCCCCGCCCCCTGGAGGCTTCCCCGATGACCTACGTCGTGACCGAGCAGTGCATCAAGTGCAAGTACATGGATTGCGTCGAAGTCTGTCCGGTCGACTGCTTCTATGTCGGCGAGAACATGCTGGTGATCAATCCGGACGAATGCATCGATTGCGGCGTCTGCGAGCCGGAATGCCCGGCCGAGGCCATCCTGCCTGACACCGACCGCCGCACCGATGCCTGGGCCGCCCTCAACCGCGACTACGCCAAGCAATGGCCCAACATCACCCGCAAGGACACCCCGCCCGAAGACGCCGATGCCTGGCGCGGCGTGGCCGACAAGTTCAGCCGCTTCTTCTCGCCCGAACCCGGAAAGGACCAGTCATGAACGACATGAGCCTGCATGCCGGCAGCCTGCCGCACCGCCTGCATAACCGCGCGCCGCAGCTGCATGACAGCCTGCCGCGCGCCGCCTTCGGCATCACGGCCGGCGCCTATGGCCTGATGCTGCTGGTCTACTGGCTCACCTTCGGCGCCGAGGCCGAGGGCGCGCTGATGGTGGCGATCAGCACCGTCTACGTGACCATGTTCTTCGGCGTGCCCTGGGTGATGGCGCGCCTGGGTGAAACCATGCTGCGCCAGCGCCATGGCGGCCAAGCCGCGCCGAAACTGGACGATTTCCTGCGGGCCGGCATCCAGACCTGGACCGGGCCGATGAGCGGCTGGAGCGCCCTCATCCAGGTGACGCTGATCCCCGTCGGCCTGGCCTTCGCCACGCTGGGCATCTGCATCGCCGTAGCGATGGCGCGCTGATTGCCATGGCCGCCGCCTTCGCCTTGCCGCAGGATCCGCCGCGCCAGGAACCGGCACGGCATCATTGGGCGCTGTTCGCGCTCGGCTTCCGGCCCTTCTATCTCGCCGGCGCCGCCTATGCCGTGCTGATCCTGCCCTTGTGGCTCGCCGTCTATGGCGGTCATGTCACGCTGCCCGTAGCCGATCCGCTGGCCTGGCATGGCCATGAGATGCTGTTCGGTTTCGGCGTCGCGATCATCGCCGGCTTCCTGCTGACGGCCGTGCGCAACTGGACCGGCAATGACACGCCCACCGGCATGCCGCTGGTGTTGCTGGTGCTGGTCTGGCTGGCCGGCCGCGTCGCGCCTTTCCTGCTGCCACCTGGTTTCGCCGCCATGGCCGATCTGGCTTTCCTGCCCGCCCTGGCCGTTGCCCTGGCGCAGCCGATCTTTCTCATGCGCGTGCGCAAGGCCTCGCAGCGGCCCTGGCTGCCGCTGGTGGTCCTGAGCCTGCTGACCATCGCCAACCTGCTGCATCATGCCGGCACACTGGGCTTCTGGGCCGAAGGCATCGCACTCGGCCGGCATCTGGCGCTCGGCGTGGTTGCCATCCTGATCGGCGTGATCGCGGCGCGCATCGTGCCCAGCTTCACCATGTCGGGTGCCGGCGTATTCATTCCGGCCGCGCCCCGGCGCGACCGCATCGCGCTGACGGCGCTGGTGCTGGCCGTGGCGCTGGACGTGGCGGCCGTGCTGTGGCCGGCACCAGCCCCGCTGCTGGTGGCCGCCAATATCGCCGCCGCCCTGCTGCATGCCAGCCGCCTGCAGCAATGGCATAGCTGGTCGGCGCGTCGTGTACCGCTGCTGGCGATCCTGCATGTCGCCTATCTCTGGCTGCCGCTCAGCTTCGCCCTGCGCGCCGCCAGCGCATGGAGCGACATGGTGACGCCGGCCATGGCCGATCATGCGCTGGGCGTCGGCGCCATGGCCGGGCTGATGCTGGCGATGATGACGCGCAGCGCCCTGGGCCATACCGGACGGCCGCTGAAGGCCGGCCCGGTGGAGATCGGCGTCTATGTCGCCATCACGCTGGCCGCTTTGCTGCGGTTCTGCGCGCTGGTACATCCAGCGCTGCAATGGCCTTTGCTGCTGGCCGCCGGCATCGCCTGGGAAGCAGCATTCGGCCTGTTCCTGCTGCGCTACCTGCCGATCCTGCTGCGGCCACGCATCGACGGCAAACCGGGCTGACCGACTCGTTTATTACTCACCCATCCCCTATATAGTTGTTGCCATGGCCCATCAGGACGAAACCGACAGCACATTGGCCGAACGCCAGGCCCGCCGCGCAGCATTGGCGCCGGGCGCGCAGGTCGGCATCGACGAGGCGATGGTGCACAAGATGGTGCACAGCTTCTACGGCCGCATCCGCGCGGACGAGCTGCTGGGCCCGATCTTCAACGACGCCATCGCCGAAGAGCGCTGGCCGACCCATCTCGCCAATATGGTGGATTTCTGGTCGTCGGTGCTGCTGATGACCGGGCGCTATTCCGGCCGGCCGATGGCGGCGCATCTGCTGCTCGATGCGAAACGCGGCGAGCGGCAGATGCCGCGGCTCGACCAGCCGCAGTTCGACCGCTGGCTCGAACTGTTCCGCGCCACGGCAGCCGAAGTCTGCCCGCCTGAGGCGGCGGCGCTGTTCGTCAGCCGGGCGGAAAAGATCGCGCAGTCCTTCGTGATGGGGCTGCGGTTCCAGCGCGGAGAAACGCCCGACTGGCTCGGGCCGGTGCGGAGCGAGCCGACGCGCGGCTGATCTCAGGCATGCGCCGGTGCGGCATCTTTCGCGTAATGCGTCAGCCGCTTGCCGGGCAGCATCGCATAAGCCGGTTTCCAGCCAGGCAAAGCCGCGATGCGATCGAGCCAGGCCCGGATCGCGGGATGGCTGGCGCCGAAATCGTAGCCGGTCTCGTCGTTCGGATAATGCAGGTAGGCCATCATCGAAAAGTCGGCCACCGTCGGGCGCGCGCCGACCACGAAGGCCGAAGCCTGAAGATGCTGTTCCAGGATGGCGAGGAAATCGTCGAGCCGGCGGCGGAAATAGGTCAGCACCTGCGGATTGGGCTTGGGCGTGAAGCTGCGGTGAAACCGGTAGGTCGCCATGTAGCCGGTGAGCTTGTGGTTGTCCCAGAACAGCCAGCGTAACACTTCATACTTCTCCGCCGCCGTGTCGCCGCCGAACCTGCCATAGCGTTCGGCAAGCCTGAGCAGGATCGGCGCCGTCTGGGTCAGCTTGACGCCGTCTTCCTCCAGCACCGGAATCTCGCCCATCGCGTTGACACTGGCGCGCCATTCCGGCGTGCGCGTGACGCCGCCGCCGAAATCGGTCCAGACCGGCTCGAATTCCTGGCCGCAGAAGACGAGCATCAGCGCCAGCTTGTAGCTGTTGCCGGATTCCGGGAAGTAATGGAGGCGATAAGCGGGCATTGACATCTCCGCGTTAAGAACGTTTGATCCATAAATAAGAACATATGTTCCGTATGGAGTCCATAGGACATGAACGACGGCAACGAGATCACCGCGCGCCAACGGCCGCTGATGGAGGCCACCCTGCGCCTCATCGGCCGCCGCGGCCTGGATGGCGTGACCCACAGGGCGGTCGCGGCCGAGGCGAAGACATCCTTGGGCGCTGTCACCCATCACTTCAGATCGCGCGATGCGCTGATCGAGGCAGCTCTGCGCCATGCTCTCGCCCGCGAGACCGGCCGGCTCCGTGCGCTTGCGCTGGGCCTTCAGGACAAGGCCATCAACGTGGATGCCTGGATCGAGTCCCTGGTGGTCTGGTATGACCGGGAACTGAAAGCCGATGCCGAGATGCATATCGCCTGCTACGAGGCTTTCCTGGCGGCAGCCAGAACACCGCATTATCGGCCTGTCGTGGAGGAGTGGTTCGAAACCTGGCGCCGCAGCGCTCAGTTGGCGCTTGCTGCGGCCGGCTCATCCGATCCGCGACGTCACGCCGAGCTTTTCGTCTCCGCGCTGATCGGTCTGGTGTTCAGGCAGCTCGCCGCGCCGCGCCGCGCATTCCGACGCGAAACCATCTCCGTGCTGGCGGAGCTTGTCTCCCGCCTGTTGCAGCGAGGCTAGTAAAGCCGCGATCGGTAACTTTCCTGCAGGTTCGCGTCTGCCGCTTCGGCATCGAGGCCGGCGACCTGGTCGGCGATGATGCGGCCGAGCGTCGGAAAGTTTTCACGCGCGATATGCTTCTGCGGGTTCCACAGATCCGAACGGATCAGCGCCTTGCCGCAATGGAAATAGACCTCGCGCACGCTGATCTCCAGCGCTGACGTGGGCACTTTGCCCTGCGCCGTGAGCGACTGCAGCTTTTCCGCATCGGCGATCACCTTTGCCGTGCCGTTGACGCGCAGGGTCTCGTTGATCCCTGGGACCAGAAACAGCAGCCCGACGTCGGGCGAGGCGACGACATTGCGTAGACTGTCGATCAGGTTGTTGCCGCGCCGGTCGGGCAGCAGCAGGGTGACATCATCCACCACCTGCACGAAGCCCGGCGCATCGCCGCGCGGCGAGGCATCGCTGCCGTCCGGGCCACACGTCGCCAGCACCGCAAAAGGCGACAGCGCGATGAAGGCGCGCGCGTGTTTGTCGAGCCGGGACAGGATCTTCTTCTGCACCAGTTCGCTGGGCTGGTCGTAGCAGTCGCGCAGGTCGGATTCGGATGTGAGTACGGTCATGCCAGAGATTCCTTTCTGTAAAGGACTCTATCCCGGCCCATACCAACTGTCATGGCCGGGCTTGGCCCGGCCATCCACGCATTCTCCGATGCCGAAGACGTGGATGCCCGGCACAAGGCCGGGCATGACGAAAACTTTAAGCGAAATCCTTTGCCAGGCTTTCACGCACGGCTTCCGGCATCACGGCAATATGGCCGTAATGGGGATGCTCGACGGCCAGCAGCACGCGGGTGCCGGGTTTGCGGAATTCGGCGACCTGCTCGGCCGTGAAGGGGAAACGCAGGAAATGCACGCTAGAGGTCTTGCCGTCCTCGCGGTTGCGTTCGGCATCGTCTTCCGGCACGGCGCGGATCTTGTGGCCGGCGAATTCCAGCATCACAGTCTGGTCGATATTGGTGAGCTGGGCCAGCACGACGGGCCGGCGCACCGCGTCCTCGATCTCGATCATGAAGGTGGCGACCAGCTCGCGGCCCTTCGGAACCAGCGGCTCGTAGGCCCGCAGCTCGTCTTCCAGCTGTTCGGCGCCGCCCTTTTCGATGAACAGCATCTCCTGGATCTGCCACCACATGGTGGCGTAATTCTCGAAATAGAAGGTGCAGAACGGGCCGACGCCGACGCGGCGGTTCTTCTTGATGGCCACCACTTCGGCGCGCTTGTCCTTGCGCACCTTCACGAACTCGTCGAGCGGCAGGATATCGGCGTGGGTGATAGTGGTCTTCAGGGTCATGTACATGTCATCCTTCCGAAAGCGCGAAGCCCCTCCGCCCCTTCAGCAAAACACTTCTCAGATCAGACCATAGGCACGGGCGAACAGCTCGACCGGATGATCGGCCTTGGCCGGAAGGTTGAAGCCTTCCTTGTCCTTGCCCTCGCGCTCCATGCCCTGGCGGATATGGATCGCCGCCAGCGGGCATTCGGACGCGATATGCGCCTTGTTTTCCTTCACCGCCGTGCGCGCCACCGGCTTGCCCACCTTCATGCCGACCTCGAAGAACTCCTTGCGCACGCCCCAGCTGCCGCCATGGCCGGCGCAGCGTTCGATCACGGCCAGATCCTGGCCCGGCTTCATCTCGGGGATCAGCTTCATCAGCTCGGTGGCCTTGGCGCCCATATTCTGCGCGCGGGCATGGCAGGCCAGATGCAGCGTGACGCCGCCTTCCAACGGCTTGAGCCCCGGCGCGAGGCCTTCCTTCCTGGCGATGTCGACGATGTATTCCGAGATATCGAAGGTGGCCTGCGCCAGCTTCTTGATCAGCGGATCATTGGGAAGGATCAGCGGCCATTCGAATTTCAGCATCAGCGCGCAGCTCGGCACCAGCGCCACGATGTCGTAGCCCTGGTCGATCAGCGGCGCGAAGGCCTCGGCCACGACGCGGGCCTTTTTCGCCACGTCGTCGATATCGCCCTGCTCCAGCCGCGGCATGCCGCAGCAGCCGGGATATTCCACCCGCAGGTCGACACCGTTATGGGCGAGGATCTTCTGCGCGGCGATGCCGATATCGGGGTTGTTGTAGTTGCCGAAGCAGGTGGCGTAGATCGCCGCCTTGCGTTTGCCATAGGCCGGCGCGGTCGTGTTGATCGCCGCCGGTTCGGATTTGGCGCGCGCCACCAGCGTCTTTGAATTGAATTTCGGCAGCTCGGCATCGTGATGGACATCCATCACTTTTTCCATGATCGGCCGCGTCAGGCCGTTGCCACGTTCGGATGCCCAGTTGGCAATCGGCGCGACCAGGCCGGCCAGCTTGCCATTGCGGTCGGTCTGCGAAAGCTGGTCGCCGATCGCATCCTTGTGGCCGTGATGCCGCTCGGCCGCGCGGTAGCGCAGCATCAGATGCGGGAAATCGAGATTGAACTCATGCGGCGGCACATAGGGACATTTGGTCATGTAGCACAGATCGCAGAGCGTGCAGGCATCCACGATCGGCTTGAAATCCTTCGAGTCCACCTCGTCCAGCTCGCCGGTGGGCGAGGCGTCGACCAGATCGAACAGGCGCGGAAAGGAATCGCACAGGTTGAAGCAGCGGCGGCACCCATGGCAGATGTCGAGCACGCGCCGCATCTCGGCGTCGAGCTTTTCCAGATCGTAGAAATCGGGATTCTGCCAGTCCAGCGGATGCCGGGTCGGCGCCTCGAGGCTGCCTTCGCGCATGGTCGTCTCCGGAAATGCGGGTGCGTCTACGGGAAAGGCCCGGAGTCCGAGCGGACTCCGGGCGGTACGTCACCTTTGAAACGCGCGGCGATCAGCCGAGCGTGTCGAGCGCCTTCTGGAAACGGCCGGCATGGCTCTTTTCGGCCTTGGCCAGCGTCTCGAACCATTCCGCGATCTCGTCGAAGCCTTCGTCGCGGGCGGTCTTGGCCATGCCGGGATACATGTCGGTGTATTCGTGGGTCTCACCGGCAACGGCGGCCTTCAGGTTGTCGGCCGTGGCGCCGATCGGCAGATCGGTGGCCGGGTCGCCGACTTCGGCCATGAATTCGAGATGGCCGTGGGCATGGCCGGTCTCGCCTTCCGCGGTGGAGCGGAATACGGCGGCAACGTCGTTGTAGCCTTCCACGTCGGCCTTCTGGGCGAAGTAGAGGTAGCGGCGGTTCGCCTGGCTTTCACCGGCGAAGGCTTCCTTCAGGTTATTGTGGGTCTTGGTGCCTTTGAGTGCGGGCATGGCTGGTCCTCCTTGTTCTTCCCTGCATACCGCCGGGGCCGGGTTGGCCCCGGGGCGGGCGTCCCGCTCCGGCCCCCCACTGCCAATGGGGGGGCAGCGGGACAGAGATTCGGGACGCTGCGGATTATGGACTGGCGCCCTTCACTGTCAAGGTTTTTTGGAATTGTTCTAATTCATGACGGCTCGATACCGTCATGCCGCCAGACGAGAGCGGATCAGTCTTCCAGCCGCACGATCACGTCGACCCGGGCGATCCTGGCGCCGTCGGGTGCCGACGGCAGGCGGGCCACGGCGACCTCGGTTTCCGGGATGTCGCGCAGTTCGCCGGTCCGCTCGTAATAGAAGTGGTGATGGGCCGACAGGTTGGTGTCGAAATAGGCCCGGCCGGCATCGACGGTCACCATGCGGAGCAATCCGGCGGCGGTGAACTGGTGCAGGCAGTTATAGACCGTGGCCAGCGACAGGCGGGCGCCGCGTTCGGCCGCTTCGGTGAACAGGCTTTCCGCCGTCACATGCCGGTTGCCGCGCGAAAACAGGATCTCGGCCAGCACCAGGCGCTGGCGCGTGGTGCGCAGGCCGGCGGCCCGCAGCTGTTCGGCGGCGGCCCGGAAACGGGGTTCGATCACCTTGGTCATGATTTGCATATATAGCAGGATCGCGCCGCCGGCCACAGGAATGTCATACTTGGCCGTTCCCGGCCATTTTCCGGGGCAGAATCCGGTTTCGGCCGGGCGAAAGGCCGGACGGACGGCACAGATGTAACAAAGTGCAACGAAACTGTTGCGACCGGGCCCCGGATCACTACATTGTGGCCGGAAGGCGAAGGATGGCCCGCTATTTATGGTCTGGAGCAGCTGCTGCGGCAGCGGCCCGGCCGGCAGGCCAGCGGGAGGATTTGCCGGCCAATCGGGCCTTGCACGGCGCAATCGTTGCCCGGCAGGCATTGCTAACGGGGTTGAGGGTTTCCCAACGTGGAACAGAAGAACAGTTACAGCTACGAGGATCTTCTTGCTTGCGCGCATGGCAAGCTGTTCGGCGAGGGCAATGCCCGCCTGCCGCTGCCGCCCATGCTGATGCTGGATCGCATTGTGAAGATCGTCAGCGACGGCGGTAAATACGGCAAGGGCGAAATCGAGGCCGAACTCGATATCAAGCCCAACCTGTGGTTCTTCCCCTGCCATTTCGAGAACGACCCGATCATGCCGGGCTGCCTGGGGCTCGATGGCATGTGGCAGCTGGTCGGTTTTTTCCTGGGCTGGATGAAGGCGCCTGGCCGCGGCCGCGCGCTCAGCGTCGGCGAGGTGAAATTCTCCGACATGGTGACCCCGGCGGCGAAGAAGATCACCTACAAGATCGATATCAAGAAGCTGCTGCTGCGCAAGTTCGGCATCGCCATCGCGGATGGCACCATGTATATCGACGGCAAACCGGCCTACGAATGCAAGGACATGCGCGTCGGCGTTTTCCCCGATGGCATGGCGCCGGCCGCCACGTAACAGCCGGCCCAAGTAACAGCCAGCAAGGGGCTGCGTCGGATTATCAAGCGGGTGCAATGACTGCGGCTGCCGGATTGGCTTTACCTGCGATCCGGCCCGCATCCTGAGGAGTTTCACGCCCATGCGTCGTGTCGTCGTTACCGGTATCGGGATCACCTCGTCCATCGGCAACAATGTCGAGGAAGTGGCCGACAGCCTGAAGGCCGGCCGTTCCGGCATCGTATTCGCCGAGGATTACGCCCGGCTCGGTTTCCGCAGCCAGGTGCATGGCACCGTCAAGATCGACCTTGATGCCGCGGTCGACCGGCGCCAGAAGCGTTTCATGGGCGACGGCGCGGCCTATGCCTATCTGGCGATGGAACAGGCCATCGCCGATAGCGGCCTGGAACAGGGCGATATCGTCAATCCGCGCACCGGCCTGATCGTCGGTTCGGGCGGCGCCTCGACCAGGAACCTGGTCGCCGCCGCCGACATCGTGCGCGAAAAGGGCGGCCCGAAGAAGATCGGCCCCTTCATGGTGCCGCGCACCATGTCGAGCACCTGCTCGGCCGTGCTGTCCACCGCCTTCAAGATCAAGGGCGTGAACTATTCGATCAGTTCGGCCTGCTCGACCTCGGCGCATTGCATCGGCAATGCCGCCGAACTGATCCAGCTCGGCAAGCAGGACGTGATCTTTGCCGGCGGCGGCGAGGAACTGGACTGGACGCTCAGCTGCCTGTTCGACGCCATGCCGGCGATGTCCTCATCGTTCAACGCCACGCCCGAGCGCGCCTCGCGCGCCTATGACAAGGATCGCGACGGCTTCGTGATCGCCGGCGGCGGCGGCATCGTGATCATGGAAGAGCTGGAGCATGCCAAGGCGCGCGGCGCCAAAATCTATGCCGAGCTGGTCGGCTACGGCGCCACCTCGGACGGCGCCGACATGGTCGCCCCCTCGGGCGAAGGCGCGGTGCGCTGCATGCAGATGGCCCTGGCCGAAAGCGCGCGCGGCAGCAACGCGCCGATCGACTACATCAACACCCACGGCACTTCGACGCCGGCGGGCGACATCACCGAACTGAACGCGATCCGCGAGGTGTTCGGAGAGGCCGTGCCGGCAATCAGTTCGACCAAGTCGCTGACCGGCCACAGCCTGGGCGCCGCCGGCGTGCAGGAAGCCATCTACAGCATGCTGATGATGCGCGACAACTTCATCGCCGCCTCGGCCAATATCGAAAACCTCGACCCGGGCGCCGAAGGCTTCCCGATCGTGCGCGAACGCCGCGACAACGTGACGCTGAACCGTGTGATGTCGAATTCCTTCGGCTTCGGCGGCACCAACGCGTCGCTGGTGTTCCAGCGCTACGAGGCCTGACCGCTTCCTTTCATCTGCCCAAAACAGAAACCTCCTTCCTTTCCGGATTTCCGATATGACCGAAATGCGCGCGTTGATGAGTGGCAAGCGCGGCCTCATCATGGGGGTCGCCAACGATCACTCGATCGCCTGGGGCATAGCCGAGATGCTGCAC
>JBKBJT010000029.1:0-42788 GCA_046294345.1 Ferrovibrio sp.
AGACATTCGGCGTCGGCACGCGGATCGCGGTGCCGTCCAGCTTGCCCTTCAGTTCCGGCAGCACCAGGCCGACGGCCTTGGCGGCGCCGGTGGTGGTGGGGATCATCGACAGGGCGGCGGCACGGGCGCGGTAGAGATCCTTGTGCATGGTGTCCAGCGTGGGCTGGTCGCCGGTATAGGCATGGATCGTGGTCATGTAGCCCTTCTCGATGCCGACGGTCTCGTTCAGCACCCAGGCCACGGGGGCAAGGCAGTTGGTGGTGCAGGAGGCGTTCGACACCACGGTGTGCTCGGCCTTGAGCTTGTCATGGTTCACGCCGTAAACCACGGTCAGGTCCGCGTTGGTGGCGGGTGCCGAGACCAGAACCTTCTTCGCGCCGGCGGTCAGGTGCAGGGCAGCCTTCTCCTTGTCGGTGAAGATGCCGGTGCATTCCATCGCGATATCGACGTTCAGGTCCTTCCACGGCAGCTTGGCCGGATCGCGCTCGGCGGTCACCTTGATCCAGCCCCGGCCCACATCGATGGCGTCGGCCTTGGTCTTCACCTCGCCATTGAAACGGCCATGCACGCTGTCATAGCGGAACAGGTGGGCGTTGGTTTCGACCGGGCCGAGATCGTTGATGCCGACCACCTCGATGTCAGTGCGGCCGTTCTCGATGATGGCGCGCAGCACATTGCGGCCGATGCGGCCAAAACCGTTAATCGCAACCCGTACCGTCATGGTTCTGTTCTCCGATGGGATAGCGTGGCGAGCGGTGGGCGCCCGGCGCCCGGAACCGTCCTTTTTTCGGGGCTGGGTTTAGCCCCTTTGTGCCTGAGTCGCAAGGCGAGCCCGGGCGATTCCCAGCGGTAAACATGGGCTTTTCAGCTCCCGTTCATCAGACCGAAGGGAAAGGGGGTCCACCAGCCGGCCGGCAGGCTGGCGGCGCGCAGGCCCGCCCCGATCCATTCGTTGCAGGTCCGGATCGGGCTGTAACGGCCGATGGCTTCGTAAAAGGCGTCATTCTTGGCGAATCCCGCCCCGGCAATAGGCTGAGGGCCATCCTGGGGGCCGGCGTCGAACCCGGCCCGGATATAGGCTGCCAGGGCGTGGTATTGCAGCATATCCACATCCAGCCGGCGAATGCGGTTATGGCCGGAACTTCCAGAAGCTGGGTCAGGTTCCGGGATATGCATCACATGCATCGCGGCGGGCCCGCGTCCGAGCAGCGCGGCAATGGCCAGATCCGGCCGCAGATCGGCCGGCCGCCGGGTGGCGAGGTAAAAATCCCGGTCTCCCCAGCCAAAGGCGACATAGCTGGCGGCGGCACTTTCGGGGCTGGGAGGATTCGGGGGCTGGCCAAGCCATTCCCGCCAGGTTTCCCCGCCGGGGCGGCCGGCCTGCTGATCCAGCGGAAGGGCCAGCCAGACATGCCAGCCATTGGAAATCAGATATACCCGGATGCGGTCGTGTTCGGGCAGCGGCTCGCGGTGCGGCGCCGGAATCAGGCCCAGCACCAGCGCGGCGGCGCCATAGGCCAGGGGCAGGGCGAGAACGCCGAGAATCAGGATCAGCATGAAGCGGCGGAAGGTACGCATGGGCGGCTTTCTGCCGGCAAAATGTGGCGAGATTTGAGCCGCCGGCTTTTTTGGCTGTCGATAAACCCTTGCGGGCATTGCACCGGTAGTTAGTATCGGCTTGGAATCCATGGGGAATCGCTCGGCGGGCGCAAGGGCCGTCGGCGATATTGGGGGGTAAAAAAACATGCGTAGCAGCAAATGGTTCGGCGCCGTGGCGGCGATGCTCGCCGCTGTTCTTTTCGGCGGTCCGGTCGTGGCCCAGACAGCCAAGGGCGGAGACGATCCTGCCTTCCTGGCTTTCAGCGCGGGGTATCACGATCTGCTGGACAACCACGAGGCCTTCGAAGGCCGGCTGGAATATCGCCACGATAAAAAATTCTGGATCTTCAAGCCGTTCGTTGGCGCCATGGCGACCCATGAAGAGGCGGTTTATGGCTATGCCGGCGTGCTGGTCGATATTTATCTCGGTCGCCGCTGGGTGCTGACGCCGAGTTTCGCTCCGGGCGTCTACCGCCAGGGTGATGGCAAGGACCTGGGCGGCGCCATCGAATTCAAATCCCAGCTGGAGTTCAGCTACCGGTTCGACAATCGCGCGCGGCTCGGCATCGGCTTCAGCCACATGTCGAATGCCAGCATCTACGACAGCAATCCGGGTGTCGAAACACTGTTCGTTACCTATGCCCTTCCGCTGGGCGGTCGCTGAGCAGCGCGCTGGTTCAACGGAACGATCCGGCCGCAGCTCCATGAATGACGCGCGGCCGGATGTTTTTTGACCACGGGCATCCCTTCCGCCATCTGTGTGCGTTTCTGCTCGGCCTTCTCATGCTGCTGCCGGCTGGCGCGCAGGCGAAGGAGGCCCTGATCTGGCTGAAAACGGAATGGCCGCCGGTATTCACGGCACGAAGCGACGGGTTCGGAGATCAGGCCTTGGCCTGGCTGATGGATCGCCTGCCGGATTATGAACACAGCGTCCAGAATCTCCCCCTGGCCCGTCTGCTCAAGACTCTGGAGAGCCAGGATGCCACGATCTGCGCCAGCGGTCTGGCGCGTAATCCTGCCCGCGAACAGCAATATCTGATCAGCCGGGACTTCATGCATATGCCGGCGCTGGCCCTGGTGGTCAGGGCGGATGCCGTGGATGCTTTCGCCCGCTACCGCCGGGCGGATGGCGGCGTGGAGATGCGCCGGCTGCTGGCACAGAGCGACCTGAAAGGTGCCGTCAACGATAACCGGTCTTATGGGGCGATCCTGGATGCCATGCTGCAGGGCACTTCGCTGGTACGGTTGTCGAAAACCAGCAACATGGTGTCGATGCTGGCAGCCAGGCGGTTCGATTGGGCGTTGCTGTATCCATTCGAGGCGACCCGGCAGGCGCGGCAGGAGGCGCCGGCGCCCGAAATCGCCGGGCTGCCGATCGCTGAGATTCCCGGCCTGATCGAAGGTGGCATCACCTGCAATCGCACGGCGGGGGGCCGGCAGGTCATTGCCAAGATCGATCGCCTGATCGCGGCGAATCCGTCATGGCCTTGGATGGCGCCGATGCTCGACTGGCTCGATCCTGAAACGCGGCGCCGGCTGGTCGCGCGCTGATCAGTCCGCAATCCGGGCCGGATTCAGCCCGGCCATTCGCCAGATATCCGCCGGCGAGATGCCGTCGGCCCGCAGGTCGCGCAAGGCGGGCGCGTTCCTGCGCTTGGCGAGGCGTTCGCCGCTGTCATCCGTCAGCAGGTGGTGGTGGGCATAAGCCGGGACCGGCCAGCCGAACAGGGCCTGCAGCAGGCGATGCAGATGCGTGGCAGGCAGCAGGTCGGTTCCTCGCGTAACCAGGGTTATGCCCTGTAACGCGTCGTCATGGGTGACGCAGAGGTGATAACTGGCCGGCGTTTCCTTGCGGGCCAGCACCACATCGCCAAAACCGTCCAGCAGCAGGTCCGGCGTCACCGTCTGCGCGCCCGCCGTCTCGTCATGCCAGTGCAGCGGCCAGCCAGGAATCCGGTCGCAGGCGGCCGCCATGTCCAGGCGCAGGGCATAGGCTTCGCCGGATGCCATGCGATCAAGGCGCTCAGCGGGATCCAGATGCCGGCAGGTGCCGGGATAGACTGCGCCTTCGAAGCCGTGCGGCGCCTGGCCGGCTGCGGCGATTTCGGTCGCGATCTGCTTGCGCGTGCAGAAACAGGGATACAGCAGGCCCTGTTCCCGCAGGGTATCGAGTGCCCGACGATAGTCGGCGAAATGCTCGGACTGGCGGCGGACCGGCCGCTCCCAGGTCAGGCCCAGCCAGGCCAGGTCATCGAAGATCGCATCGGTGAATTCCGGCCGGCAGCGCGTGAGGTCGATATCCTCGATCCGCAGCAGGAACCGTCCATTGGCCTCGCGTGCGCGCAGGAAGGCAATCCCGGCCGCATAGGCATGGCCCAGATGCAGATAACCGGTCGGGCTGGGCGCGCAGCGGGTGACAATGGGGGAGGGCATCGGCCAGAGTATGCAGAAGGATTCGCTGAGACAGTTATGGCAAAGCCGCCGCCAAAGACAAAGCCCGATAACCGCAAGCGCACGCAGCAGGCGCTGGCGCAGCTTTGCGCCCGCGAAGCCAGGTTTGCCCAGGCGCTCGAACTGGTCGGCTTCGTGGTAGACCGCCGTCGCCCGGCCGATTTCGCCAATCTCTGTCGCATCGTCGTTGAACAGCAGATTTCGGTAGCGGCGGCCAATACCATCTGGGGGCGGCTGGAGGCCGCCGTGCAGGGCCGCGCCAACGGCGTGTTCAGCCCCGAACGGCTGCTGAAACTCAGCGAGCCGCGCCTGCGTGCCTGCGGCCTGAGCCGGCCCAAGGCCGCTTACCTGCGCAACATGGCCCGTGCCGTGAAGTCAGGCGCGCTCGACCTTGGCATCCTGCCAAAGCTGGAAGATCATGCCGCCATCGCCATGTTGACCGAGGTGAAGGGGGTCGGGCGATGGACGGCGGAAATCTTCCTCATGTTCGCGCTCGATCGCGAGGATATATGGCCGGCGCATGACGTGGCCCTGCAGGAAGCCGCGAAACGCCTGTTCGAACTGCCGGCGCGGCCGGATGTGAAGGCGATGGATGCGATGGCCGAGGCGTGGCGACCGCATCGTGGCGTCGCCGCGCGCCTGCTCTGGCATTATTATGCCGTGACGCTGGGCCGCGTGACGACGGATCGGGCGTCAACTGGAGCAAGGCCATGATCGATGGACCCAGACTCAAGCCGTTGCAGGGTGATGCCCGGCATCTTGTCGTGCTGCTGCATGGCTATGGCGCCGATGGCAACGATCTGATCGAACTCGGCGCGCAATGGCGGCAATTGCTGCCGCAGGCGGCCTTCGTTGCGCCCCATGCCCCGGGGCACATCTTCGGTTTCCCGCCTGGTCTGGGCGGTGGCCGGCAATGGTTTGGCCTCGATAGTTACGATCCCGAGCTGCTGCGCCGCGACCCGCGTCACGCGGCGCAGATCTACGCCGCCATGCAGACCGCCGCCGAAGATGTGGCGCCACAACTCGATGCCTTTCTGGATGCCGAACTGAAACGTCATGGCCTGTCGAGCGACCGGCTGGCGCTGGTCGGCTTCAGCCAGGGCACCATGATGGCGCTGCATGTCGGCCTGCGGCGCGAGCCTGCCCTGGCCGCTATTCTCGGCTATTCCGGCGCCCTGCTGGGTGGGCGCCTGCGCGAGGAAATCCGCGGCCGGCCGCCGATTCTGCTGATTCATGGCGATGCCGACGACATCGTGCCCATCGAGGCGATGTTCGCCGCCCTGCAGGGCCTGACGGATGCCGATTGTCCGGCTCGGTTCCATGTCTGCCCGGGATTGGGCCATGGCATCGATCCCGCCGGTCTGCAGCTTGGCGGCGCCTTTCTGGCCGAGGCTTTGGCGCGCGCTATGTAACTTTGGCCGGGCGTACCGCGAGTCTTACAAAATAAGGTAGTTGTCATGATGCGGTAACCCCGCATATGGTAATGCAGTGCAGCGCAACTAGGACCGGGGAAACAATGAACCCTGAGAGTTGTCCAGCGTTAGTGTTGAATGCGGATTACCAGCCGCTGTCCTATTTCCCGCTTTCGGTCTGGCCGTGGCAGGAAGTGGTGAAAGCGGTCTGCATGGATCGTGTCACCATCCTGTCGGAATACGACCAGGAAATCCGCTCTCCCAGCTTCCGCATGCGGTTGCCCAGCGTGGTGGCGCTCAAGCGTTATATCGCGCCGGCCCGCCGGCCCGCCTTCACACGATTCAATCTGTTCCTGCGCGACCGGTTCTCCTGCCAGTATTGCGGCAGTCGGCATGAACTGACCTTCGATCATGTCATTCCGCGGTCGCGCGGCGGGTTGACGCGCTGGGACAATGTGGTGGCGGCCTGCGCGCCCTGCAATCTGACCAAGGGCGGCCGCATGCCGGATGATTGCCGCATGCATCCGCGCATCAGGCCTCATGTGCCGAGCGTGCAGGAACTGCAGCGCAACGGCCGCGCTTTCCCGCCCAACTACCTGCATGAAAGCTGGCGCGACTTCCTGTACTGGGACAGCGAGCTGGAGCCGTAAGGCGGCTATACCCGTTCGGACAGCCAGATGGCGCCGCGGGTAACCGCCTTGATGCCTCTGGAAAGCAGATCGTAGGCCGGCGCCTCATGCGCACCTTCGGCACGCGCGGTGTCGCGATGCTCGATCTCGTCGGCGCGGAATTTCTCGATCAGGTCGCGCAGTTCCGGCTCTGACTCGCCCAGCGCCTCGATCTGCCGCGTGTAGTGAGCGTCGATCACTTCCTCGACGGCCTCGGTGCAGGCCATGGCGGCTTTCTCGCCCAGCAATGCGGTGGCGGCACCCATGGCGAAACCGCCGACATGCCAGAGCGGCGAGAGGAGGGTGGGGCGCACCCGGCGCTGCGGCAGCAGGCGCGAGAAGGCATCGAGATGCTCCTGCTCCTGCTTGGCCATGTGGCGGATGGTCGGGGTGGATGGCGCCTGTTTCAGGACCGCGAGCTGGCCTTCGTAAATTCGTTTGGCGCCATATTCGCCGGCATGGTCGACGCGCAGGATGCGTTCCAGCAGCTGGCGCGGATCGGGGTCGCCAGCAAGCCGGGCTTTTTTTCCATGCGCAGAGGGCTGCATCACTTGTTCTCCTGCCCGGCGCGCTTCGCCGCCAGGGCACCAAAGATCACGAGGCAGGCCGACCATAGCACGTTCCAGCCGGCCATCGAGAGGCCGAGGAAGCGGAAGGACACTTCGTCGCAGCGGGCGACCGGCGCGGTCAGCAGTTGGGCGCGCAGGGCCTCGATGCTGTTTGGTGTGGGGCCGCCGCCGCAGCTGGTGAGGCCCTGCCACCACTTCTCCTCGACGCCGACATGGAATACCCCGATGCCGCCACCCACAAGGATACTGAGGGTGGCCAGCGCCAGCAGGGCCGGTCGCAGGCGCGGCAGCATCAGGGCTGCAAGGCCGAACACGACCGCCGCCGCATAAGGCCAGCGCTGCCAGAGACAGAGCTGACAGGGCGCCAGACCAAAGCCGTATTGCGCGATGAAAGCCATGCCCAGCGTCGCCGCGCTGAGCAGCGCGATCAGGAAGCCGGAGCGGGCAGGCGAGAGCAATGCGTCGGCGAAGGATCGGTTCATGATTCTGCCAGGAGTCAGACCAGGTATTTGATCACGACAAAGCCGCCAATCAAGGCGATGACGAAAATCCACATCAGAACCACCAGCCGGCGTTCGATGAAGTCCCGGATTGGTGGGCCGAACTTCCACAGCAGGCCGGCGACCAGGAAAAAGCGGGCGCCTCTCGAGACCACCGAGGAAACCACGAAAACGGTGAAAGCGAAGTGGGTCGCGCCGCTGGCGATGGTGGCGACCTTGTAGGGCAGGGGCGAAAACCCCATCAGCAGCACCACAGCGGTGCCATATTTGTCGTAGGCGGCCTCGAAGGCGCTCCATTTTTCGGCATAACCGTAGAAGTCGATGATGGCCTGGCCCACGGTTTCGATCAGGAAATAGCCGATGGCATAGCCGGCGATGCCGCCGATAACGGACGCGATCGTGCAGATCAGGGCATAGCGCCAGGCCTGATCGCGGTTGGCCAGGCACATCGGGATCAGCATCACGTCCGGCGGGATCGGAAAGAACGAGCTTTCCATGAAGGACACGACGGCCAGGGCGCGGTGCGCCTTCGGGCGGGCAGCCTGGCGCATGGTCCAGTCATACAGTTTGCGAAACACGGCTTAACGGGGCTCCAGCCACGGTCGGAATGCCGGAATGTATGGCCCAGGCCCTTGAGGTTGTCCATGCGCACCGCCCCGGCAGGGCAATGACAAGGCTGTGTTTTCTTGGTCGTTATTCGGCGGCGTCGGCCAGCCGGAGCCAGTAATGGCTGTCGCCATGGGCCATGGCGCGGTAACTGCGGGGGGTGACCCCGAACCGCTCGCGGAAGCTGCGGCTGAAATGGGTCGAGGAATTGAAGCCCCAGGCAAAGGCGATTTCGGTGATCGAGCGATTCCGCAGGGCCGGGTGGGCCAGATCCTGGCGGATGCGTTCCAGCCGCGCCTGCCAGATATGGCTGTTCAGGGTTTCTTCTTCATCGGCGAACAGCTTGTGCAGATAGCGCTTCGAACAGCCGATAGCGGTGGCGATGCGGTCCAGCGACAGCATCGGATCGTGCAGATGCGCATCGATATAGGCCTTCACGCGGTCGCGTGTGGTCTCGCGCAGGGCGATGTCCGTGCTGTTGCCCATATGGTCGAATGCAGCCAGGCGCACCAGGTGCGACATGGTTTCGGCCATGTCGTTGCCGTCGCTACCGGCGGTAACGGCCGGCATCTCGGCGAAGGCGGAGGCAAGGAAATCGTAGGCCAGGCGGCCCACGCCGCTGCGGCCGGAAAACCGCCGCACCACCAGATTGTCGAGATCGAGGCCAAGGCGGGTGAGGCGGTCGCGCGGCAGCAGCACGGCATGCTGGCGGATCGCCTCGGGATTGGAAACGATATAGGAGCGCGTGGTGTCGTAGATGCTCCACTCGCCGGGCGAGAGCACCACCTTGCGGCCATTCTGCTCGAAGCAGGCCGAGCCTTCGATCTGCGCCACGATCTTCACATAGCCGCGGTCGTCCTGGCGGATCAGGGTATTGGTGCGCACCACGCGATGCCGACTGGCCATGATGTCGAGCATTTTGAGGCCGCCGAGATCGCCGATCTCCAGGCGGCCGTCGAAGCGCCTGTCGCCAAAGGTGTCGGATTGCAGGCGGCCGATATGGCGCCAGACGAAATCGCCCCACAGCGCCAGCCGTTCCGCCGGTGCCACTTCCGCGGTCGAGACGACCGAGAGCGCGCCCACTTTCCCTCCCCAGGGTGTTTATTGGATGTCCAACAATATCAATGTAGCTCGACGCAAAGCGCAGGGTAAGCCCTTTCCGTACATTCGTGCGAATACCGCGCAAAGCTGGGGTTGCCCAGTCAGCGATTAAGGATTTTCGCCTGATTTTTCAGGGAAAATAATTTCATGGCCGGCTGGGCCGACCGGTACTTCCATCGGCCGGCGGTTGATTAAGCCGGCTGCTTGGGTAATATCCGCGCCGCAAACCGGAAGCGGTTTGTCGGCCCCAGTGGTGGAATTGGTAGACGCGACAGACTCAAAATCTGTTGTCCGCAAGGGCGTGCTGGTTCAAGTCCGGCCTGGGGCACCACCTTCCTGAAAAATCGAGCATATTTGCCGACCCGCAGCGGCGGGCGGGTGTGGCACATCACTCTGCTTGCCTTGGCCGGCATAATCGTTATATTGCATAACAATATTCATCCCAAACCAAAATAGCCGTCATGCGCCTCACCACTGCTGAGAAAGACAACCGCCCAGACGGCCAGAACACCGGCGGCCAGAGCACCGGACCTTCTGATCCCGGCATGAATCTGCCGCCGACCCTGGGCGTCGAGCGGCGCGGCGATATCGCCATCCTGCGCCTGAAACGTTCGGAAAAACGCAACGCGCTCGATAATGCCACGGTGCTTGGGCTACAGCGGTTTTTCACCCTGCCGCCCGATGGCGTGAAGGCGGTGGTGCTGGATGGCGAAGGCGAGCATTTCTCGGCCGGGCTCGATCTGTCGGCGACGCAGGAGCTTTCCGCCAGCGAAGGTGTCGGCCATTCGATGATGTGGCATGAAGCCTTCCGCCATATCCAGTTCGGCCGGGTGCCGGTGATCTCTGTGCTGCATGGCGCGGTGATCGGCGGCGGGCTGGAACTGGCCGCCTCGACCCATGTGCGCATCGCCGAACCTTCGGCTTTCTATGCCCTGCCGGAAGGTCAGCGCGGCATCTTCGTGGGCGGCGGCGGCTCGGTGCGAATCCCGAAGCTGATCGGCGTCGCCCGGATGATGGACATGATGCTGACCGGCCGCGTCTACAATGCCGAGGAGGGGCATGCCATCGGCCTGTCGCAATACCTGGTCGGTGCCGGCGAGGGCATGACCAAGGCCCTGGACCTGGCGGCCAGGATCGCCGCCAACGCGCCGATGACCAATTTCGCCGTGATGCATGCCCTGCCGCGCATTGCCGACAGCGCCCCGGAAGCCGGCTACATGATGGAGGCGATGATCTCCTCTATCGCCCAGGCCGATATCGAGGCGAAGACACGCATCCGCGATTTTCTTGAAAAACGCGCCGGCAAGGTCGGCAAATAACAAACGGAATACCGGAGGAAAGAATCGGCCATGTCGTCCGAACCCCACGCCCTGACCATTGATTTCGACGATGTCTGGCTGGTCGATGGCGTTCGCACGCCGTTTGCCGATTACATGGGGCCGCTGGCCGATATCTCGCCGATCGATCTCGGCATCAAGGCCGCGCGCGAGGCGCTGAAGAAAAGCGGCGTGCCGGCCGAGGATATCGGCTCGGTCGTCGCGGGCAGCATGGCGCAGGCCTCTTATGACGCCTATATGCTGCCGCGCCATATCGGCCTGTATGCCGGCGTGCCGGTCGGCGTGCCGGCGCATCTGGTGCAGCGTGTTTGCGGCACCGGCATCGAAGCGATCATTCAGGCCGCCAGCCAGATCAGGCTGGGCCAGACCCAGACCGGTCTTGTGGTGGGCGCGGAATCGATGAGTCGCAACCCTGTCGCCGCCTATACCCATCGCAACGGCTTCCGCATGGGCCAGGTCGAGTTCAAGGATTTCCTGTGGGAGGCGCTGATCGATCCGGCGCCGGGCATCATGATGGGCGATACTGCCGAAAATCTGGCTCGCGAATACCAGATCACGCGCGAAGAGGTGGATGCCTATGCCGCCGAAAGTTTCGACCGCGCGCTGAAGGCGCGAGAGGATGGCTTTTTCGCCGGCGAGATCGCGACGGTGACGAGCGAGGCTTTCGAACTCAAGGGCTATAACACGCGCGGCATCAAGCTGGGCCGCAAGGCGCCGGAGGTGACGGAAGATACCCATGTGCGGCCTTCGCCGGTCGAGGCGCTGGCCAAGATCCGGCCGGCCTTCGGTGGCGTGCAGACTGGCGGAAATTCTTCCGGCGTGGTCGATGGCGCGGCGGCAGCCGTGGTGGCCGGCGGCGATTATCTGCGCGGCAAGAAAAAGAAGCCGCTGGCCCGGATCGTGGCCGGTGCCAGCGTGGGCGTGCCGCCCGAGATCATGGGCATCGGCCCGGTGCCGGCGATCCGCGCCGTCTGCGCCAAGGCCGGTATCGCGGTGAACCAGGTCGACCGCTTCGAAATCAACGAGGCCTTCGGCGCGCAGGTGATGGCCTGCATGCGGGCGTTGGAGATTCCGCGCGACAGGCTGAACGTGAATGGTGGCGCTATCGCCATCGGCCATCCGCTGGCGGCCACCGGCGTGCGGCTTTCCGTGACCGTGGCGCGCGAACTGCAGCGTTCGGGTCTGCGCTATGGCATTGCCTCGGCCTGCATCGGCGGCGGGCAGGGGATCGCGCTGCTGGTGGAGAATCCGGACGCCGCCGCCAAGGCTTCCTAAAGCGCGGCCAGCCGGTCGAGCAGGTCCTGCAGGTTCCGCTTGTCGGTATTGCCCAGCGCGGCTTCGATGCGCTTTTCGTGCGTCTGCAGCAGATGCTGATAGGCGTCCTTGAGGAAGCTTTCGCCTTTCGGCGTAAGGAACAGGGCATTGGAGCGGCGGTCGCCGGGGGCGGCGGCACGACGCGCCAGTTTGCGCTGTTCCAGTTCGTCCAGCAGGGCGACGAAATTCGCCCGGTTGATTCCCAGCGCCTCGCTCACGCGCGACTGTTTCAGTCCCGGATTGGCGGCGATGATGGCCAGCACCGAGAATTGCGCCGGCCGCAGGTCGTAGTCCTTCATCGCGGTCATGAAATCCTGGAACGCGGCAAGCTGCGCACGGCGCAACCGATATCCCAGCAGATTGCCCAGCAGACCGAGATCGACCTGGCCGGCCGGCTCCGGCGATTGTTCGGGTGCGGTTTGGGATTGTCTCGCGGCCATCCGAGGGTCCGATTCAGGTGATTTCTGCTCCGGTGTAAAAGATATCCGGCGGGGTGGCAATCAATATGCGGGATTTTTGAAAATCGGTATTCATTATTGTTATAATCAGAAACTATTCGGAAGGCGGAGGGTTGGATGAAGGTCAGCATTCACCGGGTCAGTATCGAATGGGGCGATGCCGATCCGGCACGGATCGTTTTCTATCCGAACTATTTCGCCTGGTTCGATGCCGGCACACGCCATCTGTGGGATAGCGTCGGCCTCAATATGAGTACGGTCTTCGACGACTATGGCGTGGTTGGCATTCCCATTGCCGAAGCCAATGCGAAATTCCTGGCGCCGTCGAAATTCGGCGACATCATCGAAGTGCATAGCGGCATCGCCGAATGGGCCGAAAAGCATTTCATCGTCAGCCATAAGGTATTCAATGCCGGAGTCCTGGCCGTCGATGGATTTGAGCGCCGCGTCTGGGCCGCAGAACATCCGGAGCAGCCCGGCCGGCTGAAGGCCCTGCCGGTGCCACAGGCGATCCGGAACTGTTTTACCTGAAACACGCCGGACCGGCTCAGGCCAGGGCCATGCGGATGCCTTCGGCGGCGTAAAGCAGCGGTGACAGGAAGCGCTGCTGCATTTCCTCCACGCTGATGCGGCTGGCATGACCGCTGACATTCATCGCCGCCAGAACGCGGCCGGCCTGGTTGCGGATCGGCACGGCGATGGAACGCAGGCCGACTTCCAGTTCCTGATCTACCACCGCGTAGCCATTCTGCCGCACGGCGGCGATGCGGTCGCGCAGCAGGGCGGGGTCGGTGATAGTGTACGGCGTCAGCGGTCGGAATTCGCCAGTGGCGAAAAACTGTTCCAGTTCTGCCGTCCGCAGGTCGGCCAGCAGCACCCGGCCCATCGAGGTGCAGAAGGCGGGCAGGCGGGTACCGATGCCGAGAGCCACCGACATGATGCGCTTGGTCGGCACGCGGGCGACATAAACGATGTCGCTGCCTTCCAGCACAGAGATCGAGCAGGATTCATTTACCTGTTCGGTCAGGCGCTCCATGAAGGGCTGGGCGCGTTCCCAGATATGCATCGAGGTCAGGAAGGCGAAGCCCAGTTCCAGCACGCGCGGCGTGAGGCGGAAATACTTGCCGTCGCCGGTGACATAGCCGAGTTCGCACAAGGTGAGCAGATAACGGCGGGCGGCGGCACGGGTCATGTCCGCGCGCCGCGAGACCTCGCTCAGGGTCATTTCGTCATGATCGCGGTCGAAGGCGGTGATGACGCGCAGACCGCGGGCGAGCGATGTGGAGAAATCGCGGACATTGATGGTTGTTGACAAGGGAAGGTGATCCGTTAGAAATGTTCAATATACAAATCATTGTGCGTTATACGCACAATATGTCAAGCCAATGCCGCTTTCCCATGACTGGGATCGATGTTGGCGGGTATTCCTTGCTGGATCGGCAGGGAATGGGAGGAAAAAACGAATGTCAGCCCTTATCGGCTACAAAAAGCCGGCGGCGGGAACGCAGCCGAATTACCTCCACCCGCCATACCAGTCGTCGATCAAACGCGCGCCGGGCAAACCGCTGGTGCTGATGCCGCAGACCCTGTCGGAGGTGACCGGGCCGCTATTCGGCCATGACCTGATCGGCCCGACCGACAACGATCTCACCAAGCAGCATGGCGGCGAGCCGATCGGCGAACGCATCATCCTGTCCGGCCGCGTGCTGGATGAAAACGGCCGGCCTGTATCGCGCACCCTGATCGAAATCTGGCAGGCGAATTCCACCGGGCGGTATCGCCATGCACTCGACCAGCATGACGCACCCCTGGATCCGAACTTCACCGGGTATGGGCGGACGGTGACGGACGAGGAAGGCCGTTATCGTTTTGTCACCATCAAGCCCGGGGCCTATCCCTGGCGCAATCATCACAACGCCTGGCGGCCGCAGCATATCCATTTCTCGCTGTTCGGCCCCAGTTTCATGACGCGCCTGGTCACCCAGATGTATTTTCCGGGTGATCCGCTGCTGTCGCTGGACCCGATTTTCAACTGCGTGACCGACCAGCGGGCGCGCGACAGCATGGTGTCGGCGTTCGATCTAGAAACCACGATTCCAGAATTCGCCCTTGGTTATCGCTGGGACATCGTGCTGCGCGGCCGGGATGCCACGCCGATGGAGAAACACTAGGATGGCGCTGGTTCCGACCGCTTCGCAGACCGTTGGCCCCTATCTGCATCTGGGCCTCACCGCGCTCACCCGGGCCGACATCGCCAAGGATGCGTCGAAAGGCGAGAAGATCGTGATTTCCGGCCAGGTCCTGGATGGCGAAGGCAATCCGATCCCGGATGCGCTGCTGGAATTCTGGCAGGCCAACGCCGATGGCAAATACGCTCATCCCGACGATACCCAGGACAAGCCGCTGGATGGCACATTCATCGGTTTCGGCCGCGTGCCGACCGACAAGGACGGCCGGTTCAGCTTTGCCACGGTGAAGCCCGGCGCCGTGCCCGGCCCGGGCAACAGCCAGCAGGCACCGCATATCGTGGTCTGCATATTCATGCGCGGCATGCTGCGGCATCTCTACACGCGCATCTATTTCTCCGATGAAGCCGCCAATGCCGACGATCCCGTACTCGGCCTGATCGAGGATGCCGCGCGCCGCCCGACCTTGGTCGCGCAGCGCCGGGACGGCGAGGCGGAGTATCGTTGGGACATCCATATGCAAGGCCCGAACGAAACGGTGTTTTTCGAATGCTGACCGAAGGCGCCGGAAGCGCCAGACAATGAGGAGGAAAACCATGCTCACACGTCGTCTCGCCCTGGCCGCCTGCATGGCGGCAGGTGCAACCCTGGCTCCGGTGGCCTTTACGCCAGCCGTCGCGCAGGTTGAGTTGAAGATCCAGCATTTTCTGCCGGCCGGCGCACCGTCGCAGAAATCGCTGATCGAACCCTGGGCCAAGGCGGTCGAGGAGCAGTCGCAGGGCAAGATCAAGTCGCGCATCTTCCCGGCCATGCAGCTTGGCGGCAAGCCGCCCGAACTTTACGACCAGGTTCGCGATGGCATCGTCGATGTGGTGTGGACGCTGCCCAGCTACACGCCCGGCCGCTTCCCGATCATGTCGGTCTTTGAGCTGCCCTTCATGATCAATGATGCCGAGGCCACCACCAAGGCGGCCTGGGAATTCTACCAGACATACGCCAAGGCCGAATTCCCCGATGTGCATCCGCTGCTGTTCCATGTGCATGCCCGCGGCGTGATCCATACCAAGGGCAAGGCCGTGCAGAGCGTGGACGACCTGAAGGGCATGAAGCTGCGCGCCCCGTCGCGTCCGGTGGGCGATGCCCTGGCCAAGTATGGCGCGACGCCGATCTTCATGCCGGTGCCGCAGACCCCGGAAGCGCTGTCGAAGAATGTCGTCGAAGGCACCGTGGTGCCGTGGGAAGTGACGGTGCCGCTGCGCCTGTATGAGCTGACCGACCATCACACCATCATCACCGGGCCACGCGGGCTGTATACGTCGGTGTTCCTCTACGCGATGAACAAAAAGACGTATGACGGGCTGTCGGCCGACCTGAAGAAGGTGATCGACGCCAATTCGGGTTCGGCCATCACCAGCCGCATCGGCAAGGCCTGGGAAGAGGTCGAAAAGCCGGGCCTGGAGGCCGCTAAGGCGCGCGGCAACAAGATCATCACCATGCCGGATGCCGAGACTGCCAAGCTGCGCAAGCTGGCCGAATCGGTCCAGGCCGCCTGGGTGGAAGACATGAACAAAGCCGGGAAGGATGGCGCCAAGCTGCTCGCCGCAGCGCAGGCCCTGATCGACAAGCATGGCGCAAAAACCAACTGATGCATCTTTGCAGGCGAAGGCGGCCGGTTTCCGGCCGCCTTCGTTGTTTGATCGTCTCTGCACCCTGCTTGCGGTACTGGGTGGGTTTATCCTGCTGGCGGCTGCCGCGGTCACCGTGGTCAGCGTGCTCGGACGCTATTTCTTCAGCGCGCCGATCCCCGGTGACGTGGAGATCGTTGCCCTGCTGATGGCAGCCTCGATCGCGCTGTTCCTGCCCTATTGCCAGCTGCACAAGGGCAACGTGATCGTCGACGTCTTCACAGAAGCCGCGCCACCGCGCATCCGGTTGGGGCTGGATGTCCTGGCCAGCCTGCTGGTGGCCGTGGTGGCGGCCGTGTTGGCCTGGCGCCTGGGAATCGGCGGCATGGAGCTGCGGGTTGCCAATGACGAATCCATGGTGCTGCGCCTGCCGACCTGGATCGGCTTCGTCATCGTCGTACCATCCTTCGCGCTGCTGGCTCTGGCCAGCCTGGTGGCGGCCTGGCGCGACTGTCTCGGCGGCCATTCGGCCCATGCTTCCAAGGTGGCGGAATGACCAGCCTGGGTATCGGCATTCTTTTCATTGGTATAATGATCTTTCTGATGGTGATCCGGGTGCCGATCGCCATCGCCATGATCCTGTCGGGTGCCGGCGGCTATATCGTGCTGTCGGGCTGGCTGCCGTTCCTGAACCGCCTCAAGACCGGTCCGTTCTTCACCCTTTCATCGGAAAGTTTTTCCGTCATCCCGTTGTTCCTCCTGATGGGCTATATCGCCTCGCGGGCGGGAATCAGCCGTGCCTTGTTCGCCGGCGCGAACGCCTTCATCGGCCATGTGCGGGGCGGGCTCTCGATGGCTGCCATCGGCGGCTGCGCCATGTTCGGTGCGATCTGCGGTTCCTCCCTGGCCACCGCGGCCACCATGGGCCAGGTCGCGCTGCCCGAGATGAAGCGCTACGGTTATGCCGGCAGCCTGGCCACCGGCACGCTGGCGGCCGGCGGCACGCTGGGCATCCTGATTCCGCCGTCGATTCCGCTGATCGTCTATTGCATCCTGGCCGAGCAGAATATCGCCAAGGTGTTTTTCGCCGCCTTCCTGCCCGGTATCCTGGCCACTGTCGGCTACATGATCGCGATCGCGATCTATGTGCGCATCAATCCCAAGGCCGGCCCGGCCGGTCCGAGGACTGACTGGGCTGGGCGGCTGCGGGCCATGCGCGATCTGGTGCCGATCCTGCTGCTGTTCGTGCTGGTGCTCGGCGGCATCTATTCCGGTGTGTTCACGCCCACCGAGGCTGCTGCCTTCGGCTCGCTGGGGGCTCTGCTGATTGCGGTGGTCTTGAACGGCCTGCGGCTGGGTGGTCTGATCGACTGCCTGCGTGACACGGCGATCAGCGCCGGCATGATCTTCATGATCCTGATCGGCGCCGACATCTTCAACTCCTTCATGGCGCTTAGCGGCGTGCCGCAGGAACTGGCCGATGCCATCGGCCGCAGCGGCCTGTCACCGATGATGGTCATGCTGATGATCCTGCTGGTCTATCTGGTGCTCGGCTGCCTGATGGACTCGCTCAGCATGATCCTGCTGACCCTGCCGATTTTCCTGCCGGCGGTGTTCGCCCTCGATTTCGGGCTCACGGCCGAGCAGACCGCGATCTGGTTCGGCATCCTGATCCTGATCGTGGTCGAGGTCGGCCTGATCACGCCTCCGGTCGGGATGAACGTTTTTGTCATCAACAAGCTGGCGCGTGACGTGCCGATGCGGCACACTTTCCGCGGCGTGGTGCCGTTCCTGATCTCGGATGCGGTGCGCGTTGCCCTTCTGTTGATCTTCCCGGTCCTGACCTATGGATTGCTGGAGCTTGTTAAATGGTAGCTGACCGGGGCATCTTCGCCCCTCTCTTTGCCGGCCCTGCCATCGCTGCGGTGTTTTCCGACCATGCCCATCTGCAGGGTATGCTGGATTTCGAGGCGGCGCTGGCGCGGGCGGAAGCCAAGACGGGCGTGATTCCCCAGGCGGCGGTCGCGCCGATTGTTTCGGCCTGTGCGGCCGAGACCTATGATTTAACAGTCCTCGCCACCGCTGCCGCAAAGGCCGGCAATACTGCCATCCCGGTGGTGAAGATGCTGACCGCGCGCGTCGCGGAAGCCGATGGCGAGGCCGCGCGTTACGTGCATTGGGGTGCGACCAGCCAGGACGCAATGGATACCGGCCTGGTGCTGCAGCTGCGCCAGGCCCTGGCCCTGATGGAAGCCGATCTCTCCCGTCTGTCCGCCGCGCTCGCGGTGCTGGCAGCCAACCACAAACAGACGCCGATGGTGGGGCGCACCTGGCTGCAGCATGCCCTGCCGGTCACCTTCGGCCTGAAGGCGGCTGGCTGGCTGGATGCCATTGAACGTCATCGTGCCCGGCTGGCGGAACTCAAGCCGCGCCTGCTGGTGCTGCAATTCGGTGGTGCCGCCGGCACGCTGGCGGCGCTGGACGATAAGGGTCTGCAAGTGGCGGCGGCCTTGGCCGAAGATCTCAACCTCGGTCTGCCAGCCATGCCGTGGCATGGCGCGCGTGACCGCGTGGTCGAACTGGCGACGATGCTGGCCTTGTTGACCGGCAGCCTGGGCAAGATGGCGCGCGATATCGCGCTGCTGATGCAGACCGACGTGGGCGAGGCTTTTGAACCAGCCGGAGAGGGCCGGGGTGGTTCCTCCACCATGCCGCACAAGCGCAATCCGGTAACGGCCGCCGTCGTGCTGGCTGCCGCCACGCGGGTGCCGCATCTGGCCGGCAGCCTGCTCAGCGGCATGGCGCAGGAGCACGAGCGAGGCCTGGGCGGCTGGCATGCCGAATGGCAGGTGCTGCCCGAACTGGTGCAACTCAGCGCCGGCGCGCTGGCGCAGATGGCTGATACCATCGAGGGGCTCGAAGTCGATGCCGACCGCATGCGGGCCAATCTGGATGTCACCAACGGCCTGATCATGGCTGAAGCCGTGACGATGGCTTTGGGCGCGAAGATCGGACGGCTGGCGGCGCATCAGCGCGTCGAGGCGGCAGCGAAGCAGGCGGTGAGCGAAAAGCGCCATCTGCGCGATGTGCTGGCCGAGGATGCCGTGGTGGTCCAGCAGCTGGGCGCGGAAACCCTGGGCCAGCTTTTTGATCCGCTGGGCTATACCGGCATGGCGGCAACGCTGGTCGACCGCGTGCTGGCGGCCCGGCGGCAGTAACAGGCAACACAGGAGGCTGCATGCCGTTTATCGCCTGCGACGACGGCGTCGAACTGCATTACCGGCTGGATGGACCGGAAAGGGCGCCGGTGCTGGTGATGTCCAATTCTCTGGGCACCGATCTCGGCATGTGGGAACCGCAGATGTCGGTTCTGGCCGAGCATTACCGCGTGCTGCGTTACGATACCCGCGGCCATGGCCAGTCCGGTCTGCCGCCGAAACCCTATCAGGTCGACCGTCTCGGCCGTGATGTCCTGACCCTGATGGACGGGTTGGGCATCGACCGCGCGATGTTCTGCGGCCTGTCGATGGGCGGCATGACCGGCATGTGGCTGGGCATCCATGCGCCGCAGCGCTTCAGCCGCCTCGTGCTATGCAATACCGCGGCGAAGATCGGCACTCCCGAGGTCTGGAATGCCCGCATCGCCACGGTGCGCGAAGGCGGCATGGCCGCCATTCTCAATGGCGTGATCCAGCGCTGGTTCACCGAGGATTTCGTCAAGCTGCATCCGGCATCCGTGAAGCTGATCTCGGATATGCTGCTGGCCACCGCGCCGGAAGGGTATTGCGCCGCCTGCGCCGCCGTGCGCGACATGGATCAGCGCGATGGCATTGCCGCCATTCGCCTGCCCGTGCTGGTGATCGCCGGTGCGCATGATCTGGCGACGCCGGCACAGGATGGCCGTTTCGTCGCCGACGCCATTCCCGGCGCGCGGTATGCCGAATTGCCCGCCGCGCATCTGTCCAACGTGGAGCGGGTCGAGGAATTTACCCGGCTGCTCACCGGGTTCCTGGCCGGCTGACCGAAAGGATATCGTGATGGATGACAAGGACCGCTATGGCGCCGGGATGACCGTCCGGCGCGCCGTGCTGGGCGATGCGCACGTCGATCGCTCGCTCACAAAGATCAACGACTTCAACGGCGATTTCCAGAATTTCATTACCCGCTATGCCTGGGGCGAGATCTGGACCGATCCCACCCTGGACCGCAAGACGCGCAGCTGCATGGTGCTGTCGACCATGATCGCGCTGAACCGCGTGGATGAGTTCAAGCTGCATGTGAAGGCCGCCTTCAACAACGGCCTGACCAAAAACGATATCCGCGCGGTGATCAAGCAGGCCGCCGTCTATTGCGGCGTGCCGGCGGGCAACAGCGCCACCCACTGGGCCGAAGAAGTATTCGCCCAGATGGAAAAGGACGGCCATAAATTCTGACAATAAAAAAGCGGCGCCTTTCGGCGCCGCTTTTCTCCTGGGATCAGGAGCGATTAGTACGAAGCCTGGCGCTGGCCGCGGTTCTGGCCGCCGCCCTGCTGCTGCGGGCGGCCGAAACGCTTGCCGCCGGGCTTGCGGTTCTGCTGCGGCTGGCCCTGATCGCTGCGACCGCGATGGCCGTCGTTGCGCTGGCCATCCTTGCGGCCGCCAGCGTGGTTCTGGCCATGCGGGCGCTGCTGCTGATGCGGCCGTGACTCGCCTTTCGGCTCGGCAGCGGTGGCGGCTGCCAGCTTGGCGTCGCCGCGCCGGTCGGTGAAGGGGATGCGCTGGCGCGTCACCTTCTCGATGTCGCGCAGATAGGCGCGTTCGTCCTGGGCGCAGAGCGAAATGGCCATGCCGTCCTTGCCGGCGCGCGCGGTGCGGCCAATGCGGTGCACGTAGCTTTCCGGCACATTGGGCAGCTCGAAATTCACCACATGGCTGACGCCGGTGACATCGATGCCACGGGCAGCGATATCGGTGGCAACCAGCACGCGGATGCGGCCGGCCTTGAAATCGGCCAGGGCGCGTTCGCGCTGGCTCTGCGACTTGTTGCCGTGGATGGCGTTGGCCGGCACGCCGCCGCTGGTCAGGTGGCGGGCGACACGGTCGGCGCCATGCTTGGTGCGGGTGAAAACCAGCGCGCGGGTGATGGTGGCATCGGTCATGATCTCGGCGAGCAGGGCACGCTTGCGCTCGGCTTCGATGAAGATCACCTGCTGGTCGATGCGCTCGACCGTGGTGGCGGCCGGGGTCACTTCCACGCGCACGGGGTCCTTCAGGAAGCCGGCCGCGAGCTGGGCGATGTTCTGCGGCATGGTGGCCGAGAAGAACAGGCTCTGGCGCTGCTTGGGCAGGGCCTGCGAGATGCGCTTGATCGCATGCACAAAGCCGAGGTCCAGCATCTGGTCGGCTTCATCCAGCACCACGGTCTCGACGGCATCCAGCCGCAGGGTGCCCTGCTGCATATGGTCGATCAGGCGGCCCGGGGTGGCGACGAGCACGTCGACGCCGCGCGCCAAGGCCTGCACCTGCGGGTTCATGCCGACGCCGCCGAACACGACGGTGACCGAAAGTTTCATCTCGCGGCCATAGGCGCGGAATTTGTCGGCGATCTGCGAGGCCAGTTCGCGCGTCGGGCTCAACACCAGCGCACGGCAGGTCTTCGGCGCCGGGCGGCGGTTATTGGCGGCCAGGCGATGCAGGATCGGCAGGGCGAAAGCGGCGGTCTTGCCGGTGCCGGTCTGGGCGATGCCCAGCAGGTCACGGCCCGCCAGGACGGGCGGAATGGCCTGGGTCTGGATCGGCGTCGGCTGGGTGTACTTGCCCGCAATCAGGGCGTTGAGCAGGGCCTGGTCGAGGCCGAGTTCGTTAAAGCTGGTCAAAATGAAATCCTTAAGGGTAAGCGCACGACGGCGCCAGGCGGGCTCGCCTGCAGCGCAGCGATCGGACGCGGGTCCGGTAAAACGTCCCCGCGTGACCTGGGTCGTGAATGGGAGTGCGAGGCGTTGGGCAGGACGAAAGAGCCAGATTTGCTCCCCGCTCACGCGGCCACAACGCGAATGCCATCGAAACGGCAGGCGGTATATGGGCCTTATACGGCCTAAGGTCAAGCGAAATAAGCGATTACCCTCAAAAGCCGTACAAATCCGCCGGATTGTCGGTGAAGATTTTCCGGCGGTCGGCTTCGTTCGGCGCCCAGTCCAGCATCAGGTCGAGCATGGCGCCCTCGTCGGGATAACCGAATTTGGCGGCCTGGGCATGGGGAAAATTGCTGGCCCAGATCATGCGTTCGGGCGCTTGTTTCACCAATGCCTTTGCCAGAACGCCAACATCCTCGTATTTCGGCTTGCCGGTTTTCGATGTCTCGTAAGCCGCGGCCAGTTTGACCCAGACATTGCCGCTATCCACCAGCCGCTGCAGGCACTGGAAGGAGGGATGGTCCACCGGGACCGGTTCCAGGAACTTGCCGATATGGTCGATCACCACCTTGCAGGGTAGGCGTCGGATCATCGCCTCATGCCGGGGCAGGTCGCGGCCATCGAGTTGCAGCAGCAGATGCCAGCCATGGGGCGCTACGCGGGCAGCCATCTCTTGTGCAACATCCAGCCCCAGCGTGCCGCCCAGCAGCGCCATGATGCGCAGGCCGCGCGCGCCGGCCCTGGTCAGGCGCTCCAGCTCGGCATCAGTCACGCCGGGCTTCGCCACCACCACGGCGCGGGCGATAGGCCCCAATTCGGCCGTGGCGGCCATGGTCAGACGGTTGTCGTCGCCATAGGCATTGGGTTGCACGACCACCACGCGTTCGATCCCCAGCCAGTCCATCACCTGGCGATAGTCGGCTATCGAGGCATCCGGCGGCGTCGGCGTGCCGGGCAGGGCGGCATAGCGGCTGTCATAGAAATGGATATGGGTGTCACAGGCACCTTTCGGCATCTGCAGCTTTGGCTTTGGGCCGGTGAGGATGCGGGTGTAGCTCATGGGGTACTCCGGCGCTCAGGCGATACGGTATCGGGCCAGCACGTCTTCATCTGGTGCGAAGCCGATACCTGGTGTGTCGGGAATGGAAATGCTGCCATTCTGCGGCAGCGGAATATCTTGCCCGCAGAAGGCGTCCGGCTTCACATAGAGGAATTCGAACAGGCCGACATGCTCCAGATGCGCGGCCAGTTGCAGGGTGGCCCAGTAGCCGGGGCCGAAATAGGGCGAATGCGGCATCAGCGTTTTGCCCGCAATGCCCGCTAGTCTGGCCACGGCCAGGAATTCGCTGACGCCGCCCACTTTGGTCACGCTGGGCTGCGGGTAATCCAGCGCCGCGATCAGGCGGCGGAATTCCATGGCGGTGCAGGCATTCTCGCCGGCCGAAAGCGGCACGCCGAAGCGGCGGCGCAGGGTGGCCAGGGTTTCGTAATCCTCGGGCGGAAAGATGGGTTCCTCGACCCAGAACAGGTCGAGGTCCTTCATCTTCGGCAGAAGGGCCTCGGCTTCCGCCAGACTCCAGCCGCAATTCACATCCGTGGTGATGCGGATATGTGGGCCCGCAGTGGCGCGTGCAGCGGCGATGGGCTCATAGGCAATTTCGTGCAGCTTGACGTCGCCATAGCCTTCCGCCACGGCTTTTTTCGTCATCGTCGTGATCGGTTCCGCGCCGCCATATCGCACCAGGCTGGCATAGGCCGGCACCTGGTCGCGTCGGCGGCCGAGCAGGGCGGACAGGCTCTTGCCGGCCCGCTTGCCGGCGATGTCCCACAGGGCGATATCAAGGCCTGATAGCGCGAATATGGTGATGCCGTACCGGCCCCAGATGTGCAGTTCCTTCTGCAGGTCGCGGCTGAGCGCCGGGATGTCGGCGGCGTCGCGCCCAATGGCCAGCGGTGCCACCATGTCATGCACCGCGGCGCGCACGGCCGAGGCGCAGCTATAGGCGAAAGCCTCGCCCCAGCCGACGAGGCCATCTTCGGTCTCGACCCGCAGCAGCAGGGTGTCGAATTCGGTCCAGCCGCGGCGCTTGGCCCGCGGTCCGTCGTAAAGATCGCCGAAGGGGATTTTCAGCGTGACGGTATCAATGCTTTTGATCCGCATCCTTACAGCCGCGTCTTCAGGGCCTCGAAATCGCCGTCGAATTCCTGGCTGCAGAACGGGCTGCCGCCCTGGAAATGATCGCCGATGGGGTCTTTCGGCAGGCTCTTCTGCGCTTCCAGCGCCTCCGCTGCAAATTCCTCCGACTGGCCGCCCGGGCGATAGCCAAGTCGCAGGGCATTGGCATTATCCCACCAGGCCCGTTTGTTGTCGGACATGCCATAAACCACTTCGTAGACCAGATCGGGCTTCTCCAGGCCGATACGCACCAGTTGCACCAGGTCGTCGGGTTTCAGCCAGATCGCCAGCCGGCGTTCGTCGATCGGCTTGTCGCCGAAATTGCCGATCCGGATGCTCAGCACGCCCATGCCGTGCTTGTGGGCATAGAGCGCGCCGACGCCTTCACCAAACAGCTTGCTCAGGCCATAACGGGTGTCGGGTTTTGGCACGGCCTCGACGCCGATCCTGTGGCTGCGCGGATGGAAACCCATCACATGGTTGGACGAGGCGAAGACCACGCGCTTCACGCCCTTGCGATGGGCCGCCTCGAACAGGTTGTAGGTACCGATGATGTTGGCCTGCAGGATGGTTTCCCAGGGGCCTTCCACCGAGAAGCCGCCCAGATGCACGATGCCGTCGATGCCCTCGCAGATTTTTTCCACGGCCGACATATCGGCCAGGTTGGCCTGCCGGAAGGTCTCGCCGGGCTGCAGGTCGGCCGGCGCCCTGATGTCGCTCAGGATCAACTCGGGATAAACCGGTTTGAGCAATTGGCGCAGCCGCGTGCCGACTCCGCCGCTTGCCCCGGTCAGCAATACGCGTTTCATGCTTGCTCCCCTTACTGCGGCCCAAGCTTGTCGATCAGGGCCTTCAGCATACTATGCTCTTCCTCGCTGCAATCGACCAGCGGACTGCGTACCGGTCCGGCATCGAAGCCGACCAGGCGCGCGCCGGCCTTGATGATGCTGATGGCATAGCCGGGGCGCCGGTTGCGGATCTGGGAATAGGGCATGAAGAAATCATCGAGAATCCGGGTGGCGGTCGCGCTGTCGTCGCAGGCAATCGCACGGTAGAAATCCATCGCGGTCCTGGGGATGAAATTGAACACCGCCGAGGAATAAACCGGCACGCCCATCGCCTTGTAGGGCGCGGCGAAGAATTCCGCCGTCGGCAGGCCGCCCAGATAGGCAAAGCGGTCGCCCAGCTTGCGGCGAATGGCCACCATCAGTTCCAGGTCGCCGATGCCATCCTTGAACCCGATCAGGTTCGGGCATTGCTCGGCCAGCCGGGCCAGGGCATCGGGGCCCAGGCGGCAGACGCCACGATTGTAGACGATGGCGCCGATCTTCACCGATTTGCAGATCGCCGCGATATGGCGACTGATGCCTTCCTGGTCGGCCTCCACCAGGTAATGCGGCATGATCAGCAGGCCGGCGGCGCCCAGACGTTCGGCTTCCTGCGCATAGGCAATCGCCTGCCGGGTGCCATAGCCGGTGCCGGCCAGGATCGGCACCTTGCCCTTGCAGGTTTCCACGGCCGTGCGGATCACATCGCTGTATTCGCCGGGCGCCAGCGAAAAGAACTCGCCGGTGCCGCCAGCGGCGAACAAAGCCGTAGCGCCATAGGGCATCAGCCATTCCAGTCGGCGGCGATAGCCTTTGGGTTCGAAATTGCCGGCGGCATCGAAATCGGTCACCGGGAAAGAGAGCAGGCCTCTGGAAATAGCCTCTTTCAGAACATAGGGTTCCATTCTTATCTCACCTTGGAAATGAAACGGATCGTTCAGGCGCTGTTGGCAGGGCTGGATTGCGCCATCGCCTTGCGCAGGCGTTCGCGGCTATTGCTCAGATGCAGGCGCATGGCTGAGCGCGCGGAATCGCTGTCCTGCCGCAGGATGGCCTGATAGATATCCTCATGCTCGCGGTTGACGCGGCGCAGGTATTCACCGCGGTCATCGGCGAACAGGCGGAAGGTCTGCACGCGGGCGCGCGGAATCATCAGCGCGCCGAGATAGCTGAACAGATGGGTGAAGTGGCTGTTGCCTGTGGCCTCGGCGATGGTCTGGTGGAAATCCAGGTCGGGCGCGACGGCATCTTCCGCCGCTTCGATGGCGGCTTCCATCTGGTCCAGGGCCTTGCGCATCGCCGCTACATGTTCGGGTTTGCGTCGCTGCGCGGCCAGCGCCGCGGCCTCGGCCTCCAGGCCGATGCGCAGTTCCAGCACATTGATCACTTCCTTGATCAGATCAAGGCTGGTTTCATCGATACGGAAGGGCTGATTGCTGGCGGCCTGAAGCACAAAGGCGCCGACGCCCTGCTGGGTGGCGACCAGACCGGCCGCGCGCAGGCTAGAGATGGCTTCGCGCACCACCGTTCGACTGACACCGAATTCCTCGATCAGCTCCTGCTCGCTCGGCAGCTTGTCGCCGGGCTTGAGGCTGCCCTTGGCGATCCGCTCGGTCAGGGTCCTGACGAGCTGGGAGGTCAGGGTTTCGCGTCGGCGCAGAGCCGTCACCAGATGTCTCCTCACATTCGAAGCCGCATGTTGAATGCGGCGGGTCATGAGAGGTTTAGCATCCCTTATCTTGTATGACAACTGATGGGATGTTTCCGGCTCAGGTTTTGAGCGGTTTCCTGAGTGCCGCCAGAGAATGTAATATAAACAATTGATAATAATATTATAATTACACAATCTGATGTGTGTCGTGGAATTTTCTGAATCCCGCCGTTTGGAGGATTGACTCAAATTTCGCCCTATGTTGTATGATGACACGACGACTAAACCATGTCGTGCATCGGCTGGGGCCAATGAATGCCCCCGCATCAAGGGAGGAAAAACATGAAGTCCAGCACAGCTCTGCGTGCCCTGTTCGGCGCGGCCGTCGCAGTGGCGCTTTCGGGAGCGGCGACGGCGAAGGAATTCCGCTCCGCGGATGTCCATCCGATGGATTACCCGACCGTGCAGGCGGTGGCCTATATGGGCAAGCTGATCGGCGAGCGCACCGGCGGCAAGCATTCGGTGAAGGTGTTCGGCCAGAGTTCGCTCGGCTCGGAAAAGGACACCATCGAGCAGACCAAGCTCGGCGCGCTCGACATGGTGCGCGTCAACATCTCGCCATTCAACAACATCGTGCCGGAAACCATCGTGCCGGCGCTGCCCTTCGTCTTCAAGTCGAAGGACCACATGCGTCGCGTGCTGGATGGCCCGGTTGGCGAGGAGATTCTGAAATCGCTGGAGTCGCAGGGCTTCGTCGGCCTGGCTTTCTATGACAGCGGTTCGCGCAGTTTCTACACCACCAAGAAGCCGATCAAGTCGGTTGCCGACATGAAGGGCATGAAGATCCGTGTACAGCAATCCGACATGTGGGTGGCGATGATGCAGGCGCTCGGCGCCAATGCCACGCCGCTGCCCTATGCCGAGGTCTATACCGCGCTGAAGACCGGCGTGGTGGATGGCGCCGAGAATAACTGGCCCTCCTACGACTCCTCGCGGCACTACGAAGTGGCGCAGATGTACAGCCTGACTGAACATTCGATGGCGCCGGAGCTGCTGGTGTTTTCCAAGCGGGTCTGGGATGGTCTGTCGAAGGACGAGCAGGATGTCATCCGCAAGGCGGCCAAGGAATCGGTGCCTTACATGCGCAAGCTGTGGGATGAGCGTGAGGCGGCATCGCGCAAGACGGTGGAGGCCGGCGGCTCGAAGATCATCAGCGACCTGGACAAGAAATCCTTCCAGGACGCGATGCAGCCGGTTTATGCAAAATTCGCCGGCGATGCCAAGCTGCAGGCGCTGGTGAAGCGCATCCAGGACACCAACTGACACATTTCCAGGTCCTGTAACGCGAAGAACCGGGAGTATCCATGCTGCGCTGGCTCAGTCCCATCAACGCCTGGATCTCCCGGCTTTGCATGTATGTCGCCGTCGCCGGCTTGCTCGGCATCGTCGGCGTCGTCGCCTACCAGGTCTTTGGCCGTTACGTGCTGAATGACACGCCGACCTGGGCCGAAAGCCTCGCGCTGGTGCTGGTGCTCTACGTCACCATGTTCGGCGCCGCGGTCGGGGTGCGCGATGCCGGCCATATCGGCCTTGAATCCGTGCTGGTCATGGTGCTGCCCGAGCGGCACCGCATCTGGGTCGAAATCCTGATCCATCTTCTGGTCGCCGGCTTCGGTCTGGTGATGGGCTGGAATGCCTGGCTGCTGGCCGATTCCGTGATGGCCTACAAGATACCCACCCTCGGCCTGCCTGAAGGGCTCAACCACCTGCCGCTGTCGATTGCCGGCGGCCTGATCGCCCTGTTCTCGCTCGAGCATATTCTCGCCCTGATCGCGGGCGAAGAGGTCCGTCCCTCATGGCATTGATTATCCTGGCTGCCAGCTTCTTCGGCTTTCTCGTTCTCGGCGTGCCGGTCGCCTTCTCGATCGGTCTGTCCGCCGTCGCCACCATCCTCTACGAGGGCCTGCCGCTCGCCGTGGTGTTCCAGCGCATGACGGCCGGCATGAACATCTTCTCCTTCCTGGCGATCCCCTTCTTCATCTTCGCCGGCGAACTGATGCTCTATGGCGGAGTGGCTGACCGCATCGTGCAGTTCGCCAAGAACCTGGTCGGGCATATCCGCGGCGGACTCGGCATGTCGAATGTGGTGGCCTGCACCCTGTTTGGCGGCGTCTCGGGCTCGCCCGTGGCCGACGTCTCGGCCATGGGTGCCGTGATGATCCCGATGATGAAGAAGGAAGGCTACGACGCCGATTACGCCGTCAACGTGACCACGCATGCTTCACTGGTCGGCGCGCTGATGCCGACCAGCCACAACATGATCATCTATTCGCTGGCCGCCGGCGGCAAGGTATCGATTGCCGCGCTGATCCTGGCCGGCATGATCCCGGCCGTGCTGCTCACTATCTGCATGCTGGTGGCGGCTTATCTGGTGGCGATCCGGCGTGGTTACCCGGCCGGTGTGTTCCCCGGCCGCCAGGCCGTTCTGCGTTCGGCCGCCGCCGCCATCCCCGGCCTGTTCGTGGTGGTGATCATCATCACCGGCATCCTCTCCGGCGTGTTCACCGCCACCGAATCGGCGGCTATTGCCGTGATCTATGCGATCCTGCTGGCGACCCTGCTGTACCGCTCCCTGAAATGGGAACACCTGATCAAGGCCGCCGCCAAGGCGGTGAAGACCACCGGCATCGTCCTGCTGCTGATCGGCGTCTCGAACACCTTCGGCTACCTGATCAGCCTCTACAGCGTGGCGGAACTGACCGGCCAGGCGCTCAGCAGCATCACGACGTCGCCCTGGATGATCTTCCTGCTGGTCAATCTGATCCTGTTCGTGCTCGGCACCTTCCTGGACATGGCTGCCACCATCCTGATCTGCACGCCGATCTTCCTGCCGATCTGCATGCAATACGGCATGGGGCCGGTGCAGTTCGGGATGGTGATGCTGATCAACTGCGCGCTGGGGCTCAACACGCCGCCGGTCGGCATCACGCAGTTCGTCGGCTGCGCCATCGGCGGGGTTTCCATCGGCACGGTGATGCGCACGATCTGGCCCTTCTACGGCGCCCTGATCGCCGCCATGCTGCTGGTCACCTATGTGCCGGCCTTCTCGCAATTCCTGCCCGACTATTTCCTCGGTCGCCACTGAGGCGAGCAAGAGGGGCGATCAAGAGGGTTGGGCCGGCAGCCATCCCGCGTTAGTGTGGCGGCGGAGGTGCCGCCATGTCCGAAGCCGTCGATCTGATCATCACGCCGCGCAGCCGCGATCTGGGCGAGGGATTCATGGTGCGACGCATTCTGCCTTATGCGAAGCGCCGGCATGTTGGGCCTTTTGTGTTCTTCGACCATATGGGGCCGGCCGATTTCGCGCCGGGCCAGGGCCTGGATGTGCGGCCGCATCCCCATATCGGGCTGGCCACCGTCACCTACCTGTTCGAGGGCGAGATCATGCACCGCGACAGCCTGGGCGTGGTGCAGCCGATCCGGCCCGGTGACGTGAACTGGATGGTGGCCGGGCGCGGCATCGTGCATTCCGAGCGCACGCGGGACGAACTGCGCCGCAGCGGAAGCGCCCTGCATGGCATCCAGTCATGGCTGGCCCTGCCACAGGGCCAGGAGGAAACAGCGCCCGATTTTAAACATCACCCAGCCGCCAGCCTGCCCGAGATCGAACTGCCCGGCGCGAGGATGCGCCTGATCGCGGGTGAGGCCTTCGGTGCCGCATCGCCGGTGCAGGTCTTCGCGCCGATGTTCTATCTCGACGCGGTACTGGACGATGAGGCCGTGCTGCCGCTGCCCGAGGAATACGAGGAACGCGCCGTCTATGTGGCCATCGGCATGGTGGTGCTGGATGGCGAGCGGTATGAGGCCGGCAGCATGCTGGTGCTGAAGCCCGGCAGCCGCCCGCGGATCACCGCGCAGGGTCCGGCGCGGTTGATGCTGTTGGGCGGCGCGCCGCTGGATGGCGAGCGGCATCTGTGGTGGAATTTCGTTTCCTCTTCGAAAGAGCGTATCGAACAGGCCAAGGCCGATTGGCGCGCCGGTCGCTTCGCCATGGTGCCCGGCGATCCGGAATTCATCCCCTTGCCGGAGGTCTGAGTATGGCCAAGCCAAAGGATAACGGCGAATACCGCGCGGCCCTGCGTGACCTGCAGATCGAACTGGTCAAGCTGCAGCGCCATATGATCAAGCATGAGGAAAAGGTGCTGATCGTGCTGGAAGGGCGCGATGGCGCCGGCAAGGACAGCACGATCAAGGCCGTCACCGAACATATGAGTCCGCGCGAGACCCGCGTCGTCGCCCTGGGCAAACCATCCGACCGCGAACGCAGCCAGTGGTATTTCCAGCGGTATGTGCCGCATCTGCCAGCGGGCGGCGAGATCGTGCTGTTTAACCGCAGCTGGTACAACCGCGCCGGGGTCGAGCGCGTGATGGGGTTCTGCACGAAGCAGGATTGCGAGGATTTCCTGAATGCCGTGCCGACCTTCGAGGATCTTCTGGTGCGCGCGGGCATACACCTGTTCAAGTATTATCTGGATATCGACAGGGACGAGCAGAAACAGCGCCTGCAATCCCGCCGTGACGATCCGCTGAAGCAGTGGAAGATCAGCCCGATTGATAATGCGGCGCTGAAACACTGGAAGGATTACAGCAAGGCCCGCGATGCCATGCTGTCGCGGACCAGCAGCGCTGTGGCGCCATGGACTATCGTGCGGGCCAACCACAAGCCGACAGCGCGGCTGAACCTGATCCGCGACCTGCTCGGGCGGCTGGATTATGCCGACAAGGCGAAGGCCAAACAAATCGCGCCCGACCGCGGCATCGTGTTTCCCTTCGATCTGGATGCCCTGCACGACGGGCGCCTGTCGGCTTAAGTCTGTCGGCCTAACCCTTTTCCACCCAGCGATTGCCCTGCTTGCGGTAACGCCGCTTTACCGCGGCCCAGGCGATGCGGTGGGCGATGGCCTCGCGGTCGGGATCATCGCCGTGATCCTGCCAGGCATGGTTGAAGGCGGCGCGGAAGATGTCCTGCGCATGGGCGGGCAGGATGTCGCGCAGGTTATCCGGCAGATCGGCATTTCTGGCGTATGGCATGCCGTTTCCACCGGTTCAGCGCGTTGGCGGCTCGCGGCGTGGCGGCGCCGGCACGTATTCCACGCTGGGCGTGGTGCGCACCGGTTGCGGATACAGCGCCATCAGTTCGGCGACTTCATCGGGCAGGTCGGTGTTCACCGGCAGGCCCAGGCTGGCGGCCTCGTCCGCCGTGATCGGGTAATCGTGGGTCCATTGCCCCTTGCTGAGCTGGTCGGCCAGTTCGGCGGCCCTGGCCGTATCCATGTGGCGGGCCAGCAATTGTTCGGCGGCAACCCGCAGCTGGCGCGTGGCCTTCTCGCCGATATCGGCCAGGATCACGGTCTGGTCGTCCACTTCGGCCATCGGCTTGTCGCGCAGCACGCGCGCTACGGAGGCGGCCGGATATCCGCCCACCTGCGGATCGATCGGCCCCAGCATCGCATGCGGCGCCATTACGATCGTGTCGGCCGCCAGTGCGATCAGCGTGCCGCCCGACATGGCGATATGCGGCACGAATGCCGTCACCGGACCCTTGTGGCGGCGCAGGGCGGCGGCGATCTGCAGGGTGGCGATGGCCAGCCCGCCCGGCGTGTGCAGGATGATGTCGATCGGCATGTCCGGATCGGTGTCGCGGATCACGCGGATCACGTCCTCGGCATCGTCGATGTCGATATACCGCACCAGGGGAAAACCCAGCAGGCGCATGGTTTCCTGCCGGTGTACCAGCGTGATCACCTGACTGCCGCGTTGCCGCTGCAGCTGCATGATCTTGCGGGCCCGCATCATGATCAGGATGCGCTGCCGCAGCATCGGCTGCAGCGCCATGACGATGAAGAATATCCAGATCAGGTCGCTGATCGACACCGCGGAACTCAGCTCAGTTCCGCTTTGACATGGGCCAGGATGTCGGCCTTGTCGGCCTTCACCAGATCCTTGTGGATTTCGGCGGCCACCAGTTTTCGCACGGCAGCGCTGAATTCATCCCGCAGCACACCCAGCATGCGTGGCGGGGCGATCACCACCAGCTGGGCGAACAGCTTCTCCTCGCAGGCATGGTTCAGCCGTTCGGCCACGCTTTTGGCAAATTTATCCTCGGCCATCTGGTGCGGGTCATGGCGCGGTTCCATGGCCGAGCGCTGGTTGCCGGTGCTGGCGAAGGCGCGGCCGGGTTTATCGCTTTTCAGGTCGCGCGAGAATCCGTGGGTGTCGGTCGCGGTCATGTCCAGGCCCGATACGGCTTTCAGCGGCCCGGCCAGGCTGGCGATTTCGTAGATGCGGGCCTGGCTCGCGTCGGTCACCAGTATCCAGGTCGGGATCGGAAGCTGGAAGGCCATGGCGTTTCTCCTCGTTTGGAGCGGTCAAGCTGCCACAATTGCCGTTGCGGCGGGTTGATATGCGTCAAAACGTCCGGCAGTCGGCCTCGTTAGCATATTTGGAACGGAGGCCGATGATGCGGGCGATGCTGCTGCGGGCCGTGGGCCGGCCCTTGGTGATGACCGACCTGCCGGAGCCGAAACCCGGTCCCGGTCAGGTGGTTGTTGCCGTGCATGCCTGTGGCGTCTGCCGCACCGATCTGCATGTCGTGGATGGCGAATTGCCCGATGCCAAATACCCGTTGGTGCCCGGGCATGAGATCGTCGGTCATGTCATCGCGCTCGGCGAAGGTGTGTCGGAATATGCGCTGGGCGACCGCGTCGGCATTCCCTGGCTGGGCTGGAGTTGCAACACCTGCCGCTTCTGCCTGGCGGGCGAAGAGAACCTGTGCGATCAGGCGCGGTTCACCGGCTACCAGATCGATGGCGGCTATGCCAACCGCACCGTGGTCGATCAGCGTTACTGTTTCCGCATTCCCGACGGGATCAGCGATATCGAAGCCGCGCCGCTGCTCTGTGCCGGCCTGATCGGCTACCGCGCCTATCGCATGGCGGGCGCGGCCTCGACGCTGGGGCTGTATGGCTTTGGCGCGGCCGCGCATATCCTGATCCAGGTGGCGGTGGCGCAGGGCATGCGGGTTCATGCCTTCACCCGGCCGGGCGACGTTGCGGCTCAGGATTTTGCCCGGCAGCTTGGCGCCGCCTGGGCCGGCCCATCCGATGTCCCGCCGCCGGAACCGCTGGATGCCGCGATCATCTTCGCGCCGGTGGGCGATCTGGTGCCGGTGGCCTTGAAGGCTGTGCGCAAGGGCGGCCGGGTGATTTGCGCCGGCATCCATATGAGCGACATTCCGGCATTTCCCTATCGTCTGCTGTGGGGTGAACGCATGGTGAAATCGGTCGCCAACCTCACCCGGCAGGACGCCATCGATTTCCTCAGCCTCGCGCCGCTGATTCCCGTGCGCACGCATCCGGTGCCGTATGCGTTACAGGATGCCAACCGGGCGCTGGACGATCTGCGCGCCGGCCGGTTGCAGGGCGCTGCCGTACTGGTCACGGAAAGCGCATAGCGCCTGCCTTGCCACAGCTGGCGGATTGGGGAATCCTCTGCCTTTCGCAACGGACGGGCCGCCTGTCCGGGATGCCTGAGGGAGGATTGCCGTGACCCATCTGAAACATGCCGATCTGCTGCGGCGCCAGGCCTATATCGATGGCGCCTGGGTGAATGCCGATAGTGGCAAGAGCTTCAAGGTCACCAATCCCGCCGATGGCAGCGTGATCGCCGAAGTACCCGATATGGGCCGCGCCGAGGCGAAACGCGCTATCGATGCCGCCCATGCCGCCTGGCCGGCCTGGGCCGGCCTGACCGCCAAGCAGCGCGCCGCCCTGCTGCGCAAATGGTACGAGTTGATCCTGCAGAACCAGGACGATCTCGGCGCGTTGATGACGCTGGAGCAGGGCAAGCCGCTGGCCGAGGCCAAGGGCGAGGTGGTGTATGGCGCCAGCTTCGTCGAATGGTTCGCCGAGGAAGGCCGCCGCATTTATGGCGACGTGATTCCGGCCCATGCTCCCGACAAGCGCATCGTGGTGATCAAGCAGCCGATCGGCGTGGTGGCAGCGATCACGCCATGGAATTTCCCGGTCGCGATGATCACGCGCAAGGTGGCGCCGGCCCTGGCTGCCGGTTGCCCCGTGGTGGTGAAGCCTGCGGAAGATACGCCGCTCTGTGCGCTGGCGCTGGCCCGACTGGCCGAGGAAGCCGGCATCCCGAAGGGCGTGTTCAATGTTGTCACCACCGTGGATGGCCCGGGCGTCGGTATCGAACTCACCACCAACCCGAAGGTGCGCAAGGTCTCGTTCACCGGCTCTACGGAAGTCGGCAAGATCCTGATGCGCCAGAGCGCCGATACGCTGAAGAAGCTGTCGCTGGAACTGGGCGGCAATGCGCCCTTCATCGTGTTCGACGATGCGGATATCGATGCTGCCATTGCCGGCGCCATGGTCTCGAAATACCGCAATACCGGCCAGACCTGCGTCTGCGCCAACCGCCTGTTTGTGCAGGATGGCATCTACGACGTCTTCGCCGCCAAGCTGGCCGAGGCGGTGAAGAAGCTGAAGACCGGCCCGGGTTTCACTGAGGGCGTCAACCAGGGTCCGCTGATCAACCAGGATGCACTGGACAAGGTGGAGCGTCTGGTCGGCGATGCGAAGGCAAAGGGCGCCAAGGTTCTGGTCGGCGGCGCGAAGCATGATCTGGGCGGCACCTTCTACCAGCCCAGCGTGATCACCGAGGCCACCACCGCCATGGCCTGTGCGCAGGAGGAAATCTTCGGCCCGGTGGCCGTGCTGTTCCGCTTCAAGGATGAGGCCGACGCAATCCGGCTGGCCAATGATACGCCGTATGGCCTGGCGGCCTATTTCTACAGCCGGGATGTCGGCCGCGCCTGGCGCGTGGCGGAGAAGCTGGAATACGGCATTGTCGGAATCAACGAAGGCCTGATCTCCACCGCCGAGGCACCCTTCGGCGGCGTCAAGGAATCGGGCATGGGGCGGGAAGGGTCGAAATACGGCGTCGATAGCTTCGTCGAGATCAAGTATCTCTGCTTCGGCGGCGTCTGACACCCACAGCATCGCGCCATGCCGTCAAGGCATTGGTCGCCCGCATCGCCAGTCACTATAGTCAGGGCTGAGCCGACGGCGCAGAGAACGCCATGGCCGAACCCCGGACCAAGAGGATTGCGATGAGCGAGCGTTGCGATGTGGTGATTATCGGTGGCGGGATCGCCGGCGCCGGCGCCGGCTATGCCCTGGCGCGCGACGGCAAGACGGTCGTGCTGCTGGAGCGCGAGAGCCAGCCGGGCTATCACACGACCGGCCGTTCGGCGGCCCTGTTTGCCGAGACCTATGGTAACGCGCCGATCCGCGCGCTCACGGTGGCCAGCCGCGATTTCCTGATGAATCCGCCGGCCGGTTTCAGCGAAGTGCCGATCCTCACGCCGCGCGGCGCGCTGCATGTCGGCAGCGAGAAGCAGGCGGCACATCTGGACGAAGCCTTCACCGACATGAACAGGCTGGTTCCCAGCGTGCGGCGGCTGAAGGCGGCCGACGTCATGAACCTCATGCCGGTGATGCGACCCGAAGCCGCCACGGGTGGCGGGCTGTATGAACCCGATGCCATGGATATCGAGGTGCATGCCCTGCATCGCGGCCTGCTGCGCGGCATGACGGCGGCCGGCGGGCGCATGGTGACCGACGCCGAGGTGAAGGGCGTGGCGCGCATCGGCGGCGACTGGCAGGTCGAGACCACGCAGGGCAGCTTCAGCGCCCCGGTGGTGATCAATGCCGCCGGCGCCTGGGCCGATGTGATAGCCGGGATGGCTGGCGTGGCGCCGATCGGCCTGAAACCGAAACGCCGCACCGCCGTGACCTTCGACCCGCCCGCCGGCGCCGACATCCACCATTGGCCGATGGTGATTGATGCCAACGAGGAATGGTATTTCAAGCCCGATGCCGGCCGCATCCTGCTGTCGCCCTGCGACGAGACCGACAGCGATCCCTGCGATGCCCAGCCCGACGAGATGGACATCGCCATCGCGGTCGACCGGCTGGAAACCGCCACCACGCTGCAGGTGCGAAGGCTGGCGGCGAAATGGGCCGGCCTGCGCAGTTTCGTCAGCGACCGCACGGTGGTGGCTGGCTTCGATGCCGCCGCGCCGGGGTTCTTCTGGCTGGCCGCCCAGGGCGGTTACGGTATCCAGACCTCGGCGGCGATGAGCCGGGTGGCCGGGGCGCTGGCGTCGGGTCGGACTTTGCCGCAGGATATCCTCGATCTCGGCGTGACCGAGCAAGACCTGACTCCAGCCCGATTGCGATGAATGCCCCTTTCGCCCCGGTAAAACCTGACGTCGGCTACAGCGCCTGTCCGCATGACTGCCCATCCACCTGCGCGCTGGAAATCGATCTCATGCCCGATGGCCGCATCGGGCGCGTGCGCGGCGCCGAGGCGAACAGCTACACCGCCGGCGTGATCTGCGCCAAGGTGGCGCGGTATGCCGAGCGCGCCAACCACCCTGATCGCCTGCTGCAGCCGCTGCTGCGCACCGGCCCGAAGGGCTCGGGCCAGTTCGCGCCGATTTCCTGGGGCGAGGCGCTGGACCGCACGGCGGAAGCCTTTCTCGCGGCCGAAAGGAAATACGGCAGCGAAACCGTCTGGCCCTATTACTATGCCGGCACCATGGGCCTGGTGCAGCGCGACGGCATCAACCGCCTGCGCCACGTCAAACGCTATTCCGGCCAGCATTCCACCATCTGCGTGACGCTGGCCCGCGCCGGCCATATCGCCGCCACCGGACACTTAAGCGGCCCCGACCCGCGCGAGATGGCAAAAAGCGACTGCGTGGTGATCTGGGGCACCAATGCCGTGCACACCCAGGTGAACGTGATGACCCACGCGATCCGCGCCCGCAAGGAGCGCGGCGCCAAGATCGTGGTGGTCGACGTCTACAACAACGCCACCGCCCAGCAGGCCGACATGGCGCTGATCCTGCGGCCGGGCACCGACGGCGCGCTGGCCTGCGCGGTGATGCATGTGCTGTTCCGCGACGGCTATGCCGACCGCGACTACATGGCGCGCCATACCGATGTGCCGGCCGAACTGGAAGCGCATCTGCAGACCCGCACGCCGGAATGGGCCTCGGCCATCACCGGCCTGAGCGTTGCCGAGATCGAGGCTTTTGCGCGGCTGCTGGGTGAGCGGAAGAAGCATTACATCCGGCTGGGATACGGCTTCGCGCGCAGCCGCAACGGCGCGGTGAACATGCATGCCGCCACCTGCATCGCCAGCGTGACCGGCTCCTGGCAATACGAGGGCGGCGGCGCGTTCCACAATAACGGCGCCATCTTCCACTGGAACAAGACGCTGATCGACGGGCTGGATGCCGTCGATCCGAATATCCGTATGCTGGACCAGTCGCAGATCGGCCCGGTGCTGACCGGCGATGCCAAGGCCTTGCGTAACGGCCCGCCGGTGACGGCCCTGCTGATCCAAAGCACCAACCCGATGGAGGTGGCGCCGGATTCCAACCTCGTGAAGCGCGGGTTCGAGCGCGACGACCTGTTCGTCTGCGTGCATGAGCAGTTCATGACGGCGACGGCGAAGATGGCCGATATCGTTCTGCCGGCCACCATGTTCACCGAGCATGACGATATCTATCAGGCCGGTGGGCAGCAGCATATCCTGCTGGGGCCGAAGCTGGTGGAGGCACCGGGCGAGGCCCGCGAAAACCATTACGTGATCTGCGAGCTGGCGAAGCGGCTGGGAGCCGAGCATCCGGGCTTTGGCATGAGCGCCATGGACATGGTGGAGGCCACCCTGAAGGCCTCGGGCTGGCCAGATGTGGCGACCCTGCGCAGCCAGCGCTGGCATGACTGCCAGCCGGATTTCGAGACAGCGCATTTCCTCAACGGCTTCGGCTGGCCGGACAAGAAATTCCGCTTCGCGCCGGACTGGGCGGCGATGGGGCCGGACCATGCCGGCATGCCGCGCCTGCCCGATCACTGGACCAGCATCGAGGAGGCGACGGAAGAACACCCCTTCCGCCTGGCCACATCGCCGGCGCGCAATTTCCTCAACACCAGTTTCACCGAAACGCCGACATCGACCAGCCGCGAGGCGCGCCCGACCGTGTTCATCCACCCTGAGGATGCCGCCGGCCTGCAGATTGCCGACGGGCAGCTGGTGCGGCTGGGCAACCGGCGCGGCCAGATCCGCATCCACGCGAAACTCTATGAGGGCGTGAAACGCGGCGTGGTGATCGTGGAGAGCATCTGGCCCCATGCCGCCTTCGTCGATGGCATGGGCATCAACGCCCTGACCGGCGCCGATGCGGCCCAGCCCAATGGCGGCGGCGCCTTCCACGATAACGCTATCTGGATCCGCGCAGCCTGATGGGGCATCGCACAACTGGCGGGCGTGAAGGGCGGAACCGGCGGCTAAAACGGCCTGTTTCGACTCAACGCATTGATTATCGGCGGTTTCAGTCGGCCGGAACCGAAACCGGCCGGCCCAAGCCTGGCCAACTATTGCCAATTATCGCCAATGATTGCCAATTCCGGCCAATTGTCGCCAAGTTTTGCCGATGCCGCCGGTTCGGGGGACAATCAAAACGTGTGTCGAATTGACAACGTTCGTCGGATGCACGATGGGCAAGAGCGGCGGGGAAAAGATGGTGAGGCTCATCCGCCGATCAAGCCGGTATGCTGATTATCGGCAACGTAATCGCCAGCCCGCCACGCTCGCCGCATGTTTGCTCGGCAATCCCAACGCAGGAGCAGACCATGAGCAACAGCACAGCCAGCAACATCGCCGCCATCGTCGACCGCTATATCGCCATCTGGAATGAAACCGATGCCGGGGTGCGGCGCGGGCTGATCGCCCGCACCCTGGCCGAGGATGTGCGGTATCACGATCCCCTGATGCAGGGAGAAGGGCATGACGGCGTGGACGGCATGATCGCCGCCGTGCAGCAGAAATTTCCCGGCTTTGTCTTTCGCCTGAGCCGCGCGCCGGAGACGGTGGAAGACCGTCTGCGTTTTTCCTGGGAGGCTGGGCCGGATGGGGCGACTGCCCTGGTGGGCGGCACCGATTTCGCCACGCTGGCCGGCGGCCGGCTGCAGATGGTGACCGGCTTCATCGATTTCGCGCCGGACGGCGCGGGCTGAGACAGATTTACTAACGCGTCTTCAGCAGGTCGACCACGTCGTCGAAGATATAGGCGCCGGTGGCGATCACCGAAGGATGGCGGTGCCTGTCGGTGCCGTAAGCCAGCGGTTCGCCATCGGCGGTGGCCACGCGGCCGCCGGCCTCGCGCACCAGCAGGTCGGCGGCCGCGATGTCCCAGTCGCTTTTTTCGGTCAGGCTGATGGCGACGTCGTATTTGCCGCAGGCAACCAGCGCCATGCGATAGGCAATCGAGTTGCGGTAGGCAAAATCGGCCTTGGCCGTGCGCGCCAGCCAGCCATGGCGTTCAAACGTGCGGCGGCTGGCCAGGAAGCGCGCTTCCATCAGGCTGGCATGGCCCGAGGCGCGGATCGTCCTGCCGTTCAGCTTCGCGCCGCCGCCGCAGGTGGCCTCGAAGAATTCGTCGCTGGCCGGATTGAAGATGGCGGCCAGCGTCGGCTGGCCATCCTGCAGCAGGGCGACGCAGATGGTGAATTCGGGTTTGCCGTCGATGAAGGCGCGGGTGCCGTCGATGGGATCGATCACCCATTGCTCCGGGCCGGTGCCGCCCTGGCGGCCGCTTTCCTCGCTGAGCCAGCCATAACCCGGCCGCGCACCCATCAGTTTTTCCCGCAGCAGATTGTCGACGGCGATATCGGCTTCAGTGACCGGGTCGTTGGGCTTCTTGTGCCAGGTCTTCACGCCCGATTTGAAAAACCGCAACGCCACCGCGCCGGCCTCGCGCACGGCGCCGACCAGAAGATCGTGATCCTGTCTGAGTGAAACCGCCATGCCGCTGCCGATATCAGCGGCCGGCGACGGTCATGCCGTCGATGCGGATTGTGGGCGCATCCGTGCCGAAGCGGAATTCCAGATCGTTGGCCGGCGTGAGATTGGGAAACATCTCTTTCAGGTTGCCGGCGATGGTGATCTCGGAAACCGGCTCGGCCAGCTGGCCGTCGCGGATCACGAAGCCGGCGGCGCCGCGGCTGTAATCGCCGGTCACGCCGTTCACGCCCATGCCGATCAGCTCGGTGACATAGAGGCCAAGCCTGATGTCGGCCATGAGTTCGGCCGGCGTCTGCCTGCCCGGATTGAGGTAGATGTTGGTCGGTGCTGGCGAGGGCGGCGAGGTGGTGCCGCGCGAGGCATGCCCGGTGCTGGCCATGCCGAGCTGGCGTGCGGTGGCGCAGTCGAGCAGCCAGGTGGTGAGGCGGCCATCCTCGATCAGGGCGCGGGTCTGGCGCGCCACGCCTTCCATGTCGAACCAGCGCGAGCGGAAGCCGCGCTTGCGCAAAGGGTCGTCGGTGATGGTGATGCCGGGCGCAAAGACCATCTGGCCGAGCTTGTCTTTCAGGAACGAAGTGCCGCGCGCCACGGAAGCGCCATTGATGGCGCCTGCCAGATGACCCACCAGACTGGTGGCCACGCGGGGATCATAGACAATGGGCATCGCCGCGCTGTCCAGCTTCACCGGATTGAGGCGGCGCACCGCCCGTTCGCCGGCCTTGCGGCCGATGCTGGCCGGATCGGGCAGATCGCTGAAATGGGTTTTCGCCTCGTAATCCCAGTCGCGCTCCATGCCGGTATCCTTGCCGGCAATGGCGGCGGCCGAGATGCTGTGCGAGCCGCTGAAGCCGCTGCCGCTGAAGCCGGCGGTATTGGCATAGGCGACCAGGCCGAAACCGCGTCCGGCGCTGCCGCCTTCGGAATTGGTGATGCCGGGCACGGCCAGCGCCGCGGCTTCCGCCGCCTTGGCGCGGTCCAGCAATTGCGGCATTTCCAGTTCGATGCCGTCGAACAGGTCCAGTTCCACCGGTTGGGCTGCTAGCTGGGCCGGCTCGGGCAGGCCGCAGTATTTGTCCTCGGGCGCGGCGCGCGCCATGCTGACGGCGCGGCTCACCAGTTCCTGCAAAGCGGCGGGAGCGAAATCGGTGGTGGAGACGCAGGCCTGCTGCCGGCCGACCAGCACGCGCAGGCCGAGGTCGCGGCTTTCGGAGGATTCGACATCCTCCGGCTGGCCCATGCGCACGCCGGCGCTGAGCGAGCGGGATTCGTGATAGACCGCGTCGGCGGCATCGGCGCCGGCCTTGCGGGCGGTCTTGATCAGGTCGGCAATCAGACTCTGCGCATCCAGGGCGCGCTGGCGGGGATCGGACATCGAATTGCTTTTCTAAAGGCGGGCTTTTCCAGGGGAGAGGCCGGTTTATTCGGCCTTGTCGTCCATTCTATAGGACATATAGGAAACGAAAGCGACAAAACAACCAAGCAGCCACGCCAGCGGCAGAAGCGGTTCATGCCAGTCGCGCCAGTCTTCGCCCGCGATTTTGGCCGCGATCTGCGCGGCCAGATCGAGGGCTATGGCGCCTACACCCAGTCCCAGCGCGGCCGAGAAGGCCAGGTTCCAAACAGCCCGCAGCAGGGCATGCGGATGCCACCAGGGCAGGATGTCGCGGTCGGAAGGTTTGGGCGGGCGGAACAGCATGCCCCGTCATGCCATGGCTTGGCCGCGGCATCCACGGTTTTCTGCCGCTTCAGTGGATGGTCGGTGCCGCCTCGGGGGCGTCGGCCTCGCTGCCCAGCGGCAGGCGCGGCAGGATCCACAGCACCATGCGGTCGCGCAGGCCGCGGATCGGCTGCGGCTTCAGGGTCACCATGTCGCGCACGGCGCCCATGTCGCCGCGGGTTTCCTCGACCAGTTTGTCGACGAAGGCCTGGCTGAGGCAGAGCTGGGCATTCAGCGACCGGGTCATCTGCTCCAGCCGGTGCGCCACATTCACGGTCTCGCCGATCAGGGCGAATTCCACGCGGCTCTCGTCGCCGATATTGCCCAGGGTGAGCGGACCGAAATGGATGCCGACCGCCAGATGCAGCGGCACCTGGCGCAGCAGGGCGCGCTGGCGATTGAGCAGGTCCATCTCGCGCAGCATGGCGCGTGCCGCCAGCAGGGCCGATGAGGCGTCGCGCTGGCCGGCCTGCGGCGTGCCGAAGGATGCCATGATGCCATCGCCCAGATACTTGTCGAGCGTGCCGCTGTTTTCATGCACGGCACGGCCGAGGCGCTGGTGCACCTCGCGCAGGATGGTGACGGTCTGCTCCGGCGTGTGATCGTCGGCGATCTGGGTGAACCCGACCAGATCGGCGAACAGCACGGCGGCATTGAGCGATTTCACCTGGCCGATGGCATCGTCCATCTGCTCGATCTGCTCGGCGATATGGGGCGAGAAGTGGCGCGACAGGTTGCGCCGCGCCCG